>CAZJPN010000064.1:0-43762 GCA_964547905.1 uncultured Pseudomonadota bacterium | reverse complement strand
ATTTGAGCCTTACCGGTGGCTATTTTTGAGTATAGGCTACCTGTCTATAAGCTACTCCCTATACCGACTTTACGATATTAAGGACAAGATCAAAAAGATATTCAAAAAGCCCGTATTTGCATGTGCCTGTAATGAATCCGTATGGGCAAAACGTCTTAGTATAGGTATAACATGGTTTTCTTTTGCACTTCTGGTAATAGCAACCGTTTATCCAATATTGCTTTCAAAAATACTAAAATAAGGAGGTGAAAAATAATGAAGAAGAAAATGTTTTTGGTGACCGTGTTGACGCTTGTCCTTGCAGGAGCAGGGTTTATTCGTCCCTCTTTTGCGGATACCCTTTATATAATCAATGTAGGTGGTATGGCTTGCTCGATGTGTCCTGCGGCCATTAAGAAGTCGATCTCAGAGGTGCCGGGAACAAAGTGGGTATTCACATCGTTAGAGAATAAGATCGCAGTTGTTGTGACCAAGGATGGAATAAAAGAGGATTCTCTATTGAATGCGATACAAAAAGCCAGTAAAGCCACGGGGTACGCATACAAGGCGAAAGTAGTCGGAGAAGAACACTTTAAGGATTGAGATTTTGGCCACACGAGTGGGACAGTACTCTTGATGTGTGCTGTCCCATATTTAAAAAAGGAGATAGACATGGAATATGATTTGGTTATTATCGGTGCGGGTGCAGGCGGATTTGCAGCCGCGATCAGGGCAAACGAACTCAAGGCGAAGACCATCATAATAAACGACGGGCTGCCTCTTGGAGGTACCTGCGTCAATGTGGGGTGCGTGCCGTCAAAAATACTACTTTATGCAGGCGAAGTGTTACATCTTACGGGACATCACGGCATTCCGGGGATTGATCTTGAGGTTAAATCTTTCGATTTTCAGAAGGTGATGCAGCATGAACTTGATCTTGTACAGATGATGCAAAAAGAAAAGTATGAAAAGGTCTTAAAGCGGCTTGAACAGGTGACCTTTGTTCAAGGGAGGGCATCTTTTGCTTCAAAGAGTGAGGTGAAGGTAAATGATAAAACTTTCTCTGCAAAAAGATTCATTATTGCAACCGGCTCAACGGCGAGCATTCCCCGGATAGAAGGGCTCAAGGAAACCGGATTTATAACCCATATAGAGGCGCTCAAACTTACAACATTGCCCAAAGAACTGCTTGTGGTCGGAGCAGGGCCTCTTGGACTCGAGTTTGCCCAGATGTATGCGCGTTTCGGCTCAAAGGTCACAGTCCTTGAGTTCCAGTCATCAATATTTCAGCCTGGTGAAGAAGAAGTCGTCAACAGGCTTGAGGAATTACTCACCAAAGAAGGTATAACCATAAAGACACGTGCGCAGGTTAAAAGGGCTTATAAAAAGGACAATAAAAAGGTGCTTACCTATTCGGTTGACGGCAAAGAGTATGAGGTTAGCGGAGACGAGATACTTGTCGCAGCAGGCAAAACGCCAAACACACAAGGCCTTGACCTTGATAAAGCCGGTATCGAGACCGACAAGCGTCATGCAGTTGCCGTAAGCACCTATCTGCAAACATCTAATGATCGTGTGTTCGCAGTCGGGGACGTGATAAATCAACCGTCAAGGCTTGAGACAACCGCGGGAAGGGAGGGCAGCATTGCCGCCGAGAATGCGCTCGCAGGCTCGAAAGAAAGAATAGATTATGATGCCGTGCCGTATACCATCTTTACGGATCCTCAACTTGCGGGTGTGGGACTCACGGAACAGGAGCAGATGAACAGAATGCACGTATGCGCGTGCAGAAGCGTGGATTTCAAGAGTATTCCAAAAGCCATTATCTTAAACAGGACGGAAGGCCTAATCAAGATGACTGTTCATCCTAAAACAGGTCAACTGCTTGGGGTGCACCTGCTTGCGCCCAACGCCGGCGAGATTATAGGGCAGGCAATGCTTCTGATAAAGAACAAAAATACCATCAATGATGTTATCAATACACTACCAATATTTCCAACGCTTTCAGAGGCGATAAAAACCTGCGCCCTTTCATTCGTCAAGGACATATCCGGGCTTTCTTGCTGTGTGTGAAAATATATTATCCTGTATTCCCCAAATAAGAGTGAATTTTAAAGGGGCAGAGGTAACATCTGACAGAGGACTCTTAGCGAGGGAGTAAGAAAGGATTTTGGGGCTTGGATAATGAAATTTGCAATGGACCTATTTGACAAGCGGGGTAAAACGAGCCTAAAGAGTCATAAAAGGGTAGTGTGAGAGGGCAAAAAATTGTTTCTGAGGTTTAAATAGAGGATTCCAGATGAAATACATGCTTAGTGTTTCTGAATAAACCCCGTTAGAAAGGACGCGGCTTTAAACCACGCCCTTTCTTTAATGACTTAAATTTATTATAGCGACCCCGGTCATAAAGAGCGGGATTTTCTAACGGGTTAAAATAAAGGAGAGTATATGTATCCGATTCTTTTCCACTACGGACCCATAACCATTCACACCTACGGTGTGGCAATGGCTACAGCTTTTATCGTTGCGATCTACCTTGCGACACGGAAAGGTAAAAAACTCGGCATGGACCCCAACATTGTCCTGGATATGAGCTTCTGGATCATGATCGGCTCCATTATCGGGGCGAGGATCATATTTATCATAACCATGTGGAGCTATTATATTCAGCACCCCCTTGAGATGCTTGAGATATGGAAGGGCGGACTCGTATTTTACGGAGGTTTGTTTGGCGGTATACTCGCCATGTATATTTATTTGAAATGGGTTAAGCAGGAATTTTTTAAGTTTGGAGATCTGCTCTCACCGTACGCCGGACTCGGCTATGCGATCCACAGGGCATTCGGCTGTTACATGAATGGCTGCTGCTTTGGCAAACCTACAACCTTACCATGGCCCATAGGATCCGTATTTGCACTGAACAGTGATGCAGGTATTGCCTACCCGGACCAGAGGCTTTTTTCGACGGAATTGTTCGAATCTGTAAACGGCCTTATTTTGTTTTTCTTTCTCCTGTGGTACGAAAAGCACTTAAAAAAGCACAACGGCGAATTGGTAGGGCTTTTTCTTATACTTTATTCATTCAACAGATTTATGATTGAATTCTTCAGGGGTGATGTTATCAGAGGATTTGTCGGACCGACCATATCATGGCCATGGGGTGCAAGCCAGCTTTCAACGTCTCAGTTTATTGCAATACCTACATTTATAGTCGGCTGGATCATATTTTTCTGGGCAAGGTCAAGAAAAGAAAATGGAAAACCTGCCAAGTTACAGAGCCCTCAATAAGGCACGCAGGGTCCTTGGACTGCCTGAAATATCAACGATGGAGCAGATAAAGTCTGCTTACCGCAAGCTCGTGATGATATACCACCCTGACAAATGTACCGATATGGATAAATCCTTGTGTACAAAAAAAATGGCAGAGATCAACAATGCCTATAAACTCATTACAAATTATATACAAAACTACAAATATATATTTACAGAAAAAGCGTATAAGGAGCAGGATATGGAATACGCTGTAAGAAGATTTTTTAATCCCGATGGTGAAAGGAAAAAATAGTTATATGTTTGATACAATATTTAAACCAAACAGTGTTGCACTGATTGGTGCCTCAAAGGTATCTGGAAAGGTTGGGTATAGCTTACTGAAAAATATTAAAGAAGGCGGTTATGCAGGCAAAATTTATCCTGTCAATCCTACAACACAGGAAATCCTCGGTGTGAAGGTATATCCAGACATTAAAAGCATACCCGATACCATAGACCTTGCCGTATTCATGATACCGCCAAAGGCAATCATAGCTTCATTAAAGGACTGTGCCGAGAAGAACGCTAAGTTTGTGATTGTTATCTCTGCTGGATTTAAAGAGGTAGGTGTAGAAGGTGCACTGCTCGAAAGACAGTTAAAGGAGCAGGCGGATACCTACGGTATGAGGGTTGTCGGACCGAATTGCCTCGGCATCATAGACACAAAGTCGAAACTGAATGCCTCGTTTGCAGCAGACATGCCTCTTACAGGGGACATTTCCATACTATCACAATCGGGTGCTCTGCTTACGGCAATACTTGACTGGGCACTTGCCAATGATATGGGGTTTTCAAAATTCGTAAGCCTCGGCAACAAGGCCGACCTTAACGAGGCCGATTTCATAGAATATCTGGCAGATGACCCGGACACAAAGGTTATCCTTGGATACATAGAGGGTGTTGCTGACGGTAAGACATTTATAGAAAAGGCCTACAAGGCATCGAAGAAAAAACCTGTTATCTTGATTAAAGCAGGCGGCACAAAGGTTGGAGCAAGGGCATCATCATCGCACACCGGAACACTCGCGGGTTCCGACGCAGCATTCGATGCTGCTTTCAAACAATCGGGTGTTATCCGGGCGCATACCATAGAAGAGTTGTTTGATATCGGAAAACTGCTTGAGGGTCAGCCCCTGCCTGCGAATGGAGGACTCGCAATTGTTACGAATGCAGGCGGGCCGGGTATAATCACTGCCGACGCAACAGAGCGCGCAGGTATAAGACTGGCGCATATAAGTGATGAAAGCGTACTCTCCCTGAAAAAGGTTTTACCTCCATCGGCAGCTTTTGGAAATCCTTTTGATATTATCGGCGATGCACTCGCATACAGGTATAAATCCGCAATAGATATTGTCATGAATGATAAGGATGTTGCCGGTATATTCGTACTGCTGACGCCTCAGGATATGACAGAGATAGACAAAACCGCAAATATAGTCGTTGATACCGCAAAACATGCGGATAAACCTATACTTGCAGGTTTTATGGGAGGCAGGGATGTGGGCAAAGGCATAAAAGTCCTCAATAATGGAAAGGTACCTAATTACATATTCCCTGAGTCCGCAATAAAAGCATACAAAATAGCACTTGATTATAAAGACTGGCTGAGCAGACCCGAAAAAACATATAGAAAATTTGAAGTGGATTTGCAAAGTGTTAAACATGCGCTTAATACGATACAGGCATCAGGCAGATCAAGTCTTGTTGATGTCGAGGCAAGAAAAGTTATAGAGGCTTACGGTTTTAAAACGCCCAAAAGCATGCTTGCCAACACCCTGGAACAGGCTAAGTCTTCTGCAGTAACAGCCGGATATCCATTGGTAATGAAGATCGCATCGCCTGATATACTTCATAAAACGGATGTGGGCGGTGTTGTGGTCGGCATAAACAATGAACAGCAGCTTGAACAGGCTTTTTCCTCGATAACGAATAATGCAAGGAGATTTATGCCTTCTGCAAGGATCTGGGGCGTTGTGGTACAGCAGATGCTTACGACAGGAACCGAAACTATTGTCGGAATGCACATAGATCCGAACTTCGGTCCGCTTATCATGTTCGGTCTCGGCGGTATTTATGTAGAGGTGCTTAAGGATGTTTCTTTCAGAGTGGCTCCTGTATCGGAATCAGAGGCTTACGAAATGATACGAGAGATCAGATCATACCCTCTGCTTCAAGGTGTTCGGGGCGAAAAAAAGAGAGATATAGACTCAATCTCGGACGCAATACTGAGAGTCTCTCAGTTAGTTACGGATAATCCAGAAATTGTGGAACTCGACATAAACCCATTGCTTGTCCAGGCAGAAGATGAAGGTGCAATAGCAGTGGATGCACGTATCTCTATAAAACATTGAGGAGGTAACAAATGAATTCCGGAGCAATACCATTTTTTATTGGTTCAACAAATAGTTACTCGGGTAAAACACTTTTATCAACGGTACTCGGCAGAATCCTTCAAGAACAAGGATACAAAGTCGGATATATGAGGGTTATAGGGAAATCTATCGCCAGCAGAGGCACCACTCTCTACGATGTTGATGCAGAGTTTGTAAAACAGACTCTCGGCATCAAAGACCCTGTCGAGAAGATGTCTCCTATAATCCTAACACACGACCTCATATCGTCGGTATTGAAAGGTAAGGAGTATGATGGCCTGAAGTTGTTCAAGGATGCGTATGCAGAACTTTCTTTAGATAAAGATATTATGCTTGTCAGCGGTGCTACAAATCTTTATGAGGGCCTGACAATGAAAATAAGCAGTTTGATCGCGATAAAGGCACTGAATGCGCAGACCGTCCTGATAGATCCGTACAGGGATGAGGTATGTGTTGATTGTATTCTTTCATCAAAAGAACTGCTGGGGAAAAGGTTTGCAGGTGTGATCCTGAATATGGTGACATTCGATGACATGGAGTTCGTTGCAGACAATATTATACCGTATATCGAAAAGCAGGGGGTAAAGGTTTTCGGCATGATACCGAGAGTATCCGAGCTTGAATCCATTTCGGTACGGCAAATAAGGGATGCTGTGGGTGGAGATATGCTTTCGGGTCACGATAAGCTCGATGAACTCGTTGAAAATCTTGTCGTAGGTGCAATGGATGTTGAGAATGCACTGAAACATTTTATAAAAAAGAAGAACAAAGCCGTTATAACAGGAGCAAACCGTGCCGACATAATAATAGCGGCACTCGAAACATCTACAAAATGCCTCATTCTGACAGGGGATATCCTGCCCAATGAGATCGTACTCGGTAGAGCACAGGCAATGAACATCCCTGTTATACATGTTAAATACGATACGTTGAGTACCATATCGAGGATTGAATCCATCATAGGCAAGGTGCGCATCGTAAGGGAAGATCAGGTTAAAAAGGGCTACGAGATAATCAAGCAGTATGTAAACACAAAAGTCCTTTTCGAATCCATGGGTATCAAACCAAAATAAAACCTCGCAAAGAGAATATATTCTTGCTGCGTCGTTGCAAGACGGGCGGTTTTTGAACCGCCCCTGCTTCCTTTGTCCTTGCATCTTCCGTCTTCTCGATCTTCGGTACCTCCGCCCTTCTGTGTGTATCGTGTCGTTTCCTTCCGGAAATCCAGCACGTGTATACAAGTTTTTATTGACAAAAAAATTTTATGCTTGCTACTTTGATCTCTATGAGTGATCTTTCTTCTTATAATCTCATTGTTATCGGTGCAGGGATAGGCGGATATCCTGCAGCCATAAGGGCAGCTCAACTGGGAGCAAGCGTGCTTGTCGTGGATAAAGCCGAGATAGGAGGAACCTGTCTCAACAGGGGATGCATTCCGACAAAGGCATTCAAGGCTACCTCTGAAATGCTGATGCGTATTCATAACTTAGAAGAATTCGGATTGTCCGGTACTGTTTACGTAAGACCGGATATTAGAAATATTGTACAGCGTAAAAACAGGATCGTAAGCGAATTGGTAAAGGGTGTAGAATTTCTTTTTAAATCTTATGGTATTAGCTTTAAAAGAGCATCCGCTTCATTCTTATCGAAGAATAGACTTCAGCTTACAAGCGCTGACGGTAAACATGAGACCGTAGAATCAGATAGGTTTATTGTAGCTACAGGCTCTTCTCCAGCCGATCTGCCCGGTATAAAAACGGATGGAGAATTCATTCTAACGAGCGATGATATACTCAATATTGATACTCTGCCAAAAAGACTTATAATAATAGGAGCCGGCGTGATTGGCACTGAATTCGCATTCATATTCAAAAGCATGGGTGTGGATATAGTTATGCTCGAAATCATGCCCAGGGTCCTACCGACAGAAGAAGAAGATGTAGCAGCATTGATAACAAGGAGTTTAAAAAAATCCGGCATAACATTAAAAACAGGCGTTAGGGTTACACATGCAGAGATAGAGGAACAAGAAGTTCATATTTACCTTGATAACGGAGATACTGTAATCGGTAATATGGTGCTTTTATCCATTGGCAGAAAAATAAACACCGATGACCTCGGTCTCGAAAATGTCGGCATCGAGCTCGGGAAGAGGAAGGAAATAGTAGTCGATAAATTTTTAAGCACTCGCGTAAACGGGATTTATGCATGTGGAGATGTCATTGGAGGAAAGATGCTGGCACACGTGGCTTACAGGGAAGGTGTAACCGCGGTATCGAATCTATTGGAAGGAAAGAAACAAACGATTAATTACGATGCAATACCATCCGCAATATATTCTATGCCGGAGGCTGCAGGTGTTGGATTAACGGAAAAATCGGCAAGGGAAAAAGGATTTAAAGTAAAGATCGGAAGGTTTCCCTACAGGGCGCTTGGGAAGGCGAAGGCCTTTTCACAAACAGAAGGCGAAGTGAAGATCATTGTTGAATCTCAAACGGATAAAGTTCTCGGTATGCATATTGTCGGAGCACATGCAACGGATATTATTGCACAGGGTGCAATGGCTATACAGAACGGATTGACCATACAATCCATGAGCGACACCGTTGCGGCTCATCCTACATATTCGGAAGCTGTTATGGAAGCAGCACAAGACGTTTTTTCAATGGCAATTCATCAACCTAAAAAAATGAGATAGGAGGATTACATTTATGGCAGAAGAGATGTGGTATAACGAAAATCACCTCTGGGTTACTGTAGAAAACGATCATGCATATATAGGCATTTCTTATTACGCTCAGGAAGAACTCGGCGATATCCTTTTCATTGAATTGCCCGAGGTAGGAGATAAGGTTGTTCAGGGAAAATCGTTTGGAGAAATAGAATCGTCAAAAACAGTCAGTGACCTTGTATCTCCGCTCTCCGGTAAGGTGGTTGAGATAAACAATGATGTGATCAACGAGCCATCTATAATAAATGAAGATCCTCTCGGAGATGGATGGCTTATAGAAATAGAGGGAGTGGATCAAAAGGAACTAAAGTCCTTATTGACTCAGGAAAAATATGAGAATTATGTAAAGGAAATATCAAAATGAACAAAATAGTAAGAAAAAAACTACTGTCGCAGGTTATAGCGGAGATAGAGCTCTCCGCCCCCTATATTGCGAAATCACAAAAACCCGGTCAGTTTGTTATCATAAGGGTCGACGATAAAGGCGAGAGGATACCTCTTACCATAGCAAATTCGAATCAGGGAAAGGGCACCATAACAATCATTGTTCAGGCTATAGGGAAAACCACGGTGAAACTGAATGCCATGGAAGAAGGCGAATCCATTGCCGATGTAGTCGGTCCGCTTGGAAAGCCTTCTCACATAGAGCATTTCGGCAGGGTTGTCACAATCGGCGGCGGTGTCGGCACTGCAATTGCCTGGCCGACAACCAGGGCATTCAAAAAAGCGGGCAACGAGGTTATCAGCATAATAGGCGCAAGGACGAAAGAGCTTTTAATCCTCGAGGAGGAGATGAGAGCCGCATCAGACAGGATTATTGTAACAACAGATGACGGCAGTTATGCAAACAAGGGATTTGTTACAGACTCTCTCAAGAGCCTGATAGATAATAATTTGATTCCAAATCTCGTTCTTGCAATAGGCCCTGTCCCCATGATGAAAGCTGTGGCAGAACTGACGAAAAAATACGCCATCCCTACGGTTGTAAGTCTTAATCCGATCATGCTCGACGGTACAGGAATGTGCGGCGTGTGCAGGGTTTCTATCGGCGGCAAAACAAAATTCGCGTGTGTGGACGGCCCTGAATTTGATGCACATCAAGTAGATTTCGCAGGGCTTATGCAGAGGCTCAAGGTTTACCAAAAAGAGGAAAAATTATCGTTAGAACTTTTAAAATCATACGAAAGGGTAAGTTAACATGGCTACGTTAGATAAAAAAGAAAGATTGAAAATACCAAGGCAGCAGATGCCGTCTCAGGATCCGCTTGTTAGGATAACAAATTTTGAAGAGGTCAACTTTGGATTTACACCGAATATGGCAATGCTTGAGGCCCAGCGGTGTCTATTTTGCCCGAAACCGCCCTGTGTTGCCGGCTGCCCCGTTAATATAGATATACCTTCTTTTATATCGCTTATAGCGGAAGGAAAATTTACCGAGGCTGCAAAAAAGATAAAAGAGACAAACAGTCTGCCGGCTATATGCGGCAGGGTTTGCCCGCAGGAGGAACAATGCGAGGGGGTGTGCGTTCTAGGTAAAAAGGGTACCCCTGTTGCAATAGGACATCTGGAGAGGTTCGCTGCGGATTGGGAAAGGACGCATGGAGAGACTACCGTACCCGAGAAGAAACCGTCCACAGGGAAAAAGGTCGCCATTGTGGGCTCAGGTCCGTCAGGATTAACCGTTGCATCAGAACTCGTCCAGATGGGGCATAGTGTTACCGTTTTTGAGGCGCTTCATGTATCGGGTGGTGTACTTGCCTACGGCATACCGGAGTTCAGGCTGCCAAAGGGTATACTCGGAAGTGAGGTTGACTACCTCAAGAGCCTGGGGGTTGAGATTGTTACAGACTTTGTAGTAGGGAAAACATCCACACTGGATGAGCTTCTTGGTGAAGGCGGTTATGATGCTGCATTTGTCGGCAGCGGTGCGGGTTTGCCGGTATTTACCAATATACCCGGCGAAAACCTGAACGGCGTGTATTCGGCAAATGAATACCTTACCAGGACGAATCTGATGAAATCCTACCTATTCCCCGAGTATGATACCCCTATAGCAAAGGCAAAAAATGTAGCTGTGTTTGGCGGTGGGAATACTGCAATGGATGCCGTAAGGACAGCAAAACGGTTTGGCACGGAACATGCTTATTTAATCTACAGGAGATCGTGGGATGAAATGCCGGCAAGGCTTGAAGAAAGGCACCATGCAAAAGAGGAAGGTATTGAATTTATGTTTTTAACGGCACCGACAAAATTTATAGGAGATGAAAACGGCTGGGTAAAGGGCGTGGAGTGCATAAAAATGGAGCTCGGTGAGCCGGATGCTTCCGGAAGACGGAGGCCAATACCGGTAAAAGGTTCTGAGTTTATCGTGGATGTGGAGCTTGCAGTCATCGCTGTGGGCAACGGCTCAAATCCATTGATCCCGCTTACAACACCCGATATACAGACAAATAAATGGGGTAATATCATCGTGAAAGAGAAAACAACGGCCACAACAAAAACCGGGGTATTTGCCGGTGGAGACATTGTACGTGGTGGTGCTACGGTCATACTTGCAATGGGAGACGGCAAGCAGGCAGCGAAAGAAATAAATAATTATTTAAATTCCAAACAAAGGGGGTGAACGAAATGAGATCAACAAGGGTTTTTACAGTATTGGCAACAGTGATTTTAATGGCAACAATGGCATACACGGCAAAGGCTGCACCAACGTATGTTGGGATTAACCAGTGCAAGATGTGTCATATGAAGCAGTACAACGTATGGAAGGATACGGCTCATGCAAAGGCATTTGATGTGCTCAAACCGGCGGATCAGGCAAAACCGGAATGTGTCAAGTGCCATGTTACCGGTGATAACAAGGCGTTACCAGGCGTACAGTGCGAGGCATGTCATGGACCAGGGAGCGAGTACAAATCATTTGCCGTAATGAAGAACGTGAAAGAGGCGGAGGCAAAAGGGCTGGATCCAAAGCCTGTTACCGTATGCGTAAAGTGTCATAACAAGAATAGTCCAAACTTCAAAGGCTTTGATTTCAAGACAATGTGGCCCAAGATTAAACACGGACTATAATAGTTACCGTCGTGTTTAGAATGATATGCTTCTATGCGGGGGATTCTGTTAACAGAATCCCCCGCAATTTTTTGGGTAACCCTTTACTCGTCTGCAATGTCCCAGACAGTACCAGCGGCGGTATCCATTATGGATATGCCATGGCTGAGCAGCTCTGATCGTATAGTATCAGCTTCTTTGAAATTTTTTTCTTTTCGCAGGGAGGCACGAGCTAATATCTTTTGCTCTATTTCTTCTGAAGTTATATCTAAATCAGCCAAGCGTTTGTTTTTTCTTGATGCAAGAAAGGTTTCGGGATCCTCGTCAAAGACACCAAGAATGTCTGATGCTGTTCGAAGAAAATTATTGAACTTTTTTATGACATTTTCTGCGGGGGTGGTAGTAAAATTTCTTAAATAGTTGTTTATAAGATGCATTGTATCAAAAAGATTGGACAATGCCCCGGCTGTATTAAAATCATCATCCATTGAATCATAAAAACCCTTTTCATACTCGGATATCTTCTCTGCGAAGCTGCTGAGCTTGTCGAATGGTAGCATGGGTTTCCCAGGTGCAGGGGGATGTTGTACAAGTCTTAAACTTGCGTATCCCCTGTAAAGTGCCTTTTCTGCTTCTTTTAGAGATTGATCGGAGAAATCAATGGGGCTTCTGTAGTGGTGCATAAGGATAAACAGCCTCAAAGCCTGAGGTTCATATCTGTCTAAAATTTCCCTGATGGTAAAAAAATTACCCAGTGATTTCGACATCTTTTCTTTGTTTATCTGTACAAAACCATTATGTATCCAGTACTTGACAAACGGGACTTTGGTTAGGCCCTCTGTTTGTGCTATTTCATTCTCATGATGGGGAAAAATCAAATCCATACCGCCGCCATGAATGTCAAAGCTCTGCCCAAGATAGAAGGTGCTCATTACTGAACATTCTATATGCCAGCCAGGCCTGCCATTGCCCCATGGGCTTTCCCATGACGGCTCTCCTAATTTACTCTTTTTCCATAGTGCAAAATCAAGCGGGTCTCTTTTCGCCTCTCCAGGCTCGACCCTTGCCCCTGCTTCGAGCTCCTCTATATTTTTACCAGAAAGTTTTCCATACCCTTCAAAACTCCTCACTGCAAAATACACATCACCATTGGATTCATAAGCATGGCCATTAGCTATAAGATCTTTTACCAAATTTATAATATCATTGATATGCATTGTTGCCCTTGGCTCATGTGTTGGCCTTTTTAAACCAAGCCGGTTCATATCCTTATAGTACTCTTCGATATATTTTTCGGATACCTGCCTTGTTGTTAAACCCTCTTTATTGGCACGGTTTATGATCTTGTCATCTATGTCTGTGAAATTTTTAACGAAGTCGACATTATATCCTCTCGCCTGAAGGTATCGGTAGATTGTGTCAAATACAATTGCTGAACGGGCATGGCCTATGTGGCAAAGATCGTACACCGTTACTCCGCATACATACATGCCTACATGATCCGGTCTGAGAGGTTTAAAATCTTCCTTGGTCTGCTTTAATGTGTTGTAAACTTTAAGGGTCATACTATTTTTCCATCAGAACGACAGCATAAGCCGCAATAGCTTCACCTCTGCCGATAGCATCAACACCTTCATTGGTCTTTGCTTTAACGCTTATAAAAGATGGGGGTAAACCTGTTATGTCAGAGATAGAATCAATGATCTGCTTATAGTATTTCGAAAGTGACGGCTTTTGCATAATAATAACACTGTCTATATTCACGACATGGAAGCCCTCTTCACCTGCCATTGACAGTGCTTTCTTGAGGATAATTGAGCTTGCAATACCTTTGTATGCATCGTCATCCGGGGGAAAATAAATACCGATATCGCCATGTGATAAGGAACCGAGTATTGCATCGCTTATAGCGTGCAGGAGCACATCCGCATCAGAATGTCCCAAGAGCCCTTTTTCGTATGGTATATCCACACCTCCCACGATCAATTTGCGCCCTTCTATAAGCCTATGAATATCATAACCTATGCCAACCCTATTCATGGCATCCTCACTATTAATTGTGCAAGTATCAGATCTTCCTCCTTGGTAATCTTAATATTGAATATACTGCCTGCCACTGTTCTTACCTTCACACCAAGTTGTTCTACCAAACCGGATTCATCGGTTATGTCAGCGTGGTGTATATCGTACATCTTATATGCTTCTGCGAGTATACTGTACTTAAATACCTGAGGTGTTTGCGCAAACCATAACCCTCTGCGGTTTATATTTTTTACAATTATGCCTTTATTGTCGGCAAATTTTACAGTGTCTGTAACGGGTATTGCGCTTATGGCAGCACCATACGACATACCGGACATAAGCACATCTTTTATGATTCCCTTTGTTATAAACGGTCTGACACTATCGTGGATAAGCACATAGTCTGCTGATCCTATCCTGTTAAACGCATTTCTTACGGATTGGATCCTTTCCTCACCGCCCTCGATAACATCAACAACTTTTTTTATATCAAAGTCTTGAATAAGCTTAAGTATGGTATTTATTTCGGAAGCCTGCGCTGAAACAATAATCTCATTGATCTCTTCAATCTCATCAAGGATCTTTAAGCTGTAAATAAGTACGGGTTTTCCGTCTAATGCTATAAATTGTTTTGGAATTATGGATCCCAGCCTTGTACCTCTGCCGGCGGCAGGGACTATAGCTGTTACTCGCATACTACTGATGCTGGCTACCCCCGTTTTCTTCCTTTGGTTTCGCAAATATCATCCTGCCTGCCGTTGTCTGCAGGACACTTGTTACAACAGTATCAATTGTTTTCCCGATTAATCTCTTGCCATTGTCCACAACAACCATTGTGCCGTCGTCAAGGTACGCAACACCCTGGTTGGATTCCGATCCTTCTTTTATCACCTTTAATTTCATAAACTCGCCCGGAATTACAACTGGTTTCAAGGCATTTGAGAGCTGGTTTAAATTAAGCACCGTAACTCCTTGCAGCTCCGCTACCTTATTAAGGTTAAAATCGTTTGTTATAACTTTTGCATTTAATTTCTTGCCCAGAGCAACAAGTTTTGCATCAACGCTTTTAATCTTAGGAAAGTCCTGATCCGTTACCCTTACTTCAAGATCCGTCATCTTTTGCATACGCTTCAGTATATCCAAACCGCGTCTTCCCCTGGTCCGTTTGAGTGAATCCGCTGAATCAGCAATATACTGGAGTTCCTGAAGTACAAACTGCGGGATAAGAAATACACCCTCTATAAAACCTGTCTCGCAAACGTCGGCTATTCTGCCGTCTATTATAACCGACGTATCAAGCAGTTTATAGCTTGCTGCGGTGTTTGCCGGCGTGGCTCCTGTTTTTAGTTCACTGACATCGAACTCTATACCCTTTTTTGCACCAATTACAAGACCTATATAACCAAGCAATAGATTTAATACTATATAGATAGACAGACTTACAGACGGTTCTTCAAGCAGATCTCTCAATACACCATAGGTAAACAGATTACCGGCTATCAGCCCGGCTATTAAGCCTAAAGACCCCCCTATTATAGCTTTAATGTGTTGTTTTCTTAAAAGCCGCTCAAATATTATCGCCAATAAACCAAGGGCAATACCGAGTACTGCTCCGGCTATGGCCAACCCCTGCTGATTCAGCAGCTTCAAAAATATGATATATCCGCCTAATCCTGAAAAAATCAGGATCACCAACCTTAATAAAATAAGTCCCATTTTTAATTGTCCTTTCCATAATAATAATATAGATCCTTTTTTAAAATAATAAAAAATTATTTACCAAAAATACTGTTTATCTCCTTTTCAAGCATCTCTTTTTCTTTACCTGTTACAATGACTAATTCTTTTAAAAGAAGATTCCTCGCAGTGTCAAGCAATTTTCTCTCACCGAAAGAAAGTTCCTTTTGTGTTTTTAGTAAAAACAAATCTTTTAATACCTCCGCTATTTCAAATACAGAACCTGTCTTTATCTTTTCAGTATATTCTCTGAATCTTCTATTCCATGTTTGACTGTCAACCGTTATCCTTTTCTCTCTGAATATATCAAAAATCTTTGGTACCATATCATTCGATATTACCCTTCTTAATCCTACTGCATTTGCGTTGTTAGTCGGCACCATAACCTTCATATTATTTTCGAGTATATTCATCACATAAAAGGTATATTTATCACCAGCCACTTCTTTTATCTCTATAGCAACTATTTTTCCTACCCCATGAGCAGGATAAACAGCAATATCTCCGACCTTAAACATTACAAGCCTCCTTGCAAAACTTGTGATATTTTACACAATGACAATAAAAAAGTCAAACATAACATTCTTCCTTGTATATTGAAACTTTATAGATAAAGAACTTAGAGGGACTTTATTTAAACATTTAGCTTGCAATATGTTAATAAATATAATACATTTTTGTATAGTATCAAGTTTCTCGGAAAGGTGTATGTTTATGAAAAGATTATTATATATTGTGTGTGTTTCTGTGATAATGCTGGTATTTACGAATAAAACGTATGCTATGGGTATATTCCAAAGTGATCTAGGATACATACCTATGCCGCCAACCAATATAAGCTTTATAATAATAGATAACCTTGGCGTCAGAACAACGGTTGAACATGGTAGCATAGATGGTAAAGATTATATTTCAGGTTACAATGGCTTAATCCTTAACGTTATCCCGCTGAAAAATATAACATTTGTATCTTTTACAGAAACAAGCAATGCTAAGACTTCTTTGCCTACAGATTTAATTGATAAGCTGGATAATAAACCACTCATGGCCATTGTTCATCTAAAGGACAATAAGGTTCTTAATGTTATAGTTGATGGTTCCTTGATATGCTATGGTAAAACGCCGTATGGTTATGTAAGGATAAAGCTGACCTTGATTGACGGTATAGAAGACATTAGGCTTCTTAAAAAAGAAAAAATCCATTAAACTGTACGATCATAAAATTTAGTCCTATCAATCAAACATATAAGCTTGAAAACAAAGACTATTAACTTAAATTTTTATATAAAAGAGGTCCAAGAATGACAGAAAATAAGGTAGATAAACAGCCGGAGGAACAACAACAAAAAGATAATAATGGTAAGTCACGGTTTTTGGGGATGAAAAAAAAACGTATATGGATTTTATCTGTTATCATATTTTTGTGCATAATTCTACCTTTGCTGTGGTATTTTGATATAACATACGACATACCGCAGATAAACACTATAACGGATTATAAGCCATCTGTTGTGACAGATGTTTACGGCGATAACGGCTCGGTTATAGGAGAATTCTTTATACAGCGGCGCATACCGATATCACTCAATCAGATGTCGAAGTATGTTCCCGAAGCTTTTATAGCAGCAGAGGATGCAACATTCTACCAGCACGGCGGCGTTGATTATGAAGCCATTTTAAGGGCAGCGATAAAAGATCTTTTGGCAGGACAGATTATACAGGGAGGCAGTACCATAACACAACAACTTGTCAAAACTCTCCTTTTAACACCGCAAAAAACTATTACAAGAAAGCTAAAGGAATTCATCCTTGCGACGCGGCTTGAAAGGCATCTTACCAAGAATGAAATACTCGACATATACCTCAATCAGATTTATCTTGGTGACGGTACCTATGGAGTTGAAGCAGCAAGCGAACAGTACTTCGGGAAAAAGGCAAAGGATCTCTCGTTGGCAGAGGCTGCTATACTTGGCGGTTTACCTCGTTCTCCCAATACCTATTCTCCGGTTAACTCGCCTCAAAGAGCTAAACTGCGTCAGAGATACGTCCTAAACAGAATGGTCGATCAGGGTTATATAACAAAGACACAAGCGGATATTGCATATAATGAACCACTTAAGATTTATCTTAACAATGGGTATACGCCCACAAACATAGCTCCGTATTTTATGGAGATGCTAAAACAACAATTGTATAGCCAATATGGCCAGGATACAGTTCTTGAACAGGGATTAAAGGTTTATACAACTATAGATCCCATGATGCAGAAGGCTGCTAATTCAGCATTGAGAAAAGGCCTTATACAGATAACAGAAAGGCAGGGGTATTCAGGACCGGAAGAAAACCTAACAAACAGTAAAGACGTACAGAATTTTATAAATGAAGTAAGGAAGAACAAACTCGCGGTATATCCCGATTACTACATACTGACTTCCTCAATGACGAATAACGGTTCAATACCAGTCCAGTATATCATAGAGCCGGATAAAACATACTATGCTGTTGTAACCGGTTTTCTGCCATCAAATAAAGGCGTGGAAATAAACGTTGGAGGCGAAAAGGGTATAATTTTCACAACCAACATGAGCTGGGCGCATCCTTTTGATCCTGAAAAATGGTATCCGCCTGTTATAGATCCTCATAAGGTATTAAAGGTTGGAGATGTCATTCTTGTTAAGATGGTTAAAAAGTATAAAAATTTCTTGGAATTCTCGCTTGAACCGCAACCCGAGATTCAGGGGGCACTTGTTGCACTTGACGTATCAACCGGTGCTATAAGAGCAATGGTTGGTGGATACAGTTTCTTGAAATCGCAGTACAACCATGCCGTTCAGGCACAGCGTCAGGTTGGCTCCGCTTTTAAACCCATATACTATGCTGCTGCATTGGAAAAAGGATATACACCTGCATCGATAATACTGGATACCCCTGTTGTGTATCAATATACCGACACAACAACAGACACTACAGAATCAGGAACAACACCTACAACCCCGAGTGTATGGAAACCCCGCAACTATGACAAAACCTTTACCGGCCCTGTTACCTTGGAGGATGCCATAACGCATTCTAAAAACAATCCATCCATAAGGCTGTTAAACTCTATTGGTATTGGATATGCTATAAACTTTGCGAGAAAATTCGGTATAACCGAACCTCTTACAAGGGATCTTACGCTTGCGCTTGGATCATCATCCATCAGTCTTATCGACCTTGTTTCTGCATACAATGTTTTTCCGAATTACGGCAAATTGATTCCTCCTTTTTATATATACAAGGTTGTTGATCGCAACGGTGTTGTTCTGGAAAATAATTATGTATCTCCAAACATCATTAGCTTTAACAATAATATTGCTTCAACAACATTAACCACGACTTCGATCACAGAAACAACATCCCAATCGATAACCGGAACATCTCAAACAACCTCGACAGTCAGAGTGATAGACCCTGCAACAGATTATGTAATGATAAGTATGTTAAGAAATGTTGTGGAACATGGTACAGGCTGGCGCGCAAATGCCCTTGGCAGACCTGCCTGCGGCAAAACAGGAACGACAGAGAACAATAGAGATGCATGGTTTATAGGGTTTACACCAAATGTTCTGGCAGGTGTATGGGTTGGGTTTGACGACAATAAAAGTCTTGGTAAAGGGGAAGTCGGTGGTGACGCAGCCGCCCCGATTTGGCTTAATTTTATGAAGAGTGCTGTGACCGCATACCCTGACAGTGATTTTCCTATACCGCCGGGTGTTGTGTTCGCAAGAATAGACAAGAAAACCGGTTTACTTGCAACAGCGAATGATACCAATGCAAGCTTTGATGCATTTGTTGCAGGCACACAACCGACAAGAACAGCTTCACAAGTCAATGCACAGCATGGGAATGAGTTTTTCAGGTTTAACCAATAATTAACCGCACGAGGGCATTTTTGTCTTGACACATCATAGTGGTATGGGCAGCTCCAAAAAGGTACAACTCGAGCATATATATAAATTGCTCTATCATAGGTTCGGTAGAAGGAACTGGTGGCCTGCTGATTCTCCTTTCGAGGTAGTGGTAGGCGCCATACTGACTCAAAACACCTCGTGGACAAACGTGGAGAAAGCAATATCAAATCTTAAACGTGCCAACGTGCTTTCCGTTTTTAAATTATACAACCAGCCTGTTTCCGAGATAGCAGGACTTATCAGACCATCAGGCTTTTATAATCAAAAAGCTAAAAGGCTTAAGCTTATGGTTAAACATATTGTGGAGAAATATAAAGGCGATATTGACAGGATGTGTAAAAAAGGAATCGTTGAATTGAGAAACGAACTTCTGTCAATAAATGGCATAGGTAAGGAAACAGCGGACAGTATTATACTTTATGCATGCAACAAACCCTTATTCGTGGTTGATAGGTACACTCATAGGGTATTTTCTAGGCATGGCTTGATAGAAGAACAGATGGAGTATGATGAAATACAGGAAATGTTTATGGATAACCTTGATCATGAAATAAACATATTTAACGAGTACCATGCACTGATTGTAGAACTTGCAAAAAACTTTTGCAGGACCAAACCGCTGTGCGACGCATGTCCCCTGTCGGATCTCCCGCGCTATCTGGATTGACCCCGTTAGAAATCCTATAACCGGTTCGATGCCATGATTATCTGTTTTTGCAGAAAAATATCATTTGTGGGGATAAGAAAATCGTTAGGATTTCTAACGGGGTCAACTATATTTTGTTGTCGATGAACGTTTTTATGGCGGATATTGTTTTTGACGCCGCCTCAACCAGTTCAAGGCCTAAACCGTTTACTACATGATCGTCTGTCTCTTCTTTAAACATCCTGATTACCTTTGCCTTGCATGGGTGCGATTCTACCTTGCCATCGAATGACAGGAGAAGGTTCAGGCTTAACAGCGTGTTCAGGGGGATTATATCCTTTGTAATTATGGATAGGCCGGAATAACTTACGTCTTTTGAGAATGCGGACACTGTTTTTTCTTTATACGTGTAGTGAACCTCAATGGAAATATCATAACGGTCTTCTTTTCGCACCTTCATACTGACAAACTTTTTGATCTCTTCAAGAAATGCTGATTCATTAATCGGTTTGCGTACGAAGTCGTCGCACCCTGCCTTCATTGACTCGGCTCTTTTTTCTGTAGATGTAACCATAACAACCGGTATCTTTTTTAATACAGGATCGCTCTTGAGTATTCTACAGCACTCAATGCCGTTCATTTTAGGCATTTCTAAATCGAGCAAAATGATATCCGGTCTTTCTATCTTTGCAAGTTTTAATGCCTCTGCGCCATCTTTTGCCATTATAATCTTTGATTCCGCTCTTCTTAAAAAAGAAACTTCAAGATCAAGGAAATTTCTCATATCGTCAACCAGCAGGATTTTAATCATAAAAAAACTCCATTTTGTATTTTAAAGTTTATATAAAAATTGATACGGGTTGTCAAATGCTTATTCTATATTCTATTTTTGGAGTTAGGTGAATCGCCTCGGTCTTACCGGCTTACAAGAGCCACGAACAGTTTTATATAGTCATCCGTGACCTTGTCCCACAGGTAGGAAGCCCTGATGCGGTCCTGCGCCTTTTGCCTCAGCAATGTGTGCAGTTCTTTGTTCGCAAGCAGCATCGTAAGTATATCGAAGAGGGATTCTGCACCTTCCTTACCGTCATATGCAATACCAGCATCCCCGACGACCTCAAGGCTCGAAGGTATGTTGTTGATGATCACTGCATTACCTGCTGCAAGTGCCTCGATCAACACAGGATGGGTTCCCCCGACCTCTGAGGCAAGCACATAGATATAGGCGTTACGCATAAGGCATTTGTAATCATCACCAAAAATATAGCCTGTAAAAATAATCCTTTTATCGCTTGCTGCAATATCTTTCAGCTCTGCCTTGTATGCGTCAGCATACGGTGCATCGCCGACAATCACGAGATTTTTATCGGTAGAGATTTTTTTGTACGCTTTGATAAGTTGATGTGCGTTATTTTCCGGTACAAGCCTTCCCACATAAAGGATGTAATTGTCCGGTTTGATGCCGTATTTGCCAAGCACTTCTCCATCACCAGGAGTGCGTTGATCAAGCTCTGTTCCATACGGAATGAATATGCTTTCTTTATTGTAATGCTCTTTGTAATAACGCTTTACTGCCATAGAATCCGCAATAACAATGTTCGGAAAAACAGTAGCCGCCCTTTCGCTCATCCTTAAAAACCATCGTGCAAACCAACCCCACTTCTTTCTTTCCCAGTCAGCCCCGTCCACATTCAGCACCACTTTTGTTCCCATAAGCCTGAGGATGCACGAAAGCAGGCTGTTTCCTACACCGCATATATAAACAATGTCGTATCTTTTAAACATGCCGAGAATCACGGATAGAAATGTATGTATTATGGTATCAAGGTGCTTGGTGGGTATTGTCGGCAGCCGTACCAGTTTTACACCTTTGTACATAGGGTCTTTGTATGTTACATGCGTTGAACGGTTGTATACCGTAACATCATAGCCCTTTTTCGCAAGTCGTGTCGATATGCCCTCAACAAACGTTTCAAAACCGCTATAGCTCGCCGGTATACCCCTTATGCCCATGAATGCTATCTTCATGCCTACTTATTAACCACAAACAGTATGTCATTGACAAGATAATACGAAGTTCCGGCACTCTATTGACACAAAAGAAATAAGATATAACCTTAAAATAAGGCAGAAGACAATAGGTAAGTAAACCCCGTTAGAAGGGACGCGGCTTTAAACCCTGCCGTTTCTATAAGGAATTAAAAATTATCATATTACCCACACCATAAACGTGGGGCTTTCTAACGGGGTAAAACAGTGTAATATGCAAAATACATCACATTCACAGCGTTATGAGCTGATAAAAATATATTTTATGTTGCTTGATAATATTTTAAAAGAATTTTTGGAAGTGGTTTTATTCTCATCCTTGTTGGCAATAAACTCATGCATCAACCTTACGGTATCGCAAAAAAAAGAATATGATACTATGATGACTAAGGCAACATCCTCTATCAATATGTTCAGCGGGAATTATGCTGATATTATTTCAAAAACCATCGGCGGGTCCGGATTACTGAGTACCGCGAAAAACGAGACGCCGCGGGGCTCTCTCAATATTTTTAGAAATTATCGCTTTGAGATAACCCCACGTGGCAACTACTATGACCTCAAGATTATAGACAACAGGGAATGGACTCTGTTTGATTATACCTGCACTATCGAGCTCGGCAGTACGGTATTTATGATACCAGGCAGGTTCGATCTGAACAACATAGGCATATATGATAAATGCGTGCGGTATTAACCGTGCCTTTCATTCCTGCTTGAATGTCAGATGAGTTTGTTCGCTGGACGATGATGTGGTAGATGCCTCGCCCTTTTTACCATGGCTTATGCCAATCTTCACAACCTTGCCAGGCAGAATATCTCCCGACACTATTGCCTTTGCAAGCGGTGTCTCTATCTCCCTGCTGATCGCCCTCTTGAGCGGCCGTGCACCATACACAGGCTCATAACCGGATTCTGCAAGGAACTTTTTAGCCGCATCGGTCAGTTCTATTGTTAAATGCCTGTCTTTCAATCTTTCGCTCAGCCTCCTTATCTGTATATCCACAATCTTTATCAGCTCTTCCTGCGTAAGCGCGTGAAAAACAACAACCTCGTCCACCCTGTTTAAAAATTCCGGTCTGAAGTGGTTTTTCAATTCGTCAAGCACACGCTGTTTCATGCTATCGTAAGATTGTTCTCGCTCATTGATATACTCAAGTATATATGTGCTGCCTATGTTCGATGTCATGATGATAATCGTATTCTTGAAATCCACTGTCCTGCCTTGACCATCGGTAAGCCTGCCGTCATCGAGTATCTGAAGCAGCGTATTGAATACATCGTTATGAGCCTTTTCTATCTCATCAAAAAGTATAACACTGAACGGCTTGCGTCTCACAGCCTCTGTAAGCTGGCCACCTTCTTCGTACCCTACATAGCCCGGGGGCGCACCTATGAGTCTGGCAACGGTATGTTTTTCCATATACTCTGACATGTCGAGTCTTATCATGTTGTTTTCGTTGTCGAACAATGCCTCTGCAATTGCCCGCGCAAGCTCTGTTTTGCCTACGCCTGTTGGACCGAGGAATATAAAACTGCCTATAGGCCTGTTGGGATCCTTTATACCGGAACGCGCACGAATTATTGCATCCGTAACAACGGTTACTGCTTCGTCTTGCCCGACAACGCGTTTGTGAAGAATTTCGTCAAGATGAATAAGCTTCTGAGACTCGCCCTCGAGCAGCTTTGAAACGGGTATGCCCGTCCACCTGCTGACAACCTGTGCGATGTCCTCATCGTCTACCTCTTCTTTGAGCAATCTGTTGCCCCCTTCTTCCATCTTTTTGCTCAGCCTAGCATACTCTTTTTCAAGAGCGGGCAATTTACCGTACTTCAATTCAGCAACCTTGTTCAGATCGTATGCACGTTCCGATTTCTCTATATCGCTTTTTATCTTCTCAATCTGTTCCCTGATCTCTCTCACATCGCCTATGGTGGATTTCTCGGTCTGCCAGCGTGCCTTCAATACATCCGCCTTTGATTTTAGCTCTGATAACTCTTTCTCGAGCTTTTCAAGCCTTTCTTTCGATGCAGGATCGACCTCTTTTTTTAATGCCTGTTTTTCGATTTCGAGCTGCAATATTTTTCTCGTTATCTCGTCCAGTTCAACAGGCATACTGTCTATTTCTGTCCTTAATTTTGCCGCTGCCTCATCGACAAGATCTATTGCTTTATCCGGGAGGAACCTGTCGGATATATACCTATTGCTCAGAACCGCGGCAGCTACAAGCGCAGAATCCTTGATTCTGACGCCGTGGTGCAATTCGTAACGTTCCTTAAGTCCCCTGAGTATAGATACCGTATCTTCAACTGTCGGTTGATCGACCATGACTGGCTGGAATCTCCTCTCCAGTGCCGCATCCTTTTCTATATGTTTTTTGTACTCGTTGAGTGTCGTTGCACCTATACAGTGAAGCTCTCCCCGCGCGAGCATCGGTTTTAAGAGATTACTCGCATCCATTGCCCCTTCTGCAGCACCTGCCCCGACAACCGTGTGCAGTTCGTCAATAAACAACAATACCTCACCTCTGGATTCTAAAATCTCCTTCAATACGGCCTTCAATCTTTCTTCAAACTCGCCCCTGTATTTCGCACCCGCAACAAGTGCGCCCATATCGATGGCTACAAGCCTTTTATTTTTTAGGCTTTCCGGCACATCACCCTTGATGATCCTCTGTGCCAGCCCTTCAACGATTGCTGTTTTTCCTACACCAGGCTCTCCTATGAGAACCGGGTTGTTTTTCGTCCTCCGTGAAAGTATCTGGACAGTCCTTCTTATCTCCTCGTCTCTTCCGATAACAGGATCCAGTTTGTTCTGCGCCGCTGCTTTTGTAAGGTCCCTTCCATATTTTTCCAGTGCCTCGTACGTGGATTCCGGCGTCTGCGATGTTACGCGCTGGCCGCCTCTTATGGCTGCAAGGGCTTTCATTACCACATCTTTCGTTATGCCATGATCAAGTAATATTTTGCCAAGCGTCCCTCCTCTGCCTTCGTTCAGCATTGCAAGCAATATATGCTCTACGCTGATGAACTCATCCTTCATATTCTGTGCTTCTCGAGAAGCCTGATCAAGCGTACTGTTCAGCCGTGAAGTAATGTAGAGCTGATCAACAGCACCGGATGTACCAGAAATTTTCGGAAGTCCTGCAAGGTTCCGTTCTATTTCCTCCCGTATGCCTGTAGGAGCTGGTTTTAAACCCGCTCCTCCTGCATCAATCTTTTCCAAAAGATGTGGAATAAGGCCGTCTTCCTGATCAAGAAGGGCAAGCATAAGATGTTCATTATCAACCTGCTGGTGTTTGTACCGTGCAGCTATGCTCTGTGCATCCATAAGCGCCTGCTGCGCCTTTTGCGTAAATCTATTTATATCCATAATAACCTCCCTGTGTGCACGGTTAAAAGGTTAACAGTTTATAGTTATAATATAAAAAAACACAGATGAATCAAAGAGATACCAACTATTATAACCTTTCTAACTCAGCTCACGCTTATAATAATAAGCATAGTTATAAAACAATTGTAGGGGCTTAAAATTTTAAATAGGGGCGGGTTTGAAACCCTCCCCTACAAGACCTATTGCTTCTTTTGGTTTATATAGACTCTTTGACTGAAAAGTAGTATATTTTATCATATTGAGTTTTTTTGTTGAGAGGTTGATTTATGGACATTGATAGCAAAGAACATTATAAATTGGGTAAAGAATTCTTTTTGAAGAATAAATACGATTTTGCACTTCAACATCTTCAGGCATTTGAAGAATCTAACAAGAATTATGCCGATGTTTACAACATGCTTGGAGTTATTTATCACCTCGGCGGTAAAATAAAAGATGCAATCAAAGCATTCGAAAAGGCACTCAAACTGAATCCTGGTTATATGGAAGCCGCTACAAACCTCGCAATTACGTACAATGATATAGGTCAGTATGAAAAGGCAAACAATGTCCTGGATAAGGCAAAGGGGTCTTCCCGTTCAAAGAGTATAAAGGAGATGGAGAACAGGCTTATTAGGTCCAAGCTGTCAAATATGCACGCACAGATAGGAGACGTGTACGCAGAAATAAACAGCTACGACGATGCAATCGAAGAGTATCACAAGGCTTTAAACCTGCAACCAACATTCGTCGACATAAAAACAAAACTCGCAGTTGCACTCAGAGAAAAGGGAATGATAGCACAGGCGATAAAAGAGCTCGAAGAGGCAAAGTTCATAAATGCAGATTACATCCCTGCACGGGTTAATCTCGGTATTCTCTATTACCTGATGAGGAGACTGGATGATGCGGTGATTGAATGGGAGAGTGTACTGAAACATGAACCCAAAAATGGTATTGCAACAATGTACCTCAACGCCGTAAAGAGAGAAAAACAAAAAGTATCATAATGGTTATGAAGAAGATTTTTTTATTTTTCCTTGTAATAATCCCGGCTGTAATTATCATGCCCCAACTCCGTGGTATATCCACCCTTGGCCTGTCTTTAACGCAGCATGCTGCCCATGCAGATACCATCAGCCTTTGCCCTTTGAAAAAGGGTGTCACAAGTATCACCGATAAGAAAAAAATAAGTACCGTAGATGTTCTGCTCGATAAAGCTTATTATGCCTCACTGATGAAGGACCTGTCGCAGGCACATAAAAGTGTAACGATTATCATGTATTTGTTTAAGCCTACGGATTACAAGTCGGCATTGCCTGATCATATTATAGATATGCTTGTTCGTAAACATGCACAGGGAGTCGATGTTTCAATGCTGTTAAACGTAGACCAGAATTACAACACACACGGGGCCAGAGATGGTTTGAACGATACAAACCTGCATGCAGCCAAAATTCTCGAAGGCAAAGGTATAAATGTTTATCTTGACTCTCCTCAAAGAACGACACATGCAAAGGTGGTCATAATCGATAAAAAGATTGTGTACATTGGAAGTCATAACCTTACACAAAGCGCGCTAAGGTACAATCACGAGGCAAGTGTAAGGATTGTTTCCCCTTCTATAGCTAAAGAGCTGAGCGATTACATGGAGGCGTTGAAGAATGAAAAGTAGATATTTTTTGTATATTTTTATCGTATTGCTGTTTTCGGAAATAGGCTGTGCCCCTAAAATGGTAGTTTATGATGGTACACGTATGCCTTCTGAAAGAGCAATTGATATTATAAAACAGAAGGCTCAGAAACAGATGGAGGTCAAAAACTACGAAGGTGCAATGAGGCTTTACTCCTCAATAGCAAACATAGACAATAAAAGTGACCAGGCTCCTGCAGGTATTCTGAAGGCAGGGGATATAGCTCTTGGTATAAAATCGTACAGACAGGCATCTTCCTATTATAACGAAGTCGCAATTGATTATCCCGGCACCGCTTATGCAACCGATGCAAAAATAGGATTGGGAATCATAAATATGCGGGAATCAGGATACGATAGTGCAATAGATGTTTTTAAGTCGATTATTCCTGATACCAGTGATAACAAAAGGGGCAGGGTTTATTTTCTGCTGGGCGAGTCCTACTATAAGGCTGGCATGTATAAGGACTCATTTGATGCACTGGCACATTCGGTGGAATTGCTTTCAACAGATCAGGAAAAAGAACTCTCGAAGTTGTTGCTGCAAAAAGTAACAAATGAAAAACTAACGGATACCGATATCCAGCAGCTCCTGAATAATCATTATAACATGTACGAAGAATCAATTCTAAGACTAAAGCTGGCACAGGATTTGTTTGTGTCAAACGATTATAAAGGGGCTTTAGCATTAGTAAATGCTATCATGACATCGGGCATAGCATCGCCCGATATAATGCATAAAGCTGTGTCGCTAAAAAATGAGATATTATCAATAACCCAGGTAAATATGAACGATATAGGATGTGTTCTGCCTTTAACCGGGGATTTTGCCTCTTACGGTAAACAGGTGCTCAACGGCATAGAACTTGCGTTTGGTGTATTCAGTACGACTACTTCCCCATACAAGCTTTTTATAAAGGATTCAAAGGGAATACCGGAATTAGCCGTCAAACAGGCTGAGGAGCTTGTTAAGGATGACCATGTCGCAGCAATAATAGGACCTCTTCTGAGCAGTACTGCCATGGAGGTAGCTTATAAGATGCAAACCTATAATGTCCCAATGATTTATCTGAATCAGAAGTCAAGTATAACAAAGATAGGAGATTACGTATTCCAAAACAGCCTCACGCACGAAGATCAAACAAGAGAAATAGTTAATTACGCAATGGAAAAACTCGGTATGAAGAATTTTGCCGTACTGTACCCTGAAAATAGCTACGGTGAAGGTATGATGCGGGCATTTGTCAAGCAGGTACTGGAACACGGAGGGGCAGTTACTGGTATGGAAGGCTATTATCCAAGCGAAACAGATTTTAAGGCACAGATTAAAAAGCTCGTCGGCACGTATTATCTTGATTTAAGAAAGTCAGACATAAGGAAATTGCCGCCTGATCAGAAAGGCAATCCGCCTCCAATAATTGATTTTTCAGCTATCTACATACCCGATTATTATGAGAAGGTAGCCATGATAGCACCGCAATTATTATATTACGACATTAATAATGTTCAACTGCTTGGCGGAAACGGCTGGAGCGGGCAGAGACTTATACAAATGGGCGGTAGATATGTTGATGGCGGCATATATACGGATGGTTTTTTTACCCAGAGTACCAATCCTGTTACACAGGCATTTGTCGGTTCTTATGATAGCTTATTTAATCAAGAACCAACGATATTATCCGCCCTTGGTTACGATTCAGCGAACCTATTAATCACAGCAATGAAAAATGCTACCAACAGACAGGATATAAAAAACAATATATTAAGAATAAAAGATTTTAACGGTGTGAGCGGCACGATATCATATAATGACAACATGGTTCCTGTTAAAAAACTTTACTTATTAAAGGTACACGGTAAAAAGATTGTAGAAATAACGTATCGAGGTAATTGAAATGAAACTAAAAGATGTTATGAATACCATGCAGGGCATGGATTTCACTGATTTTACTATAAGGACGATAGAGGGCTGGCTTGAAGAGGATGTCAGTACTCCGGTCATAAAGAGCGATATCTACGAAAAAGGCAGCGAATTGATCATTGAAATGGATATACCGGCCATCGATGCAGACAATATAGAATGCTTTATTCAAAATGACATTATCTATATTCAAGGCGTTAAGTTGGAGGTTGTTCCGTCAGATGTGATGAGGTACAATCAAATAGAAAGGGCCTTTGGAAACTTTAACAAAACGATACCTGTACCAATTACCTGTGATACCAAAAATGTAAAGGCGGTTTTGAAAAATGGTGTATTAAAGATTATATTAAAGAAGGTTCAGGAACGTAGACATTCAAAAACACTTATAAAAATAGAAAAAGGATAGAATTATGGCTGATGAAATTGAAATAAAGCAAGAGACCGATCAAACACAGGACAAATTAAAGATACCGGAAGAACTGCCGCTTGTACCTATCAGGGATATAGTGCTTTTCCCCAATATGATACTGCCGCTTTTTGTAGGTAGAGAAACATCCATATCGGCAATAGATTATGCACTAACGAAAGAAAGGCTCGTTGTATTTTCTACCCAAAAGGATATGAATGAAGAATCACCCTCTCCAGAGGGGATATTTTCTTTAGGAACGGTAGGATCCATTACAAGGATGCTGAAACTGCCTGATGGCAGGGTTAAAATACTTATTCAAGGTCTTACAAGGGTAAAAATAAAAGAATATAAACAAACCCAGCCTTTTTATTCAGTGGCTGTAGAAGCTATACAGGATGCCCCGGTAGTTGAAACCGTGGAGGTTCAGGCACTTATCAGAACTGCAAAAGAACAGGTTGAAAAGGTTATATCAATGGGTAAAGCCATGCAGCCGGATGCACTTATACTTATAGAAAATATTACCGAGCCCGGTAAGATAGCGGATATCATAGTTACGAATTATGGCCTTAAAACTGCTGAGCTTCAATCATTTCTTGAATTATCCGATCCCGCCGAACGTCTAAAAAAGGTTATAGAGATGCAGAACAAAGAGATAGAACTCTTGACTGTTCAGGCGAAAATACAGTCTCAGGCAAGAGAAGAAATGGGGAAGGTACAGCGAGAGTATTTTTTAAGGGAGCAATTAAAAGCCATAAAGAATGAACTCGGGGAAATCGATGAAAAAGAACGGGACGTAAAGGAATTCAGGAATAAAATAAAAAAGGCTAACATGCCTAAAGAAGTCGAAGAAGAAGCCCAGAGTCAGCTTAACAGGCTTGAAATGATGCATCCCGATTCTGCAGAAGCATCCATCGTAAGAACATACCTTGAATGGCTTGTAGATATTCCATGGAAAAAACAAACCAAGGAAAATATCGATATAAAACACGCAAGAACAGTGCTTGATGAAGATCACTATGACCTCGAAAAGGTCAAGGACAGGATACTTGAATATCTTTCCGTAAGGAGATTAAAAGAAAAAGCAAAAGGCCCTATACTCTGCTTTGTTGGCCCTCCAGGTGTCGGTAAAACATCGCTCGGAAAATCCATAGCGCGGGCATTGAACCGGAAATTCGTAAGGATGTCGCTCGGTGGCATAAGAGATGAAGCAGAGATAAGAGGACACAGAAGGACATACATAGGTGCAATGCCCGGGAGAATAATCCAGGGGATAAAACAGGCAGGAACGAACAATCCCGTATTTATGCTCGATGAAATAGACAAAGTGGGCGCTGATTTTAGGGGTGATCCGTCCTCAGCTCTACTTGAAGTACTCGATCCCGAGCAAAACTATGCGTTTTCCGATAACTATCTCAGCGTTCCTTACGATCTCAGCAATGTTCTGTTTATTACGACAGCCAATGTTATGGATCCAATCCCGCCCGCACTTCACGATAGAATGGAGGTTATAACTTTATCCGGCTATACGGATGAAGAGAAATTAAGGATAGCCAAGAAATTTATAATACCGAGGCAGGAGGAAGAAACAGGTGTCGGCAAAGAAAAAGTTATATTCGACGATGATGCAATATTGTTCATTATCAATAGCTATACGAGAGAGGCTGGACTTAGAAACCTTGAAAGAGAGATTTCATCCGTTTTCAGAAAAGTAGCACAGAAGCTTGCAGAGGGAGAAGTACCTCCCTTCAAGATAGCAAGAGATACGGTAAGAAAATTCCTTGGAGTTCCCAAAACACCGCCTGAAGAGCTTATGACAGCAGACGAGGTTGGTATTGCAACAGGGCTTGCATGGACACCGTATGGCGGGGATGTGCTCTACATCGAAGTTACAACCATGAAAGGGAAGGGACGATTGACACTTACGGGACAGCTCGGAGATGTTATGAAAGAATCGGCAATGGCTGCTGTAAGTTATTTGAGAACGAATGCAGGAAAACTTGATATAGATGCCTCAGCATTTGACAGACTTGATATTCATATACACATACCAGCTGGGGCCATTCCGAAAGACGGACCTTCAGCCGGAATCACGATGGCTGTTGCAACAGCCTCTGCCTTAACAGGCAAGAAGGTAAGAAAAGATTTTGCAATGACAGGGGAAATCACTCTGAGAGGAAATGTATTGCCGATAGGCGGATTGAAAGAAAAATCGCTTGCTGCACTCAGGGCAAAGATTTTTAAGATTATCATACCGCATGGGAACAAGCCTGATCTGGAAGATATGCCGGATTACATTAAAGATAAAATACAATTCATTCCCGTGAGTCACATACGCGAAGTTTTGGACCAGTTGTTGATCAACAATAATAAGGTAAAAGGATCAAAGGCAAAAGATAAGCAGAAAAACAGTGAAGAACTGGGAAGAACTAAACCTGATAAAAGACATAAGAAACCTCACCAGTAAAAATGCCCGTAACGTTGTACTTGGAATAGGGGATGATACTGCTGTTGTAAGTACGCCTGCAAATGAAAAATTGCTTTATACGGTTGACAGTGTTGTGGACGGCATACACTTTCTAGGAGGTTTAAACTTCTGGGAATCTGCGGGGAAAAGGGCTATTGGTGCAGCAACAAGCGATATAGCTGCAATGGGAGGGATACCGCTTTACGCAATGCTGTCTCTGTTTTTACCGCATGATTTTCCGTTAAAGCACGTTAACGCCTTTATAAAGGGTTTTCTGAAACGCCTCAAAGAGTACAATATGTCGTTGATAGGTGGCAATATAACGACGATGATAGGTAAATTCGCAGCAGATACCATTGTTATAGGAAAGACATATATGGGTAGGTTTGTAAGGAGAAGCGGAGCCAAAAGCGGAGATATCGTATGTATGTCGGGTATAACAGGGGAGGCGATGGCAGGACTGGATTTGCTGGCATTTGGCAAAGCTAAATCGTATCCAGCACTTATCAAAAAATATCTTGAGCCTGCCCCAATGCTCAGAGAGAGCATAAGTGTTGTTCATGAAATGTCACCCAATTCCATGATCGATGTATCCGATGGATTGCTCCAGGATCTCAAACACATAGCTGATGAAAGCAACGTCGGGATTATCCTTGATCTGGATAGTATACCTATATCCGATGGCGTTCGGTATACTGCCGGGCTTATGAAAAAGTCGCCGTATGATTATGTTTTGACAGGCGGAGATGACTATGCTTTAGTTTTTACAGTTCCGAAGCATAAATACAAAGCTAACATTCATGGTGTACCTATCCATAAGATAGGAAGGGTTACAGAGGCGAAGGGCATCCAGTTTTATAAGGATGGTAAAAAAATGGGACTCAAACTCAAAAAACTTGGGTATACGCATACATGATAAACACCTTTATTGCAAAGATGCAGTTGTAAAAAAAATGGATAGGAATATAAAAATAAACCTTCACAACTTATCCGCAGAAGAAGCACTGCAAGAACTATTTTTCATCTACAAAAGGCTTACAAGCACAAACACCTATAAAGACGTACTTTCGGTATTTGCCGAATCGTTTCAGAAAAGGGTGGAACACTTTGAAGTCAGTATAATAGTTTTTCTGGATAAAAACAATATCGAGGGGAAGGGTGAAGTCATAGCAAGCAGTGAGATACAGGACAACAGAACACTTGTTATAGATCTACCCAAATATCCCGAAATAAAAACTGCAGTCGAAAAAAAAGAGGCTATTGCAATAGAAGATGTAGAAAAGACAACGATATTTAATGATGAAATTAAATCCATTATCCTTTCAAAGGGCATACGATCCTTTTTGGTGCTGCCTATTTTTGATATAAATGACGTCATAGGAGTTATACTTGTCAGAGCCAGAATACCTATTAAACTTTCACCATTCCTTCAACGATACTACTTCATACAGGCAAATATGCTTGCATCCGCAATACTGAACATATCAAGGATGAAAATTCTCGAAGAATCCATGAAAAAGGCTTATGAGCTTTTGCAAATAAAAGAAGACTATGAATTCCTTTTCAATCACGCAATGGATGGGATGATGCTTATAGATAGAGAAGGCACTATTAGAGATGTTAATAAAGCATTTGCAAAGCTTACAGGTTACTCTGAGCAAGAAATAATAGGCGAACATTATTCCAAAGCCATAGCAAACGAAACGAGCCGGGACACGGCAAACAGGATTTTTTTTGGTTATCTTAACAAACAGTTCGTCAACAAATTCGAGCTCGAAATAAAAACAAAAAGCGGTACCTATAAAACGGTTTCAATAAGGGCAACACCTTTACCGGGACGCCAGGATGTTTCATTAATGTCTCTAAGAGACATAACAGAAGAAAAACTGTTAAGCAAAGAATTGTTAAAGACCACAGATCTGCTGCTAAAAACCATCAGTAGCTCATCTGATGCGATTATTGCCGTGGATATGGACGGCAAGCTTCTTTTCTTTAATGAAGAGTCAACAAGGCTTTTTGGTTATTCGCGGGAAGAAGCCATACAATATATACATGTAACACAGCTTTATCCTCAGAATGTAGCAAAGGAGGTTATGAAATTACTCAGGCAAAGCCCTACAAAGCATATATACAACTATCCGGTCGAAGTACGAACACGGACCGGAGAAACGGCACCTGTTACCATATCAGGGGCAATCATTTACAACGAAAAGGGTGAAGAACAGATGACGGTAGGATACTTAAGAGATGAACGAGAAAAGATCCGAATGGAAAAATCACTCGATGAGGCATTGTCTAAGTTAATAGAGGCGGAAAAGAATGATGCAATGACGAATCTTGCCGGTGCAGCGGCGCATAACCTGAATCAGCCGCTTTCGGCCATTCAAGGCTATTCGGAACTGCTGATACACAGGTTGAAGGATCAAGATCAAATAACCGTAGATTATGCATCAAGGATCATAAGTGAAGTGGAAAAGATGTCGGGTATAATAAAACAGATAAGCAGAATAACGAAATACGAAATAAAGCCGTACGCAGGCACGGCAAAGATAGTAGACATAACCGGTAAAAAATCAAACAAGTAATGAGAAGTAATCCACTGTTTTTTTTAGTCCCGCCTCAAAATCGACCTCGATTTCATAATTTATGTATTTTGAAGCATTTGTTATATCAGCCTGAGAATGTTTAACATCACCCTTTTTGGGCGGCATATATTTTTGATTTGCCTTCTTATTCAATATCTTCTCAAGCAGCTTTAGTACCGTATTCAAGGTAAACCTTGTTCCGCACGCTATGTTCAAAACCCTGCCTGCCGCAGCGGTTGGTGCATAACAGGCATTTATGTTTGCCTGAATAACATTTTCTATATAAGTAAAATCCCTTGACTGTTCGCCGTCTCCATAAACAATCGGACTCTCCCCTTTTAATAGTGCTGTTATGAACCGGGGTAAGACCGCAGCATACGTGGAATTCGGATCCTGTCTTGGACCAAATATGTTGAAGTATCTTAGACTCACCGTTTCGAGGCCGTATACATTTGTGAACACCTTGCAGTAATATTCGCCGGCAAGTTTGCTTACGGCGTATGGGGACAGGGGCGACGGTGTCATATCCTCTTTTTTTGGCAATACTACCGTATCCCCGTAAGCAGAAGAACTTGCTGCATAAACCATTCTTCTTACTTTGTTTTCATACGAGGCCTTGAGTACGTTAAGGGTACCGTTTATGTTCACCTCATTTGTAGTTATAGGATCATCTATAGAGCGCGGGACAGACGGTATAGCCGCTTCATGCAAAACAAAATCAATGCCTTCGCATGCCATTCTCACAATATCAAGATTTCTTATGTCTCCCTCTAACAATTCGAATCTATCAAAGCCCAAAGCCTTCGAAAGGTGCTCTCTCTTACCGGTAAGAAAATTATCTATCACTCGTACAAAATGCCCCTGTGCAAGCAGACGATCCGCTATGTTGGAGCCTATAAAACCTGCGCCTCCTGTTATGAGAAATCTGTCCATTAAATGTCCTCAGAGTTTAATTATTCTGTTATCTTTTATGTCTTTGGTTCCGTTTTTTGTATCAAAAAGCAACTTTGAATTTTTAACTATCCAATGATAATCATACACAGAATGATCCGTTAGTATTAAAGTGCAATCAGAAGTACCTAATACCTCCTTTGTCAATTTTACAGATTTTAAATTCAAGCTGTTTTCATGGATAGCATCTATGTAGGGATCATTATATGATACCTTGCCGCCTCTATGGAGTATCTCTTCTATGATCGGTATTGCAGAAGATTCCCTGAAGTCGTTTACATCTTTTTTATATGTCACACCGAGTATGAAGATTTTGCTGTTTTTGATACTTTTGCCTTTTTCATTCATAATATCCGCTAGCCTGCTGACGACATAGTAAGGCATTTCATTATTTATATCAGTGGCGAGTTCAATGAATCTTGTTCTATAATTGTAAACCCTCATTCTCCATGTCAGGTATACGGGATCTATTGGTATGCAATGTCCGCCTATGCCCGGCCCGGGATAAAAAGGCACAAATCCGTAAGGTTTTGTCTTGGCTGCATCTATAACCTCCCATATATTTATACCCAATTTATGACTTATGATTGCCATTTCATTTGCAAGACCTATATTGATGCTCCTGAACGTATTTTCAAGCAGCTTCACCATCTCCGCAGTATCCGCAGATGAAACTTCGACCACATCCTTTACAATCTGCTTGAATAATAAGACCGCCAGTTCACCCGAAAGTTTTGTCACACCGCCGACCACCTTCGGGATGTCGTTAAGTTTATATCTTTTATTCGCAGGATCTATCCTTTCCGGAGAAAATACCACAAAAAAATCCTTATCAAGCTTATAATGTTCGTCTGCTACGGTGGATACCATGTACTCCCGTGTGGTACCTGGATACGTGGTGCTTGTCAGTATGAGCAGTTTTGGTTTTGATATTTTTTCTTTTATGCTCTGTACAGCGGATGTAATAAAGAACAGATCCGGCTCTTTTGATTTTCCAAGCGGGGTTGGAACACATATCTCTATTACATCGGTATCATCGATACCATCGTATGAGCTTGTGTAAGATATCAAACCGGAATCGTTTATGTCCTTCAGTTCTTCTGAGCTTATATCGGTAATGTAAGACTCATTGTTCTTAAGCGCAGTTATTTTCTGTTTGTTGAGATCTATGCTGGTAACCTTGAAACCGTTTTTTGCAAACTCGATTGCATACGGTAGGCCCACATAGCCCAGCCCGATTATGGCTATCTTTGCTTCGTGTGCAAGTATCTTCCTTTTCAATAAATTGAAGTTTTGGTTCATCTTAGACAATCCTTTCCGGACCTTGATTTTAATCTATCTTTAAATATGTTCTTTTAATCCTCTAGCATTCAGCGTATTCACCACTTTTGCTATTGCTTCGTCACTGCCCTTTGACGCAACCAGTATATTCCCGTCGGATACTATAATTATCAGGTCATGCACTTTGGCTGTCACTACAAAATTATCTTCACCTACTATAATATTGTTTGTGCTGTCAATATCTATACCATTACCCATCCTCTGGTTGCCATTTTCATCCTTTGTCATCATGATATTTGCCATCTGTTCGAAGCTGCCAAGGTCTGCCCATTTTGTTGTCATCTCAATAACGAATGTCTTATCAAGCTTTTCTATTATGCCTTTATCTATGGATATATCATTCAACTTGTTATATTCTTCTTTTATGGTTTTACGTTCGTAGGGTCCATTAAATGTCTTTTTGATTTTCTCGAGGGCTAAAGAGAGTTCCGGCATATATTGTTTTATCGCATTCAGCATGGTGCTTACTCTGAAAACGAATATGCCCGCATTCCATAAATAACCTTCCGAAACAAACTGTTCCGCCATAGCCTTTGGTGGTTTTTCAGTAAACTTTGCAACCTTAAAAATATCATCACTATCTAATTTTTTACCTTTTGCAATATAACCATAGTTCACCGATGGGGATGTGGGTTTTACTCCAAAAACGACTACAGCGTCTGTCTTCTGACATAACTCCGCAGCCTTTTGTAAAAGACCCGCAAATTGCGTATCGTCTTCTATGGAATGATCCGCAGGCGTTACTATTGCTATCGCATCGCCGTGCCTCTCCATGATGTGAATGCATGCAAGCCCTATTGCTGCTGCGGTATTCCTGCCTATAGGTTCCGATATGACATTCTCCAAAGATATTTCTTTTATGGATTCATAAATCGGGGCAAAAACCTCCTCGTTTGTTACAACGATCAGATTCCGGGTTTCAATAATCTTGTTGAGTCTCAACAATGTTTGTCTGATCAATGACTGTCCATTTGTAATTGAAAGCACCGGTTTTGGTCTTAACAACCTCGAAAGAGGCCATAGCCTTTTGCCCTGGCCTCCTGCAATGATTATGCCGTATATGTTCATCCGGTTCTCCCGTAGTCGTCCTGAAATCTCACAACGTCATCCATATGCGGTGTTGAAACTTCATAAATATAAGAATCGGCCAAGGCGTTTATTCTATGCTTTGTCCCCGGCAATATCCTGATACTGTCACCCTCTTTTAATTCTATCTCTCCGGATTCTTTATTGTCTGGAAGTTCAAGTATAACCTTACCCTTGCTGAGAAACATCGTTTCATCCTTTTTTATGTGCATCTGCAGACTCGATCGTGTACCAGCCTTCAGGAATAAAACTTTGCCGATATAGAGAGGACTATCAGCCCATACAAGTTCATAACCCCAGGGTTTTTCTATCCTGTAAGGTTTGTTTGCAACACTCCTTGATAGAGGTCCTGTCATATAATCCCGGAAGCAGTATCAGCCAATATCCTGTCTCCTCTATTGATTTCTTTAACACTTTTCGTGATAATTGCGGTTGCAGTATTTCCCTGTACTTTGATAACCAAGAGCTTACCGAGTATTTCTTTCGGCAGATTAAGCATTTCGTGCGTGGCAGGATCTTCTACAGGTTTCCTATCCTTATATATAACAAAGGTATTTCCCGCCTGCACCCCTTCGTCACTCCCTCTGTCTATATATACGACATCGTTTTCACCGTATATCGTCATATTGGTTTTGGAGCATACTATATAGCCTTTAATGGGATTTGCAGCAAGTGTGAGGTCGATGGTTTTAGTTCCGGGCTCGTAAGGAATAAGCTTGTCGTGTACCCTGATCTCTTCATCTGAGCGAGTGATCGTGGCAGTGGATACGGAATTTTCCACCTTTGTGATCTTCAACCTTCCAAGGATCTTTATCTTATAACCGAGAAAATCATCTGTAGCAGGATCATAAACCTTTATGTCTTTTTTATAGATATTAAATTGATCTCCTTGTTTTACGCCAGAATTGCTCCCAAGATTGATAAAAACTACATCATGTTCCCCGAATATTGTTCTCTCAGCATTTGAAGCGGCAACAATTTCGCCTGTGGCTGCGAGATCATGTTTGGAAACAAAACCAGCAGATTCCATAGATGGATAGATATATGTGTTTGCGGGTGCGCTTACATACTGTATGCCATAAGGAACAGCGGATCCTATAGAAGGGGCTTCCTCTTCGGCCTCAAGCTTAACAGGTTGTTCCATTTCCTGCGTTTGTCCTTCAACACCTGTTGTTGGTGTTGTCTCTTCTGCCTGTAATTGCGGCATTTTTGAAGGTATCTGTTCTGTAATGGTAGTGGGTAAAGGCTGAGCGGATGACACACCTGTTAGAGGGAGAACAGATGTAGGTAATAAAGCTATAGGTTCGCCCGGATAAATAAGATGCGGGTTGGTTATATATTTATTTTGTTCCCATAGCTTAGGCCAGATCCAGGGGTTTGCATTAAATCTTAAAGATATATTCCATAGAGTATCTCCTTGCTTTACTATATAAACAAGGGCATCTTTATTAGAATCTGTCATACCGTAAACTGATATTAAAAATAATATCACTCCACAAAAGAAGCTTGTTAGAATTCTTTTCTTGTTCTTCATAACCCTCCTCGCGTTTTTGCACCTACATATCAATATTATTGATATTAGTCAACTAACCGAATCAAATCATGTAAAATCTAACCATAGGGAGTATCATCAAATTGGTTTTGGGTATGCTTCTGTAGCGGATGCATTATCCAAGCACATCCCCGATCTTTATCCGTCTTCCGTTGGCATAGCTGAAAGCATCCATTGCTTTGCCGCCGGAAGGCTTTACCGACCTTATAATAAGCACCCCGGACATGGTTGCCGTATGAATGCCTTGTTTATCTATGCTCATGATAACTCCGGGGTGACCGTTGGTCTTAACATCCAGAGGTCCGGTGCTGAGCACCTGCAGCACCTCTCCATTGCATGATGTCCATGCAGTGGGCCATTCGATCAATGCCCTGACGATATTATGGAGTTCCACGGCAGATCTGTTAAAGTCCAGTCTTCCCTCTTCTTTGTTTATCTTGGGCGCCAGTGTTGCAAATTCGTGTTGCTGGGCAACGGGTTCTATCCGCTTTTGTTCGAGAAGGTCGAGTGTCTTTACGAGCATATCCGCCCCTGCCTGCGAAAGTCTTTCACCGAGTGTTACCGCATCATCCGTGGGTTCAATACCCATCTCGCTTTGCATAAAGACAGGACCGCTGTCCATACCTTCGTCAAGCAGCATGATAGTTACACCCGTTTTTGCTTCTCCGTTCATAACGGCTCTCTGGATGGGTGCCGCACCCCTGTACTTCGGGAGGAGCGAAGGATGCACGTTTAAACAGCCGTGGGCGGGTATGCGCAACACGTCCGGTGGTATAAATTTACCGTAGGCGACAACCGCAACAGCATCCGGGGCATGATGCCGTATCCACGCAACTGTTTCAGCATTATTCCTTAAAGTAGCAGGGGTTATTATGTCTATTTGATATTGTCCGGCAAGCTCAGCAACGGGTGTAGATCTGTTTTTAAGACCCCTGCCTGATGGTTTTTCCGGATTTGTTATTACACCAACAACACGATGTGATGACTTTATCATAGCCTCAAGCGAGGGGATGCTGAAAGCAGCGCTGCCCATAAATATAATGTTCATGGAATATTGTGTAAACCTTGAACACAAAAAATGCAAATAAAACGCCCTCACGCCGACAGCGGGAGGGCGTTAATAAACTTTTTAATCTTTCAGGTCGCTCTTACAGGAACAAAGGTGCCATAACAAGGGTCACTGTTGCCAGTAATTTGATGAGAACATGGAGCGATGGACCTGCTGTGTCCTTGAATGGGTCGCCTACGGTGTCTCCTACAACCGCTGCCTTGTGTGCATCAGAACCTTTGCCGCCCAATGCGCCGGTTTCTACGTACTTCTTCGCGTTATCCCATGCGCCGCCGCCGTTGTTCAACACAATAGCAAAGAGTACACCCACAATGGTTGCAACCATAATGAAGCCTGCAACCGCCTGCGCACCAAAACCGAATTCCCTGAATATCAATCCTATGACAATCGGTGAAAGTATCGGCAGGATACCGGGAAGTACCATCTTCTTCAATGCTGTCTTGGTAACAATATCGACGGTTCGTCCGTAATCCGGTTTCGACGTGCCTTTCATAATGCCGGGGTTCTCCTTAAACTGTGCCCTGACATCGCTGATGACCGAGTATGCCGCTTTCCCGACAGCCGCTATCGCCAATGATGAGAATATAAATACCAGCATTGCACCAAGCAAAGCTGCAACAAATACATGCACATCCGCAAGGTTAATGGTGTGAGATATATCATAAATCTGCTGCGCGGTCTGCCCTATAAAAGTCTTTGACTTCATCATCAACTCGCCTACATCATCAAGATACGCATTGAAGAGCAGGAATGCTGCAAGTGCTGCACTGCCGACTGCATAGCCTTTTGTCAATGCCTTTGTGGTATTTCCTACAGCATCGAGCTTGTCTGTCTTTTTCCTGATCGATTCAGGCTGATCGGACATCTCGATGATACCGCCTGCATTATCCGTTATCGGCCCGAAGGTATCCATTGCAAGAACGTACGCCGATGTTGAAAGCATACCCATGGTCGCGATCGCAGTACCAAAGAACCCACCGCCCGTTATAGCACCGCCGGCCGGGTTGTTGGCAAATTCAAGTGCACTGCCCTTTATTCCGAAGTAGTAGGACATAATCAAGGCAATGCCTATTACAATGGCCGGTAGCACGGTATTCTCAAGTGCAACTGCAAAACCGGTAATAATAACGGTCGCAGGTCCTGTTTTTGCAGACTCTGCAATCTCTTTCACAGGCCTGTATCTGTACTCTGTGTAGTACTGCGTGATGAAAACAAACAGAATGCTTGTTACGATACCGACCAGCCCTGCATAAAAGAACCACATATTGTTGTTCAGCAGAAGGTCTGTTGCAACCCAAAAACCCACTGCCGCGAGTATACTGGTAAGGTAATACCCTTTATTGAGTGCCTGCATCGGTTCCCCATCTTCCTTTGTCTTCACAATGAGTACCCCAAACATGGCTGCAATAAGACCAAATGCCCTTGCAAGCAGCGGGAAGAGAATACCCTTTATTCCGAAATGCTGGAACAGTGCAATACCGAGGATCATTGCACCGATGTTCTCGGCAGCGGTTGACTCAAACAGGTCTGCACCTCTTCCTGCACAGTCACCGACATTGTCACCGACAAGGTCTGCTATTACAGCAGGGTTTCTTGGGTCATCCTCTGGAATGCCTGCCTCTACCTTACCGACAAGGTCTGCACCGACATCAGCGGCCTTCGTATAAATACCACCGCCAAGCTGGGCAAACAATGCAACAAAGCTTGCGCCGAACCCATACCCAACAAGCATATAGGGTACATGCTCCGGATTTGAAAGTCCGCCGTAGAGCAAAAATAATATAGATATGCCGAGCAGACTCATTGCAACGATGGTTATACCGGAGACAGCGCCGCCGCGGAGGGATACCTTCAACGCCTCATCAAGGCTGCGAGTTGATGCTGCCGCTGTTCTTACATTTGATCTGATTGCAATGTGCATACCCACATACCCTGCGAGTGCCGACGAGAAAGACCCGAATATAAAGGCTATGCCTGTTTTCCATGCAAGGCTCGCATTATTCTGTACACCATAGTATATGCCAAAGATGATAACAGCAGTAAGAAGTGCAAGCGAGATGATCGTCTTGTACTGTCTGTTTAAAAATGCAACAGCACCTTCCTTGATCGCGTTACTGATCTCTTGCATCTTTGGTGTTCCCATGTCCTTCTTGAGGACCCAACTCGCCAGCCAGCCTGCGTATCCCAGTGATATGAGACTGACTACAATGATGAACGTCAATATCTGTGCTTCCTGTGTCATACTTCCTCCTTTTAAATTTTTATATATTTTTTGTAAGTACTGACAAAATTCCCTGCCATATCCACACCTTTAACCCTGAGCAGTATCAGGGTCACCTCTATAAAAGTCCATCCAAAGAACACATACGTTACCATTTCCCGCGTGGAGGGTACAAAAAATTGTATACACCATACAATAAACATACCACCTGCTTCATATAAATTAAACTTCATGTCAATCAAAAGTAACATTGTTGTACTGCACTGGGCAAAGGTCAGAAGCAGTTCCGACCTTTGGTAGGCGTCGAAATGGATGGCCGTTGCACCGCCCACGGCATAAGAATAGACGAATGGGAGCAATGCGGGCAGCAGGGTGAGCTGGTTTATGGTGGATGATGTTATGTTCATGAGTCCCATGGTCGCACCTTCTTTTTTTTTAGCCCAGTAAAAGGCGCTCAACTTTTCCGGGAACTCCGATAAAAACGGGGATACCCATTGAATAAAGATAAACTCGGAAATGCCCACGGACAGCGCAACGCCCTTCATACTCTGTATAAACGGGTTTACGACGAATACCAGGCCCAGCCCTCCTATAATAAAAAGCAGGATTATCGTTGAAGTCCGGTAAACGCCTTTCATGCCGACAATCTTTGCGGGAATGTATTCCATGTGGGATTGTTCTTCTCTTTCCCTTGAAGGAAGTTTTGTAAGAAAAAATAGATAAACAAGGTATATCAGGAGCATGACTACGCCGTCTGCAATGCTTAAACTGCCTTTGAGGTAAACGATAAAAAGGTACAACACACCTATTCCAAAGAAGACAACTTCTATGGAATGCGCCTTTTCTATGTGGATTGTCGAGCCGTTCCTGCGCTTGCGGTTGTAAAAATATGACACGAAGAACACAAGCGGCAGTCCCACACCGGTCAGCAGGCGCAAAGAGCCCGTCAGGTTGGCAAGCATTAAATACACCTCTTTATGCCATGCAAGGTCTGCCTCAACCATAAATTCCGGGGCTGTCTGAAACCAAGCGAGGAGCGCAAGTGCAAGTCCCTGTGATATAAAATATTGGGCAGATTCCGCTGACCATGCGATGATAAGGGCAAGCGCGACAATAGCGGGAAATGTCCACAGTGCATGGAGTGCGCCTACATTTCCATTGTTCATAAAAAAAGGGATAAGATTGGTAAACCAGTGCATTAAAAACCGGTAACTTTAAATGCGAACGAAGTCAAGATAAAAGGGCAGG
>CAZJPN010000063.1:0-39384 GCA_964547905.1 uncultured Pseudomonadota bacterium | reverse complement strand
CGCCGGACCGCCCCCGACGATTACACAATCATAAGAATCGCAGACGGGTTTTTGTTCGGCTCTATCAATTGTTAAGTCTGATAATAGCATTCTCTATAAACCTTTCATACTCTGATATTTTCGTAGCCCCTACGAGTCGTTCTACAGAATTGCTTTGATAATATATGACAAGTGTTGGAAGACTCGATATCTGGTATGTTGATACTATGTTTGGGCACGCATCGGCATTTACCCTGTAAAATGCTATCTTATTTTTATATTTTTCTGCAAGTTTTTCGAGTATTGGCTTGCTCGTATGGCAAGACGTACACCACTCCGCCCAGAAATCCACGATAACAATTTTTTCAGATTTTAACACAAGACCGTAGAAATCTTCACAATTAATATTTATCAGAAATTGTGAGTCTATCCCTACTTTTTTGTCATTTGCCGTCTCTGTTTTTACCATGCAAATCCCTTTTATGGTTGTAATACCTTATTGAACATCTTTTCTATATTCGATTTTGGTACAGCACCAACTATCTGATCCACAACCTTACCGTTTTTGAATAATATTATGGTAGGTATACCCATTATATTGTAATGTGTAGGGATGCGTGGATTCTCATCCGTATTCAGCCTCCCGAATTTAATCTTACTGCTGTACTGTTCCGACAATGACCTGAAAGCCGGTTCCACCATTTTACATGGTACGCACCACTCTGCCCAGAAATCTACTAAAACAGGTTTATCCGATGTCAAAACCTCTTTCTCAAAATTGTCATCTGTAACAACCAACATCGTTTCACTCATGTTTCATTCCTCCTGCCACATAGGCGGTTTAATATTTCTTACATTTAAAAATATAATTAAAAACGGTTTATACCTGCTTCTGCAAAAACCATGTGTACGTTTTTTTTACCCCATCATAAATATCTACACGAGGCTTCCATCCAAGTGATAAAGCTTTTTTATTAGATAATATATCAATCTGATCATTATGTTTCAATATTTCAAGAGGAAGGTCTGTTTTACCCGAAATTTGTTTAAATATATTGAAAAGTTCCGAAATCTTCAAACCGGTTCCGGAACTTATATTGACGATTTCATTGTCCCAATCTTTGTTCAATGATGTGACAAGTGCGTTTGCAGCATCATCGACAAACAGGAAATCGTACTGAGAGCCGGGGCTATCGTAAAGTTTTACGCTGTTGTTGCGTGTGATTCCATAAGCCATGTCAAACACAGGATTGCGTTCCATAAAAGGGCCGTAAAGGCGGGAAAATCTCAGTATTGTATATGATAGGGAGAACTTGTTTTTATAAAGTTCTATCATGTTTTCGGCGTTTCGCTTTGTAAATCCGTAAAAGCCGTTTGGAAAAGGGGGATCCGTTTCCTGAGCATGATCGGTATTCTTATAAACCGCGGCAGAAGACGAAAAAATAACTTTTTTCAACTTTGCACGTCGTGTCATCTCCAGAACGTTTACCGTACCAAGGACATTAACCTTAAAGCAACCTAGAGGTTCTTCTGTTGCTTTTCTTTCGGAGGATATACTTGCGAGATGAAAAACATAGTCTACGTCCCTCAGAGGGTGTTCTAAATCTTCGAATTTTGTTACATCGCCTAGAAAAAACTTGAATAAACCACTGTGAATTATGGATTCAAGAGATGGCTTTTTTGTTCTGGCAATTCCATGAACTTCATGCCCCATGTCCGTTAGTATTTTCGCAAGATGACAACCAAGTAAACTTGTTACGCCGGTTATGCCTATCTTCATCTATGCCTCGAGTGATTCCATGATGAAAGCCGTTAACAGTGGAAACATAATTTCGTGATGACCTGTAATAGCAAACCCCTGTCCACCCGTTTTTGTAGGTCTTTCCACCACATTCTTGAGAGGTCTGTAATGTTGTATCATATCCATATTTATTGCCGTGAAATTTTTTGCATCGTAGCCGATATTTCTCGCAATAGAAAGTGCTTTCAGAAATACCTCTGGCAGTATGACTGCAGAACCTATATTTAGAATAACTCCCTGTTCGAGCATTGTTACAATGGTTGTAAATTTTCTAAAATCAATCTCCGTTGCTTTACCCATTGCTGCGCCGTCTGCTTTCGGATGCATGTGTATAATATCCGTACCATAAGCCACGTGCACTGTGAGGGGGATGCCGAGTTTATAAGCATTGTATGTTATACTCATGTCCTTGTAGGGAGGCGCAATATCGGAGAGTACCTTTCCCGCTGCCTCCCCTAACCCCAGGTTGCTGGCTACTCCGGATTTTATTGCATCGTTTAATAGAGAGCCTGTTTCCTCTGCCATACCAAAGCTACCGTCTTTTATTGTAACGGCAACGTCTTCCGATGTTTCGCCGATAAGGGCTATTTCCGTATCATGAATGACTCCGGCACCCTGCATTGCTATTGCAGTAATAAAACCTTTTTCCATCAATTGAATGACAAGGGGAGAAAGTCCTACCTTTATTACACTGTCTCCCATTGCAAGTATAACCTGTTTATTGTTCTTTTTTGCGGTTACTATTGCATTGGCTGATGTTATAAGCTCTTCAGCCTTAAGTATCCTTGGAAGACTGCCCATGAATTGCTTCACGGTACAGCCGGTTTTATAGGGTAAGGCAAAATCCTTTACTTTGACTTTGTTCTTCCGTGTTTTGATTGAACTGGTTTTTACTCTTTTGAGATCTATTGGTTCTATTTTCATGTATCCTCCTTAGGATTTAAACGTAAATCGTAATTCTGTTATAGGATCCCCATACCACTGGCATTGGGCAATTTCAGATTTTACCTCTTTAAACTTACACATACTGAGAAATTGTTCAAGCCATCCTTGAATGTTTTTCACGTGTGCTATATCAATGTCAGGAAAATCTTTTATTATTACGGTAGCTTCATTGTTCGATAAAATGTTGACCTCTGCGATTCCTGTATCATAGTAACTGCTCCATACGCTCATGGCTCTTGTGATGAGCATTTTAGGATCGGTAAAAGTTAGGAAAATCCTGTATATGGTTTTAAGATCATGTTCTGCAGAAAGTTTACCCTGCGTTATACAGTAGGAGAAATCTCCATTACCTACAGTTTTATCGAGTATTTTGAGCAGGTCTGTGTAAAGTTTATATGGATACCATGCTGTAAGCAGTATGTGTTCATCCATATGCTCCTTTGTATCCGACGGTAGTGCATTGATAATATTTTGGAAAGTGTCTTTCATGTTTTTTTTAATAAATTTTATTAAACCGAGAATTGCAACACCTTTTACCTGAGCCATTTTCCCCCCCTTCATAAACTTTATTTTATTCAGGATAATCTATAACTATATTTTAAGTCAACAAGTTGAATGTTTCATACTATTTGTATTCTATGATGTGTGTCATACACATATTCGATATGCGTAATTAAATTGTGAATATGAAGCTGAAAGATATCCCATTCCCCAAAGAATACGGCTCATGGGGCATACTTATTACTTCATGTATTATCGGTGTGTCTTTACAGCAACAGCAAACAACATGGGTGACCTTTTCTTCTCTTGCAGGCATTGCTGCGCTGTTCATGACAAAGGCATCCATAGCTGCCTTTATAAAGAGGCGTCATAACCCGGCCTTTCTATTTACATTCATTTATGCAACCGCGGGATTATTGTTTCTCGCCCCTTCCCTATGGAGTATAAGCGTTGCAAACATCCTTCAATTATCTGTCATTCCGTTGATCACGGTTATTGTTTATGCAGTATCAGCTTATCTTCGAAAAGAACGCTCTTCTGTTGTTGAGTTTTTTGCTATGGCAGCGCTTACACTTCCTGTTCTATTTTTTTACACCTCGGATAGTAATAGTATAAACTTAGGAATAGTCTCTGTCTGGTTACTTTCGTTTCTGTATTTCTCAGCAAGCATTTTCAAGGTCAAGATGCTGATATTCAGAAAACGCTTTTTCAGAATTGCCAACCTGACATATCTATTTATCGTTTCTGCATGCCTATCTATGCTTATATACATACATACAGTGCCATGGTTTATAGGAGCGGCTTTGCTTCCGTTGCTTGATAATTTATTTAGCACTTTTTCTCTTTACGACGGCAAAAGAAATCTAAAACTTATCGGGATTTTAGAACTTATTAAAGGAACCGTATTCGCTGTTATTTTGATCATCGTAACAAGATCGACTTTCAACATCTAAAATTTTAAACAAAAAAAATATTCTTTTACATCTTGACAAAGCAATTCTAATCATGTTAGTTTATGATTAATGAAAAACTTTAATCATGAAATTAAAGGAGAGCATCATAGTTACTGCACTCTGTAGTAATAATTATGTATTTAAAAAAGTACATAGAGATGTTTTTTTAAAAGAATCTTCCCCATTTTCTACATTTTTTTATTCTATCAAAAACAGCCATTATAAATTTATCCGCAATATTTGCATTAAAAAATTCAGGAGGTGAAAGAATAATGGCTACCAAGAAAAAAGCAAAAAAAGCAACCAAGAAAAAGAAATAAATGAACGAGGTCTGGATTTGACTTACTGCTTAGGGCTGAACCTGCGTGGGCAGATTCAGCCCCTCTTTTTATAAAAGAATAAGACGTAATTATCTAATTCAAAATATAGTAAAGAAACGAATCAACTGTCAATGATTTTGTCTAAAACTAAAAAGTTACTATTTGTCTGACAGTTAGCTGGTATTACTATAGATAATATGCGATTTTAATGTTACTAATTATGAAATAAGGTATTTATAATTTTTATTTAAAGATAATGTTTTATAGAGATTATAAGTGATTTTATGAAAATTTTCATGTATTCCAATTAGTTGTATTTTTAAATCATTAAGAATCTATATATAGGTGTGTATTAGAATTTTTCCCCTTTTGCTTCTCTAAGCTGACTGCCTATAGGTTTTATTCTGTTCCATATATTTATAAAGAAAAGCAATATGCCGATTATCTCACCGAAGGAGCCTATTGCAATAGCCCATGTTAACCACCGTGATAGTATGAATCCATCTATAATCTCGCCTGCTGAACGTACAAGTATTGCAGCAAACATAATGTAAAAAGTAATCTCTGCAAGAAGTGGGCTATAAAAAACCTTTTCTCTCGGTCTCGGGAAAAGCCAGAGTGCAACCCCCATGATAAGCATCATAACAAATCCAACCAGAATTAAATGTGTGTGCGCTGTAATCATTGATTGGGGGACCGCTGAGCCGGATATATTGATTCTGTAGGACATATATCCCCCCAACAGCAAACCGATGACCAAAAACAAAATAGCAGATTTTACATAATATCTTGCAAGTGTAAACATATACGATTTAAAGGTAGTATCATCAATAGAGTATATTCTCTATAAAGTATCCTGTTTTTTTTCATGCATATATTTTGTTCATAGTATTGTTTTTTATGCAATGAAAAAATAAATTATAGTCAAGTAGTGTGCGTGATATATTTCATTGAGATTGTTATACGGATGTGTTAAAAAACCAGGACATATGTTGGGGGGGGGTGCTATGGAAGAAAATATCGCACAGAGTCTTTACAATAGGGCACAGAGTCATCCAGACGAATCGGCATTAATGTTTAAGGAGGAGGGGGAATACATCACAAAATCTGTAAAATGGTTCTGGAACAGGGTAGAGAAAATTGCATCGGGTCTTCTCTCTTTAGGAATCAACGAAGCAGATAAAATAGCCATCATGAGTTCCACAAGGGTTGAATGGACACTTGCTGACCTTGCCATTATATCATTGCGCTGCATCACTGCAACTATTTATCCTTCATTACTCGAAAAGGACATCAAATTCATACTGGACAACTCAGATTCAAGGTGTGTGTTTGTGGAAAACACAGCTCTCCTGGAACGTGTGCTCAGGGTGAACAAAGAGTTGCTAAAGCCCGTTAAGATCATCGTGTTCGAGGATACGCCGGCAGACAATGAAAACGTTTTAACATTGAAACAACTGGAGAAATTAGGAGAAGAACATTTAAATCAGGAAGAGATAAAAAGGCGTATGGATCATATTACCATGGACGATGTTGCAACCATCATTTATACGTCCGGAACAACAGGGCCGCCCAAGGGCGCGGAAATCATCCACATGAATATCATTGCGAACTTAAAAGACCTTCTTTCCTTAAAATTCAATCTGCCCGAGGATATAACACTCGGGTATTTGCCGCTTGCCCATGCCTATGAAAGGATAAACCAATTTGGAGCAATATATGTGCATATGATATATGCGTATGCAGAAAATCTCGATACTGTGGCTAAAAATATTGAAGAAGTGAGGCCTACAATACTTCCGGGTGTTCCAAGGGTTTACGAAAAAATATATGCACGTATTATAAATGAATTGGATAACGGTCCTAAAATGAAAAAGACATTGTTTTTATGGACACTGGATGTAGGCAAGGCATCATTGCCCTATAGACTGAATGAAACATCAATGCCTTTGGGATTAAAGCTGAAATACAATTTGGCAAAGATACTTGTTTTTAATAAACTCAAAGGAAAGCTCGGCGGCAGATTAAGGATAGGCATTACAGCGGCAGCTCCGCTTTCACCCGCTATTATAGAGTTTTTTAATGCACTTGGTATTCCCATATATGAAGGTTACGGCATGACAGAGACCTTTGCTCCTGCAATTATCAGTTATGGAAAAAATTTTAAGATAGGGTATGTTGGTAAACCCCTTCCCAGTATGCAGGTAAGGATAGCAGGAGACGGTGAAATTTTAATGAAAGGGCCTGCCGTGTTTAAAGGTTATTACAAAAAACCCGAAGGGACACCGGCAATGATAGATGAGGAAGGATGGCTTCACTCCGGCGATCTCGGCGATATTGATAAAGACGGGTTTGTGAGGGTTACCGGAAGGAAGAAGGATCTTATCATAACGGCCGGAGGCAAGAATATAACCCCGCAAAACATAGAGAATATTTTTACGTCGGATCCTTATATAGCCCAGTGCGTTCCCTATGGGAATAATAAAAAATATCTTACGGCTGTACTTGTTCTCAATGAACAAGAAATAACAGCATGGGCCAAACAAAACAATATAACATTCAAGGATTATAGAGATTTGACTGGAAATGCTCAGGTGTATTCGTTTATAAAACAAAAAGTGGATAAATTCAATGAGCGGCTTGCATCATTCGAGACAATAAAGCAATTTATTATTTCGGATCATGATTTTACCATAGAATCCGGCGAACTTACACCAACAATGAAGGTGAAGAAAAACAAGGTGATCGAGAAATTTAAAAACCGGTTGGACAGCTTATACGAAAAGGATTGAACCTGGATTGCCCGCGTGTCCATACACTTGATGCTGTTTACTCGGATAAAGCGGGATAAATTCCAACTGAACCCCTGATGTGTTCGAAACGTAGGGGCGGTTCATGAACCGCCCCGATGGAACATTAGTTATCACCTTTTTATTTAGAGAATAACGTAACTCGCTCTTGTTGAAATTGCTTTATCCTGCGTTCAGCAAGATCACAATATTTTTGGTCTATATCATAAGCGATATACTTTCTGTTAGTCTTTAATGCTGCAATGCAGGTAGAACCGCTCCCGGCAAAAGGATCGAGAACAACTTCATCCTCAAATGTATAAAGTTGAATCAGGCGATAAGGTAATTCTACAGAGAAGGGTGCAGGATGTCCAACTTTTGTAGCTCGCTCTGCCGGAAACCTCCAGACACTTTTTGTATATTCTAAGAATTCCTCTTTTGAAATAGTACTCTGCCTGTTGTGAGGATTTGAATGAGTAAACGTATCTTTACAGAATACAAGAATATATTCGTGGACATCTCGTAATACTGGGTTGTTTGCTTTCAGATAACTTCCCCAAGCTGTTGAAGGGCTTGCGCTACTCCCTTTATCCCAGAGTATTTCACCGCGCATTAAAAATCCAATTTCATTCATATCTTCAATGATATAACTATGAAGGGGGAGATACGGTTTCCTCCCTAAATTAGCAATATTTATACAAGCTCTACCACCTGGAACCAAGACACGATGGGTTTCTCTAAATACCTTTTTAAGTAAATCTCTATATTCGTTAAGCGATAGGTTATCATCATATATCTTGCCGACATTATATGGCGGTGAGGTAACCATTAAATGGACACTATTATCCGGAAGCTCGGTCATTTTCTCGCTACTCTTACAAAAAACCTTATTGATAAAGTCAGGCTCGATAATATTTTCAACATATTTTACATCTTTCCCGTTATTTAATCCTTCATATAACTTGCTATTGTAGAACTTTGATGAATCGTGACTGATACGCCCCTGTGTTCCAAAGGAACTCGTTTGTGTGCCATTCTTTCTTTTATTATAGAAACTCTCGGTTGTCATATTTTTATTATTCTCCTGATTCATGCAAAAGTCCTAAAAATCTTTGAGCTTTAGATTCGTAACTGGTTTCCCTATTGGCAATCTCAATGATTGCCCCCAACCTTTTTCTGGTTTTCATGCTGGAGAAAAATTCTCTTTCTTCTTTCAAAAGATCAAGCGCACTCCGAGCCAATTCATCGTAGCTATCAAATCTATAAAATCCTTTACGTGGAGTAGCTTTAATATTTCCACCATCGTTATCTAAAGGTTTTGGATTTACTGACCAAAACCCCTGAATAATACCGTTTCCCTTTAAATGATCTACTTTATCATAATAGCTTTCAGTTATAGGTGTATTGCCTATAACAATAATAGGTATCTTAGAAGCAGAGAAGTCGGATACTTTTATATTTATGCTTTTCCCGATTGCCTTTAACATCGTATCTGATCTCAAAAGCCCTGGATTGCCCTGATGCGTTTTATAATCACCGATGCAGATTAAATTCTTATTTTTAGAATTATATTCCCAATTCCAAACGACAGACATTTTAACCTCGATAAGCATTAAAATGTTTTCTGGTTTCTGAACAACATCTTTTGTTTTACAGATTGCTGCATCTGCTGCTGATTGATTTGTTAGACCTAATTCTTTAGAAACCATTCCCTGTACAGAATATCCTCCTATTGCCTTTGCTATTTCACCCAGTAAATCTGTTACCCATCTTTCAGTATAAGTCCCGATTAAGGAATTCCGGCTCTGTAAAGTAGTTTTCTTGCCATCATAATTTATTGGCCAATATGCAAGGTATTTCTTATCCTGAGTAAGATAAAAAAGTTGTTCCGGAGCAGCGAACTCAAGTGATTTTATAAAAAAGTCTTTTTCGTTATTTTTATTCCAAAGTGTTGACATGGTTTGTTATTTTTTTATTATTTCTTTCTCGTTTAACAGGTATAATGGATTTAATCAATGTAATCTTTAACGTCTTCAGTTAAAGCGAGAATGTAATACTGTTCCAAATATCTTGTTCCCTTTGCATTCGTTATTTATTTCTGGCAGAATGATTATGGAGCATAAGATGATGACGAAGCAGGAATTAAAAAGATTACAGCAAGCCCTGATAAGCTGGCAGAAGAAGCACTCGAATATAAGAGTCCTGAGGAAAGCATATCAGGAAAAGATTCTGGACTTGGTGGTAAAGTCCATGGAGTTCGAGAAGGGATCGGTGGATATAAACCGCCTGAAGATTCTCCTAAAAAAACAAAAGAAAATCCAAAACCAAAAAAATAAGAACTTATGAACTCTATTCCAATCACCGGCCACCGTCATTCCACTCTGCACTCTCAGCTAATCTCTTGAGAACGCCTGACCATCTTCTTGATGTTACGAAAATGCCCTCGCGTTTCATGAGGCGCATAGCTTGAAACAGAATTTGCTCAGCGTGTACCAAGGTATGCCTCGATGACAGCCTTGTTCTTCTTGATGTCATCCGGCAGGCCCTCCGCGAGCTTTTTCCCGTAATCAAGAACCACAATCCAGTTTGCTATGTCGGACACAAAACGCATGTCATGCTCTATGATGACCACGTTAATCTTTTGTTCACGGATCTTCTTTATTGCCTGAACAAGTTCTGTTTTCTCGGTAGGGTTCAACCCCGCTGCAGGCTCGTCGAGTAAGAGCAGTTGCGGCTTTGTCATAAGCCCCCTTGCGAGTTCGAGCAATTTTCTTTCACCATAGGAAAGCTTCCCGGCCTTATTGTTTTTTTCCTCTGCTATACCCATGAATTCGAGCATTTCCATTGCCTCTTTCTTGAGTGTCGATTCCATCTTTACGAATCTTTTTGTGCGAAATACGGTATCCGAGATGCCGTAGGATAACTCTGCCCTCTTTAATCCGCCTATTAATACATTATCAATTGCGCTTATATCGGCAAACAATGCAAGGTTCTGAAAGCTTCTGTATATACCGCGAGATGCTATCTCATAAGGTCTCTTGCCCGTTAATTCTATTGAGCCATCATAAAAGATACTGCCTGAAGAAGGTTTAAGAAAACCTGTGATACAATTAAACAGTGTTGTCTTGCCGGCTCCGTTGGGTCCTATTATGCAAAGCACTTCACCCTTTTTAATATCGATATTTACGCTGTCGAGTGCTTTCAAGCCCCCAAACATAATGCTTACATTGTTTATGGATAAAATGGCGTTGTTATCCATGCTACGTTCTCTTTCCGAGCAATCCCTCTGGTTTGAACAGCATCATGGTGATCAGCAGTAGTGCGAATATGAGCATCCTGTACAACACGAATTCTCTCAGCAGCTCAGGCAGTATGACAAGTGTAAACGCACCCAATATGACACCTGCTATATTCCCCATGCCGCCGAGTATTACCATCGCAAGCACATAGACCGATTCAATGAACGTAAAACTGTCCGGAGATACAAACATCTGTTTCGAGGCAAACATGACGCCTGCAATGCCTCCGAAGAACGCACTCAGCATGAAATAGAGTGTTTTTATCTTATAAGTATTTATAGCGACCATTTCTGCGGCCTGCTCATTTTCTCGTATTGCAACTGCATATCTCCCGAACCTGGATCTTTTTATTCTGTAGAGTATATAGACCTGGAGTATGACAAAGAATAAAACAAGATAAAAGAACCTTATGCCTGTTGATAGCTGTATCCACGGCAGCGATGGCCTTGGTATGTTCATGATGCCGTTTGGCCCATTGGTAAGACTGTCCCAGTTGTTCAACATGATCCTGACTATTTCGCCGAATCCAAGCGTTGCAATTGCAAGGTAATCACCTTTGAGTCTTAAGGTCGGTATGGCAATGATTAAGCTGAAGACAGAAGCAGCGATGCCTCCGAGCATCAGTGAACCCCAGAATCCGATACCGAATTTTGTAGAGAGGATTGCATAGGTGTATGCTCCGATACCGTAGAATGCGATATACCCGAGGTTGAGCAGCCCGAGGTCACCGACAAGCAGATTGAGACCCAGTGCAAGCATGGTGTAAAATAATGCCGATGTAAATACATCAAGGCTGTAGCTGTTCAAAAATAGAGGTACAATGATTGAAACAATCAATGCAAAGACCCATGCATATCGGGCAGTGGATGATAAGCCTGTATTGAGCCAATGAAATTCGATTTTATGTATAGATGGTTTTCTTCTTATGAAGATATTGAATACGAGAAGGCCCGTGAGAACAAATACAGATACAAAGAGGGATCTCAATAGTCCCATGATTGGTATTGATATTACGAATATCCATAACATAGGAAGAATGTATGTTTTGAATATTGTTATGATTGAAGATCGAACGTTCATGCCTACCTCTTACCGTATAGCCCGGATGGCTTTATGAGCAGGATCACGATTAATATAATAAATGTGAAGGCGTCTTTATAGTCCGAGGATATGTAGGCTGCGCCGAGGCTTTCTAAAAGTCCGAGTAACAGCCCTCCAACCATTGCTCCCCGTATGTCTCCGATACCCCCGAGGACGGCTGCTGTAAATGCCTTGATGCCGACGAGGTAGCCGATATAAAAATTGACAATACCGTAATAAAACCCCACCAGTACCCCTGCGATGCCCGCAAGTCCGGAGCCTATGATGAAGGTAAGGGAGATGATGTTATTAACATTTATGCCGACGAGCTGGGCCGTAACAGGATCCTGCGAGGTTGCCTTCATTGCCCAGCCTGTCATGGTTTTATTAACGAACATGTCCAGGGACAGCATAATGATAATGGCAACTGCAAATATGAGGATCTGGTTTAAAGTTATCGATACGCCGTGTATACTGAATGTTGAATTTAATACGGTTAAAGAAATGTAATTTTTATCCGAAGCTCCCTGTCCGATCATGACGAAATTTTGTAGGAATATGGATGCGCCCAGTGCAGTTATAAGCAGAGACAAACGTGAGGAATTTCTGATAGGTTTATATGCGAATTTTTCTACGGTAAACCCATACGCCATAGACAGAAGCATACCTCCGCCCATAGCTAAAAACACTATACCGAGGTTAGACGTATGGTTTGCACCGAGCAGCGTGAGCAATATCAAACCGCCGTATGCACCTATCATATAGATCTCACCGTGTGCGAAATTAATGAGCTCGATGATGCCATATACCATGGTATAGCCAAGTGCAATCAAGGCATAGACGCTGCCTGTCGTCAGGCCGTTGATTATTTGCTGGATAAAGATCCGCATAGAATGCCGTATACCATATCTTATGCTATTCAGACAACCTTAACCCAAAAATGCAATAGGAAAATTTGTTTATTCGTTCGGGGCATCCCGCCAAAGGCGGGATCGTGCGATCCACCTTCTTAACGATTTAAACGGTTCAAACGGTTTAAGCCGCTCAAAGTCCTTTGGCTTAATTTTTTAAATGTATTTTTGGTGTAAGTTTATTTCTTGCTACCTGTGATATTTTTTACGGAAAGTATTGTTTTGAGCTGTTCCTTTGTAAGAAGTCCCTTTTCAACGATAACGTCGGTAACGGGTCTTTTTTCTTTTAAAGCCTGCTTTACGACCTCAGCCGCATCGAGATACCCTATGCGGGTGTTCAGTATGGTCGCTATCGCAGGGGTATGAGTGAAATAGTAGTACAGCCTTTCTTTGTTTGTCGTTATGCCTTCAATCGCCTTTTGTGAGAATACAGGCAAAAAGTTTTTCAAGAGATCAATAGATTCGAGGAGGGTGTTCGCCATGACCGGCATCATAACATTAAGCTCAAGCTGTCCTGCCTGTTCTGCCATGGATACGGCAAGGCCGTTACCGATGATCCTGAAGCAGATCATATCGAGCGCTTCAGCCATAACCGGGTTTGCTTTACCAGGCATGATGGAAGAACCTGGCTGAACAGGTGGAAGCGTTATTTCCGCTAATCCTGTAACCGGTCCTGAAGACAAAAGTCTGAGGTCGTTTGCAATCCTGATAAGCTCAAGAGCTATACTGTTCAGTATGGCGGATGCATGGCTTATGGCTAAGCGTGACTGCAGTCCCTCTCGCATGTCATTGGATGAAATCAGATGTAATCCGGTTAACGCCCTCAGGTTTTTTATGACAGCCTTTCCGTATCCTCTCGGTGTATTTATACCTGTGCCTGTGGCAGTTCCGCCGATAGGAACTTCGAGCAGGGTCGGATTATATCCTGTATCTATAGCATTATGGAGCATGGATATAGTTTTATCCACTGTCTCGGCATAGGCATGGAACTCCTGACCCAATGTTACCGGCACAGCATCCTGTAAGTGCGTCCTGCCGGATTTCAGGAGTCCTTGAAAGGTTTTTGCCTTTTTAAGAAAAGCAGCTTGAAGCTGTTTCAACGAAACTATAAGCGGTTTTATATTGAGCACAAGTGCGATATGTGCGGTTGTCGGGAATGTATCGTTTGTCGATTGCGACATATTCACATGGTCATTCGGGCTTAAATATTTATACTCGCCCTTTTTGTGGCCGAGGTTCTCGAGTGCGAGATTCGCTATAACCTCATTGATGTTCATATTCAGGGATGTGCCTGCACCTGCCTGATACTTATCGATCACGACCTGATCCGCGTGCATGCCGTCGAGTATGCAGTCGCACGCACGTATGATCGCATCCGCCCTTTTTTTATCGAGAACTCCAAGCTCATGGTTGGTTATGGCGCAGGCTTTCTTGAGGATAACATACGATCTGATCAGATAAGGATGATTCTTTTCGCCGCTGACCGGAAAATTTGACAGTGCGCGCATTGTCTGGACGCCGTAGTATGCTTTCGCGGGAACGGCGAGGCTGCCGAGTGAATCTTTTTCAAGACGGTATTTCATACAGGTTTCTTATTACCATATCATAAAAGGAATAATTATCAAATTTATCTACCTTATCTAAAATTTCTGATTAATTGTGCTTGGATTTTTTCTGAGAGGTCTTTGAAAATTTCCTTATCAGTATGGGCAGTGCAAAAATGGCTATAATAAGAAAGAATGAAAGTAAGGATACGAAATTCAATTTCATATTTGCAAGGCGGTTGCCCAGATAACTGAGGGCAAAAGACCACGGTGTCATGCCTATAGCAGTGCCTATTAAAAAATCTGAAAATGTGATATCCGAAAGCCCTGCCCCAAGGTTGAACACATCAAATGGCAAAGATGGAACTATTCTGAAAAATAATACAACTTCGAGTCCATGAACATTTGTTAACCTGTCAAGAGTTTTTGCCTTGGTTCCGAGCACCTTGACCACAAAGTCCCTGCCAAGCCTCCTTGATAACTGATACGCTATACCGGCACTTATTACAGAGCCAATGATTGCATAAACCGCACCATAGAATGGGCCAAAAACAAGTCCGGCAGCAAGTGCAAAAACAGATGACGGGAATGGAATTACAGCTTTTACAGCAAAAGCGATGATAAACATCAATGGCGCCCAGTATCCGAATGAGAGGAAAAAATCCTTGAGCTTTTGTGGATTGGTATATTCCCTCAAGGGCGTATTATACACAATAATGGTAGCTGCCGTGAATATCGCAATAAGTAGAGACACCTTTATCACCGTTTTTTTATCAAGTCTGTCTTTCAAAAACTTGCCAATTTTCATACAATGTGTGTATCAATTAACAAATAGCTATGCAAACAAAATCTACGGAGAGGCCGCTATGAAGGCAATAGGGATCATTCATAACCCACGATCCAAAAAAAATATGAAACATCCGGCCACGCTGGATGCAATAAAAGATGTCGTAGGAAAATATGGAACAGTGTTCGTACCTTTTTCTTTTGAAGAATTAACAGAGGTGGCAAAGGAGATAAAGAGGGATAAATACGAAATTATAGGCGTAAATGGAGGAGACGGAACAAACCATCAGATAATAACCCGCATTATAGAGGTTTACAAAGGAGAGCGTCTGCCGCTTGTCGCACATTTAAGAGGCGGTACCATGAATACCGTCTCTAATGCTCTCTATGGTATAAAGGGGTCCGTATCAAACATAACAAAAAAACTTGTCGAGCATTACAGGGAAGATAGGCCGTTTAAAACCAAAACAAGTAAGGTGCTCAATATAAACGGAAGGTATGGTTTTATGTTTGGTACCGGTTTTGTGGCTAATCTTCTGGATGTATATTATGAAGGTGCAAACCCAGGTCCTGTTAAGGCTTTACAGATCATATACAAGGCTATTGCATCTGCCATTGTATCGACAGATTATGTAGATAAACTGTTTAAGCCGATAATTGCAGAGGTTACAATTGATGGTAAAAAACTTGATTATAATGAATATTCCGTTGTTGTATCATCGGTTATAAGGAATATAGGTCTTAATTTCAGGGCGATATACAGGGCGGAAGAACTTCAGGATAGAATTCATGTGTTTGCAGGCAGGGCAACTCCATTCGAAGTGATAAAAAGGCTGAGAAAGCTTTATGTGGGACACGAACCAGGGTTTAAATATTTGACCGATGCGCTTGCAAGACTTATAGAGATAAAATCGAATGTTCCCCTTAAATATACTATTGACGGGGATATGTATGAGGATACGACTATAATACTTACACCCGGTCCTTTATTAAGGTACATACAGGGTTAATGCTTTTCTGAGAAATCGGCTGCAAATTTTTCGAATTCAGGTGCGGGCAGCGGCATCGTAAAATAGTAGCCCTGGGCCTCATCGCAACCGAGCTGCCTGAGAAATTCAATTTGTTCCTTTCTATCAACACCTTCTGCAATAGTTTTCATATTCAATGCCTTTGCAAGTGATATTATTGTTTCTGTTATCTTTGTGTTTTCTTTGTCTCCCGGCAGGCTCTTTATAAACGAGATATCTATTTTCAGTGAGCTGACAGGTAGTCTTTTAAGGTATGCGAGAGATGAATATCCCGTTCCAAAATCATCAACAGCCACCGTGATCCCGTAGTCCCTGAGTTGAAGCAATTTCTCGATTTTATCATCAACGTTTTTCATGATCAGGCTTTCTGTAATCTCAAGCTCTATGCTTAAAGGGTCTATGCCTTTGTCCATGGCGGTCGTAATAATCCATTTCACAAAATCCTTCTGTTCAAGCTGTGCTGCCGATACATTGATTGCAACCTTCAAGTTATAACCGTTTGCATTCCATCGCATAACCTGTTTTGCTGCTTCTTCGAAGACCCACTGTCCAATCTTTACTATCATGCCTGTCTCTTCAAGGAGTGGTATGAACCTCGAAGGTAGGATCAGCCCTTCATCCGGGTTCTGCCATCGAACAAGTGCCTCGACGCCGGAAATGGTATAATTTTTGATGTTAACCTTAGGCTCGTAATAAACAATAAACTCTTTATTTTCAATGGCTTTTACAAGGTTGTTCTTCATTTTGAGTATTCCCGAGATTTTGCTGTTGATAGCAGGGGAATAATTCACAATCCCCTTTATCCCTGCACCCTTTATCTGCGTCAGGGATGCCTCTGCTATTTTTACAAGTTCCTCCGCACTATCACCGTCATTCGGGTATATGGATATACCCATACTGAAAGATACGCTGACATTTTCTCCATCCACCTGTACAGGATTGGCGAATATGCTGTTTATGTTTTCCACTGTTCTGTATATTGTTTCCTCGTTATTTATGTCTGAACCTATTATTGCAAACTCATCCGGTCCGATTCTACCGAGCTGCCTGTCTTGTTTTATAACGGGCATAAGCATTTTTACTATCTGCTTTAACAGGGTATCCCCTTTGGCATAGCCTATGGTTTCGTTGATACCCTTAAACCAGTCTATGTCCATAACTATAAGAGCTACAGATTTACCCGATGCACCGGAAATGTCTATAAGTCTTTGAAGTTCCTGGAGTATGTGATTTCGGTTTGGAAGGTCAGTTAGAGGATCAAACAAAGAAATGTATTTTGTCTTCTGGAGTTTTCCTATATATCCTATTGCAAAAGATATATCTCCCGCAATCTCCTCGAGTAGACGCATCTCTTCTCTGCCGAAGGTAAAAGTGGTACCCGAATATATGGTAAGAGCTCCAATCACATCTTCGGACATGCGGATTGGTATTGAAGCATAAGCCCGAAAACCAATGGCCAATGCCCCCCTTCGCCAGGAAATCATTCTTGCATCATGATCTATGTCTTCGCTTACTACGATTTTACCCTCGAGGATCGCCTTGCCTGTCGGGCTAATTCCACCGGGAAGGTCCTCACTTGCATAAAACTTCAAACCTTTTATATACGCCTCACCATCTCCCCACATTGCAACCGGTCTAATCTCTTTTGTGTTCTTATCCAAAAGGCCTACCCATGCGAACTTGAACCCACCCTCATCTACAATGATTGGACATACCCCTTCAAACAATTCATTGATGTCGCTGACCCGGATGATAAATTCGTTTATCCTGCTGAGTACGGAGTAAAATGTATTCATATGCTTGATCTTGAGCTGCTTCTCGTATAAGTAAGCCTCCATAGCATTTGTTATATCAAAAAGCACGACCCTGAATAGAGCTGAAATTGTCGCTGAAAATGTTTTTTTATCGTCTCCTGTATGCTCTTTTATAATCGGTATAAGCTCTTTTATAGCCTCACCGTATGCACCAATGTAGTACTTTGGCTCAACGCCGGCTATGTTATGTCTATAGCCGATACTAAGCCTGTCGGACAAGTATTGAAGGTCGTACTTGCCTTCGAAAAGCTGTGCAAAATATTCGGAAACCTTCCCCTTTATGTGGGTTACGCTGTACTGCTCTATGATGGCCCTTGTTTCTTCAAAGCTATGCAGGTGTGTTAAGAATAAATCTGCAATCCTATCCGGTATCCATGGAGCTTTTTTGTAGATTGATTTAAGCAGGCTTATGTCTTCCTCAGAAATTGATATAAATTCCTTGCGTCTATCAAGTTCTGAACCATCGATGCCGAGTTCTTCTATTATATGCTCCGAAAAACTTCTTGTCATGAAAACCTATTTCCTTTTTCCCATCATTCAACAATATTATCTAAATTTATACCATAGCAAACGCGCTTTTTACAATGATTCTTCTAACGCCAAACACCGGAAATCATCGATTTTGAATATATCAGAAAAAAAACAAAAAGACACTTAAAATATGGAATGACTTACCATTTTGTAGTTAATATTACTATGAACGAGACCAACAGCGTAATAATATTCGGAAGCCACGCGGCAATCGCAGCGTTGAGTATTTCTGAATTACCCATTGATATGGACAATGCCATTATGATCCAATAACTGAATCCTATCGCAAGGGATACACCAAAAGCGAGCATCATGCCGGAAGTTTTTCTCTTTTTTAATGAGAACGGTATTACGAGGAGGATCACGAACAAAGACGATAATGGATATGAGATTTTAGAGTTGAGATCGACATCGTAAGGAGCATACGTGTATCCTTCATCTTTTAATTTCTCTATATATGATTTAAGCTCGGTGTAATCCATTTCATCCGGCGTTTTGCCTGTGTGTCTGAAATCCGAGAGCATAAAGGGAAGATGCATTCCTGTTGACTTTGAAAAGCCATAGGCTGTCTGGTATCCGTCTTTAAAATCCCTTGTGTATATGTCTCTTGCATCCCAGACGCCTTGATTCCAACGAGCTGTATTGGCATCTGTCCTGTTTACGAGTGAATTGTTGTCTTTTGAGAACCTGTATATGGTGATATCTTTAATTGTGTTAAGCCATGGGACGAACAACCCTACTCTATAGATGTCGGTGCCAGACTTAAACCATATATTGTTTACCCTGAAGTTCTTTGAAAGGCTTGATTGAGTATGGTGGATTTGAGCGTCCAGCATGGCATTCCTGATATTTGCCCCCGGCACAACATATTCTCCAATTGCAAAATGAAGCAGCGATAGTATAATTACTATTACCACCGCCGGCTTTATGATTGCGAATGGACTTATACCTGTTGTCAAAAGCGAGCCTATTTCATTGTTTCTTGACATTATGGTATATACGATGACGACCGTTAGCAGTGCGGCCATAGGGATGGTCTGGTATACGATTCCGGGTATTTGGGTTGCATAAAACATCACTACCGCATTGAGGGATGGCTGCAAAGATATTATGTCTTTCAGGCTTTCGAATATATTAACAATGATATAAAGTCCTGACAGTGCCGTTATCGAAATTAAATAAATCTGCAAAAATTCATCTATGATATACCTGCTTATGATCTTCATCTATACCTTCTTATATAAACAAGCGGATTGAGGAATCGAAGATTCTTTTCAAGCGAAACCATATAAAGCAGGAGCAGTGCAATTATAAAAAAGAGCATATCTACCAATGATACTGCGATGATAGGGTTTAAAATATTCAATTTGCCGACTGTTTCGGCACCGCTCAAGACAATGTAGTATAACAAAACAAGAATCACCGCTACGGTTATACCATAAGCCTTTCCAGACCGTGGTGATTTTATGCCGAGAGGTATACCGATTATGGCAAATATAATAACGGTGAAAGGTATTGCAAAACGCTCTGCAATATCGGTCAACAGGGAATTATAATTTTTCTTTTCTTGTTTTAATTCGTAATACTTATGTATAAGCTCGGGTATGGTCATTTCGAATGTAGACTTGTTGTAATATGACATTGATGGGGTGATTTCGCTCTGGGAGAAAGACAGGTCATAATCCTTGAAGTTTATAAGCCTTATCGTGTCCGGATTATCCCCCAACTGCTGAATAGTTCCGTTCTGCAAAGATAGTGTTATAGTCTTATTGTATTTGTCTACGATAAACCTGCCTTGCTGAGCGATAATGGTATTGGGCATCTTGGGGTTTCTTGCATCGTATATAATGACGTGATTCATGATTTTCCGGTCCTTTGATATGTTATCAACATAAAATATTATATCGCTGGTGAAGGTATTGAACGCCTTTTCATTTATACCAACGGTAGTCTTTCTTATAATTATATTGAAGAATTCATTCTTTAGGGCAATATTGGCATCCGGGAGCAGATAAAAGGATATGAAACTTGTTACAATATAGGCAAAAAACCCAATCCATAGTGGAGCTCTCGAAAGTTTGGAAAGATTTATGCCTATCGCCTTCATAGCAATAATCTCGCTGTCGCTGGACAATCTGTTGAATGCAAGTACAACAGATACAAGCACAGATATAGGAATTGATAGGGCAAGTATAAACGGAGACATATAGAGAAACAACAATGAGACTTCTTTGACCGAAACACCCTTTCCAATGATAAGATCAAAGAACCTTACCATCCTGCCTACGAGCATCAATGCACTTATTGCTACAAGGCTGACTACAAATGGTGATAGTATCTCTTTTGTTATATATCTGTCTGTAATTCTCATAAGTAACAAATCATTGTTTAAACCTTTGGTATGGTTATACCTTGCTGCCCCTGATACTTGCCCTTTCTGTCACCATAAGAGATCTCACACATCTCATCGCTCTCGAAGAATAATATCTGAGCTATGCCCTCGTTTGCATAAATCCTTGCGGGCAAAGGCGTTGTGTTGGACACCTCGAGCGTTATGAAACCTTCCCATTCCGGTTCGAGCGGCGTTACATTCGTAATGATACCGCAGCGTGCGTATGTGGATTTTCCAACACATATTGTCATTATCTTTCTCGGTATCTTGAAGTATTCTACAGACCTGCCCAGTGCAAACGAGTTGGGGGGTATAATACAAACATCCCCTTTAAAATCCACGAATGACTTGGTATCAAACTCTTTTGGGTCAACGATTGCCGTATTGATGTTGGTAAAGATCTTGAACTCATTCGTTATCCTTATATCGTATCCGTATGATGAAAGCCCAAAAGATATAACGCCCTTCGAGACCTGCTTTTCCGCAAACGGCTCTATCATTTTGTGCTTGATTGCCATTTCTCTTATCCACGTATCAGCTTTTATAGACATACATTTTCTCCTCTGAAATAGGTTGAATTAATAAACACTTAACAGCTTATATTGTTGATTTCAAGTCATACAGTTTCTTGTTACATTTGCTCATACCGTATTATCGCATTCTTTGGATTAATATATTGACTGTAACGCTTAAGGCAAATATTGTGTACCAAGAGGAGATTTTATATGGGCAAAAAGTCTATAATTATCATTGGGGGAGGACTTGCAGGACTTTCTGCGGGCTGTTATGCCCTCATGAATGGATACGATGTGCAGATTTTTGAGCATGCTGCGATCCCGGGCGGCGTATGTACATCGTGGAAAACCGGTAATTATTTGATCGACGGTTGTATACACTGGCTTGTGGGCAGCAGACCCGGTGTATCCGTTTATGAGATATACAAGGAGCTCGGCATTGTTGATTCAGCAAGATTTCTGCCTGTAAAATCTTATATAAATTTCGTTGATGCAAAAACAGGCAATCGGTTCGAGCTTACCGCTGATTATGAGAAATCCAAAAATCAACTCATAGCAATTGCCCCTGAGGACAGGGATGTTATAGAAGAGTTTTTGCAGGGTTGCAGGATGATGGGTGAACTCCAGATACCCACGGGCAGTACACCGCGGAGCAAGGGTGTCCTTGGCAAGGTTTCGGACCTCTGGCAAAAAAGAAAGTTCATATCCTATTTCTTCAAATACAATGCTTCGTTGAAAGATTATGTAAAAAAAATAAAAAATAAATGGGTTCAGGATATCATTGTTAACCTGTTTTTAGCGGATATGACGACCTTGTTTTCCATGCTGATGCTCGGGTATCTGTTTCACGAACAGCTTGGAATGGTTGAAGGAGGATCTCTGAGATTTGTACTGCCGATAGAAAAAAAATTCAAAAAGCTTGGAGGCAGGATTATATATAATGCAACCGTGGATAAAATTCTGACAGAGGATGCTGCGGCTGTCGGCATAAAGCTTGCAGACGGTTCTGTTCATAAATCGGATATCGTGATCTCCGCTGCAGATCTTCATTCGACGCTTTATGACATGCTTGATGGACAGTATATGAACAAAAGGTTTGAACACATGTTTAAGAATTGGAAGATGTTTACACCGCTTATGCTTGTAAGCTTTGGCGTAAAAGGTGAAATAAAAAGCTATCCGCCTGTGAATGTGTTCTTCCTGAAAGAGCCATTACAAATCTGTAATACCGGAATCGACAGGCTTCTTGTCCGGGATTACGGTTATGACAAGGTAATGAATCCGGGCGACAAGACCGTTATTCAGGTTGAGATTGAAACGGAGTATGATTACTGGATGGATCTGAGGAAAAATGAAGAAGCGTATTATAAAGAAAAGGACGTTGTTGCGCACAAGGTGCTGGACAAACTCGAGTATTTTTATCCCGGCATAAAGGCAAAAGTTGAGATGATAGATATTGCAACGCCGTACACGTTCTTCCGGTATACACGTAATTACCGGGGAGCGTTTGAAGGCTGGATTATGACCGGCGGGACCCTGAAAAAGCCTGTTCCGAAAACGCTGGAGGGACTAAAAAACTTCTATCTTACAGGGCAGTGGGTAGAGCCTGGCGGAGGTGTACCAACGGCGGTTGCATCCGGCAGACGGATCATCAAAAAGATCTGCTACGACGATAAAAAGGAGTTTGTAACACATACATAGAAAGACAAGTCCTACGATGACAGTCCAAGCTGCGTCCTTTCCAACGGGGGTTACCTATTCCTCCATCTGAAAATACTGTTTGAGTCTTTTTCTTATAGGCTGAGGTATATGGACATCGAGGTCTATCAGCCTTGCTTCATATTTTCTGAAGGATTCGAAGTGTCTCGATGTTTTTACGAGCGTATTGATCACATCTCTCATTGAGGCCTCCATCTCTTTGCGGTATGCTTCCTTGCGGTCGAGGAGAGCTTCATAGCTCCTTATGATCCGGTGGTGTACGGGTCTGCATATGGCTCTGTAGAAAATGAACCTGCCTGTCACAGTTGATTGAAAATTCTCTTCCAAAATAGCTTTTTCTACATCTCTTAGGTTTATAGCATCGACTATTTCCACCTGATACCGATCACTGCCGAGTTGCTTGAGTGTACGGCTGAATTTCTCTATTTTTTCTTCGATGCCGATGTCCGGATCACGATCCGATGGTTTATCAATATAGTAAACAACGATATCAATATCAGACCCCTTTTCCGCCATGCCAAACAGTGTTGAACCTACAAGGTCAAAGGCGATCGGAGTCCCATTCTCCTCCATTACCAGCGCAACTTTCTTTAAAAACTTTATCCTCTCGTTTGTTTCCCTGGATTCATAATGCCTGAAAAAATGCTTTACGATATTGAAGAGCTTTATCTCTTCGACATGAGTCAAAGGGACATCCCGGGATAATGTGTCATGCATGTTATTCTGCAGCCTTTTGAACCTAACTTCATCAAACACGACCTGTCTTACTCTCTCCCCATCCGGTATGAAGTCTACAATATCGTAGGGTCTATATTCTTCAACACGTTTTAGAATAACTTTTTGGACGATTTTATTTTCTATCGATATTTTAGCGTAATATCCTCCGTCCATAAATTTTCCCTCTATTGTTTCTACCGCTCCAAAGTTCGATGGATTTATGAAGAATGTTTTCTCCGAGTATTCACATCCAAAGTTTTCATGTATATGGCCGCTCAAAACGACGAGTGGTTGAGTTTCTTCTATTGCTTTAGCTATACCAAGGCTGCCTACGGAGCCGAATGATGCAACATGATCCAGGTGTCCATATGGCGGCTGATGGCATACCATTATATCGGGTTTTGCTTTAGAAAAAAAATCGTATGGTTCCGAGTAGCTTTCTGATTCTATGAATTTTGTCATTCCTTGTTCGGGTATGCCGGCTGTTCTCATATTTGCACCGCCGTAGCCTGCTATCCTCAAGCCTTCTATTTCAACGACCTTTTTGTGAATCTGTCTCTGTGCAAGTGATGTGAGAGATAAGTCCATGTCATAATTTCCCGGTAGTACTATGATCGGGGCCTTTCTGACCATCGAGAACATGGTCTCCATCTTTTTGTATTTCTCTTTCATTACGTTTAACGCCCTTTCGTACAGTCTAAGATATTCTTCAGCTTTACTCCTCAATTCTACCGATAGCTCATCTTTCAAAAGTGAACGCACGTACTCCTCGAGCTGCATGGCGGGTGCGTCTTTTTGTCTCATGATGTGAAAAATATCCTGCAGCTCGAGAAACCTTACCCCTGTGTTCGGCGAGTAAAATGGTGAATATATGAGGTCACCGCTTATAATATACAAATCCGCAAATGTTACCTCGAGAAGTTTTTCTACATGGGCCCTTGCGCCATGGACATCGGTTATATAAATTATCTCCATAATATTATTATAGTTACCTTCATAAATACTTCAACATAGAGGTAATTGAGTGCTCAATACTATAATCGGAAGGGAAGAGTTCGGTATTGAGGGGGAATACCTGCAAAAAAATAAACGGAGAGGGTGGGATTCGAACCCACGGTCCCGATTGCTCGGGACACACGCTCTCCAGGCGTGCTCCTTCAACCACTCGGACACCTCTCCTCGGAAAATTTAAGTAGCATTATTAAACATAATATACAAATAAAATCTTTGACAGTCTCAGGCAAAACACCGGACTTTCACCTGAATTTCGGACTCCCTAATTTTTAGATGAAATCTCCATAAGAATATGCTATTGATAGATAGAACACTCTTTGGAGGTATTATGGCAGAGTTTAACCAGTTTTATCCTTGTGCAGTGCCGCTGATAGGTTCGCGGTATGAAGATAAATCGAATTTTATGCCTGCTGCATGGCAAACAGGCCTTTCAAAAGATCCTATGGTATATTGTGTATCGATCGCATCCAAGAGATACACGCATGAATTGATCAAATTATCCGGAGTATTCTCTGTTAATTTTATTGATTTTAAATATTTAAAGCTCCTTGTTGCGTTAGGCAGTGCAAGCGGCAGGGATAGGGATAAGATTAAAGAGACCGGTATTGAATTAATTCAGTCTCGTCAATTGGATGTTCCCATTATTCAATTTGCGTATGCCGCTTATGAATGTTCTGTTCAAGAAACGGTAAAAGCCGGGGATCATGATCTTTTTATAGGAAAGATTGTTTATGTTCATGAATCGGATAAGTTTCATAATGGTTCGGGTATAATCGATTATAATGCTGTAAACCCTATATTATATCTTGGTAAGGATACATATACCACAATAGATTCTTCTCATGTTATAACAATAAAAAGAGATAAGTTATAAATACCATTTTACAAAAATCCGATAAATTTCGCGATATCGGCGTACTCATGAAATGCTGGTTGTGAATAGTAAATGAGGCATGATTCTGATATTCCTACAGTTTTTCCAAAGACAGGTATGCGCCCGGCGATCCTACAGATGGCCGGATGGTTCACTTTTGAACTTTAATTGATAAATTATAATAAAAGACTTGAAAATATAAATTTTTCATGTTAAAGAAATAAAAAAGTGGGTTTTAACCCACTTTTTTATTTGCTACATTTGGAGATTGTTTATGGACAAACATAAAAGTATAGCTGAAAAGGTTTACGATATAGCTTCTTATAACCTGACAAAAGCGGGTTATGAGGTCATAGATGTCGAGTACCGGAAGGAAAGGACCGGTAATGTACTGAGAGTGTTTATTGATAAAAAGGGTAGAATTAGTGCGCAGGATTGCGAAAAGGTTACCCATATATTGAGCAGCGCAATGGATGTCGATGTGCCGATTCATTTTTCTTATACACTTGAAGTGTCATCCCCGGGTCTTACAAGGGAGCTAAAACGGAAAGAAGAATACATGAGGTTTCGGGGAAGAGATATAAGAATAATAACACGTCAACCTGTTTTGAATAAAGTTGTTCTTGAAGGAACGCTCAGAGGTATGAAGGATGAGGATGTATTAATTGACAATGATGGTATTGAAATTATGATACCGTACAGGATTATAAAGAAAGCTAATTTAACATTTAAAGCATAGGGGGACAAAATGTTTTCTGAACTCACGAAAATTATAGAGCAACTTGAGCGTGATAAAAGTATAGATAAAGTCATAATACTGAATGCTTTAGAGGCTGCTATGATAAGTGCAGCCAAGAAAACGATCAGATACAATGCGGATATAGAGGCTAAATTCAACGAACAGCTCGGTGAAGTGGAGGTTTTTGAATTCAAAGAAGTCGTTGAAAATATAACAAATGCAGACATACAGCTTACCGTAGAACAGGCAAAGACTATGGATCCCGAAGCCCAGGTAGGAGACAGTATAGGTATAAAAATAGACACACAAAAATTTGGAAGAATATCTGCACAGGCAGCAAAACAGGTTATACTGCAAAGGATGAATGATGCAGAGAAAGAGGTTGTTTATAAGGAATTCAAAACTAAAAAGGGCGAGGTTGTTTATGGGGTCATAAGAAGGTTTGAAGGAAGAACAATTGTTATGGATCTTGGTAAAACCGAAGGCGTGCTGCCACCTACGGAACAATTACCAAAGGAGAACTTTAGAATGGGGGATAAGATAAGGGTTTATGTTCAGGAAATTAGAATGACGAACAAGGGACCTAAGATTATACTGTCCAGAACCAATAATCAGTTCCTGGTTAAGTTGTTTTCAACGGAGGTCCCCGAGATAGCCGAAGGTATTGTCGAGATAAAAGCTGTTTCAAGAGAGCCCGGCAATAAGGCAAAGATAGCGGTTTATTCAAAGAATAAAGATGTAGATGCGGTTGGTGCTTGTGTTGGAATGAGGGGGGCAAGGGTACAGAACATAGTTCAGGAGTTGAGCGGAGAAAAAATAGATATTATTCCATGGACAAATGACCATGCAAAGTATATAATCTCAGCACTTGCGCCTGCAAAGATAACCGAGGTATCTGTCGATGAAGATGAAAGGTATATAGAAGTAATTGTTCCTGATGACCAGTTATCTCTTGCGATCGGGAGAAAAGGTGTAAATGTACGATTGGCAGCTCAGCTTTCCGGTTGGAAGATTGATATTAAGAGTGAAACCAATATAAAAGAAATAAAAGAAAAAGCTAAGGAAGCGTTTACCGGATTCAATTCGATAACTATAAAAACCGCTGAACTTCTGTATGGTTACGGTATAAAATCCATTAAGGAACTGGCTGAGAGCCCAATGGAAATATTGATAAAGATACCAGGTTTTGATGAGAATAACGCAAAACAGCTTAAAGAATCGGCTACGGAAGAATTAAAGAAGAGAGCTGATATGGAATCTTCTGCGAAAAGGCCTGAGGAAGTTAATCAAAACAAATAAAAAGAGGTAAGATGAAAAAAAGGGTACATGAAATAGCAAAAGAGCTTAATCTTCCGTATAAGGATCTTATAAAAAAATTTGAAGATCTGGGAATATCAGTGAAGAGTCATAACAGCTCGGTTGAAGAAAAAGACTTCGAAGCCTTGAAGAAATTACTTGGGAAAGAAAAAGAGCAGACCGACGTAAAACCGAAAATCATCCTAAGAAAGAGAAAAGAACCCGTCCTTACCGACCAGGAAGTACAAAAACAAGTTCAAACAGGTGCTGAGCCAAAGCAACAAATACCCGCAAAGGAAGAAAAGGTCAAAGAACCTGAACACGTACCTCATGAAAAGGTACAGTCATCTTTATTCAAAACTGAAGGAACACCCGATAATCGCCATGCTGTATCCGGACATGTTATAAAACAAGAAGTGGAGGAGAAGCGTGAGGAAGCAGAAGAAGTCAAAGGAGTACCCGGAAAAGAGCCGGATAAGTTAGAGCATGAAGCGGTAATAGGAAAGAAAAAGGCCCCGGAAACATTATTAGCAGAAGATCAGCAGGTGGTAAAGGAACAGCCTCAGGTAAGTCAGGCCAAAGGGCAGGGGACTGCGGATCTTAAAAAACCACTGAAACAGCCTATTGAAATTCTTGAACCGGATGTAAAGGGTAAGGGCAAGATTAAATCCGAAAAAGGCGGGGCTTTTATAAAGAAAAAGATATTGTCGAGAATAAAAACAGACATTTCTGAAGAAATAGATTTATTACAAGAAAGCAAGGAAGACGAGACCATACTTGCGGATGTTTCAAGCTATCCTAAGAAAGTACAACCACAGCACAAACAACAAAAACATGAAAAATCTATACCCGGAATTTTAAGGGCCCCGGTATTACAGCAGAAGAAAGCGATTAAGATAGACGATAAAATGACTGTATCAAAACTATCGCAGCTGATGGGAATAAAAGCATCGGAAATTATCAAAAGGCTTATAGCCCTTGGTATTATGGCTGGAATCAATGACACAATAGATTCGGACACCGCTTCGCTTGTAGTAAAAGATATAGGATTTGAGGTAACCCTTAAACAGGAACAATCTCCCGAAACAATCCTTGAACAAGAAAAAGATGCACCCGAGAAACTGAAAATAAGGCCGCCTGTTGTAACAATTATGGGTCATGTCGATCATGGTAAGACCACGCTGTTGGATGCGATAAGAGCAACAAAGGTAGCAGAAGGTGAGGCTGGCGGAATAACACAGCATATTGGTGCGTACAAGATTAATGTAGATAATAAGCCGGTTGTGTTCCTTGATACCCCGGGTCATGAGGCTTTTACGGCAATGCGCGCAAGAGGTGCCAGGGTAACGGATATAGTCGTACTGGTTGTCGCTGCTGACGATGGTGTTATGCCGCAAACCATAGAAGCTATAGATCACGCAAAAGCTGCAGGCGTTTCTATGCTTGTTGCAATAAACAAGATAGATAAGCCGGAAGCACAGCCCCAGCGAGTGATGCAGCAGCTTTCGGATTATGGACTCGTTCCTGAACAGTGGGGTGGGAATACCCTCTATGCGATGATCTCTGCAAAGAAAAAAACAGGTATAAATGAAATGCTGGAACTCATTCTTTTGCAGGCAGAGATGCTGGAACTAAAGGCAAACCCCGACAAGAAGGCAAAAGCAACGATTATAGAGACACGTATGGAAAAAGGATTCGGGGTTGTTGCTACGGCAATAATAAAAGAGGGTACGCTTAAAAAGGGCGATTATGTTGTTTATGGGGAAAATTATAATAGAGTAAAAACCCTTCTCGATGATAATGGAAATGTACTACCGAGTGCGGGTCCGGCCATGCCTGTAGAGATTATCGGTTTTGAATCGCTTCCCGAGGTTGGAGATATTATACTGGCTGTTGATAATGAGGATCTGGCAGCCGAGATCGTAGAACATAGGATCAATCAACAGCAGGCTTTAGAACCCGCTAAAAAGAATAAAATATCACTCGAGGATATATATAAGAAAATAGAAGAGGGAAGCATAAAGGAATTACCCGTACTTTTAAAATGTGATGTTATGGGTTCGTTGGGTGCGATAAGAGATGCTATAGCAGGACTTTCAGCAGAAAACGTAAAGGTAAAAATAATACATGGCGGTATAGGCGGAATAACAGAAAGCGATGTAATGCTTGCCGCTGCATCCAACGGTATTATAATAGGATTTAATGTAAGACCTGATTCGAAGTCGATTCAGATAGCAAATACTCAAAATATCGAAATTAAAACGTACAGTATAATATACGAACTTATAGACGATATAAAAAAGGCACTTACAGGATTATTAAAACCTGTAATGAAAGAGAGGATTATAGGAAGGGCTAAGGTGCTTGAGGTATTCAAGATCAGTAAAGTAGGTGCGATAGCCGGTTCTATGGTAGTTGACGGTAAGGTGGAGAGAGGAGCCAATGTAAGGGTTGTGAGAGACGGTGTAGTTGTGTATGAAAGCAAAATCAGTTCCTTAAGAAGGTTCAAAGATGATGTTAAAGATGTTGATAAAGGTTTTGAGTGTGGTATTGGTATAGAAAAATTTAACGATTTAAAAAAGAACGACGAATTTGAAATTTATAGAATGGAAAAAGAAGGTCACGCAAACTGATTTATGATACCCAATAGAACGCAGCGTTTTGGTGAATTATTGAAGGAAGAGATAACGTCAATAATATCAAGAAGGGTGAGAGATCCGAGAATAGGTTTTATAACCATTAACGAAGTTGAGGTAAAACCAGATTTTAAATCCGCAGTGGTTTATTATACCGTTATCGGGGATGACGAACAGAAAAAGAAAACATCCGTTGCTCTTGATAGGATGGCTGGTTTTATAAGGCGAGAATTGAAATCAAGCCACCTTAGTATCAGAACCCTGCCTTCCCTTTTATTTAAATATGACACATCTCTTGATTATGGGGAAAAAATAGACGCAACGTTAAAAAGAATAAAAAATTTATGATCCGCGCAGAAACGATTAAAAAACTCAAGAAAATACTAAGAGTGAATCAAAGATTTATAATATTGTCACATGTAAATCCAGAGCCTGATACAATCGGTGCAGCTCTGTCATTCTATCATTATCTTAAAGCACTGGGTAAGAAGGTGAGTGTTTATAATGCGGATGGTGTACCGTCGTTTATGAGGTTTATGAAGCACTCGGAAATAATAAAAACAAATATACCCGATAGGAATTTCGATGTGGCAATTTGTGTGGATGCTGGCAGTACCGATATGCTCGGCGAGCATTTCGATACGTTAAAAAAGAATATTACCGTTAATATCGATCATCACAGGACAAACACCATGTATGGCGATTTGAATATAGTTGATCCGGATTCATCGGCCGCCTGTGAACTTACATATACACTTTTTGAAAGGGCTGGTATTTCTATCAATCGTACAGTAGCGGCTTTGCTCCTTGCCGGCATAATATACGATACCGGATCATTCAGATACAGAAATACAACCTGCAAAACATTGAAAGTCGCTGCTGAGCTTATAAAATTAGGTGCTGATATAGGGGGTATTAGCGAAAAGCTTTATGAAAACCAATCTCTCGGCAGGTTGAAACTTCTTAAGATGGTTCTCGATACGCTCGAGCTTTCGTCGGACGGCAGGATAGCTTCTGTAGAACTTACAAAGAATATGTACGAAGCAACCAGGACTACAAAGGAAGATTCAGAGGGCATGATTGATTACCCTAAATCGATAAGCGGCGTTATTGTGGCTGTTCTATTCAGGGAGGTGGAGGATGAAAAATATAAAATAAGCCTCAGATCGAAAAACGATGTTAATGTATCTGATATAGCTGAAGAGTTCGGCGGCGGCGGGCATAAAAATGCAGCAGGGTGTACTATGGAAGGATTATTGTTCGATGTCAAAAACAAAATTTTTGCAAAGATCGCGGAGAGGTTGAAGAATTAACATGGAAGTCTCAGGAGCGATTCTCATAGATAAGCCGCCCCTTGTTACATCGTATGATATTATCAAAGAGTTAAAGCCGTTGTTGCAGGTTAAAAAAATCGGACACACAGGGACATTGGATCCTATAGCGACAGGCCTTATGATATTACTTTTAGGAACGGCCACCAAACTAGCACAGTATTTCCTTCATTTGAATAAAGTATACAAATTTACCATAAAATTTGGAGAGGAAACGGATACCATGGACAGTGAAGGAACGGTTACAAAAAAATGCGATTACTCCAGTGTCACGTCCGAAACTTTAAGAGACGCTGCAAAATCACTGCATGGTGTAATGGAACAATATCCACCCATTTATTCCGCTATAAAATATAAGGGAAAGCCCCTGTATGAATATGCAAGGAAAGGACAAAAGGTGGAATTGAATCCGAGGATGGTAAACATAATAAGACTCTCAATGGATGTCTTTTCCCCTCCTTACGCTCTATTCACCGCGGAAGTGTCATCGGGTACTTATATACGTTCCCTTGCAAAGTCTATAGGAGATGTGGTAGAGTGTTCTGCACATGTGACATCACTCAGACGCTTGAGTGTAGGAAGTTTTAACGTGGAACAGGCCGTTCAATTACAGGATATAAAACAGCATCTGGAATGCGAAGATAACAAGTATAATTTCCTTATAGATAGGGAAATACTTTTGAATAAAATAAAAATATAGTTCCTTACAATCAAGGAGTATAAACGCAGGAGGTAAAAATGGCATTAACAAAGGAAAAAAAAGCAGAGGTCATAAAGACTTACGGTACCCATGACAAAGATACTGGTTCACCGGAGGTTCAGATCTCCCTGCTTACACAGAGGATTAACATGCTTGAAGAACATTTTAAAGCACACAAGAAAGATCATCATTCAAGGCAGGGATTGCTGAGGCTTGTGAGTCAAAGGCGTAGTTTGTTGAACTACTTAAAAAATAGTTCGGAAAAGCGATATAACGAATTATTGAACAGATTAGGGATAAGGAAATAAAAATGATAATAAAAAGGTCTGTGCAAGTTGGTGGAAGAGAATTTACGATAGAAACCGGGAGAATGGCTAAACAAGCTCATGGTTCTGTTTATGTAAGCTATGCAGATACGGGTGTTCTTTCGACGGCGGTAGCAGGTTTCGAACCTGTGGAAAAACAGGACTTTGTTCCGCTTACAGTGGAATATCAAGAGAAATTTTATTCTGCAGGAAGGATTCCTGGCGGATATTTCAGGAGGGAGGGAAAGCCTTCGGAAAAAGAGATTTTATCTTCGAGGTTGATAGACAGACCTGTAAGGCCTCTCATACCTAAAGGATTTAATTATGAGATTCAATTGATCTCTTCGGTAATCTCGGCGGATCAAAAAAATGATCCCGATATTATAGCTATAACATCTACCTCTGCTGCTCTGATGTTTTCCGATATACCGTTTGCCGGCCCGATTGCTGCCGTAGAAGTGGGCAGGATCAACGGTGAATTTATATTGAACCCTACGACAGAACAGTTGAGCCAAAGTGATATAGATATAATAATAGCCGGAAGCAAGGATGCGGTTGTCATGGTTGAGGGAGGAGCCAAGATTGTACCGGAGGAAGAAATACAAAAAGCAATCTTCTTCGGCCATAAAATGATGCAGCCGCTCATTGAATTACAGGAATCTATAGCAAAGGAATTGGATATACAGAAACGGCAATACAATGATAACATCATAAAGGAAGATCTCAGTAGCCTTGTAGAGAACAAATGCACCGCTGCATTAAAAGACATACTCACAACGAAGGTAAAACAGGACAGACAGACAAAAACAAGGCTTCTATTCGAACAGACTGTGAAAGAATTGACTGCGGACGAAAAGTATACGCCAGAGGAAGTTGAGATGGCATTGGAAAAGTTACAATCCCTCATGGCACGCGGTATGATTACAGAGGGAAAAAAGCGTATCGACGGGAGAGAACTGAACGAAGTAAGGAATATAATATGCGAGGTTGGTTTATTGCCAAGGACTCACGGTTCGGCTTTATTTACAAGAGGTGAAACCCAGGCACTCGTCGTTGCTACTCTTGGAACATTCGATGATGTTCAGTTTATAGATGAGATTATCGGCGAAAACAAGAAAAGGTTCATGCTGCACTATAACTTTCCTCCATTCTCGGTCGGTGAGATAAAGCAGATGAGAGGACCCGGAAGAAGAGAAATAGGGCATGGAGCGCTTGCAGAGAGGGCAATATTGCCAATAATACCTGACGAAAGTGATTTCCCTTATACACTCAGGGTAGTTTCCGACATACTCGAAAGCAATGGTTCATCATCAATGGCGACTGTTTGTGGGGCTACATTATCATTAATGGACGCGGGTGTGCCAATAAAGGCTCCTGTTGCCGGTGTTGCAATGGGATTGATCAAAAGCAGCGACAACTACTTCATTTTGACCGATATACTTGGTGACGAGGATCATCTTGGCGATATGGATTTTAAAGTTGCCGGAACAAAAGATGGTGTAACATCGATCCAGATGGATATAAAGATAGCCGGTGTAACGGAAGATATTATGCAGGATGCTCTGAAACAGGCCAGAACAGCAAGGTTACATATTCTTGATAGCATGCTTCAGGCGATATCGCTTCCAAGAGCAGACATATCCGAATATGCACCAAGGATTGTCAATATGAATATCAAAACTAACAAGATAAAGGATCTCATAGGACCCGGCGGAAAGAACATAAAGAATATAGTAGAGAAAACGGGTGTTAAAATAGATGTCGACGACTCCGGCAAGGTAAGGATTGCTTCTATGGATACAGAGCTTATGACGAAAGCACTCCAAATGGTAAAATCGCTTACACAGGAGGCCGAGATTGGGAAAATTTATAGAGGCAAGGTAAAGAAGATCATGGATTTTGGCGCCTTTGTTGAATTATTTCCGGGCACAGAGGGGCTCGTTCACATATCGCAACTTGCGGAACATAAAGTAAAAAGGGTTGAGGACGTTGTCAAAGAAGGAGAGGAGATACCCGTCAAGGTTCTCGATATTGACCGAGAGGGAAAAATAAGATTGTCATTGCGAGAAGCTTTGAAAGAGAATATGCTGAAAAGCGAATGAGAAGTGGAGGTAAGAATGAAAAGGATTATCATTGTTTTAGCAGTAACATTGGCGATAGCCATGGGCGTAATAAGTGTAAAGGCGCAAGAAAAAAATAATGGTGGAGAACAGCTCTTCAAAACGAAATGTTCTGCATGCCATTCTTACGAGATACCTTTGAACATGAAGAAGGATCGCAAGGGATGGGAAGAAACCGTAAAACTTATGCAGCAGAAGAGACCGAACTTTATCAGTAATCAGGATGCACAGAAAATAGTTGATTTCCTGGTGGCGTATTCTGCAAAGAAAGAAAAATAGTTCCAATACCACAAGATAAAATAAAGTAGTAGGGGCGGGTTTATAACCCGCCCCTACTACTTCAATATACTGCAGAGTATATCAATCTTTTATTGTAGTTTTCTGGTAATAAACTTTAAGCTATAAAAATCTTGACATGAACGAATATTATAGGTATTCGTTCACAGAAGGTGATTTTTGTGTGCAAAAGAGTTACAATATTAATAGAATTTAGTTTGATACTATTGTCGTTGTGTGTATGCCTTTGTTCAGCAACCAATGCATTTGCCAACCGAATATTCAATTCATCTTATGGAACAACCGTTGTAAAATTGACATCCAAGAAAATCAAGAAAACAAATATACGTACCGAAAGGCATAAGGAATTCATGAAAGCAGAAACCAGCAATGATGATAATGATTCAATGGATGATCAGGACAATTCGGATTATTCATTTAATTGGGTAAGTATGATAAAATCCCAACCTATGAAGAATCAAACAAACTGTTTCCAATATTTGTATTATTATTCTTATAAGATTTATAAATGGAGTATAATAAGATGTTAGCAGCACTGTATGGTTCTTTTCTTCCTGTTACCTTCCCAATACTGTATTTTATTTACTCAACGACTATGATTCTCATTTGTAAAACAATAAAACTATCTTATTTGACTACTATCGAAATTTTGTATTTTGCTCTGTTAGAAAGCTTCGCCATCTCCTCTCTGACGGGGTTTACTTTACGTAGAAAAATCTCAATATCTGTTAAAAGGAGAACCGGATGATAAACTTTACTTTGTACTCAAATAGAGTAGGCAATCCCTTAAAGTTAAAATCGGTGGAGAAATTATTTAATTTGTCGATATCCATTAGATCTCCCTGGCGGTATTATCACTGTGCAAGAGTAGGTAACTATGCCTCTATAATAGGCAATTATATAGGTCTGAACCAAAAGCAAATAAGATACTTGCAGCTTGCGGGTTTAGTACACGACGTTGGTTTTTTTGCAATAAACGATAGAATACTTGATAAGCAATCAAGCCTTACAACAGAAGAATACGCATGCGTTAAATGTCATCCTGCTCTCGGTATGAGGATATTGGATTTTTATGATTTTCCTGGAGATATAATAAAAGCGGTTGTACAGCATCACGAATCATTTGATGGCAGCGGTTACCCAATAGGATTAAAGGGCGAACAGATCAGTATTTATGGCAGGATACTGTTTATAGCAGAGGCTTTTGATACAATGACGAATGATACACCATACAGGGATGCATATCCCATTGATATTGCAATGAAATCGATAAAAGATCTGTCTAACAGAAACTTCGATCCCGAGCTTGTACGTGCGATGCTGGACTCAGAAGAGTTAACGAATTTCTATATGCAAAAGGATGTTATATGTCATAACGCTGTACGGTCAGCATTTCATGCAGACGACTTGTTTACCCTGTAAAGGCCGATTCATCCCGTTAGCCCAAAAAAATGTATTTAAAAATAAGGAAGTTTATGCAGTGAGTGATAAGCCTCCGTCTCCGCCTGAGGCGGATCTTCTCCAAAGGCGAATGAGCCTTTGGCTCAAGTCCTATGGTTGAAAACAAAGGTATTCTTCGAATCTCGAAAAAACAAATCCCCCTACCCCCCCCTTTACTAAAGGGGAGTAGGGGGATTACGTGGATCGCACGACCCTTCCCTGTGGGTACCGATCAAACGAACTTCCTTATTGCATTATTTAGGTTAGAAAATATGATTCTTCAATAGTATTCTGTCTGAGAGCTTGGCAATACTATATTATCTGCACGAAATAACTGGAATTTTCTAACGAGGTAAAAAAAGCAGGATGCATGGTAAATGCATCCTGCTTAAATTCAGGTTATCAATACTATATTTTCAACCTTGATTCTACAACCGACCACTCTATATTCTTAAAGAAGGCTTCAATATAATCAGCCCTTTTTAAGCCATAATCGGTTATAAAGGCGTGTTCGAATACATCCAATACTAAGATTGGCGTGCACCCTGAAGGATGTCCTGTATCATGTTCATTGATCCAGAAATTTATAAGATTACCGTTTGTATTATCCTGATACATAATTGCCCATCCCACACCCCTCATTGCACCTGTTGCCCTGAACTCCTTTTCCCAGTTCTCTACACTGCCGAAGCTTTCGGCAAGCTTTTTTGCAAGCTTACCATCTTTTCCAAGCGGTGATTTTCCACCGAGGTTATCGAAGTATAATTCATGGAGTCTCATGCCGTTGAATTCCCAGCCGAGCCTTCTCTTCACCTCGGCAAATTCGGTCGTGGATACCTTCCCGTCCTTGAGCATTGCACTCAATGTATCTAGTTCCTTGTTTGTGTTTGTCACGTAGCCCTGATAAAGGGTAAAATGATTCTTTAAAAGCTGTTCACTCAGTCCCTTTATGCCAATGAGTTTGTTATAGTCTTTTGCACTGTAAGCCATATTTTTTTCCTCCTTTTTTATTTTCCTAATGCCTTATAAACCTTACCAACAATACTCTCTCCGGGTTTCAGTGTTTTGTCTCCCGGTTTCCATTTTGCAGGACATACCTCTGCAGGGTGTTCCCGTACATACATAAAAGCCTTGACTTTTCTCACAAGTTCATCCGCATTTCTTCCGACATTATTAAGGTTTACCTCATTGCCTACGAGCACTCCATCCGGACTTATGATAAATGTACCCCTGAATGCAAGTCCTGTATTCTCATCGTATACCCCAAATATCCTTGAAACCGTACCGGTTGGGTCAGCGCCCATATGATACTTTACCTGTTCTAACAGTTTTTCCTGCAGTTGCCAAGCCAGATGAACATGTTGAGTATCCGTGCTTATAGAAACAACCTCGCATCCAAGCTTTTTGAGTTCCTCCTGTTTTTCAGCAAGGTCCGCGAGCTCGGTAGGGCACACAAATGTAAAATCGGCAGGATAGAACACAAGTATCACCCACTTTTTATTTGTTAAAGCTGTTTTTAAGTTAAATTTTCCGTACATTCCCTCTGTTGGCTCATACGTTGTAATTTCAAACTCAGGTGTATTTTGTCCAACTCTTAATGCCTCCATAACGCTCCTCCTTTTTTAAAATCATTACTTTAATTTTTATCTTTTTTCCGGCAATCCTCACATATACCGTAAAATTCTATATGATTGCCCATTAAGGTAAACCCATCCAACGCTTGTTTGGGGACATTGATCGAATAGTCCACATCTATGTCCATTATCTTTTTACATTTTATACATATAAGATGATGGTGGGTATGCATATCAGGATCAAATCTTTTCTTATCAGGATCAATGGAAAGTTCCTTGACTACATTATGCTTAACCAGAGTGTTGACTACATTGTATACCGTTGCGTAAGACATCGATGGAAAGCGCCTTGAAACATGTTTGAATATTTGATCAACCGAAGGATGCATCCGGTTTCCTTCAAGATAATCAAGAATTGCCAGCCTCTGCGGTGTTAATTTTATATTGAGTTGTTTATATTTTTTTAGTTTCTCTTTCATATCTATAATTATTATAATCTAATAAAACATATTGTCAAGTAATTTTTTTAATTTGCATAAATTGCTCACTCCTGTTGCAGGATACTATAACTTGGCTATTTGTTTTATATAAGATATGTTATATACTGTTTTTATGTCTGACAATGAGCATACTAAACAGATAACAGTTAACAGGGCCGCATCGCATAACTATGAGCTTTATGACCGTTATGAAGCCGGCATTGTGCTCAAGGGCTATGAAGTTAAATCCTTGCGCGCAGGCGCTATGAATATACGGGACAGTTATGTCATGGTAAAGAACGACGAGGTCTTTCTTGTGGGTGCCCATATACCGCCGTACAGCCACATGACCTCAGAGAGGTATGATCCGACCCGGACAAGGAAGCTGCTGTTAAACCATTCGGAGATAAACAAGCTGAGCGGTAAGGTAAAGGAAAAGGGCTTTACTTTAGTCCCAACGCGTGTATATTTTAAAAAGGGCCTGGCAAAGCTGGAATTTGCCATTGCCAAAGGCAGAAAGATCTTTGATAAACGGGAACAAATCAAGAAAAAGGATATCGAAAGAGAGCAGAGACGCAGCCTTACATAGAAAAAATGGGGATTGTGTCATTCTGAACGAAGTGAAAAATCTCGTAGTTAAACGGTAAACCCAATGGGGGCGAAGGGTTTCGACACGGCTAAGATAACCTTTTGGTGCATGTCGAGGTCCCATCTACTCGTTAAAAGGATGGAAAAAAATAGTCGCAAACGACTACGCACTCGCTGCTTAATTAAAAGCAGCTGAGTTGAAATGGCCACCTTGCGGGCTATTTCAACGATAAACTTTCAGCAAGGCGATTTCAGGGATTTATTCCGTTTAACCTGAGGTCGCACCCCAAACGAAATAGCCGTCCGATGCTCGCCTGTAAGAAGAGGACGGCGAACACTTAAATACAGGATAAACATGTAGTGCCAG
>CAZJPN010000062.1:0-14608 GCA_964547905.1 uncultured Pseudomonadota bacterium | reverse complement strand
TCCAGAACAACCATGAAAGTGCATCCATAGAGCACACCTTTGAAGAACCACGCTGTTCCGCCAGAGGACGTAAGCCTCAGGCTGTAAACTGTGTGGATTCTTCTTTGGTCTCACGTTGGTCTCATGTCCTTGTTTAATACGCTATAATGGGCTATATAATGTGGATTAAAATATACAGATGAAGAACTGGCTTTTAAGAAAATGGCACATAGTCATCCTTACAAATGATGCTGTAGTTATATCAGCTTCATGGTTTGCTGCGTACTTTATACGTTGGCTGGCAACACCGCTCTTCGGTTACACAATAAACCCTTTCCATATATACCTTGAATCATACCCTATTATGCTTGTTCTATGGGTTGCCACAAACAGCGTATTCGGCACGTATAAACCGGGCAAGCTCAAGAAGAATCTTGAGGAAATCCAGGCTATCGTTCGCGGTGTCGTACTTGCAGCCCTTGTCGTTATGTCGGTTTCTTTCTTATTTAAAGAGTATGACTTTGCAAGATCCGTACTGCTTATCTTTATAGGCTTGACGTTCATATTGACGGGTATTTCCCGGGCAATCCTTTTCAGCATTCCAAACAGGTTGAGAAAATCGGGATACGGCTCTATACGGTGTATCATTGTCGGGGCCGGCACAACGGGCATACGTGCGTTACAGAGGATTTCGGACCATCCCGAAAAGGGGTACGATGTTGTCGGATTTCTGGACGATGACCCGGACAAATTAAAGATCAACATATCAAAGAGGCCGATCCTCGATAAACTCGACAATATACGCGAGATCGTCGAGCGTTATGGGATTGAGGAGGTTTTTATAGCAATACCCTCTCTATCCCACAGCCGTATCATGGAGTTGATCATGAAGTGCGAGGGCATGCCGGTAGGTTTCAGAATAGCCTCGGATCTTTTCGGTGTTATTGCCCATAATGCGGATATAGAGTTTATAGAGGATTTCCCGGTGTTCGATCTGAAAGAAGAAAAAGAAAACCCGGCATACGCTTTTTTGAAAAGATTGATGGATATAATTATTGCGGTTATTCTTATCATTTTGCTTATCCCGTTGTGGATCATCATACCGATACTGATCCTGCTGGACTCAAGAGGCGGTATATTTTTTGTTCATGAAAGGATCGGATTCAATGGCAAACCATTCAAAATTTACAAATTCAGAACAATGCATACCACGACAGACCCGTATGCTTATTCACCCGGTAAACCGGATGATACGCGCATAACCAGAGTCGGTAGGTTTTTAAGGCAAACAAGCCTTGATGAGCTGCCGAACCTCCTGAATGTGCTGAAAGGCGATATGAGTATCGTAGGGCCAAGGCCTGAGATGCCGTTTATCGTAAAAAACTATGAAGAGTGGCAAAAGAAAAGACTCACGGTTAAACCGGGGATAACCGGTCTGTGGCAGATACTGGGCAGAAAGGACATCCCCCTGCAAGAAAACCTCGAATATGATTTCTATTATATCAAGAATAGATCCTTTTTGCTGGACATAATAATCATTCTTAAAACCATCCCCGCCATTCTCTCGAGAAAGGGTGCATACTGATAATATGATAAATAAAACAAACGCGAAATTAAACATCGAACTTCATCCACTGTTAAAGAGCATAACTAATACCAATAAAAATATAGTTGTAAAGAATTACATCATAACACTGCGATCTATCCTGAATGAGTTCCATAAGTCAGGCCTTGGAGGTTATGATTTTGCGGTTATACTGAGCGATTATATCGATTTACTTATGGAAAGACTCTATGCGCTGTCAGACAGCAATCATGATAATGCATCTACTCTGGTTGCCATAGGCGGGTATGGCAGGGCTGAATTAAATGCTTATTCCGATATCGATCTCCTTTTCCTCTACAAAGATACGCTTTCGGAAGGTTTTCAAAACAGTATGCTCTATCCGTTATGGGATACGAAACTCGAGATAGGCCATAGTTCCAGAACCGTAGACGAATGTATAGAAGATGCAAAAAACGATTATACCTTCCTTACCTCGTTAATGGATCAGAGATTCATCGCCGGGAACTTCAGTCTGTTCGATTCCCTTCATACAAGACTTTGCGGTCTGGTACGTGGTTCATCACAGAACTTTTTTCAGGAAAGGGAACAAGAGCTTTACGCACGGCGTGCAAAATATTCAACACCGGTTTACACACTGGAGCCGAATATAAAGGAAGGACCCGGAGGACTGCGGGACGTACATACCATGCTCTGGCTCACAAGACTTTTTACGGATATTTCAGACATTACCGAATTCAAAAAATCACCTTTTTTTGATTTCGACACGTATGATCAATTTATGAAAAACTATAATATACTTATGAGGCTCAGGAACGAGATGCATTTTTTAAGCAGCAGCAAGAATGACCGGCTGACACTTGAGGTACAAAAACATCTCTCGACATTCTCAGGCTATGAGAACGAAGAAGATGTCTTGGGTGTAGAAAAGTTTTTAAGCAATTTTTATGAGACAACGCACCGGATAGCAGAGCTCACGGATGATTATATACGATACCTCAAAGAGAGGTATATCCTTCCCGGGAGCACGGAAAAAAAAGAATACATAGACGAATATTATATGATAAATCATAAACAGTTGAAACTCAAGGAAGATTGTCCGGATATCTACTCGCGGAAACCTGAGGAATTAATACATACATTTCAAATACTGGTGGAGCATAATGTAAAACCTGCGATTGCACTTAAAAATATCATAAAAAAAGAATTTTTTAGACTCCAAGAAGAAGGGCAAATAAGCAGGTTATTCCCTGCGTTTCTTTCTATTTTTGAGAAAAAAGATTTAAGCAAGATTTTATTTTTGATGAACGATTATGGCATACTCAGCATCGTGATAAGCGAATTTAAAGCAATATCCAACAGGATACAGTACGATATGTACCACATTTATACTGTAGGCATACATTCGATAAAGACTGTGGAAGAGATCGAGAAGATAAGGGACGGGAATAACGATAAGTTCTTAAAGTCTCTTTACGATCAAGTAAAAAATAAACCCATCCTTTTCCTTGCGGCATTTCTGCACGATATCGGAAAAGGACACGGCAAAGATCATGCAAGAAAGGGCAGTGAAATAGTCTATAATATCGCACTCAGGCTCGGCATTTCTGAAACAGATGCCGAGCTTATATCCTTTCTTGTCAGAAACCACCTTATTCTTTCCGATACGGCACAGCGAAGGGATATAAACGAAGAAAAATTGATATATGAATTTTCCAAGCTTGTAAAAAGGCGGGAAAATCTTAAGATGCTGTACCTACTTACTGTTGCAGACCTTCGTGCGGTATCATCGAATGTCTGGACAGAGTGGAAGGGGGCACTCATAAACGAACTCTATAAAAGGTCCGAAGAGGCGCTTGAACAGGGACTTGATATGGCAAGGCTTACGACTGAGAAATATCATATCGCAAAAGAACAGGTGAAAACAGACTTGAAGGGTATTGCCGACAACAGTATTATAGACGAGTTCCTCGACGGGTTCAAGTCGAGATACTTCACAACCTATTCACCTCAGGAGATAAGAGAACACTTCGATCTTATGAACCAATTTAAGACCGACGGCGTTCTGGCCGTAGCGGGAACCGTCAATCCGCAGCACGGTTACACGAAGATCAGCGTTTGCATGACAGACAGACCGGGTATTTTCTCAATAATAGCAGGTGTACTTTCAGCCACAGGTGCGAATATAATGGATGCGAATATCTCCGTGAGAAAGGATGGAATAGTAATAGACGTTTTCAGGGTTGAAGATATAGATAAACTCCACCCATATCCCGAATACAAACTTCAGAGATTCATAAAAGACCTAAGAGAATGTCTGTTAGAAAAAATTACCGTCGAGTCTCTATTATTGGCACGGCTTAAACCGTCCATACTGAAAGATAAGATCATAAACAAACAGCCGACGGAAATAATCGTAAATGACGATGTGTCTGATATATATACCCTCATCGAAATATATACCCAGGATAGGCAAAGGCTTCTGTACGATATAACCCGTACCATATCGAAGTTGGATCTGAATATAGTGATTGCCAAGATTACGACGAGGGTGGATCAGGTAGCCGATATCTTCTATGTTGAAAAAATTGGCGGCGGCAAGATCACGAATGCCCAGGACACGGATATACTGGTTTCGGAATTGAAATCTATTATTGATAAAGAAAATAACGATTAGCCTATAGATGGATATTAATAACGCTATTGACAATTTCATAAATTATATAGCATCCGAAAAGGGATTGTCCAGAAACACCATTTCGTCATACAGTACAGATTTAAAGATATTCTCGGATTTTTTGAATAAATACGATACAATGGATGTCTCCGATATAACAACGGACAGGATCCTGGGTTTTCTTAAATCACTAAAAGCCGATAATCATCTGTCCTCATCTTCTGTTGTGCGGTATCAGGTTACCATACGGAATTTTTTCAGATTCATGCTCAAAGAAGGTATTCTTAAAAAAGACCCTGTTCATATACTCGAACTTCCCAAAAGAAACAGAAGACTTCCGCAGGTGATGAATGAATCAGAGGTCGAATTCCTTCTGAATAGCCCGTCAATGATACGGGATAGGAAACGGCAGATAAGGGACAAGGCAATGCTTGAAGTTATGTATGCAACAGGACTGCGCGTATCCGAGCTTGTAGGAATGACACTGAATTCCATCGAAATGACAGTCGGATATATAAAGGTGAAAGGCAAGGGCAGCAAAGAGAGGATCGTCCCGATAGGGGACGCCGCAAAAGAGGCGGTTGCACAATATCTCGAGGAAAGCAGACCAGCCTTTTTAAGACACACAACCGATTGTCTGTTTTTAACTCAACAGGGCGATTGCTTTACAAGGCAGGGCTTCTGGAAGCTCTTGAAAACATACCTCAAGCAGACAAACATAAAAAAGCATGTTACACCCCATACCTTAAGACATTCCTTTGCCACACATTTGCTTGAACACGGCGCGGATCTAAGATCCGTTCAGCTCATGCTTGGGCATTCTGATATATCAACAACCCAGATCTACACGCATATAAATACGGAAATGCTAAAAAAGATTTATGACAAATACCACCCAAGAACCTAACCTATTTTATGTTCAGATAGTTTTTTACCATTTCAAGGACCTGTGGTCCCGATATGGGTTTTGTTATATAGGCATTTGCGCCTAATGCCATTGCTCTTTCTCTATCTTCCTGCCCACCCTCTGTTGTTATGATGAATATCGGAACGCTTTTATAAACCGCATCTTTTCGTATAAGACTTACAAGCTTTAAACCGTCCATTACAGGCATGTTTATATCTGTAATAATCAAGTTGAAAGCATCTTGAGATAGTTTTTTTAGACCGTCTACTCCATCACTTGCCTCTACAATCTTAATATTTTTAAGCCTTTTTAAAGAAAAGGCTATGAGCTGTCTCATGGTGGGTGAATCTTCTACAATCAAAAGTTTGTATTCTTCCATAAAAATTTTTCCTATCTACTTGGTAAGCAGGTCTATAAAACCCTGTATCGTTGATAATTTTCTTTCAGATTCCGAGTAAAGTTTTGAACTGAATATGGCTGTTGCAGCATGGCCCGCAAGCAGTGTAAAGAGTTCGTGATCAAGAGGTGTGAAGTTCTTTTTCTGCTGTAAAAGCTTATAGATAACAATCGCGCCTATGACATGCTCCTTTATCTTAAGAGGTATCGCAACCATTGGATTCAACCAATCAACCCTGGATAGATCGGACATGTCCTCCATAAAATAAGGTTCTCCGTTCTTTGCTACCCTCCCAATTGTTCCTACCCCCATATTTACGGATGGCACCTGTGTTTCATCAATGCCTTCGGATGCCATTATCTTTAATTCGTGTGTTTTTTCATCAAGCAGGAAAATACCGAATTCTTCTGCACCGATTAAATTTATTATAATCTCGAGGATAATCTGTAATACCTCTTTAAAATCGAGAGTTGAGTGCAATTGATAGCTTGCTATATAAAGGTTTGCGAGGTTGTTGTTCTCTTCTTCTACCTCAACGTATCTTATAGCAAAATCCTTGTTTTCGTTCTCAATCTCATTGATCCTTTTATTTATCTCTTCCCGTTCAACTTTTAATGCTTCGATCTGTTTCGAAAGGTCTTCATACTGCTTGTCAGGAAGTACAGGGTTTGTCTTTAAGGATCTGCGCTCTTCTTCAAGCTGCAGTATTCTGTACCTCAACTGTTCGTTTGTTTTTAAAAGCTCCTGTGTAAACTCAGCACCTTTTTTAAAAACCTGTAGGAACTCTTCCGCTCTTTCGAAGATGTTTCTGTCTTTTTCTTCCTTTTTTTCCATTGTTATACCTCTGATTTTATAAAGTAATATGCTATAGCCTAAAAATTGTCAAGGCAAGATATTTTATTAGCTCTTAGCAGGCTTACCTATCTTACTATTCGTGATAATAGCCTTTGCTGTAGTAATCCCTGTAATAATAGCCCTTGCCTTTATCAAGGTGTGTAAGAACAATGCCTGTTATTTTTGCATTAATCGAGCTGAGAGATTTAATACTCCTTAAAACGTGTTCTCTTGGATACCCGTTGGCCTTCACAACAAATACTATACCATCTACAAGAGACGATAGTATCGCTGCGTCTGAAATTATACCGACTGGGGGCGAATCTATTATTATATAGTCGAATCTGCTCTTTAATACCTCTATCAATCCCTTTGATCTCGGCGAATCAAGCAACTCCGCAAAGTCCGGAGGCTGTCTGCCTGCCGTAAGGTAGTAAAGATTACTGTAGCCGCTGTCTTTCATTGCATTTACGATATCAAGTTTTTCGTCTATTAGGAGTTCTGTATAGCCTGGTGTCTGTTCGCTCTTGAAAATTTTGTGTATATTGGGTTTCTTTACGTCTGCATCCATAAGCAAAACCTTTGCCCCTGTAATGGAAAGGATGTATGCAAGGCTTGCCGATAAAGTAGTTTTCCCTTCATTTTCACCCGTTGAGGTAACGAGCAATACCTTGCCGGCCTTTGCTATGAAAGAATACTTTAGATTTGTTCTCAGAAGCCTCAGCATTTCTACATAAACCTGGGACGTGGCACTATTCAGTATACCTAAAAGCCTGTGTGGCTCTTTTCCTTTAAGCTCTTCGAGATAAGGCAATGCCCCGATAATCGGATATTTTACAAATCTCTCTATGTCCGATTCACCCTTTATACTGCTGTCTATCTGATCCGCAACAAATGCAGCGGCAATACCGGTTACTATAGATATGAATATGCCGAATAAAAGCCAGAATACGATTCCCCGATCCGATCTTCCGGTAGGCTCACTTGCATGTTCTATGATTGTGGCTGTCGGGTAACCGATTTCACCGAAAATATTGACTTCCTTCAACTCCTTTGTCAGCATGCCGTAAAGATCCTTGCTCAGCGCCGCATCCCTGCTCAACATAATATACTTGATTCGTTTTTTGTTCACTTCAAGCATTGCCTGTTTCATCATATTTATTCTTATATTTATTGCCTTTATGTCGTTTTTAAGCTGAACAACAAGAGGGTATTGGTCTTTATATTTTTGCAGCATATTCGTAAGTTCTATTTGGAGTGTTATGTATTTCGTTTCAAGCTCGGATAAAGCCTTTGTTCCGGCATTATCCGATGGATCCCCAAGAAACATCATAGAATCCGTATTACTTGTTGCCTCTTGTTGTTCTACATATTTTATCAGCGCCATCTCCGATGTTTCAACCTTGTTCTTAAGAGATGTAAGTTCTCCCTGTAACCACATGGTGATATTGCTTATGCGCTTTTTCTTTTGTTCATTCAAAAATCTTATATAGCTGTCTATCATTGCGTTTGCTGCATTGGCTGCAAACAATGGGTTATGCGATTTTACTGATATCGTTAATATCCGTGATTCCGGGATACGCTCAACAGAGGCGTCTTTTTTAAGTCTTGAAATCATGTTTTGAAAATCGCGTGTCCCTTTTTGCATCCCTAAACTTTTTACAGCAAGGGAAAAAACAGGCTCGCTCTTTATAAGTTCAACCTGAGTTTGAAAGTATAAAGTTTGCGGTTCCTGCTCCGGACTGCCTGTATTTATATTGGTATAGCGTTCCGGCTCTATAAGCAGTTTTGCCTTTGCGGTATAAGTAGGAGGAGTTACTACATAATCGATCATTATCATCAGCAAGGTAACAAAGAATACAAGTACAATCAGGAGGCGGCGTTGCAATAAAAGGTCTACATAATACCTTAAATCGCTTTTTGTATCTGATAAAGGCTGAGGCATCTTAGAATAGACTTTCCGGTACGATGATCAGATCGGATGCTTGAACACGCATATCCTTTGACATTTCACCTTTATCCATAACATCACCCATTTTTAAATGGTAAACCTTTCTTACTCCATTTTCATATCTTATGAGCGTTACTCCATTTTTCTTCGAGTAATCCGTAAATCCGCCTGCTTGAAGTATGGCATTTAAAACTGTATAACCCTCATGCAACTCGTACGCACCAGGGGATTTAACCTCTCCTACAACATAAAAAAGATTTAACTTTTTCTCATAGAATCTGCTTGTGATATTACCTTTTTCCTCTCTTGACACATAAATTATATCACGGTCTTTTATGACTATGTTCTGAGAAAGGTCCCCATCGACAAACAATCTTGTTATATCCACCTTGATATGTTTAAGTGTGCCGTCTTCACGTCTTAAAATTGATACATTATCTCCCGCATTGGACGTCGGCCCGCCGGCTTTAAGCAGTATATCGAGCAACCTACTCTTGGTTGTGAGAGCATAAGTACCCGGCTTTTCAACTTCGCCAAGTACATATACTTTATGGCTTCTGTAATCCTTTATGGAAACGGTAACCATAGGGTCAACAAGGTAATTTTTGCCAAGTTCCTTTGTAAGCAATTTTTCTATTTGAGCTGTTGTAAGCCCATTGACATGAACATCGCCAAGCAGGATATTTTTGATATTTCCGTCCTCTGAAACCGTAAAATTACCCGAAAGATCCTTTTCTCCAAAAACTTCCACATTGAGTACATCCCCGGGACCTACAAAATATTCTCCCTGAGCATGGGCCACAGAAGGAATTACAGACGCTACAATAACTATTAAAAGGATTAGCTTACAGTAGTCCAGCACGGATACCGACAAGTATCCTTGAGTCCTGGTAACCGGTAACATTTGAATTTTCAGGTTTTTCATCATAATAGTAGTATGTTGCAAATATTTCTGACCAAGGAGTAAATTTATAACTTACCCCTATATCACCACCCGATGCATCTGTATAGTAATTTTCTCCAGCATATTTTAACTTCAGGTATTTTGCCTCGATACTCGAAACCAAGCGTTCCGTTAAATGATATTTAGCATCAAGCCCGCCTTCAACCTGAGAATAAAGCCTTCCGAAAATATCAAAAGATTTCGAACCGTCCACATACAGATCCGACGTTAATCTGTCGTTCGGTTTGTATTCAAGCTTTGCAAGATATATATTGCCTGATTGTGTATTGTCCGTAAAGTCAAAAGCAACATAGCTGTAGCTTCCGGTAAAAGATAATTGTGTACCATGAGCAATGTCAAGTTCTATGTATGGCTGGGATTGATTGATCGTACCTAAAGATGATTCGTTAAATGTCTGGGATATATACTTGTAACCGGGTTTTATCTTTATATAATGATTTAACAAAAAAACAGCATCGATCTGTGGCTCATTTACATAGTATGCAATACCAAGAGAGCCGGGAAAGCTGACATCTATGAAATCATACCGTGCGTCTATATTGAGCCTCGGAGTTATAACAAATTTGTAGGTAATGTACGGATTGAGATAATTGGCCTGCGTGATGTTTGTAACCGCGTACGTAGGCAGTTGCGGAGATATCGGAACCATTATGTAAGAATCGAGTATACCAAATGTGAAATTTTTTACGGGATAGAAATTTAAAGAAGCGTTTAGATTGCTATAATAGGTATTGTATTCGGTATACTTGCTGTAGTTTAGGTACGTAAAGGTATAATCAAAATTAAAATCCGCCCCAAATCTGAAGGGTAATAAAAAAGCGAGGGAGGGCTGTATATAGATTATATTATCACTTTTATTTGCTGACTGTCCGCCACTTCTTAAAACATTCGAATCGTAGGCATCGCTCAATGACAGATAAGCCTTAAACAGCCTCTTATCTTCTTGTTGTGCATATGCATTGCTGGATATTAAAAACATAATCAAACCCGATAATAAAATTAAAATAAAATTTTTGTTCTTTATCATTATATGCCCCTCGCCTCGATCTATTTTAAATCTCTGCCAATCATAACAGTTATGTCCCATTTGTATGTTGGTGATTCAACGATCTCCGGCATCTTCCTTAATAGCCTCGCTATGTGCAATGCCTGTTCATAGTAATTAGCCCTGTAGTATATTATGCTCCTTGGTTTCGTATATTTTTCCGTACTTACATTTACAACGTTGATCTTATCCTTGATAAGTGTGACGCCTACAAGCATGGATGCCCTTGGGTTACCGCTTGCATTTAAGATCGACACCTTTGCGCGCGGTACCCCAACCTGCGGTCTTTCAACAGAAGTTACCCTCTGCTGCGCTGGTGCCGTCTGAGCCGGAGCCTGGGGGGTTTGAGGTATTTGCGGACTTGCAACTATAATCCTTGAGAATATTGTGTTTGGATCGTACCAGCATACTCTTGACGACGATTCAATCCTCGGGCTTATGCCGTTATAAAAAGAATTAAGCAATGCTTCTATGCCGTTCTGTGCAACATCTATTATTGGCGTAGTACCTTCAGCAAGCAGGCCCGATGGTGTAAATGTGCCATTACCCGTCCATATGACCTGACCGGTCGCTGTATCAATAAGAGAGAGGCTGAAACTTATTGTAGGAACCGCACCCTCGGTAGGAAGGCTTGACGGCTTATAAAAATATTGTGTTACCTCCCCAGCAAAAACAGCCTGTACACCTAATATTATTCCCATACCCGCAGCATCATCCGGCGATACGCCATCCGGTGTATATATGTCTCTCTCTCTTAATACCCTTTCGACCTCCATTCTGCCCATTACATTAAAATCCCGGTGTTTCATAAGGTCTATCGAAAGAATGTCAGACAATATATTCCCGGCATTTGGATCCTGTGTATTGTTTTTGAAAGGAAGCACCGCAATACAATTTATATTGTTAACGCTTGCAGAAGGTATAAGAAAGTTTGAAGAAAGTATGGATGAACAGCCGGCAATGAATATTAAGAAAATGATAATCAATTTGCCGCTTATCTTCATTTTACAACCTTCTCATAAAATGACCTGACTACATCCATTGCAACATCATCAATAGAACTGCCGAACATACCTTCTTTTACAAAAGACCCTGCAAAAATTATTCTTCCGGAATTAATATCTACTATTCTTATATCAACTCCAACAATGGGAAGTGTTCTGCTTCCCTGCGGGCTAAGCTGATAGTCATATTCTACTACACTGCCGAATATAACATAGTTCAATCCGACTTGCTGCCCTATCTTCATGGATATCGATCTATCAACAGGGAGTGCAGGACTTAAGCCGGCATAAGGCATACGAATGGTAAATAAGTTCTCGGCATATACCCTGAACAGTCTGCTCTGGGCAAACGTATTCGCGATATAATTGGAAACTCTATCACCCGCAGACTGAGCATGGGTAAGATTTTGAAAAGGGGCTACGGCAATAGTTGCTCCATGGACCAAATTAAAGCCTGGTGCAAAGTACATAAGTTCGCTCGCTTCCACTGCGCCATGTGAAGTTAACAATATCCCCGATATCAAAAAGCTAACCAACAATAGACGTTTCATTGGCATTATTCGAAAGGCTTCATAGGGCTTATAGGTTCACTGTACGTTCTCAAAACCTTCTGAGAAGGAAGTTCTGTTTCTTTAACGAGCGGCATTGCCGCCAGATAAAGGGCTGTGGGTGTCTTCTTTGTTACCTGAGCAATAAAGTTGCCCAGTGAGGCTTGGGCGATATTGAGAGGAACATATTGATTCGCAACCCCCATAGTAAACCCCTTTGTTCTCATAAGCGATACATAAGCTTCTGGGGTATCATTGTGCTGATTTATAATAAATGAAACAGGCATCTGTCCTGATAAAACCTTCATGTATGCTATGTGCTGTCCCTGCGAAAGGCTGAGAGCCTTTAAGTTTATCCGGAATGATTGCTCAACAGATGTATCGTAAGGAATAACAATGGAATTATCCACCATCACATATCCCTTTGATGCACCGGGAAATGCCATGCTAAAATTTACCACGGGATCCGATGGAACCTGAAATATAAACTCCCGCACGTTCAAACCAGCTCTTATTGTTGATGGTATTTGAGTCAGAACAGGGAGTTGTTCTGCCATATCCATTGCCATGGCCATTGTTCTTGCCTCTGTACCGTAATCAAGGGCTTTATTTGCCACCCATCCTCCTTCAGGCTGTATTGCGTTTTCCGCATAAGAACTTAAGTAGAGTGCTCCAATCGAACCTCCCTGCGCTATCGTAATACTTAATTTATGAACACCCCTCTTTAAGATAAACGTACCCATATCTTCATAATTCCATCCGTTTGAGAGTGTGGAAGCAGCGGTAGGCTGGTTATCTATGGTAAACATCAGAGGGTTACCGTACACATAAGCAACAAGGCGGTACCTTCCGCTGTGCTGGACATCTATGTTGTATGTTATCGTATCGGGCAATTTGCCAAGTCTGGTTTTGTAATTCCTCAAGTCAACGGATATAAAGTTTCTGCCGGAAAGCAAATCAAAATAATCTTGCAATGTTGGCTGCTGCGGAATACCTTCAGCCTCCCAGCTAAGCCCTCGTACCAATCCGACTGCCCATGCACCTTGACTTACATACTGCTGGCCGTAAGATAAGCTAACATAGGAAAATAATAAAAAAACAGAAATTATCAATGAATGAAACGTTATTTTTGTATTCACAACTCACCTCTTTACTGTCTTTGTTAGTAAAATATCCCATTATATGAATATTGTCAAGTTTTCACATCTGTCCAAGATAAACTTTTAAAAGAAGCCCCAATCAGGTAAATATGTATGGTGAGAAAGCAAACATAACCTGAAAGGAGGCTTCTGATGAATAGGTATAACAGTGTTTTTGGGCAGATTCTACAATTATTTTCAACGGCAGAGTTTTACAAGGCAGTAAAGGAGACAAAAGCTGAGAAGGGAGCAAAAGGGTTTAGTTGTTGGGATCAATTCGTAGCCATGCTCTTCTGCCAGTTAGGGCAGGCCCATTCATTGAGGGAGATAAGCGGGGGGCTTGCGACGTGTATCGGGAAGTTAAAGCACCTTGGCGTTGACAGTGCTCCGCACCGTTCCACGCTGTCGTATGCGAATGAACATCGACCGTGGGAGTTATACCAGAGAATATTCTATGAATTTTTAAAGCGCTGTCAGAAAGTAGCCGGTGGGAAGAAGAAGTTTCGGTTTAAGAACAAGCTGTTCAGCCTTGATGCCACGGTCATAGAGCTGTGTGCACGTCTTTTCGACTGGGCAAAATTCAGACAGACCAAAGGGGCAGTGAAGCTGCATCTGTTATTGGATCACGAAGGATACCTGCCTGTATTTGCCAACCTTACCGATGGGAAGGTACACGAGATCAATATAGCGAGAGGATTAACCTTTCCGAAAGGCTCTATTGTTGCAATAGACAAAGGGTATATCGATTATGCATTATTTGGCACATGGACGAGTGAGGGGATATATTTTGTAACACGGCAGAAAGAGAATGCGGATTATACGGTCATAGAAGACAGGACCGTACCGAACAACCGGAATATCGTGAAGGATGAACTGATTCGACTGAACGGCTTTTACGCAAACCAGGACTGCCCGTATCCCTTAAGAAGGATAGAGGTCTGGGATGAGGAGAACAAGAAGGCAATTGTGCTCTTAAGCAACCATCTAACCTTCGGACCGACGACCATCTCGGCCATATACAAGGATCGGTGGCAGATAGAGATATTTTTTAAGATCCTCAAACAGAATCTGAGGATAAAGACCTTCGTCGGGACATCTCCGAATGCGGTGATGACACAGATTTGGACAGCATTAATAGCGATACTGGTGCTCAAGTATTTGAAGTTTCGGTCAACCTTTGCATGGTCGTTAAGCAACCTTGTCGCACTATTACGTTATAATCTCTTTACTTACAGGGATTTATGGGAATGGATCGACAAACCCTTTGAAACCTTGCCCATCATTCCAGAGGCAGAACAACTGGCTTTCGGGGGAATTTAATTGGACAGCATCATGACGAAGGATAAAACGATAAGGGGTAACCTGGTTTTGAGAATGAGAATTTACCTGTCTAAAATCCTTATTTTATAAGAGGAGCTTTTATGATTTCAGATTATCTTGGACAGCAGTGTTTGTTCTTGATATATCAGATAGGAACCATGAAACGTTTATATGGCATACTGATACTACTTGTTATTATATTGTTATTTTTTGTACCGTCCATTTTTTTACAAAAGAATTCTGTGAACCTATTCAATGAATATAAGCAGGCGATCCTTG
>CAZJPN010000061.1:0-96860 GCA_964547905.1 uncultured Pseudomonadota bacterium | reverse complement strand
ACACAAACACAAAGAAACTACGGCAATGGTAGAGATGGTGATAACACCAAAGTATGGAACAGCCGTGAGAAACTCCGTTTCTCACGATAGGGATGAACTTTTCTCTTGACAGGTGCACTTTAAATGGGTGACCCCTTCTCTACTCCGATCCATACATTCCCTGTTTTGGGAGATACAGCCATTGTTGATATATAAATATCCAGGTTTTTCTGAAATTGGACAGCACCATCCGGCGACAACGCAAGTACGGTTGTTGTAGCAGGGTTCCCCATCCATATATCATTTGTGACCGGATTCACGATTATCCATTTTTCATTTGTACCACAATCTATTAAATAGGGATTGAAAGATTCTAAAAGGTTTATGGGATAAGGCCCATACACACGCCCTGTAAATGAATACCCTGATAAGTAACCAGGTGTCCACGCCCATACAGTACCATCCACAGGCGAGATAGCAAGTTTAACCTTAAAAAACCATCCGTTATAAGATGTTGGAACCGGAGGTAATGTAAATGATGTTAAAGATTGGCCGCTTATATTTAAGGCCTCCAGCATTGTACTATTGGTACTACTAACCCCCCCTGACCTTCCCCCATTTTACAGAGCACCTTGAATTAGAGTTTCCTGACCATTCTTTACCATGTCTCGTACTGTTTTGCAAACTCATCCGGCGTAAGTCCGTTTAATGACCCGTGGGGTCGGTTCTGGTTGTAATCGATCCGCCAATGCTCGATGATATCCCGGGCTTCCTGGATCGATAGGAACCAGTTCTCATTGAGGCATTCATCCCGGAACCGCCCGTTAAAGCTTTCTATAAACGCATTCTCCATAGGCTTGCCCGGTTGGGAAGGCAAGGGGGCAGCCCTTCAATTCTGCTTGACGTGGGAGGTTACATACTCACGTGCAGAAACACCCTGAGACCGTAGCCGATTAAAAACGATAGCCCTGCAACCCCGAGGCTTATTGCGCTCATCTCAAAAAACCTGGTCAGGAAAGGCACTTCTTTTGTAACAGAAATGAAATAGGTGAAAAAGAGTATAACGACAACTGCTATACCGAGCGTTGAAAAAATGGCCGTATAGTAGACCTGAAAGATAAAAAACGGCATAACGAGCAATACCACCGCAATTATGTAAGCGATGCCCGTATACAGAGAGGCCTTGAGAGGGTTTTTATCTCCCCCGTCGGATTTTTTTGCAAGATACTCCGAGGACATCATTGACAGGGCCGCGGCAATACCTGTTATCAGGCCTGCTATTCCGATAAGCCTGGTATTTTGAAACGCAAAGGACAAACCGGCGAGCGTACCGGTAAGCTCTACCAGCGCATCGTTCAGCCCGAGGATCATGGAGCTTATATAGTTAAGTTTGTCCTCATCAATAAGGGATATAAGTTCTTTCTCATGTCTTTCTTCTTCTTCTATAACCTGTGATGCCTCTGCAAAATCATTGGCAACTTGTTTATAGCTATACTGGGCATTACCTTCTCCTTTTTCCATTATCTTGATTGCAAATGTCAGACTGAAAAGCCTTACAAGAGCGATATAAAAAAAGATTTTTATTTTGTCCGGTTTAACATCGATATGGGTATATTTTTTCCATATTCCATAATGCCGAAGCTCATCCTCACTTATTCTTGAAAGGACATCCCTGTTTTTGTCGCTTGAGCTGTTGGAAAGCTTTTTATAAACCAGATGCTCTGTAATCTCATTTCTCTGGAATGCCATAAGCGCATGCTCCAGTTTTGGAGTCAACTTATTTTCGTTCATAGATCCTACCTATTTATATTCAAACAAAAATGCAATAAGAAGGCTTAGATGGATTGTCGTGTTACGGTACGATTACCTGTATACTTTTGGGCAGGATGTCAAATGTTGCAGGCAACATGCCCGGCTGTTCACCATCCACATCGAGCAATACCCTGTCTTTCGAGGTAAGCTCAATATGTCGTGCATTCGTGTAGCCGACCATGGGATCATTTATATGCGTGCCTTTATATATTTTTGAAGAGTTTCTCAGGAAATCTATGAACCCTGCCTTGCCGATTGTAACAATATCGAACATGCCGTCATCCGGCACTGCCTTTGGAGCGATGTGCATGCCCCCGCCGAAGAACTGACAATTGGCAATGGTAAGCATGTTGATCTCGGTATTGTAAGGTTTGTTATTATCAAGTATTATGGTGATATTTTTATTCTTGTAGGTGACGAGTGTCATAATGGTTGCCCATAAAAAGGAGATAAAACCACCAAATGCCTTTGTTGTCCTGTTTACCCGGTCAACCGTTTCACCGCCGATACCCGCATCCGCTATATTGATAAAATACCTGATTGTTTCATGTCCGTCGTGTGATATGAATTTAATTTTACCGATATCCATATCCCTTGTATTTGCATTTTTGATAACCTTCACGGCATCCTGATACGGTTTTGGTATGCCCATTGTCTTTATAAAATCAGCACCTGTCCCCATGGAGATTACTCCAAGGACTGCCTGCGGGTTTACCGGCAGATCATTTTCAAAAAAACCGTTTACAACTTCGTTCAGGGTGCCATCACCGCCAACAGATATGATACGGCCAAAGCCGGATTTGATCGCCTGTTTTGTGATATCCGGAGCCGTGTATTGTCCGGTTGTGAATGCAAATTCGAAATTGCCGATGGCCTCCGATAATGCCTGTTTTATACCAGGCCAGAGCCTTTCTGTCCTTCCATTTGCAGACTTAAGATTAACAACAGCCAATGTCTTGAACTGATTGTTCATTGCAGACGCGCCTATTGCTTGATGGTTTCCTTGTTATTATTGCGCCCGTAGGTTTCCTTTAAGCCGAGCGACAGCAGAAATGCAATTACAAACATTGCCATTAATAACCACATACCATTGCGGAAATCGGCTGTTTTTTCTCCGATAAACTCCATTGCATAAATGGTTACGATTGCTCCTGTGGCACCAAAAACCCATAACATACCGGTTGCACTGCCCGTTAACTTTTCCCCGACTACCTCTAAAGTCATCTGGAATAGTATTGGTAAGATGGATATTACTAAAAACCCGAGGATTGCTGCAAGTATGATTGCTGTAGTGTAGTTTCTGGTCTGCATCAGCGGATACATAAATATGCCTGCAGCTATTGTCCCAACGATAAGAAATGGTTTTCTTCGTTTAATCAGATCTGATAGGATCGGTATCACAACAGCACCAACAATACCGCCTGCAACAAGGATGCCTACTATGATGCCACTTTGCTCTTCTGAGAATCCCTGGGGACCCAGAAGCTTATCCAACCAGTTTGTAATACCGTTGAAGAAACCAACACCTATAAACATAATACATGCAAGAACGATCATATCTTTGATTCTCAGAAGATCTTTATATGCCTGTACAGGATGATATGCCTGTTCTTCCTTCTTAACCGTTGTGCTTATGGAGGGGTTATCTTTTGCAAACAGCAGGAATAATATTGATCCCGCCACCGTAACACCGTCGTATATTACAATGATATGGAACAGATCCATGTGCTGAATAATGATCGGTGTAATGACCAGGGCGGCTATCATGCCGAGAAACATTGCCATGGAAGCGAAGCCGTTTGCCAGTGCCTCTTCGTTTTTGTTAAACCAAACGGATGCAAGCTTTGCACCGCTGTTCACAATAAAGGGCTGGGCAATGGCAATGCCAATCTGACCTGCAAGGATCCATGCATAACTATCCGATTTAAGCCTTAATAATACAGCAACAGCCATGATGATTGATCCCAGGCCCACGGTAAATTTAAATCCTTTTGAATCAAGAACAGCGCCTACAGGCAATGAAAGCAGCAAGTTAAATATATTGAAAACCGACAACAGCAGAACAAATTGAAAATCGGTTATGTTCAGCAGCTTCTCCATGGTGGGCTGTATTGGAGCAAAGTTGAGCCACAGAAATTGGGTAAGAATAACCTGAAACATGAATAAAATTAAAACCACCCACCGGTACGACCCGTACTTCACCTGTGTTTGTTCCACAGTAACCTCCTTCTTTCAACGATTTTGATTTAAATATACTGTATGATTTACATTGAGTCAAAGGTTATTATAATCATGCTTCGAATAAAAATTTTATCATATTGACATTCATAATTTTTATGAATAAAGATATATACAAAAGGAGGGAAAACAATGACAATTAAAAAATTTTTTAAACTCGTTAACACGAAAGAATTTGAAGGCAATAAAGCGAGGTTAATATCTCATTATTCAACACTATTGTTTATTATACTATTTGTCTCGTCTATGTCTCTTATGGGATGTACAAAGAGTCAGGAAACCGCGCGCAAAGATTTAAGCACATTGAATGTTCAGTATACACCGAAGCAATTCCTGAACAGTGCAAAGGACGGCAACACAAAGGTAGTGGAGTTATTTTTGCAGGCAGGCATGAATGTGAATACGAAGAACGCCGATGGACAAACAGCTCTTATGCTCGCAGCGTACACAGGACATATTGACACGGTTAAGCTTTTACTGAAACACGGCGCCTACATAAATGTCATAGATAAATTCGGAGATAGTGCTTTATCATGGGCAGCCGCTGAAAGCCATGCGGACATTGTCAAACTCCTCAAAAAGGCTGAGATAGACAAATCCTATTAACCTATTCCTGCATTATAGAGACGCAGAAGATACGCGACTTACAATGCAGGATTCAATATTGAAAACTCAAGATTCAAAATTATTTCTTTTTTGATAGGGGCTTTTTCTGCACCGGCACCGACAGCTTTTTTGCTTGATTCACTTTCTCAAGTGAACTGTATGCATTCTGCAGGTACCGTACAATGGCATCCAGATCAAATGTATGCCACTCAAGCCGTGCGGATGATATATTTGTCTGTGCTGCATCGATCATTTTGCGATCGCCCTTTGATGTATAAAGTTTTTTGTCTGCATTGATAAGTGCTTTATTTTCTTGCAGTAAGAGCAATACAGCTTTAGCTTTTTCAGGCACGTACGGGAATATGCCCATTCTGCTGTTGTGACACCTTTCGCAAACATTTGCTATATCATCGGGTTGCAAAACCGTTGTCACCATAGAACCATGACACGTCACGCAGTTGGGCCCCTGACCGGTCGTTTCAAGCTTTTTATAATGGAAGCTCTGAGTGAATTTATAATATTCCGCACCATGACATTTGCCGCAGGTTTTGGGAATATTTTTATAATACACCGTGCTGTCCGGATTGCTCGAGCTGAAAACTCCTATATGTGCTTCTCTTTCCGTTTTTGCTTCGGGATCCCCGCCGTGACATTTATCACACGTTACACCGTGTTCTTGATGTATCGATCCCTCCCAGCTATGGGATTTTGCTCCCACAAAGCTACTGCTTGATAAAGCCATGTGGCATCTCACACAGGAATTATTCTCTGCAGCGCCATTATTCGCATAGGCATGTATACCTGCAATTAATAGAACGCTTAATGTGCAAAGCAATACAAAGAGGTATTTTAGTTTAAACATTTCTCCCTCCGTTCTTATTTTTATTGTATAGCCGTAATAAGGAGTATGATAAAACCCATGCAACTGCTGTTGCAATAATCACATAGATTATCATTGTGTTTGGTTCTATCTTCAGCACATCTATATAACCGGAAACAACAAGCATGGTAAGAAAAACGCCGCCGGTAATACCAAATGCAGTCATAAATGGTCTGTGCAGCGGATTGGAAATATAATGTTGAGGTTCCTTTGCCCTATCAATAAGTGGAACCAATGCAAAAACAAGGATCAAAAATGTGGGGAATATAACACCACCAATGGTTTCAGGCGTGATCTTGCCGCCGAAGATCGAAAACGACAGATCTCCCGGTATGAGCTTTAGAAAGCCGTATATAACAAGGAAATACCAGTCGGGTCTCATGACCGGCGTACCTGGCGAAGGTGGTCCGTATGTTTCGATTGGGTTCAGGGGGATATAGGTTGCTATCAAAACAACTACAAACAATAAGAAGAAATAAAACGCTATACTTAAGATGGCCTGTTCCGGCCAGATTGGTATGCCTATGAGCCTTTTACCGTTCTGTGCCTCTTTTTTGTTACGGTTAACTGACGGTTCTGTGTGCTTTTGTTTTACGAGGATCACCATGTGTAAACCGATAAGGCTTGCAAGTAATAAAGGTATTAACATCACATGTAAAAAGAAAAATCGTGGTACTGTGGCATTCGATGGAAAATCGCCTGCAAATAATAACGTAGAAATCCAGTTTCCGATCCACGGGACCGATTTTGCAATATAGTATCCAATCGATGTTGCTGTTACAGAGAAGTTGCTGTAAGGCAGCAAATAACCGGTAAATGCGGCAAAGAGAGAAATGCCGAACAACACGAGTCCTACAAACCAATTTATCTCCCTTGGGTTTCTGTATGCCGAGGTAAAGTATACTCTCATGAGGTGAGCAAGGATAGCAGCTATCATGATCATTGCCGACCAATGATGGATACGTCGTATAAGCATACCCATCGGTAAGAGATCTATTCTTACCACACTCGCGTATGCAGCAGGTACCATAGCCCCAAACAATGAACCCATCTTTGTAGACGGTTCATAGAGAAGACCGAGAAATATACCCGTTATAACAAGCGTTATAAAGGAAAACAACGCTATCTCTCCAAGAAAGAATGTTGGATGTGTTGGAAATGTCTTGGATAAAAATTTTTCCTTGAATTTTTTTAATTCCAATCTTTCATCAAACCATTTAAACATGACTTAATCCCCTTTTTTATTAGACCTGAGGTCCTATCGGGCCTGTAAAATCACTTGTAAAGACAAGCGTGTCATTGTCTCTTACTTTAATGCCTATCTGTGCAAGCGGTATAGGTGCTGGACCACCTTCTACCTTGTCACCCCTTCTTGGATTAAATATACTGTTATGACAGAAGCATTCGGTATATGATGCGTCCGGAGAATTCTTATTTTTAACCCATGAAACAGTACACCCGAGGTGCGTACATATAGCACTGTAAGCAACAAAGCCCTTATCCGTAAGGTTGATATGCGTGGGGGCTTTGAAATCCGGTTCCTTGAGTTTTATAAGCTGGGCAATGTTAGCCGGATTTGATGATTTACCCCTGGGATATACGAGTTCTGCATCCCCATCATTCATTGAACTTGCCTTAACTTCCATGCCTATTTTGCTGCCTGTTGCATAAACGAGTACATCCCCAGGTGTAATAGTTGACACATATCCGCCGCCCTTTTTTGAAGGGGACAACACCTTGAGCAATGAGAGAAGGGAACCAAATGCACCTATAATTGCTACAATGATAGCGCCAAGGATAAACCTTCTTCTGGTTATACCTTTCCTATCAGCGTTATCCGTTGTGTTATCTGTGGTCTTATCAGATTCATTTACCATAATAATTCCTCCTCTCTGTCTTCAGATACTTCTCTAAATCCAAGGAAGTATTTTAAATAAAGAATGAGAATAATACCTGCAATGAGAAATTCTACTGCTAACATTGTCCCAAATATAAAATTATTGCCTTTCCCTGTTATAAAGAGATAGGCAAACAGAACGCTGATAAACAGGGAAACAATAGAAAGCAGTACGATTACTCCTCCGGCCACTATAGAATAAGATGGCCTCTTAATATTTATAATTTCAAAACTCATGTTATCTCCTTTTCTCTGTAAAGATATAAATGAAATAGGCGATGATGAACAAAACGATAATGGCACCGAATGCTACAAATCCTATCTGGAATGAACCGAGTTCTTTAGGAAACAGCGGCGGTTCTTTACCTTTAACCTTCTCTTCCGCAAGTTTTATCCTTATCCTGGAAAGCTCGCTTATAGTTGCTTCATTGACATTCATAGGATCAATCTGATCAAATCCTGTTGTATCTTTATGACACTTTTCACATGTTTTGGGCACATCCGGTATGATAACGTAATGGGCAGAATGACAATCAGTACAGGACGGCCCGCCTTTATTGTCAATATAAGCAACACCCATTATACTGTTTTTGTACCTATTAACAGCATCAGCGTGGCATTTGCCACACACCTCGAACATCATCTTGCCTTTTGGAATGCCGATAAACCCTTTGGTGGGAGACATTGCAAGTGCTTTGTCCTTCGCGAACTCTTTCGGTGAAAGTTGGTTTACATTCCTGATCGCAATATCCGGATCACCACCATGACACGCATCGCATGTTACGTCACTCTGTTTATGAAGCGACCGTAACCAGCAATCTGTAACACACTCAACCTTGTCCTGCGGCAGTGTTTTATGGCAAACTAAACACGCATTTGTTTTTGCATGCGCATTTGCTGAGTATAAAAATATTATCGTAATGAGAATTATATGCTTTATTGTATTGTTCTTCATATTTACCCCACCCTCATATTTAGGATTAAATCTAAACACATAGTTTTGTCAAACAAGTCAAGTAGTTCTGTAATTGCGACAAATCCAAGAGATTAACAAAATACTTGACAAAATATTATTGAAAATTTAGAAACAGTCAATATTTTCTTTTTGTAAAGTTAATTATGACAAATTTGATAAAGTAACGAGGCTTGCTAATTAATAATTTATTAGGGGGGAAATTTAAATGAAAAAGATAGCAATTGCAGTATCGATTTTTGTTTCTTTCGCAACCGTAGCGTACGCTGCGGGCAGCCAGAACAGCCAGGTTCTCGCAAAAAAAGGTGCCACCCTTTTTACCACAAAGGGATGTACCGCATGCCACACTATTGGCAAGGGAAAACTTGTAGGACCCGACCTCAAGGGCGTAACTCAGACAAGAACCACAAAATGGCTAACGGACTGGTTACAGAACACGAGTAAAATGTTGAAAACAGATAAAACAGCTCAAGCTTTGGAAAAAGAATATGGCTTACCCATGCCCAAGCAGAACCTGACTCAGCAGGAAGTCAAAGAATTAATTTCCTTTTTTAAGGCAAACGATCAAACGAAGAAATAAGCTAAAAATCCATCTTTAAAATTTCTACAGAAAACTCGGCTTATTGATTCTATCACTTGCCAGAGTAAAATATATGAATAAATACAAAGTGAGATTGAGAAGTTTACCCTCTTTTCGGGAAGAAGTCTTATGCATGATGGGATGTCCTATACACACCGACGCGGGTATGTATGTCCAGAGTGTCCCAAAGAATGAATATGAAGAGGGTTATCTGATTGCACGATCCCCGAATCCTTTTGCCTCTGTATGCGGAAGGGTATGTGCAGCCCCCTGCGAAGACGCATGCAGGAAAGGCAAGGTTGATATCGGCGAGCCTATCACGATTCGATCTCTGAAAAAATTTCTCTGCGAACGCTATGGTGCGGAATCAAGACAGCCCGATACTCAGGATAAACTTTTAACGGGGTTTATCCCGAACAGCCATGGCTGGGACATGGATGCACCATTGCTCTCAAAACAGCAAAAGAAAAACAAGAAGGTCGCTGTTATCGGTGCAGGCGTTGGAGGGCTTTCATGTGCCCATGACCTGGCACTCAGAGGATACAGCGTAACGGTGTTTGAGGCCTCGGATACCGCAGGCGGCATGGTGAGATTCGGTATACCACGGTACCGTTTGCCGAACTACGTGCTTGAGAAGGAAATCCAGAAGATCGCAGATCTTGGAGTTGAGATACGCTACAAAACGCCGATTACAAAAGAATTCGGTATCAACGAATTAAAAACCCATGGGTATGAAGCGATTTTCATTGCCATAGGAGCCCAGAGCGGAAGGAACCTTGACATCGAGGGCAGCAACCTTCACGGCGTCATAAAGGCTATCGAGTATCTGGTCAGCGGCAACAAAGGTTTAAAGTACAATCTTGGGAAACGGGTGGTTGTCATAGGTGGAGGACTTGTTGCACTGGATGCAGCCCGGGATGCACTTCGAACACTCATGGAAAACGTTCAGCGGGAACGAAACACGTTTACCGCAGAAGAGAGTGAAGTTGCGGAACAGAGGATATTCGAAACCCTGGATGTTGCACGTGCAGCGCTGCGTGAAGGAGCCATTGAAGTGCACGTGGTCAGTCTTGAGTCCATGGACCAGATGCCGGCAGCGAGGAGTATCCAGGGAAAAGCAGAACTGATCGAGACAAAGGACGAGGGCATCATCTTTTCTCCTTCATGGGGACCAAAGAGGATCATCGGCAATAACGGTAAGGTAAAGGCCGTCGAATTCAAGAAGGTCGTTTCCGTCTTCGACAAAGAGGGCAGATTCAACCCGGAGTTTGATGAGGCCGTTACGAAATCTTTCGAGGCTGATTCTGTTATCATGGCTATAGGACAGGCGGTTGATCTGTCGTTCCTAAAGGGGGACGAAAAAATAGACATCTCTCCCCGCAGAACAATAAAGATCGATCCGAATACCCTGGCTACCACTGCAGAAGGCGTATACGCCGGCGGTGATGCCGCATTCGGACCCCGCAATCTTATAGACGCAATCGCCGATGGTAAAAAGGCTGCGGCAGCCATAGATAAATATCTTTCCAAAAAAAGCAGAGAGGTAAAATACAATGTCAACGTTGAGGTACTTCCTACAGACGCATATAAAATGCCGAAAAATTATGACGGTTATACCAGGCAGATACCGCCTCAGCTCGAACCAGAGAGAAGGATTGGTCTGCAGGAAGTAGAGCAATCATACACGGAAGAAGATGCACACATTCAGGGTGCACGGTGTCTGCAGTGTCATACAAGCCCTGTTTATAATTCCGACTTGTGCATTTTATGCGGGAGATGCTCTGATATCTGCCCTGAGGATTGCTTCTCTTTTGTTCCACTCGAAGAGGTGGACATAAGCGAAGAAGACAAAAAAAACTTATTCAACAATTTAGGCTATAGTGAAAACGAACCGGTCACCGTCCTGTTAAAGGACGATGAAAAATGCATCAGATGCGGGCTTTGCGCTCATATCTGTCCTACCGGGGCAATGACCATGGAAAGAATTATAGTTAAGGAGGAACCTGCATATGCCTGATCGCAATAAAGAAGAAAAGAATACACAGGCACAAATTTCAAGACGGCGTTTTTTGTCGTACCTTGGCGGTGGTTTTATCGTGGGAGGACTTTTGCTGCAGGGGATTGCTGCATTAAGGTCTTTATTCCCCAAGGTATTGTATGAGCCGCCCGCAAAATTCAAGGTGGGCATGCCGTCCGATTTTCCCGAGGGAGCAAGGTTTTTGCCGGAACACAGACTATTTATAATAAGAAATGACGACAGGTTTCATTGTATCTCGGCAATATGTACGCATCTCGGATGTACGGTAAATCTTGCACAGTATTCACCCCCCAAGACATATGATTCGTCATCCGGCAAATTAGTTTCGGAGACCTTCGAATTTCACTGCCCCTGCCACGGTTCGAAATACAGGGAGAACGGCAATGTATATGCAGGACCAGCGCCATTACCTCTGCCATGGTACAGGCTTTATCTCGCCCCTGACGGTCAGATTGTCGTCGATACCAATACTGCAGTTAATCATGATTTTAGATTGAAAGTATAGGGGGTAGATATGAAAAAAAAGATTCAGGCATTTATAAGAAGTTTACTATGGACGTACAGCCCTGCTACCGAGAGAGAGGCGTCCGATGCAACGGCGAGGAATTTCTTACTCCACTGGTTTCCGGCAAAGGCCACGACCAGGAGCATGTCATTCAGCTACTCCATGGTTCTGGGAACAATAATACTTGCACTGTTTTCAATCCTTACCATAACCGGGCTTATTCTCATGTTCTTGTATGTACCCTCGGTGGAACGGGCATACTGGAGTATTAAAGATTTAGAATTTGTTGTACCGTATGGATGGTTTATCCGTGATCTTCACAGGATAGCGGCCCAATTAATGGTGGCAACCGTTTTCATACACCTGATGCGGGTATTCCTGACGGGCGCTTACAAACGGAGCGATACAGTGGTCGGCAGTTACCGGCCGCTGAACTGGTGGATAGGCCTTGCCCTATTGCTTGTAACAATGATGCTCTCCTACACAGGCTATCTGCTTCCATGGGACCAGCTTGCATTATGGGCAATCACCATAGGAGATCACATCGCATTGTCAGCTCCACTTGTAGGTCCTGCAATCAGCAAGATATTGATAGGCGGCACAATCATCGATCAAAACACGCTCATCAGATGGTATGTAGCTCACGTATTCTTCCTGCCTGCACTGATATTCATGCTGATACTGTGGCACATGTGGAGGATACGGAAAGACGGAGGACTGGCCGCGGTAGAGGCTCTCGGTATCGAGAGAATCAAGCAGGACAAGGTGGTTGCAAAAGGCAAGACATACAGTATTATGGGCATGGTAACCGGAATTACCCCCACCATAACCCAATACAGGGTACGTGGTGAGTCTGTAAATTCTTCGCCCTACGTGACGCGGAGAATCCTTGTGATCTTTGTATTTGTCACTGTTGTCACCATGGCTCTTGCATTCTTTATCAAAGCCCCGCTCGAGCAGCCGGCAAACCTTATGTGGACGCCCAACCCTGCAAAAGCACCGTGGTATTTTCTGTGGCTTCAGGAACTTGTTGCGGACACCACGATCAGAATCAAAGGCTTGACCATAAGCGGCGGTTTCGTTGGCGGGATCATTATTCCTACCGTACTTTTGTTGTTCGCGGCAGCCTGGCCATTCCTGGACAAAAGCCAGGATGAGGCTATCGGCGTATGGTTCCATAAGAGCAGAAGGCTGCAAAATGCCGCATTCCTGGCCGTTGTTGCCGTTATCGTCATTCTAATATATGTCGGTGCAGTCATGCGGGGACCTTACTGGCATCTTTATATGCCGTGGCAAGAGTGGATAAAAATGCCTACACGATTTTAAATCTATCTTAATTATTGGGGAGGAATCATAATGTTTAAGAAGGATCCGTTCTTGTTATTCATAGGTGGAGTGCTGTTGTTCGGACTCACGCTCATCATGATCTACAAAGAGAATCACCCGCAATGGCGCAGCTATCAAAACAGCTTTGCAAAAATAGCAAGCCAAACCATCGGCCAGGAAAGAACAAAAACAATTGATATGGGCATACTGCAGATCTATATTCCTTCTCTGCACAGGGTTGATCGGTGCATAACATGCCATCAGGGGTACAATATACCTGGTATGGAACAGGCCAAAGAGCCTTTCACCACACACCCGGATCTGCCGTTCATGAAGTACCATAAGTTCTCGAAATACGGATGTACAATATGTCACGGCGGGCAGGGATACGCCACGACACTCAAGGCTGCACACGGAGATGTCGAACACTGGGATGAACCGCTTCTCGACAGAAAACTTGGAGAGAAGTACGGGCTGAGACATCCCGGACACATCATGGAGATCAACTGCAACACCTGCCACAGGGACAATAAAAACGTGGCATGGCTGTATTATATAAATCAGGCGGAAGAACTGGTTACGGAAAAGAATTGCACAACCTGCCACATCATCAACGGCAAAGGCGGCAGGATAGGTCCTGACCTTACATTTGAAGGGGACAAGAACCCGGAGCTGTATGACTTTTCGAATATCAAACAAGGGCCCAAAACAGCATTCAACTGGCTCTATCAACACTTCAAGGATCCTGCCGGTGTAACAAAAGGGACTGTAATGCCGGATTTTGGTTTTACCAATGAGCAGGCAAGGGCATTAACAATGCTTGTACTGAGCTGGAAACACATTAACCTCCCCTATCAGTATATACCTAAAACAGGGGCAAGCCAGACGACACAAACTGCCCAGCCAGCACAAGCGGTACAACAAGTTCAAGAGCCTAAAGCTGTTCAAAAGGTTCGAATCGTTCAACATTATCGAAAGAGCCAAACCGTTCCAACGGATGCAGAAAAAGGGAAACAGGTCTTTGAGACAAAGGGTTGTACATCCTGTCATACCATAGGCAAGGGAATACTTGTTGGACCAGACCTTAAGGGTGTAACAACGATACGAACAAAGGAATGGCTTACGGACTGGCTCAAACATACTACACGGATGCAGGTATCGGATCCAACTGCAAAGGAATTGCTCAAAGAATATACGGTTATGATGCCTCAGCAAAGCCTTACGAATAAAGAGATCCATGAACTCATAGATTATTTCGCATCAACTGGAAGCGTTAACAATAAATAATAAAAAAGGAGACATAATGATGAAAAAGTTAAAAATGTATTCTTCCCTGTTTTTAAGAATAGGGCTTGCTTGTGCATTTTTATCAAACTCTTTACAGGCATTCCTTGCTCCTGCCGAGTTTGTAAATCTGCTGAACAGTTCGTTCATGATACACCTTTTACCGGTGAGTGCGGTTACATTCGTGCATTTTATCGGATTCAGCGACGGTATGGTTTTCCTGCTGCTGATATTGGGCGTTTATACGGAGTATATCGCAGTATATGCAGGTCTTTGGCTGATCGGCGTTATGAACACACTCGGTATTCATCATTATGGGGGTATACTCGAACACATTGCGTTTTTCTCTATCACTGTCTACCTGATGCTCAACGGCAGCGATGTATGCTCTCTGACAAAAACAAAGAAACAATAATACTATGAAACCTATATACGATAACTACAAAAGGAGAAAATGAATGAAAACAAATTTTCACAAGACAGGTAGTTTGATTTTTGCTGTTGGTTTTGGTATTGCGATGAGCTGGCTTGGCGCCAAAAATGCATATGCCATGCCGAGTTTCGCACGGCAGACGGGGTTTTCCTGTGATGTTTGTCACACGGTTTACCCGCACCTAACACCGTTTGGCAGGGATTTTAAGCTTCATGGATATGTAATGGATACAGCGGAATGCGTAAAAGCAAAAGGTAATTCAAGAATGTGCGGGGTTAATATTAACAGAATTCCTATGATTTCCGCCAGAATAGTTTCTATGTGGAGCAATCAGACAGGCGGAAATAATGGTATCGTACCGAGGGGTGTTACAACAGCAGGACAGGGCTTTCTGTCCTTTCCCTCAGGATATAATGATAAAGAAACCTTTAATCTGGTAGGGGATTCAAGTATCTATTTCGGAGGCAGGATTACGCCGAATATGGGCACATTCCTTGAGCTTACCGGCATAGATGATGAAGGCGGAACATTAGGCCTTGGAGCTGTCGATGTTGCACTCGTAGCGCCTGAAACAACACTCGGAGACAAATCGCTCATTTACGGAGTACGGGGCGTTGACAGCGTGTTTACCGGGGATCCATCAAATTCGTTAGGCATGTGGGGATTGACCTCACAGCTTATGGGCATGAGCACCCACAATACACTCTACGATCCCAATAGGGCAATGGTTGAAGGTGGTGAATTATACGGTATGTGGGGTAATTTTAATGATGGTGGATTGTTTGCCACTGTAGGCTTTTATCATCCTACAGGTAGTCAGACCGCCGGCAGCTTTGTGCAAGGTAACTTGGCGGGTTTGACAGGTACACCCGGTACACTGGATACAAGCAGTATTGATGTGGCTCCACGTCTTGCATATTACTTCCCCGAGTACCATAACATATATGCAGAAATAGGTGCATCTGGTTATTTCGGCAAGGAAGGCATGATCGCGCCGGCAACAGCAAGCATACCCAATCCCTTTTATAACGATAATTACTACAACTACGGTGTGGATGCTCAGGTACAGTATATAGGTGATAAGAATCTTGCTGAACTGTTTGCAATCTATCAGAGCCAAAACGACAACAAGTTCTATGGAGAAGACCTGTACTCGGGTGTAAACTATGGTGTAAATGGAACCAGTGTTCAGAGAAACGGGCTCGCCATAGCAGCAGATTATTATTACAAAAGGACATACGGCGCTTATGTGAAATATCTCTATCAAAATTCGGACAAGGTAAAGGATATAAATGTTTCCGGTACAATCCTTGGACTCTCATGGTATCCATGGGAAAATGTCCAGCTCATAATCGAAGAGGCACTGTTCAACACGTACAATCCGGGTCTTGCCCAGTACCGCACATCAACAGGGAATCAGAATTTAAGCCTTGCAGCAAGCGATTTTAACGTGACCTCGATTAAACTCGAATTCCTGTTTTAGAACAATACCTTCATACAGTTCACAGCACCTCGGAGTATCCGAGGTGCTGTTTTTTTATAGAGTCTGTCTTTGCTATTTAAATAGAGTAATCCGTCAAAGGTGGGGTACACAAGCCGGGCTTGGGTCGGTGGATTGAGTAATCTGGACATCCCCGTTCACATTATGTATATATAAATAAACACTATGCCATTTACGAAGAGGATGTATACGTGATAGGTTTTACTGTCTGGTTTACAGGCTTACCATGCTCGGGAAAGACAACGCTTGCAACATTGTTGTATAACTATTTTTTACAACAAGGCATATCGAATGTAGAATTGTTGGACGGGGATGTAGTCAGGCAATACCTTACCAGAGGGCTTGGCTTTACAAAACAGGACAGAGACGAAAATATAAGGAGAATAGGCTGGCTTAGCCGTATGCTGAACAAACATGGTGTAAATGCCATTGTGGCTGCAATATCTCCCTACAGGGCGATAAGAGAGGAACAAAAGGCACTCACTGGGAATTTTTTCGAGATATACGTGAACTGCCCCGAAGAAATATGCGAGCAAAGGGATGTGAAAGGTATGTATAAAAAAGCAAGGCAAGGGATTATTCAGCACTTCACTGGTGTAGATGATCCCTATGAAGAACCACGAACACCTGACGTGGTTATAGAAACAGACAAACTCAACGTTGAAGATAGCTTTAAACTATTGCTAAATGTACTAACGAAGAAAATGTTCGTTAGATAGTATGATGAACTGGGAATAAAAATGCAAAGCAAACGAGACGGAATTTTTAAACGGCTTTGTTTAAATATAAGGAAAACCCCTGTTTTTGGTTTTATAATCTGGTGGATATATATGCTATTCATGGCGCCCAAAAAGGTTTTTATACTTTCGGCGGAGCAAGATAGACTGGAGAGGTCTAATCAAGAACTGAATATCTTAATAAAAGAGCTGAACGACAGATTAAAAGAAATTGAATCGGGTGTTACCGATATTATAACAAAAGAATTGATAGAGTCAGGAAAATCAAAGATAAAAGACCCAAATCTAAAACCTGTATTCATACATTCTATTTTTAGAAGCGGCAGTACATATTTATGGAACAAATTTAGAGGTTCCGGTAATTTTTGGTCATACCATGAGCCGTTTCATGAAACCATGCTTAATCTCGAAATAAAAGATCAAAAGGAAATGTTTGGTAATCCTCTTGAAGAGCATATTAGATTATTGGGACATCCACCAACAGACAAAAATTATTTCTGGGAATATTTTACTATAAACAAGAAGGTTCCTGCATTCAGAAAGGGGTTCACGTTCGATTACTTCTATATCGATGAAAATGAAGACCGCGAAGATATAGAAAACTATATTTACTTTCTTATAGGCCATGCCCCTAAAAGGTCGGTTTTTAAGTTTACAAGAAGCAGCTTGAGATCGAGATGGCTGAAGAAACATTTTGATTCTGTAAATATATATCTATTACGGAACCCAAGGTTTCAGTTTGAATCTTATCAGAGTCGTTTTAAAAAAGGTGATCTTTATTTTCACACAATGAGTTTAATGACTATAGGGAAAAACCAGCATAGGTATAGCTTGTTTTCCGAACTATCAAAAAAATGTGATATCCCTTACTACAATTCAGAAAATTTTAACGATGAAAGACTGTTTTACTCGAAAGAAGTGCTTTCTAAATTAAATACCAAAGACTTATATACATTATTTTATTCGTTATGGCTATCTTCGCTGATAGAAAATTTTAATACGAGTGATATACTGTTTTACATAGATGCTGTTAGTTCTTCACGTACAGAAAAACAGAGGATTATGAAAGAGTTTAAAAAATTCAATATAGATTTAGATTTGTCAGATTGCAGTATAAAACAATACCAAGATTTATCTTTGAGTAATGAGGAATTTAGAGAATCGGAAGATACGATTTATAATCTCATAGAAAAACTTAATCTCTACGACAAAAATTATTTAATAAATGTTGTTAAGCATATAAAAATGAAAATTTAGTATAATCGACATACTGTATAGCTAAGGAGGAAGCTAAAAATTGAAAAAATATATTACAAACAAAATAGTTTCAATAGGTTTAAAATATAAAAACGTTATCAACAGAAGTCCAGTGCTTGAATCTATTGGGAAAAGGATATATTATCGTTTAGCTTTTGGCATTAAATCTGTATCTAAGCCATCAACTTTTAATAAATATACTGTTAATAGCGAGTATTCTATGCTTTCTAATTCTGCTAACAAGATATTTGAAATACTGAAAGAAGGAATGAAAAACAAGAAAGTTAATAATTCCTTAAAAAAATATCTCCATCTCGTATAACGATTCAAGCATTTGGTTGTGGATACAAGCAGTAATCCTAAAAACATGATAGAACAAAAAGACGAATATACTATAGAATATTTTACTCAATTCGATGACATAGAGTTTTTAGAAAATGCATACTGTTTTAAAAAATTATCAAGATTATACTGCGGTAAGTAGGAAATCTTACGTTTGGAGATAGATAATGCGTATAGTTATGGATCTACAAGGTGCACAAACTGAGAGCCGTTTTCGAGGTATTGGTCGCTATAGTCTGTCTCTTGCTCAAGCAATTGCCAGAAATCTCAAAGCTCATGAACTTATCATTGCCTTAAATGGGCTTTTCCCTGATACCATTGAACCTATTCGAACCGCCTTCAACGACCTTCTGCCACAGAGAAATATTGTTGTTTGGTATGCACCAGGGCCGGTCAAGGAGCGTGAGTCTGATAATAAATGGCGAAGAGAGGTTGCAGAGCGTATACGTGAGGCATTTTTGGTCAACCTTGAGCCAGATATCTTACATATAAGCAGTTTGTTTGAGGGCTTTGCGGATGATGCGGTCACAAGTATCGCAGTGTTTACACAAATCATCCCTACTGTGGTCACCTTGTATGACCCAATACCACGTATGAACCCTAATCAATATTTAGTAACGAACCAACAATATCAGGTATACTACTATCAAAAAATTGCCCATATGAAACGTGCAACAGGATTGCTTGGTATTTCAGAATCCTCATGCAAAGAGGCACAAGAGTTTTTAGGACTACCTGCATCAGCTATTGTAAATATTTCCGCGGCAGCTGATCCAGAATTTCGACAAATCAAAATTCCTAAAGAAGATCAACAAACCTTATTTCACCGTTTTAATATTACAAGGCCGTTCATTTTGTACACAGGAGCTGCTGATGCACGAAAGAATCTTGATAGATTGATTCAGACCTATGCAAAGCTTCCCGTTCATCTTCACAATAAGTATCAGTTAGTCATTACTGGCAAAATTTTAGGGGATGAACTCTTATCCTTACAAAGTAAGGCAAAAATGCTCGGGTTAGGCAGGCAGGATTTGATATTCACAGGCTATGTAACAGATACAGACCTCAATAAACTTTATAACCTTTGTTATGTTTTTATTTTTCCGTCATGGCATGAAGGCTTCGGATTACCCGCGTTAGAGGCAATGTCCTGTGGTGCGCCGGTTATCAGTGCCAATACCTCCAGTCTACCTGAGATTATAGGGCGAGAGGATGCACTCTTTGACCCCTTTTGCGTCGAATCCATGGTTGCAAAACTCACGCAGGTACTTACGGATGATACCTTTCGTATGGAATTAGCGCTTCATGGGAGAGAGCAAGCTAAAAGGTTTTCATGGAATGAAGTCGCTCAACGTGCTATTACAGCGTTTGAACGCTTCTATGAAGAACAACAACATTCCAAAAGATCTTCAGGTATACCGGTACGTCGCCCTAAGCTCGCTTACATTTCTCCACTTCCACCAGAACGTAGCGGTATTGCTGACTATAGTACTGAACTTTTGCCAGAACTTTCCCGCTACTATGATATTGATATTATTGCTTCCCACACAGAAGCTCCAGATCCAGAGATCATATCCACTTGTTCCATACATAATGTCCGGTGGTTTAGGCAAAATGCAGATCACTATGACAGAGTACTCTACCATTTTGGTAATTCGCTTTTCCATGCCCACATGTTTGATCTTTTAAAGTTCTACCCAGGCGTGGTAACGCTTCATGACTTTTTTTTGAGCAATATACAGTGGTATCGTGAAGTGAATGGGATCGGTCCTAACGCATGGGTAAATGAGCTTTATACTTCCCATGGATATAAGGCTGTTTATGAACGTTTTCACACACAGAATATAATGGATGTAGTTTTTAAGTATCCTTGTAATTTCAGTGTATTGCAAAATGCCATGGGTATTATTGTCCATTCGGAATTTTCGCGTCATTTGGCAAATACATGGTACGGTGAAGGCTTTGGAAAAGATTGGGCGGTTATTCCTCTCCTCCGCAAACCGGTTTTATTGTTAAACAAGGATGAAGCAAGAGCCCGATTAGGCCTTAATGTAGATGATTTTGTGGTTTGTAGCTTTGGGATGTTGGGGCCAACCAAGCTTAATCAACATCTGCTCAATGCATGGCTTAATTCTAAACTTAAAGAAAATCCACACTGTAAGCTGATTTTCGTAGGCGAAACCCATAGCGGGGATTACGGCGTCCAGCTACTTAAAACCATAAAAAAAAGTGGGTTATCAGATCGTATAAAGATTACAGACAGGGTGCCTTCTCAGGAATTCAGGCAGTATTTGGCCTCTGCTGACATAGCAGTTCAATTACGTACGCATTCACGTGGTGAAACATCAAGTGCTGTATTGGACTGCATGAATCATGGCCTCCCTACTATAGTGAATGCTCATGGTTCTATGGCTGAACTGCCAAATAGTGCAGTTTGGATGTTGCCGGATAAGTTTGATGACAACGAATTGATCTTTGCACTTGAGAACCTTTGGCAGGATGCCGAAAAAAGACGTTTTATGGGTAGTAAGGCTAAAGAAGTAATCCACGCTTACCATTCACCTCGTACCTGTAGCGATAAATACATGCAAGCTGTAGAGACTTTTTACGCAAAGCAGCAAAACGGCAGGCATACACTTATAAAATCTATCTGTAGTTTAGACAATGCACCCTCAAAAGACACGCATTGGCTTACACTTGCAAAAAATATTGCACAAACACTTCCCTTCAAGCAACCCGCAAAACAGCTTTTAATAGATGTATCGGCTATTAGCCACAATGATCTCAAAACTGGTATAGAACGTGTTGTGCGTGCACTTCTTCAAGAGTGGCTCAACTCTCCCCCTGTGGGTTTCCGGCTTGAACCTGTATATCTTACAAATAAAGGAGGAATTTGGCACTATCGCTATGCACGACATTATATGCTGAATTTACTGAACTGCCCAAACAATAGAATACCAGATGAACCAATAGAACCACAAACCGGCGATTTGCTTATCATACCAGACCTAACTGGAAGTATGGTGATCGAGGCTGAAAAAGTAGGTATTTTTCGGCAGTTGCGGAATACCGGGTTAGACATATATTTTGTTATTTATGATCTTTTGCCAATAGAGCAACCGAATTGGTTTCCTCCTGGCGCGGATATTGGGTACACGTCATGGTTAGAGACGGTGGTAAATGTAGCAAACGGTGCAGTTTCTATCTCACGATCTGTAGCTGATAAACTCTATGATTGGCTCAAGGTACATAATCCAGAATACCTTCGTTCCTTCAAGATCGGATGGTTTCATTTGGGGGGAGATATTGCCTCCTCATTTCCGGCCGTTGAACTATCTCACAATGCCAAACAGGCACTTTCCGCACTCTCTGCCAGACCACCCAGCTTCTTAATGGTTGGAACAATAGAGCCACGAAAAGGGTATTTGCAAACCATAGAAGCGTTTGAATTACTCTGGCAAAATGGTATTGATATTAACCTTGTGATTGTTGGCAAAGAAGGATGGAGACATTTAACCAATAAACAACGAAGAACCATCCCAACAATTGTTTCCAAGCTCCGACATCATCCTGAACTTGGCAAGAGGCTTTTGTGGCTGGAAAATATAAGTGATGAATACTTAGAGAAGATTTACAGCACATCCTCATGTCTGATTGCAGCATCAGTAGGTGAAGGGTTTGGACTACCTCTTATAGAAGCCGCCCGCCATGAGCTGCCAATTATTGCCCGTGACATTCCCGTATTCCATGAAGTGGCTGGAGAATATGCATTCTATTTTCACGGTTTATCCCCAGACGATATTGCGAATGCAATAAAAATTTGGTTAGATCTTTTTAAAACAGGTAAGGCTCCATCTTCGAAGGGTATGCCATATCTTACCTGGGCACAAAGTGCAAAGAATTTGCTGGACATAATTTTTAACAGCAAGTGGTACTTAATTTATACGCATGATAATTTTAAAAGGGATCAATATTAGGAAATGACACTAAAACTGGTCTTGGTTTCAGGCGGCCATATCGGAACATTTAATATAATTAAAGCTTTGAGCAAAAAATTTGAGTTATATCCCCTTTCTTTTCTGGTGAATCAAAATATAATAGATAGAGAACCCATCAGAAAATATTGTAAGGATAGAAAATCCATAGGCGAAGAAGCATACAAAACTATAGTATCACATTATTCATGGGCTTCAAATTGCGTTTTGTTAATTCTAAGGCAGCATCTTTTCTTTCAGGTCTTATCTACGGATATCTTAAATATAATAACATTCAATATATTATTGTGGAGCCAATGAAGAATAAACAAGCCATCTTATCCTTCTTCACCGGCATTCTTGGCAAACAACCTATAAAGGCGGACGGCGTATATCTATGGAAAGCAATAGGGTCACATATTTAAAGTATCGTTTTTTTATTGACAATACGATTTTAATATGGTTTTTATCCTTGTATGAAAATTCCCTGCATACTTTTTATTTTGATGCTTTTGAGTGGCTACGCTTCTGCACAAACCGGCAGGCGTTTGTTTATCATCATTCAGCCGCCATGCGACAGCCTGCTTTTCGAATTGAAAGATACTATGAGTCAACGAGTTCATAATGTTTCTTTTGATAGGTACGAACCTTCCGGACAGTGTAGGGAAGCAATCGACGTGACGGATGAATTATCAAAAGGCAAAGAGGCATACGAATTTTTAAGATTCGAAGAATCATTAGATATACTGAATAAAATCATTGCAAGACTGAGTGTACATCTAAATTCCAATGAGTCATTGGACATGCTGAAAGAGGCATATCTCTACAGTGCAATGGATTATCTTGCACTGGACAAAACCACAGATGCATGGAATGCCGTTGACGCATATCTCTGCGTATCGGGCACACCAGTACTTGATGCAAATCTTTGGCCTCCAAACCTTGTAAATCTTATAAAAAGTCGTTTTAACAAAAACAGAATCAGTGGTACACATGGAAGTTTCATGAGTGTAACCGTTACGACCAATCCGTCCGAAGCAGAGGTATTTATAGACGGAGATAATTCTGGGATATCTCCCCTACATAGAGACCTATTACAATGTACACATTATGTTAGGGTAAGTAAAAGAGCATACCTTACAAAAGGCACACCAATCATCATATCGAAAGATACTCGAGTAATAAACATTGAACTCGCGCCGGACACCCTGGCAATGTCCGACAGCCCCTTATCCGAGGAGCAAATAAAATACTTGATTGACCGACATAAGGTCGACGGTATTTTGATGTTATCGAGTACCATGACCCAGACGGCCATACGAAAGGATATACGGATAAACGCAAAGCTCATAGATGCTCGGTCATCTATCCCTTCTTCTATTACCTTCGTATACAAGAATAAGGATCAGGCATCTGAGGAACTTGTTCGGTTTATACAAACGGAACAGAATATTAATATGCAATCCGATGCCATGAGTAAGATCATGGATCAAAAAAATACCGATAAAAACAGAACAACATCAATCTCATGGTACAAAAACAAATGGCTCTGGGCAGCGGGTGCAACAATTGTTGCGGGTGGAATTATATATTGGGCAACACAAGGCAATGCACATCAGTCGTCAACAACAGGAAGTATATCCATAAAATGGTAATGTCATGCTTAAACATGAACAGGATGAAAAAACAGTTATACTATCCATTGCACCGGAGCAAGTCCATGAAACAACTGCTTTAGTATATGAACCGCATAAGATCATATCAAAAAATTCTGGTACGAAGGGGCATAAAACCCGCATACTTAGAATATTGCTCATTATAGCTGTTACCTTTTCGGTTGCAGCGCTTTGTGTATATGTACTGTACGAACAAAGGAATCAAAGGCTTTTGACAGACAAACTTATAGGTTCATTACATCGTGGCAGCTTAAAACAGGCACAGGAGATAATGTCGGAAATAAAGAAGCATGGATACGCGTCGGACAGCATTGCTGTTCTCGAAAAAGAACTTATCAACCTGAAGGAACTCAGCGATACATGGGACAAGGGACTGCAGTATTATAGTCTGGGCATGTATAAAGAAGCACGTAATGCTCTTGAACCATTTACTTCAAATACTTCATATCACGATAGGGCACTCGTTCTGCTTGAAAACATGAAGACTAAAGAATTGAACGATATGCTGAAGTCTGCGGGATCATTGTATGCAAATGGGAATGGAGATAAAGCCTCGGCATTGATACATCATGTGCTTGAGATAGATCCGTCAAATCATGATGCTAGGGCACTTTTAGCAATGACGAAACCTGCCGCACCTGTACGAAGAATAAAGAAGCGTGCTATCAAAAACAAAAACCCAATAGAAAACACTGGCGACATAGCTTATAAAAAAGGAGATTATGATACTGCCGTACGTTTATGGGCAGACACACATAGCAATGGAGATTCGAAGAAGCTTGTAATAGCGGCGAATATAAGAAAATATATAAGTATTGGGAAAAAAGCATTTGAATCGAGTGATTATTCATGGGCAATAAAATGTTTTGATAAGGTACAGGCATTCATCGATTTGCTCGGCATCCATGGCTCTATGGATGAACACACGGCACGAAGGTATCTTTCCATGTCTTATAGTTCGTTGGGTAAACAGGCAATTACAGACACTTTATATAAACAGGCAAGCATCTACTATAAGGAATCCTTCAAATTCGATCCATTCAATGCAGAGGCAGTACAGGGGGTTTCCGTATTGAACAAAGAGGCTGAAAGGTTGTACAAAACAGGCTATATGATCTCCAACGCAAACATACCAGAGGCTTGCAGGCTTTACAATCAGGCACTGGATATTGCGACAAAGGACACGGATGTTTATAAAAAGGTTAAAGAGCATATCGTCATCTGTAAACCCTGAGCCCTGCTTCAAACTTATCGTTGCTTATTCGCTGTACAGCAGACTCAAGGGGCTTATGTTCAGGAGGGAAATACAGATTGATCAAGCCATGCTGATAAAAGATTGTAACTGGGTGCATACCTTTTGTATGAGGTTCAGTATTGATGTTCTCTATTTGGATAAAGATTTTAAGGTTATTTCCGTTCAACAACTTAAGCCCTTCAGGTTATCTATGCCTGTAAAAGGCGCCGTGCAGATTATGGAGATACAAGCAGGTGCAGCGGAGTATTTTGGGATTACGGTTGGAGACATATTTGTTACCGAATAATCAGAGGCTCGGCAAATACAGGCTTATAAGGCATATAGCAGGCGGCGGCATGGCTGATATATATTTGGCTGTTATGACAGGCCCTTATGGTTTTCAAAAAACAGTTGCTTTGAAACTCATGCATAAACAGATCTCACCCGATCGATCATTCATGGGCATGTTTATCGATGAGGCAATGATCAATGCAAGGCTTGTCCACCCGAACATTGTCCAGATCCTTGATTTTGGTGAAATAGATAAGACTCTGTACATAGCCATGGAATACATCAATGGGATAGACCTTTCCGAATTCATCAACGCCCTTGTAAATAACAGGATAATGCCTCAAATCAATGTATCCATTTATATCGTAACAGAGATTCTAAAAGCAATTCACTACACCTCGTTGATAAAGAACTTAGACGGAAATAGTGCCGGTATTGTTCACAGAGACATAACACCTCATAACATACTGCTTTCTTTTGACGGAGATGTAAAGTTAACAGATTTTGGTATTGCAAAAGCAAGGGGGTCTATGACAACTACGGTAGCCGGCACATTAAAGGGAAAACTCAGGTACATGTCACCCGAACAGGCCCGTGGTGAGGCACTTGATTACAGAAGCGATCTTTACTCCATTGCGCTGATTCTCTACGAGCTTTTAACACACCGGCAGGCGTATGCTGGAGATACAGATATGACACTGTTGAAACATGTACAGGCGTCCATGATCGATTACCCTCCCTCCAAGATAAATCCATTCATACCTCCAGAACTTGAGACAATTGTCGTAAAGGCATTGTCGGCAATGCCGTCTGATAGATTTCAAACGCCGGAGACTTTTCAGCAGTCTCTCCACGATGTATATCCGGATGTAGTTTCTTCAAGGGCGGTATTATCAGACCTTATTAAGGGTATGTTTGGTGAGCGTATGAAATGCGGATTGTTTTCTGATACACCGTTTGTAGAGAAAAAATCCGCAGATGGAAACAAAATAAAAGGCATCAGGTTAAAAGCGACGGCAACATATTTATTTATGGCGATACTGATTCTTGGATGTTTTATGCTTTTTGCATATATAAAACAGCCTGTACCATATCATAAAACTTTGGGGACAACCCCTTCCATGTCTAATCCGCTATTGGAGATAAAGACGGCAAGGGCGGTTTTGAAGGAAAACAAAGTTTTGCAAGAAAGTGCGCTCGCTCCAAATGTAAAAACCCTTAAACTCTTAAATTCGGTCAGGTCATATCATCCGGAGCATACAACACATAAGATCGGCAGTAATTCCCAGGCTACTGTGGCAATCAATGCAGTTCCATGGGCACAAGTTTATATAGCCGATGCGGTCTCTAAAAAATTTGTCGGTATTACGCCTATACCACAGTATAAAATTCAGTCTGGCAAATACACACTCTTGTTCAAAAACAAGGCATACGGCATGAAGATACTCAGCATAAATATATCAGCCGGAGAGAAAAAAACCATTATTCTCAAGTACGATCCAGGGAAAAAAGATTTCAAAACAACAATCCAGTAAAACACTCTTCACCCGAACGGAGGGCTTCGAGCGGCTTAAACCGTTTGAACCGTTTAAATCGTTAAAAGGTGGAACGTGGGCTTGAGCTTCGCCAGAGAAGAATCCGACTGAGGCGGAGAAGAAACAAACCCCTTCTTGCATTTTTCGGTGTTCCTATTTTCTGGGCAGCCTGTCCTGCCCCTGAAACCCGATCATCCACCCGGGATACAACGGCTTCGGAGCGGTCAGCTCTTCAAGTTTGTTAAAACTCTGCTCATCAAGCTGAACATCCGTTGTCTTTAGATTATCATTCAACTGGTCCATAGTTCTCGCACCTAGTATGATTGATGTTACACCTGGCTTTTTGAGAAGCCATGCGAGAGAAATTTGGGATGGTGTTACTTTTATCTTTGACCCTATCGAACGCAACTCATCAACTACCTTGAACCCGAGTTCTTTTTCGAAAGGAGGGAACCACATACCCCTGTCACCTATGCGTGTGCCTGAAGCAGGTTCTGTATCCTTTTTATACTTGCCGCTCAAAAACCCACCCGAGAGCGGACTCCACGGTAATATACCAATGCCTTTGTTCAGGCATAACGGTACTACCTCATGTTCTATGTCCCTGCAAAGCAAACTGTAGTGCATCTGAGCTGTCTGAAATCTTGCTATAGATAGTCCTTCGGATATACCGATGCTGAGGGCAGCCTGCCATGCCGCATAGTTCGAAAAGCCTATGTACCTCACCTTACCGGCCTTTACGAGGTCACCAAGCGCAACGATGGTTTCTTCGAGCGGAGTAAATGCATCCCAGCCGTGTACCTGGTACAGGTCTACATAATCGGTACCCAGCCTTTTAAGGCTTTTATCAATTGCGTCAAATATATGCCGCCTGCTTAATCCCGCATCGTTATGGCCGGTACCAACCCGGCCTCTTACCTTTGTAGCAATAACAACATTCTGTCTTTTTGACCCGAGTGCTTTACCAAGTATTTCTTCTGATTGCCCTGCGCTGTAAACATTAGCAGTGTCAAAAAAGTTAATGCCGTGATCTATTACTGTATTTACCATTTCATTGGCAAGCTTCTGATCAACACCGCCAAGCTTCCATTGACTTTGTCCAAATGTCATGGTTCCAAAGCAAAGCCTTGAAACTATTAATCCTGTGCTTCCAAGGTTTGTATATGTCATTTCCATAGAACCCTCCTTTATGTAGTATAATATAGTTGGATAATTTTATTAAACAAGGGAACGTATTATTATCCGCTGGAAGATAGTTGTTGACAAATTTTTAAATATAACTATATTAGTAACATTCCCATCATTGATGGATCCAAGAAAGGAGGGTAGATATTAATGGCAAGTGGAAAGGTAAAATGGTTCAGTGACGCCAAAGGTTATGGTTTCATTGAACAGGATAATGGACAGGATATATTCGTTCATTATTCAGCAGTTCAGGGAGACGGATTCAAGTCTCTTAAGGCAGGAGATCAAGTTAGTTTTGAAGTAGTATCAGGTCCAAAAGGACCGCAGGCTTCAAAGGTTACGAAAGCTTAGTTAATAAGTTAGATTTCAGGGCCTTTTATTAGGTTATTCCTCAGTCCTGTTCACAGGACTGAGGAAATTTTATTTTTATAGACAGAGATAAACAACTCTTTTTTCTGATAAGCGAATAAGCAAATTCCCCTATTGCATTGTGCGGATTAACATCTTGACTACTTTTCCCCTATTTATTAAGGTTAACGGATAATATTATTCAACCACTATTATGCTTTTAAAATTTATCATAAAAAGACTTTTAATGATGATACCTGTAATGATAGGTATTACCTTTATTTCTTTTGTTATCATATCACTCGCGCCGGGTAATATACTGACATCGCTGAAAATGAATCCGTATATATCCCAAAAAACAATTGCCATGATGGAACAGGCATACGGACTGAACAAACCATTGCTTGAGCGATACGGTTTATGGTTATGGCAGGTGCTGCATCTGAATCTTGGCAATAGTATATATTACCATGCACCCGTTCTCAGCCTTATCCTTTCAAGGGCAATGAATACGCTTATACTTTCTGTTTCTGCAATACTCATTTCATGGATCATGGCCCTGCCATTCGGAATTATCTCCGGTATGAAAGAACAAAGCATGTTTGACAGGGCAGCAGGTGTAATAAATTATATCGGCATATCCGTGCCTTCATTTTTTCTTGCATTTATAATGCTTCTTATCGCTGCAAAAACAGGCATATTGCCCACGGGTGGAACAACGAGTCCGCTCTACGGGTTGTTAAGTCCGGCGGATAAAATTTATGACAGGATTATACATCTTATAATGCCTGTGATCGCACTTGCTGTTCCGCAAATTGCTTCATACGCTCGGCTGATACGTACGAACATCATAGAGGTTAAACGCAGCGAATTTGTTACTGCAGCAAAGGCAAGGGGTGTAAAAAACTCAAAAGTAATCTACATACACATATTAAAAAATGCGATTAACCCCTTCATTACGCTTGCGGGTTATGATTTTGCAGGGTTGCTCGGGGGAGCTGCATTGGTAGAAACGATTCTTAACCTGCAGGGACTTGGAACACTGCTGTTGAAAGCCGTGATGTCGATGGACGTATTTCTTATTATGGGTGATATACTCATAGGTGCGGGTATGCTCCTTATAGGAAATCTGATCGCAGACATTGCGCTTCTATATGTTGATCCAAGGATCAAATCGCAAATATAATCCGATCTATGAAAATGAGCCAAAAATCCATTGCCATAGCAGCAGGTGCAATACTCTTTCTTCTTTATATGAGTGCAATATTCGCGCCTGTTGTAGCTCCCTACTCGTATTTGTCACAAAACAGGGCATTTCCTGACGAGCCTCCAACTGCTATTCATATAACGATTCACAAAAACGGTAAAACCGTGTTTGTGAGGCCATACATTTATAAATATGTGTTATCCGACATACACAGTGAAACATATAAAGAACTCAAGAATGAACGTTATCCTATAGAATTCTTTACGCATGGTAAACTCTTTTATGTTCAAGGCGCTCCGATCCATTTGCTTGGGACCGACGCTCTTGGAAGGGATTATTTTTCGAGGCTTGTTTACGGCGGGAGGATCAGCCTTTTTATAGGATTGATAGGCGTCGGGATAAGTTTTGGCATCGGTATTATTGTAGGGACTCTTTCCGGATATATAGGCGGCGTTTTAGATACAGTTATCATGAGGCTTACAGAGATCATAATGTCACTGCCCACGTTCTACTTGCTGTTGACGCTTGCGGTAATAATTCCCGCGGGTGTTAGCTCTGCAACGACATTTATGCTTATAATTGTGATATTGAGTTTTATAGGCTGGGCAGGTTTTGCGAGGGTTATACGGGGTATGGTATTAAGCCTTAAGGAAAGGGACTTTGTGAACGCATCAATAGCTTATGGGGACTCTCCATGGGGTATCATAAGAAAACAACTCGTACCAAACCTTTTGTCGTATACCATTGTTTCGATAACGCTGTCTATTCCGGGATATATTATCAGCGAATCCTCATTGAGTATGCTCGGGCTTGGTATAAGGGAGCCGGATGTAAGCTGGGGCAACATGCTCAGTGAAGCGACAAATGTAGAAGCCCTCACCTCAAGGCCATGGATGCTTTCATCCGGTATATGTATCATTATCACGATTCTATGCTTGAATATTATAGGAGATTATCTAAGGGCGAACATCGACCCCCATATACGTCCATGAGCAATTGTTTATAAAAACCGTTCTATGAAAAATATAGTTGCAAATTAAAAAAATTTATTATAAAAAGTTAATACTTTACTATTGTATACTTTTTGCACAGTATTGAATTGATAATATTTTAAATTGTTATGTTAACGAGATCAGAAGATGAAAAATATATAGGACTGGTGAACCAGATAGGATTGCAGTTGTTTGAGATAACGGATCCAGAACAGGTTTTTGATGTATTTCTCAAAACAGTTGTAAATATTACTGGCATGGAAATGGCGGCAATCCATGCATACAACAAAAAAACAGGAAGGCTTGAAATTATCAAAAGCATCGGGGTGCCGCAGGATATTTATGAAGCTGTCTTGGATATACTGCCCAATGAAGGGGTTTCTGGCAAGGCTTTTTCTGAATCATCCATTATATTTTACAACAGAAATGCAAAGGATAATCCTGCTATTTCTGTTGTACCGGATAAGATAGGAACCATGATGGCAATCCCTGTTAAATTTATGGATATTACAATAGGGGTCCTTGCCGTTGCGAGTCAAAAAACAATATCGATAAAACATATCGATAACGGCTTTATGGAAAATATTACCAGATACATAGGCGGCATGGTTGAGCATGTAAGGCAGAGCAATGATCTGGTAAATAAAGGCAGGGAGGGATTTTACAATAGAAAGGTTGTGGAGAACATTGTTCAGGATTTACCAAGCGGCGTCATATACATGGATACGCGCGGCAAAGTATTGCTCTTTAATCCTGTTATGGAACAGATCACAGGCATAAAATCTCGTGATATCATAAATAAGCCGGTTGATGTTTTTATAAAACAGATAAAGTTATCAGGATTTGATTATGCGGATGTTGTAAAAAATGAGGTGGTAAAAAAAAGGATGAACAGCTTCGGTATTCTTCCCGACGGCAGAGATATATATTTCGGCTTCACGATAGCGCCGGTAAAAAATGCAAACAATAAAGTTGAAGGCGTTATCGCCATTTTTGCGGACCTTACTCAGGTAAAACGAATGGAGGAAGAACAGCGCCGCATGTCCCATCTTGCCATGATCGGCGAGATGTCTGCAAGGCTTGCTCACGAGATTAAAAATCCATTGGCAAGTATTATTATAGGAATACAGTTGTTCAAAAAAAGGCATCCGGATGATGCTGACTCAAGGTATCTCGATATGATCATCTCCGAGATTCAAAGAATAGATGATCTTGTAAAAGATCTGCTTACGTATTCAAAGTCATCCGTACCCCACATGACGAGAGTCAATGTTGTTGAGGTTATAAAAAATGTTCTCAATATACTTGCACCGCAGTTCGAACATCACAATATACAGATCAATCAAAACATCAATACAGGTGTAGGAACCGATATCATCGTGGATGAAGCAGCTATTCATCAGGCCGTAATGAACATCGCGAGTAATGCTATAGATGCCATGCCTAAGGGCGGTACCATTACGATAAAAGTTGATACTCAAAAGGCAAACAAAAAAATAATAATAGAAAATGACATAAAGTATGAATATTCGGAACAGGAATTTTTAAAAGTAGATATACACGATACAGGGATGGGGATCGAAGAGGCATATCTTGACAAGATCTACACGCCGTTTTTCTCGACAAAGGCCCAGGGCACGGGACTCGGGTTAAGCATAGTAAAAAACATAATAGAGGAAAATATGGCTAAAATAACCGTGAGCAGCAGCAAGGATAAAGGTACGGCTTTTAGTCTTTTGTTTTTGAAGGGTGAGAGAAAGAAATGTTTTGAAATAATAAATTGCCCTAAAGATGAAAAGGAAAAATGCGAGGCATATTTAAGAGGGGATACCTACAGGTGTTTCAAGTACAGGGATCTGTTAACTGGCTGTTGTGGAATAAAATGCATAAATTGCAAGATGTACACAAGGGGTGTTATAATTGTATGAATATACTTATAATTGACGATGAAAAGATACTGCTAAGCTTTATAGCAGATGCCTTAAAATTACAGAAACATAATGTATTTCAGGCATATACCGCGGAAGAAGGGCTCGGCATCCTCCAGAAAGAAAATATAGACATTATCCTTCTCGATATTATGCTGCCCGATAAAAATGGACTTGTGCTTTTGAAGGATATAAAGTCAATGGATGATTCTTATGAGGTTATCATGATTACGGCACACAGCTCCATAAAGGATTCTATAACCGCAGTTAAGATGGGTGCGGAAGATTATCTTGTTAAACCTTTTGAGCTTGAAGAACTTGAGGTAACTATCAATAGAGTCGTAGAAAAGATAAAACTCAAAAGGGAACTAAATATACTGCGTAATAAAGATGCGGAGATCAAGCTTAATTACTACATAGGAACATCAAAAAATATAAAAGATGCGTATGCCCTTGCAATGCGAGTTGCACAGGCGGAACAAACCATGGTTTTGATCGAGGGCGAAAGCGGAACGGGAAAAGAACTTCTGGCGAATTTCATACACAGGGCATCAAGAAGGGCAATGGGGCCATTGATAAGCATAAACTGCGCTGCAATACCGGAGCAGTTGCTTGAGGAAGAATTCTTCGGTTACGAGCCAGGCGCATTTACGGATGCAAAAAAAAGAAAGAAGGGGCTGCTTGAGCTTGCTGACGGCGGGTTTGTTTTTCTTGATGAGATAGGAGAGCTTTCTCCCTTGCTTCAGGCTAAACTATTAAGGGTCATAGAATCCAAAAGTTTCATCAGGCTTGGTGGTGAAAAAGAGATAAAATGCGACATCAGGTTTATCGTTGCAACCAATAAGGATTTGAAAGAACTCGTCAATAAAGGTATATTCAGGGATGACCTGTATTACCGTGTTTCTGTCATGCCTATTAAACTGCCGCCTTTGCGCGATAGAAAAGAAGATATACCTGTCCTTATAAACGAATTTATCAAATCTTTGAGTAAAACAATGCAAAAAAACATAAAAGGTATAGATAAGGATGCACTTGATACGTTAATTAAATATAATTGGCCAGGCAATATCAGAGAACTCAAGAATGTAATAGAGCGAGCAATTATGCTTACGGACACTGAAAAAATAGGTAAGGACCAGATCCTTTTACCCCAAGGTATGGATAGCAATTATAAACAAACGTACATGGAAAATGCTACCAAGGCTGTTCTTGAAGCAAAAGAGCCCCTTTATACAGTCATAAACAAGATAGAAAATGCGGTAATATTAAAAGCTCTTGAGAGGACACAGTGGAACGTGACAAAGGCAGCGGATGAGCTTGGCATATCGAGGAATGTAATTAATTACAAATTCCGAAAAAAAGAAATTCCGAATACGCCCGACAAAAAAGAATAACCTTCAAGTCATTCACCCAAAAGATGCAATGGGGAAGTTTGCTATAAATCCAATTATCCGCTCGGGGCATCCCGCCAAAAGCGGGACCGTGTGATCCGCCTTCTTAACGGTTCAAACGGTTTAAGCTGTTCTATGTCCTCTGTATGGTTGTCATTATGACACAGTCTGAGTAAAGGGGCGGGGCACTCAAGCGGGGCTCGGGTCGGAGAATTTGTTCTTATGCAATTTTGGGTGAGGAATTCATGGAACTACAAAAGATGTTGAAAAAAAACTGTGAATTGGATAAAGATAATAAAAACGTTACAGAAACATAACGTCTATGGATAAGGGCATATGAAAAGCGATGATAAAAATAGGATTGCCGATAAGATAAAAAACCTTTCAAAAGAGTACAACACGGAAGGATATGAAGCATATTTATCCGAATCAAAAAACCTATCCGTTTCTATCGATGACAACAAAAAGATAGAAAAGCTTCAGACAGACGAGGAAATCGGTATAGCGATAAGAACACTTAAAGAGCAGCGCATGGGATTTTCTTTCACCTACAACATGTCGGATCTTGCTATAGAAGAAACCTTTAAAAGGGCACTGGACAGCGGTTCGGTGCTTAACAAACAGCAGTTTTCTTTTATAGGCAATAGGACTGACAGGCTTTCTTCAGAAGAATTCTATGACAAAAATGCAGAAACGACACCCGAAACTCAAAAGATTGAAATGTTGAAAAAAATGGTGGATGCCGCACGGATAGACAAAAGAATAGCAAAGGTCGAAAGGCCTTCTTATGAGGAGAGAATAAATTCCGTGTTTATAACCAATTCCGAGGGTATATCAAAAAAATTCAGGGCAACAAGATTCAGTATCAGCCTTTCAGTACTTGCACATGAAGGTAAAGAATCCCAGATGAGCTGGGATTTTCAGGGAGCAAATACATTTTCTCATCTAACACCGGAGCGCGTTGCAAGTGGTTGTTCTCAACAGGCGCTTCAGACTCTTGGGGGTATTCAGCTCATAACAGGGTTTTATGACACCATGTTAACACAGCTTGTTACCTCACAATTTCTAAACGTACTCGCCGGATCTTTTAAAGCAGACGCCGTTTACAAACGGACTTCAATGCTTGCAGATAAGTTGCACCAACGGGTTTTTCCGGAGCACATAAGTATACTTGATGATCCCGAATTAAGCGACGGACTCGGCTCTGCACCATTTGATGCAGAAGGTGTGCCTGCCCTTAAAAAAACAGTCGTGGATAAAGGCGTTGTAAATTCATTTCTCTATGACAGGCAGTATGCAGTGCTTATGAAAGCAGAAACAACGGGTAATGCTGTAAGACATTCTATTACACAGCAGCCTGCAGTCGGTATTACGAATTTTGTGTTAAATTCCGAACGCTCATCCGCAAAAGATTTAAGGCATGCGTTGTCTGACGGCCCTGTTATAACAGAGCTTATGGGACTGCATACAGTTAACCCGGTAACAGGTGAGTTTTCTCTCGGTGCAAGAGGTTATATGATAAAATCGGGCAAATTTTCATCTCCCTGTAAAGGCATAACCGTATCCGGTAATCTCTTTGAGCTTTTCGATAATATATACCTTGCCGGTAGGGATCATATCCTGTATGGAAATATTCTTGCTCCATCGCTCATAATAAAAGCCCTTAAAATATCCGGAGCAGCCTGATGAAACTCGTTTCTTTTGGGAAAACAAGTGTGGGTATGAAACGGGCTCACAACGAGGATGCATTTTATCGTAACGATAGTATAGGTTTGTATATAGTCGCAGATGGTATGGGAGGCCACAGGGCAGGTGAGATAGCAAGTAACATGGCAGTCGACAGCATAAAAAACTATATGCTGAATCAGGGAAAAATGTCAGAAAATTCTCTTGTAGATGCAATATATGTTGCAAACGATCTCATCTTTAAGTCTGCTGCTGCAAATCCACAATATAGCGGTATGGGTACCACTATCGTTTCTATAGTATTGAATGGCAATGGTGCAATACTTTGTCATGTGGGTGACTCTAGAGCCTACATGCTGAACTCGGGTAATTTAGTAAGACTAACAGAAGACCATACCTATGTAAATGAACAGTTTAAAACAGGATTAATCACTGAAAAACAGATGGAAACGCATTCAATGCGCAACGTTTTGACAAGATCCCTGGGCTTTTCAGAGCAGGTCAAGGTTGAATCTCAAAAATTGAACATCCATGAGGGAGATAGGTACTTGTTATGCTCGGATGGACTGAGCCACTTGGTTGCCGATGATGTCATAGCAGAGATTGGTGGTATACCGGACGCTGTTCATTCGGTCTCGACGTTGATCGATGTAGCCAATACAAACGGCGGGGATGATAATATAACAGTAATAATTATCGATGTGATAGAATAGCAATAAAGTGAAAAAATTTATTCCACAGAGAAATAAAACTAAGATTGTTTGTACAATAGGCCCGTCATCAAGCTCACCCGGGATTTTGAAAAGGCTGATAAAGGCGGGAATGAATGTTGCAAGGCTCAATTTATCACACGGTTCGATCGAAGAACAAATTACAACACTCAATGCTATCAGAGCTGAAGCTGCACGGCAGAACAAAACAATCAGTATCATGGTTGATCTGCCGGGCCCGAAGATGCGCATAGGCATAATTAAAAATGCCCCGATGGTTTTAAACAAAAATGATGTAATAACCCTGGTTACCGGGGCAGCAGCCAGTGGTAAAACAGTTATACCCGTTGATTATAAGGCATTGACATCCCTTGTTTCTAAGAACAGTACCATTTATTTAAATGACGGATTCATACAATTAAAGGTGCTGAATGTACAACCTCATAAGGTAGCATGCCGTGTAATGATAGGTGGTACATTGTTGTCACATAAGGGATTAAATATTCCTAATATAAAATCAAATGCCAGCGCTGTAACACGTCATGATTTAATCATTGTCGACGAATTCTTAAAATACGGAGCCGATATTTTTAGCGTTTCTTTTGTTGAGAACAAAAACGACATACATAAGATTAAACAATTTGTTCGGAAAAAAGGCAAGGACCCAATCATAATAGCAAAGATTGAGCGTGGTGAAGCGGTAAAACATATAGACCGCATACTCGATGTTGCTGATGGTATCATGGTAGCACGCGGGGATCTCGGTGTCGAGATACCCGTGGAACAGGTACCTGTTGTCCAGAAGATGCTGATACAAAAGGCTAATAAAAAAAATAAGATCGTTATAACAGCGACACAGATGCTGCTTTCAATGACAGAACATATCAGGCCCACGAGGGCAGAGGTTACGGATGTCGCAAATGCCATACTCGACGGGACTGACGCGGTTATGCTTTCTGAGGAAACGGCAATGGGCGGTTATCCTGTTGAATCAGTCGATATGATGGCAAAGATAGCCGTCGTTACAGAGGCAAAAAGGCATGATTTTTTCTGTTCCTTCGGCAATCAATTTTACGACAATTACAGAGACGATAAGGATGAAAATATTGATGCTGTGGTAGCGTATAATGTTAAACATACAATAGATACCATGGATATAAAATTTGTCGTAACGAATTCCCGTACAGGTAGGACATCCTACAGTATATCAAGATTAAAACCCGATTGCTGGATATTATCCGTTGCTTTTGACAAAAAAATGCTTCATCTGTTAAACCTGTCATATGGCATATATCCTCTGTTGAGGGCAAAAGGCTCTATAGATGTACACAGAGATATCATAAATAATCTATACATAAATAAGCAGATAAAACATGGTGATAAGCTACTTATCATCGAAGAATCTGTTAACAAAAAGGGCGCTTATTACAACTCAATGAACATCATCACCGTATAGCTTCAACGAACCCCTCTATAGTCGTATTAACATCTTCAGGCTTTTCCATCATCACCATGTGCCCTGCATCATTTATGGTTTTAAGCTGTGAACCTTCAATTTTCCGGTTTAGATATTGGGCATATTTAACCGGTGTCATCATGTCTTTATCCCCGACTATGATCAAGGTTTTGGTCCTTATATTTGCAATCGTATCCATCACATCGAACCGATCGCATGCTGTAAAATCATTGTATGCAGCTTGAGCCGGCGAATGGGCAAGCATTTTCTCGAACAAAGACCTGGTCTGCCTGTCCGCGGATGCTGACATAGAAAACGATGATGCAATTTCGACATACCGCTTGTAATCCGTCTTGATTGCGGAGAACACCTGCGGCGCTACGCGCAGCCTTGCACCCGTTGCAACAAGAACAAGCCCTGCAAGCAATTCGGGATGCGAGATGGCAATCCTCTGTGATATTGCACCCCCCATTGAATGTCCGATCAAAACAAACCTGTCAATGTGCAGCTTTTCAGCAAGCTTTATTACAATGTCTGCGTATGCATCAACGTAATCATAACTATTGCCTGATGAATCACCGTGTCCGGGCAGGTCCGGTATAATGACCTTTGCACGGCCTTTAAAGTATAACCATTGTGCCTGCCATACCTCCTGTGTAGACCCGGCTCCATGTATGAACACAAGCGGGTGTTTTCGCTCTCTATTAGAAACAAGACATGCAATATTATTATCATTTATTTCTATCTTTTCTGTAAACATTTATTCTCTCATAGCATAGATGTTTGTTATTTGCTATTCTTGCTGCAAATGTAAGCTTTTTAACATAGATCATCTGACAGCCGTGATAAACAATATCATGAGAAAAATGGATCATGATACAGTCTGGATGGAAAGAGATTGCATTTTTCGGATTATGCGGTAAAATTTTTTCATGAGCCTGACGGGGTTCATAGATAAAGGAGATACAGTATGAATAAGAAAATGATTGCAACAAAATCTTCACGGTTGGATGAACTATGCATAAATACCATTCGTTTCCTGTCAATTGACGCAATAGAAAAAGCAAACAGCGGGCATCCGGGCATGGTGATGGGTGCAGCACCCATGGCATACGCCCTGTGGACAGGCTTTCTTAAACATAACCCGACAAATCCCGACTGGTTCGATAGGGACAGATTCATACTTTCCGCTGGACATGGGTCAATGCTTCTGTACAGCCTGCTTCACCTTACAGGTTATTCGGTTTCACTCGATCAGATCAAACAGTTCAGGCAATGGGAAAGCATAACCCCCGGTCATCCGGAAAAAGGCATTGTACCCGGCGTAGAGGTTACTACCGGTCCTCTTGGCCAGGGATTTGCAAACGGCGTTGGTATGGCAATTGCAGAAGCATACCTCGCGGCAAGATACAATCGTCCGGGATTTAAGATCGTAGATCACTTTACATACGCAATCATCAGCGACGGTGACTTAATGGAAGGGGTTGCATCGGAGGCAGCATCTGTTGCAGGCCACCTTGGTTTGGGAAAGTTAATATACCTTTATGATGATAACCGTGTCTCACTTGCCGCATCAACGGATATTACTTTTACAGAAAACCGGGAAAAACGCTTTGAAGCATACGGCTGGCATACGCAGGTAGTTAAAGACGGAAACGATTTTAATGCCATTAAAAATGCTATCCATACCGCAAAAAAGGAAAAAGATCGGCCGTCGATAATACTTATAAGAACCCACATAGGATACGGTTCACCAAACAAACAGGGTACATTTGAAGTCCACGGCGCTCCCCTTGGCAGGGAAGAAACCGCACTTACCAAGAAAAATCTTGGCTGGCCTGTCGAACCTGATTTTTACATACCGGACAAGGCACTCGGACATTTCCGGAGGGCTGTAGAGTTTGGGAAAAAAACAGAGGCAGACTGGGAATCCCTTTTTAGTAAATATGCGAAGGCATTCCCTGAGCTTGCCAAAGAGCTTGTGCTCTTACTCAATGGCGGACTGCCAGAAGGCTGGGATAAGAATATTCCTGTTTTCTCAGCGGATGCAAAGGGTATGGCTACACGAGTAGTATCGGGAAAGGTCCTGAACGCGATTGCACCGTCACTGCCCAATTTGATAGGCGGCTCTTGCGATCTTAATCCCTCAACGCACACGGCCTTGAAAGATATGGGTGATTTTGGTAACCCAAAAGTTATCCACGCAGATCGACAGGGTGCTGTAGGTAAATCATGGGGTTTTAATGGCAGGAATATTCACTTCGGGGTACGGGAACATGCCATGGGTGCAATGCTCAATGGGATGGCTGCACACCGGGGTATTATACCATTCGGCTCGACTTTTTTGATCTTTTCGGACTACATGCGTCCTTCGATCCGGCTTGCAGCCCTGATGGGACTCAAGGTTATTTATGTTTTTACGCACGACAGTATAAGTGTTGGGGAGGATGGTCCTACACACCAGCCGATCGAACAACTTGCAACCCTACGCGCAATACCCGATCTGACGATCATAAGGCCGTGTGATGCAAACGAAACAGCAGAAGCATGGCGTGTCGCGATCGAAACAAAAGAACGCCCAGTTGCACTTATACTTACACGTCAGAACATACCCATATTCGACCGCATGAAGACAGGGGGTGCCGGCGGCTTGAGAAAAGGTGCATACATATTTTCGGACGCCGAAAACGGCCGACCTGCCATAATTTTAATAGCAAGCGGGTCAGAGGTGAGCCTTGCAATGGAGGCAAAACAAAAACTATTGTCACGGGGTATCAATGGCAGGGTTGTATCAATGCCAAGCTGGGAGCTGTTCGAGTCACAATCACCTGAATATAAAGAGTTAGTGCTTCCTCGAGATATCAAGGCAAGACTTACCATTGAAGCAGGATCGACCCAGGGATGGCTTAAGTATGCAGGAGAGAAAGGTACGTCATTGGGGATTGACAGGTTTGGCGCATCTGCCCCGGGAAACATGGTAATGCGCGAATATGGCTTCAATGCAGACAATGTTTGCGACAAGGCAATAGAGATAATGAACAGGGCAAAAACATGATACCCTCGAAAATGTATTAATTTTTTGCTTACATAAACTAAAAATCATGTATAATAAATACCTATGAATCATGATGTGGTTATAATTGCAGTAGGGAGAGAGTTGGTCAATGGCAGGACGCTTGATACCAATTCCAATTATCTTGCGAGGAATATTACTATACTCGGCACAAGGGTTTCGAGTATTCATGTAATAGATGATGTTTCCACGGATATCATTAAAACTATAAGAACGGCACTCGCATCAAAACCCTCGCTCATTATAACGACAGGTGGACTCGGTCCCACGGTTGACGATATGACACTCGAAGCGGTGGCAAAGGCTCTGCATAAGAGGCTTGTAAAAAACAGAAAAGCCTTAGAAATGCTTAAAAAGCGATATGAGGAACTGTACCGTAAAGACCTGCTTCATACAAAAGGATGGAATAAAGGCAGGATAAAGATGGGCATTATGCCTGCAGGGGCGAAACCACTGAAAAATCCCGTTGGCTCGGCACCTGCGGTTTTTTTAAAGAAAAATAATACTGCCATATTTTGTTTACCCGGCGTACCTGCTGAAGCAAAGGCTATTTTTGACGCCCATATACTCGATTGGATAAAACAGCATGTTTCAAACAGCTTCTGGTTCGAAAAATCGCTACGAACAAAAAGCTATGATGAAAGCGTTTTAAGGATACTGCTTGATAAGGTTTCAGCCGCTTTTCCTGATGTATATATAAAATCAAGCCCTGCAGGATTCTTAAAAGAGAAATCTCTTGAGGTATTTTTCACATCCGTTGGTAGAAACAAAGCTTATGTTGAAGATAGGGTTAAGGGTGCAATGGATATGTTAAAACAGCTTATGCGTAATTAACAAATAGCTTGTTTATTTTAAACAATGTGATAAAAAAATTTAAGTCGGAGGAGATAAACCTCTGGCCTAAAAAAGGAGGTAAAAATTATGGCAGTTACTTTTCCAAGTGAGGAATGGATAGCGGAGTACAAGGTAAAGATCAATTCAAACCCTAACTACAAAGAATCAGGGGCAAATTGGGAGCATGGTACGATTTCTCTTATTCTTGAGTTGGATGATGAGAATGCCCTTAAAAAGGCCCGGCTTGATCCTATTTTGAGCAAACAACTCAAAGAGGGAGAAACAGCAGTGGGGGTATGGCTTGACCTTTATCATGGTGTTTGTAGGGAGGCAAAGAGGGTATCTGTAGATGAGGCAAACAAGGCTAAATTTGTGATCATCGGGGGATATGCACGATGGAAGGCTGTTCTCAAGAAGGAGCTTGACCCGGTAAAAGGCATGATGCAGGGCAAGTTGAAACTAAAAGGGGATCTTCCGACGATAGTAAGATTTGTCAAAGCAGCACAGGACCTTGTAGATTCGGCAACAATGATAGATACCAAGTTTGTTGATGAATAATAGACAGGGTTGATAGTTGTACGTGATCTTCAGGGGCTTGCTCAAAAAGGCGGTTGGGGGGTTGGCCCCTGATAAATTTTAAAAAAAGGAGCTATTTATGTACGATGCTGATCTGAATTTTATATTTCGTAATCCAACAAAGATCATCTTTGGGAAAGGCTCAGCAAGTGAGGTGTTACAGGAGGTGGAGGCTCTTAAGGGAAAGAAGGTTTTGCTGGTAACAGACAAATTCCTTGAAAAAAGCGAAATGGTTGAGAAGGTAAAAAAATCGCTGTCAAACAAATTTGCAGGTATGTTTTCCGATATAGAGCCGGACACAGGCACACATATCGTTGATAAGGGTGCGGATTATGCGAGATCTATAGGTGCGGATTGTATAGTAACAGTTGGGGGCGGTAGTTCAATAGATACAGCGAAGGGCATTGCAGTAGTACTTGCCACCGGGGGGAAGATAGAAGACAATTCGGGTATAAATTTTCTTAACGAACCTCTTACTCCACACATAGTTATTCCAACCACAGCCGGGACCGGTAGCGAGGTTACCTATGCCGCGGTAATAAAGGATCATACGAAACATAGAAAACTGCTTTACGCTGATAACTATATAATTCCGAATGTAGGCATACTCGATCCTCTCATGACGGTCAGCATGCCTTCGAATGTAACCGCCGGGACAGGCATGGATGCAATGAGCCATTGCATAGAGGCATTGCACTCTCAGCAGGCAACACCGATAACAGACGGCCTTGCACTGCAAGGAATAAGGATGATAGTAGAGTTCCTACCCAAGGCTGTTGATAACGGTAAAGATCTTCTGGCACGAGGACAGATGCAGATAGCAGCAAATTTAGCGGGCGTTGCTTTCGGCAATGCACAGGTTGGTGTGGTCCATGCCCTTGCACACAGTGTCGGCGGCAGATTCGGTGTACCCCACGGCGTGGCCAACAGTATACTTCTACCGTACTGCATCGAGTACAACCTCGATGTTGTTGCCGACAAATACAGGCTTGCTGCTCAGGCAATGGGGGTTGATATTAAGGGGTTAAGTGATGAAGCTGCTGCACATAAGGCTGCAGAGACGATCTGGGCACTTACAAAGCGTGTAAAGATGCCGCAGAAATTAAGGGATGTCGGCGTAAAAGAAGATGGTCTGAAGCAGGTTGCCGAAGATGCAATCTCTGATGGTTCTATTGTGTACAATGGTAAACCGATATTTGATCCGGAAGAAACATTGAAAATACTAAAACAGGCGTTCTAAAAATGGCAAAGATTACAATAGATAAAACCGCCCAAGACAATGGGTTAGCAGCAATGATAAGAGACCTTATTTCTCAGAACATAGACAATCATGCAGAGAGAGCAAAGGATTTAGATGCGCTCAACGGCAATATTGCAATCGTAGCCAAGGATATCGATGTAAACCTAACGCTGGAGTGCAAAAAAGGCAGTATTGTTATTTATGATGGGGTAAAACCGCCATGCAAGCTAAAGATAGAAACAGACTCAGACAATATACTCAAATTGAGTACATTAAAGATAAAGGCCGGGCTGCCGTATTACTTTGATAAGACAGGCAGGGAGGTTCTCGGTATGCTGTTCAACGGTAAGCTTAAGATACAGGGACTATTTGCGCATCCTTTGCTTCTAACCCATTTAACAAAGTTATTTTCAGTTTATTGAGGCATAAACGATGGAAGGTTTTGGCTTTAAAACACAGGTAAGGGTTAGATTTGTGGAAACCGACGCACAGGGTATTGTCAGCAATGTTACCTATATGACATATCTCGAGATCGGAAGGATAGAATTCCTCAGAAAGGCAGGAATATCTGTAAAGGACAGGCTAAAGTACGGCATAGATTTTGTGCTTGTGGAGGCATGCATACACTACAAGAGTTCAGCCACTGTGGATGACATTTTAAATATATACGTTAAATTAAAGGAGATGAAGGACAGGGCATTTACACTCGAATATGTTATAACACATGAGGAGGATCGTGATCGCATTGTTGCAACGGCACATACCGTAACCGTTGCAGTTAATCCTTCAACAAAGAAGGCGTGCATGATCCCGCAGAGTGTAAGGGAAATGTTTTTGTCTGTATAATTATGAATATAAGCAACATATCAATAAACACTAATTTTGCAATGAGCCAGTATCTTTCTTCGAAGGACGGCCTTTCGACGAATGCGATAATGGCAGTGCAGGACAAAATAAATGTAACGTCAGAAGATATCCTCCAATCGATAACAAACAATAAAATAGGGTTTTTGTCCGTTCTCAATGATGTAGAAATGATAAAGGAAATAAAATCCATGGCAAATCAATATCCTTCATCAAAATATACGGACGTTGTTGTTCTCGGCATCGGAGGTTCTGCACTTGGTACACGTGCAATAAAGCAGGCTTTTACCCATACATCAAAATCAAAGGCACATATACACATTCTCGATAATATAGATCCTACAATATTTTCTATTATTATTCAGAAGATAAATCCCAAGAAGACACTCGTTCTTGCCATAAGCAAATCCGGTGAGACAGTCGAAACTATGGCTCAATTGTTTATTATAATGAATGTCTTCAAAAAATCGATTGGCGTAAAATCCTTATATAAACACTTTGTGTTTATAACAACCTTCAACAGCGGTGCACTGTATCAATTATCTCAGAAGTACAATATACCTGTTCTTCCCGTACCGCAGAATCTTGGCGGCAGATATTCTGTATTATCCCCTGTTGGATTATTCCCGGCCTCTTTTATGGGTATAAATATATCGGAATTCATGGATGGAGGGAAAAATATCATGGATTCATTCATGAAAAACAAGGGCATGAATATAGGAGAACTCGCTATTATATATTACCTTATGCATAATCAATTAAATAAAAATATAATGGTTTTTATGCCTTATTCTTCGCTTCTGACGGATTTCACCGAATGGATTGCTCAATTGTGGGCAGAAAGTCTCGGTAAAAAGCATTCAAGAGACGGCAAGGAGATTTATGCCGGCAGTACCCCGGTCAGGGCTCTTGGTGTAACAGACCAGCACTCCCAGCTTCAGCTTTATAAAGAAGGGCCTGCAGACAAGCTTATAACCTTCATTGAGGTAAACAAGGTAAATATCAAAGAAAACAGGATTGTTCCCCTATCACCGGTTGATGTCGAATTTGGGTATCTTTTCGGTAAAACACTCGATACTTTGTTTCATGCGGAAATGAATGCTACAAGGATGTCTCTTATAAACTCAGCACGTCCATCAATAACAATCTCTATACCGGAGCTTACACCCAAAACCCTTGGTGAGTTGTTTGTATTATTTGAACTGCTTGTGGTTTTTGTAGGATATCTTTATCAGATAAACCCATTTGATCAGCCGGGGGTAGAAGAGGGAAAGCGTATACTAAAGCAGCTTTTACAATAACACTTTCATATCATTAGAAAGGCCGTCCAGTTAAATGTCGGAAAAGATAATAGAACATTGGACTCATAAACCAGGCAAACACTGTGCCTCTACAGCACTGTCGGACCTTATGAAATTTTATGGATATGAGTTGACAGAGCCGGACTGTTTTGGCACAGGCGAGGGAATTGGTTTCTGGTATATCGAAGGATTAAACCCATCAAAAATGATGCACTTCAGATCAGCGGATATAGAGAAAAGATTTTTCGACAACATAGGGGTTGACTTCAACTGGCAGGAGCTGGATTCTGAAGAAGGCATAAAATCTATGCTCATTTCAAACATAGACAATAATATACCTGTATTACTCAGGACTGATATTTTTTATCTTGATTATTATAAGAGCAAAACACATTTTCCAGGTCATGCTGTAATTTTATGGGGATACAATCTTGATGACGATAGTGCTTACATCTCGGATACGGAACGAAAGGGGCTCACTCAATGCGGTTTTGGCTCCTTGATTGAAGGGATAATACACGGCAACTTTCCTGCAGGTGAACACGCACATTTTGCCCCCATATCAAAGCCTGTTTTCGAACTGCACAAGAAAAAACTCTTTACCAAGGCAGCCGCATCCAATGCAAACAGCATGCTGTCATCCGCTGATTTTGAAGGTTACGGTATAAAAGGTATTCAACTTGCATCCAAAAAGGTCTTAGAATGGAAAGAGCTGCCGGATTGGAAATGGCTGGCGCGCTTCGCATATCAGATAATAGAGAAAAGAGGGACAGGCGGCGGCGGATTCAGAAAAATGTATGCAGATTTCCTTGAAGGGTTTGCAAACAAAAAAGTTGTAACCATGATGAGGCAGATTGCATCTCGCTGGACCGACATATCTATCGTCTTCAAAGAGATCAGTGAATCCGATATTTCCGATTTCGGCATTGTCTCCGACATGCTCTGGATCCAGTCCATCAAGGAAGAAGAGTTTTATAAGAGCATAATTGGTTAACCAAAAAATGCATTTTTCGAGTTAATAGTCGTGTCTATGAAACAGATAATGTGAATGAAGATGAGAATGTAGTTTATTGCCGTGATAATGCTTATGTTGATGTATTAAATTAACCTTCATAAGTAGTGCCTCGTTTCTTAATATCTCATCCGAATTCCCCATTTTTATAATACGATGCTCTTCGGAAAACACGGCAACCCTTGCATTTAACTCATTTACAAAACTTAGATCATGGGTAGCAATCACAATTGTTTTATTTACATCATGTAAGGTCAATATAAGGTCGAACACAAATGCCTGTGTTCTTGGATCAAGCCCATTTGTGGGTTCATCAAAAAGTAATACCTCGGGATTTATAGTTAGAATAGAACCAAGAGCAACCTTCTTCTTCTCTCCATCTGATAACATATACGACTGTCTGTGTTCGAGTTGCCCTATATCAAGCATATCCATTATTTCGTGTGCCCTTTGTAAAGAAGTATCTTTGTCAATGCCTAACTGGAGAGGGCCGTACAATAGTTCATCCAGCACTGTAGGACAAAATAATTGGGTATCCGAGTCCTGAAATACGTATCCGACCCTTTCGCGGAAATATCTTAAGAAATCTTTATTCTCTAATGAATCTTTGGAAACCTTTTTACCTTTAAATAGAACATTACCAGTAGAAGGATAAAGCAAGCCATCCATTATATGCAAGAGGGTTGATTTGCCACAGCCATTAGCACCAATTATTGCAAATAGTTCTCCCTCTTTTATATCCATGTTTACGTCAACAAGTGCGGTAATCTTATCATAATAACTGTAATTTATTTTTTCTATCCTTATAATTGAATTATCTATATCCATAAAACAATAGCCCCAATGAAAAGAAATATTATACTCGTAAACCAATCAATTTTATTCAGTCCTTTCGTCCTATATAGTTTTATATCATTTGAAAACCCTCTGCTTGACATTGCCTTAAATACATCCTCATATTTTTTTTGTGTCTTTCTAAACAAAAATGCAAATCTGCCTACAATCCAATTTCTTATTTCAGCATCTCCCTGATAAGCTATTATCCTGCTTTTTTTCGCTAAATACATGTCTTCTACTGTTTTAACAAACATGAAAATATATTTGTAAGATAATGTTATCGTTATCAGGATTGCATCAGGCACCTTGAACATCTTTAGAGCTTTTATAATATCTTCAAAAACAGTGGTGTATAAAACTAAAAAGGATATTGCTAAAGAATTTATAACCCTGAGTGTAAGCATGACAACAATTAAAATTCCATCATGCGTAACTCCTATGTTTTCTGGAATATGTAACCACCATATCGTATAAGGTGCTGACAGCTTTGCTATAGGAAATATGATCTTACCATGATTAAAAATATTGAGACTTGAAGGTAATGCAACAAGAAATCCAAAAATAAAGCCCAATACCAATACCCTTTTGTAAAGGCCAACGGTATTTAATCTTGAGATAATAATAAGCCCTAATACAAAAACAGCAATAATTAACTCAGATACTATGTCCCTTTTTATACTTACCATGATAATAAAAAAGAGTAAAAAAAATAATTTCGTCTGTGGAGACAATCTTTGAAAAAACCCATCCTTGTTTGCGAACTCTATTTGATCATGACCAGTTTTTAAAATATGCACTACATAAGCCAAACCTTTGTCCAGATAAGCATGCCCTGCATTACTTGAAAAATGTTTATAGTCGATACTTGAATGCTTAGTTAATAAAAAATCAGGTATGCTATTTTTCATTCTTTATAAGAAATTTCGTCATAATGTATATGATAAGGCTTACAATAGCGATACCGATTATACCCGCAGCAATATAAGAGATCATCTGAACTAATACAGAGGCATTTTCTCCGCCAAGAGTATAATCAGGAAACGGCGCCTTCCATATACCTGAATACCTTTTAACACCTTCTGGTATATAGCCTACCAATTTTTTGAGCGTTTCTGTGTCCCACTCACCCCAGGCACTACCTGCATTAAATACCATTGGTATAAGAATCCCAAGAGGGGTTAACACTACAACAATGAAGAGCCCAATCAAGAGTTTTTTCTCAAACTTCACGTTACCCTCGTTTTTGTTACATATATTAAATCAGGCTCATGATGAAGCATGTATTGAAATAGTAGTACTGTTATAATACCCTCGACTATACCAAACACTAAAAGATGTCCAATCAACATCGCAGGTACTGCTATAGAAAGAGGATAGGGGAAAAAGAGCGGTTTTCCATGAGAAGATGCAATAAGAGGCTGTATTCCAAGTTCAAAACCTGCAAATGCAGATGCAACTACAAGTCCTATATAGCCAGAAAAAAAACTTGCTATATACAATTTTATTCCTTTTTTAATAGGAGAACCATTTAACAACTTAAATACACCATATGATACAAAAGGTATAACAATTGCCATATTAAAACAATTCGCTCCATAGGTCGTTATACCACCATCACCAAACACTAATGCCTGTATAAGTAGAACAGTAGAAACCACTACAACAGCGGCCCATGGCCCTAACAGGAGTGCAATAATACCCGCTCCCACAGCATGTCCCGTCGTGCCTCCGGGAATAGGAAAGTTAAACATCATAACAAGAAAAGAAAATGCAGCAGACATTGCAGTATAAGGAACAAGCTTTGTGTTTAACTGCTTCTTCATCTTTTTTACAGCAACTGCCCAGAACGCTATTGTAATACCATACATCGGAATATAGGTTTGCGGACTTAAATATCCATCTGGTATATGCATATTTACCTATCTTTTAAAGGTATTCGCGTATAAGAATACTGCCATAAACGTTTATAAAAAGCTGAGATCTTCAAGTATCTTTCGAATTTTATCTTCTACTGAAGGCGCAGAAATATCAAATATAGTATTACCGGCTATATCCATATTTCTAATCACATCATCTTCTGGAATTATACCCCATAATGGAAGACCTTCTGGAATGGAAAATTTATTTTTGTCGTCTTCGCCCCTTATTCTGTTTAAAATAAGCCCGGCTGTTTCAAAGTTAGTAGCCTTATCTGCAACTTGTTTTATTGTTCTTACAACATTAATTCCTTTCGCCGAGGCATCTGACACCAAGAGTAAATGTGTTACTGTGCGTAAAACTCTTCTATTGATCTGTTCAATACCGGCTTCTCCATCTATTACAACAAGATCAAAATTTTTTGTTAATGGATCAATTGCATCTTTTAACAAGCCGTTTACATTGCAATAACATCCTTCCTGTTCAGGCCTGCCAATAGCCAAAAAGGCTAAGTTGTCCCTTTCCTCAATCGCCTCAAAAACTTCATATCCGAGATTCAAAACGATTTCTTTTTTGTTTCCTTTACTTATACCTCCAGCATTATTGATTAAGTTGTTACCGACATCATCTACGGTTTTCTGGACGTTAAAACCAAGAGCAGTGGCAAGTCCTACTGATGGATCTGCATCAATAGCTAAAATTTTTTGTTTCTTGTCTTCAATAAGGATTTTGGTTATAACGGCGCTTATAGATGTTTTCCCAACCCCGCCCTTTCCACAGATAGCAATTATCTTTGTTTGTTTCATTTCATTCATTTCCTTTCTCATTTTTGACCACGAGCGAATTATGTATATCCCTCAATTCACCAACCTCATCGCAAACATCTTTGTATTCGCATGTGTTGCAGAGATAAGCCAAACCCTCAGCCATTTTATCCATTGCACTGACTATTTTGATTGCACCGTCTAAAATAGTCCTTAGTTCTTGTACATCTTCTTTGCTTGAGGTCATAAAAATAACTTCCACTGATTCAATGTAATTTTTACTTTTAAACTTTTCTATGAGAGCACTTCCAAGAACACTTAAGGAAAAACCGGTTTCAATGGCATCCCTGCTCACCCTGCTCCATTCTCTGTGATTCTGCAACACCCCTTTCATCATATAACCTTTTAAGTCAAGCTCATACCGTAACAACTCCATTTCTCTACAACGGTTATAGCTATTATCCTTATCGAAACCATTTACCCCAACGATAACAATCTTACCGAAGGGAATACTCAAACCTATTTTTTCACGGATATCTGGACCAATTACCGTTATAACGCCATCACGTACCAAATCCACATTGTCCACCCACAAAACAAATGATACTGATTCTTCACGGGGATTACCCATCTCAACAGCTGTATCCTGTTTCATTACAATATTGTTTCTGTCCCCTGCTGGCCAGGGCGTCCTTTGAGAGCGGCTTCTTTCGATTATTCCGTGTATATCCCCCTTTCTCGCGACATAATCCCTGAGTTCTTTTAGATAAGTCTCTAACATCGCCATTATTGCTCTATATCTGCACTGCTTTAAATGCTTCCATGGCAATCAGGGCTGCACCAACTGCACCATTTATTTGAGGATCCTCCATTTGTATTATCTTTACGCCCATGGCATGCTCCAAAGATTGTAAAATTCCTGGATTCTTTGCCACACCTCCACCCATGGTTACATCCATTTCTATCCCGATGCTTTTTGCCAGTGCAGCCGCTCTTTTTGCAAGAGCTTGATGTAAGCCGTGAACAATATCAGGTAAATACTTTCCATCATTAATCAATGATATAATTTCACTCTCAGCGAAAACTACACATTGATTGGAAATTGTTACAGGATTATTTGATTGTAAAGAAATGGATCCCATATCCTCTAACTTTATTTCCATAGCATTTGCCATTATTTCTAAGAATCTGCCTGTTCCTGAAGCACACTTATCGTTGTATACATACCTCACTACCTTGCCGCTCTCATCAATTCTTATTGCTTTTGCATCTTGACCACCAATATCAATTATGGTTCTGACACCTGGATTAACCCAGTTTGCACCTTTGGCGTGGCATGTTATTTCTGATTCAGTCGTATCGGCAAACAGAATATATTTCCTTCCATAACCGGTACCCACACAATAATCTATATCATCTGTAGAGATTTTTGCCTTTGACAGTGCCCTGTCCATAACTTCATTTGCCGATAGCTCCGGTGATGCCACTACTTTTATAACCTTTGAAGCTAAAATCTCTCCTTCATCGGTCATAATAACTGCTTTGGCTGTAAGAGAACCAACATCACATCCCGCAAATATCATTTTTTCACTCCTTTTTCCCTTTTTCTTTTGCAATGATAGCAGCTCCGAGCGCCCCCATGATTTGAGGATCAAATCTATTAATTTTTTTTGTATTTATCCCAAGCAGTTTCTCCAAGGCAGAAACAACTCCAAAATTCTTTGCAACACCGCCGGTTATAATTACATCTCTTTCCAGACCGAGATTATTTACCAGAATGGCTATCCTTGCTGCCATTGCATTATTAACGCCAGCTATTATGTTTCCCAACGGAACCTTATCATTGAGATATTGAATAACATCTGCCTGTGCCCAAACAGTACATGCAGAAGCTATGGTTATAGGAGATTTTGGTTCTAAGGAAGACCTTCCAAGTTCGTCCAGTGATATTCCCATCACCCTCGCCATAACCTCAAGAAAACGTCCGGTACCGGCAGCACACTTGTCATTGGTGACAAACTTTAAAAGCATTCCGTTCTTATCTAATTTTATAACCTTACAATCCTGCCCACCAATATCTATAACCGTTCTGATGGATGGTATTAACCATAGTGCTCCTCTTGCATGGCAGGTAAGTTCCGATACCTCTTCATTAATAAATGGGATCTTTTTACGGCCATAGCCGGTACCAATATTGTAATGAATGTCTTTCATAGAAAGACCTGCTAAGGCCAAAGTCTTTTCCATAACTTCGTTCGCTGACTTCTCCGGTTTTGTAGTCGACATTATAACACCCGAGGCTAATATCTTGCTGTCATCCATGATAACAGCTTTTGAAGTTAAAGAACCAACATCACATCCAGCAAATATCATTTTAGTAGCCCCCTTACCTTGAAAAATTCTTCTAAACGCGCTGCAGTTGCTTCCCATGACTGTACCCTGTCATCAAATGCATCAGAATACATAATATGAGTTGGATATCCATGTTGCTCGGTATCTCTTGCAAATAATTTGACCATGCCCCAGGTGTTTCTGCACCCTACTGTTCCGCTGTACATAATGCAGTCTGCCTTATATACCTTTGCTTCCGCCAGAGTATCTGTAAGCCACATCCCTGGACTGTCATAGGGACCTCGGATCTGTTTTACCATTGGCATTCTTGAGTTAGTAGCTGCTATAGAATCTATCATTGTATGAAGGTCTTTTGTATCTATGGAATATGCCTCAATTTCCCTGCCTTTGGCGTATGGAGCGTCGTTCTGCCAGAATGTACCGAGTAGGCTCTGGCATATCACGACATCATGTTTTTCCATAAAATCCCAAAAACGCATATCTGTTGTATAATGATCAATATAACACATTAATACACGGGCTCTTTCCTTACCGGACTTTATGCCAGGTACCCCATTCTTCACATTTTCTTTTATTTGTTTGAGGATAAGTTCCAATACACGCGTACTATCTTTCAATCCTGCGAATAGGAACTGACACGCATAGATAAAAAACTGAAAGATACTAGGCGCCGGACTCGGTACTAATGTGGTAAGTTCCTCAATTTCACTTATGATCTCTGTCTGCTTATTCATCTCCTCCAATACCTTGCGAAGCCTGTCAACATCCAGCCTCTTACCTGTTTGTTCTTCTATAAAAGCAATTAAACTCTTATAGTCCTCGCTATGATATTCAGAGGCCCTCTGTTCAGTTAGAACAGAGGGATAATCAAGACTATAAAGTGGGAGATTTAGGTATGATGATGCAAAGGCAAATGAGTTGGCATTGGTGTCACAAACCCCGGGACTATCGCAGACAACAAAGTCGATTTTTTCACCCAAGCCGGCAAGGTATGCTCCAAGTGAACCTCGCTGTGCAGAACAGGAAGTCTCAGTAAATCCAACCTCATCTGCGTAATCCAAAAATGGAGCAGTACCTCTTCTCCAGATCATGGTTCCCAGTACTGTCATAACCTCAAAGGTTATCGGGATCACATCCATAGCATAAAAGATAGCAGGGTTAAAACAAAAGGTTGTAGTAGCTATTTTTTTGCCCTTTTCATGTGCCGTAATGATATCTTCAAGATATTTTGTAACCATTTGTGTAATGGCAATACCTACCTCCCCCTGGTTCAGGAGTGCTTCAAGAACATTTTGATAAGTAGGAATAGCCTTTAAAAGGTATTTATATTCTTTTTCTGTGCCATTTCTTACTTTGGATGCAACCGTGAACAAAGCCCAAAGCATCCAGTCATAGTTGTATTCTTTGAACATATTTTTCATTTCAAATCATCTCCTTCCTTTTATCAAGCATCTCTAAAAAGGCATTAACTCTCAAACTTATTCTGCCTGAGTCAGATAAAGGACCATATTCTCTCTCAATCTTCAGACATGGTATGCCAATTGCCTCAAGATCTCTCTGAAAGATACCGTTTTCTGATCCATGTAGGTCACAAAACCTTACATTTTGAAGTATGACTCCATCAATCCTGGCTTTCTCTGCCTTTTGTTTTACTATGTTCAGTCGCTCTTGATATTTTCCGATCATACGGGGACATGATTCATGAGTTAAATACCTATGGACAAGTGCAGAAACAGGCTCCTTGTCCTCGTCTACCAGATCCCTATAGAATCTTGACCCAAAACAAACTGTATCTGAAACAATAACCGCTCCTTCATCCTCGATGATCTTGACCAAATTTACATCATCATTTGCACTACCAACGAGCATAATTCTTTTTCTACCAGTGATAGGCGTTTCACATTCTTCTAGTTCTTTTACAGTTTTTTCAAGCATACTGTTGTATATCTTTCTTGGCATGGCTCTTCCGGCAAGTACTATAGCAAGAGCATCCGCCCCGGATAGAGGAACATTTTCATTATATCTCAACACATCAATACGATTTAAAAGTATTCTTCCTTTATTATAAATCCGGATTGAATTCCGCAGAGATTCTGTCGAAATTTTAACATTGAAATGTTTTTCCAATTCTTTTATAAGCCTTCTGGTTTCGTCTTCCAGCCATTTTATACTGTAATCAGACATCTTGTGCGGTACACTATAATTAAAAAAGAAAGATGGAAGAATACCGCCAATATCCTTATCGGCTTTTCTCCAGCATTCATCAATACGCCTCATTGAATCACACGCTGGGGTTGTGATCATACCGTCGAGAAACTTATACTTGCCCTCTCCAACTAATTGAAGAACACTTTTAGGCATGGAACAAATGAATGGACCAAAATAGGTGTCACTAATATCATGTGCACATGCGTCCATTCCACCAAGACGGAAAGGAAGCATGCCGGCAGCATGAAAGACCTCCTCTGGTACATAAGAACAGGTGTATCCGATAATTTTTTTCCCGTCTTTCTTCCATTCTCTGGCAAAGCTATTGTATAAATTTGTGACTACATCTGTATACTCATTTCTCATTTTTCACTCCTCCCTCGGAACGAAAACTTTTATCAAAGAGGAAATAGCCTCATTAAGCTCATCGGATTCTTCACCTACATCCGGGGTAAGAAGTGAGGTTAGTCCTTTTAATAGCGAAGGCATCAATACTCTTAGAGTAGGCTTTAAAGCATTAACAATATCCTCTATCACACTGTCTGCCGCTGACTTAAGCTCTTCTGTATCAATGGACATGGCAATTCCTGATAAAATATGCGGGACCATCTCCGGCTTATGTTTATGGATAAGCTTAAGGTAGCGGATTACTGTATTTATGATCTCTCCGATCTCATGTGTATCCAAATCAGATAGTCCTTTTGAAACAGCATTTGCCGCTTCTTCTTCAGATATGTTTTCATACATGCTTAATTTTAGCTTTGTAGACCTAATTTGAGGGTTCTTCCTATCCGAATATGAGGACACAATGGCTGTATAAATTCCCGGATTCTGTGAAACTGCATCTGTGTATGATTTTGTAATCGTTTCTGTAGCTTCTGATATGGCCACCTGAAACTTGTAGAGGAGTTCAGGATTAATTGTAGAAACGACATCCTGTAATAAAGATTTAGAATCAATATAAAACTGGGATATATTTGAGTCTCCAAGAAGAAGGCTGCCGGTTTGCATCTTGCGGCTCAGTTCCATCATAGAATTGATAAGCATGCCGATCTCCTTACCTTTGAGCGAACGAAATAGAGAGAATATAACACCTGATAAAACATCAGGAGACAAATTGTTTAACGGACGAACAACCTCATTGATTGCCTTCGTTGTTCCATTGACAAGCGGTGGGATACAACCCACCATGCTTACGAATTTGGCAGGGTAGTTCCATATTTCATCATTGATCATCTTCAACAACAGTGTAAATGCATTTTCTAACCCGTCAACCACTTCCCTTAGTTCACCAAAATCCGTGCTGATAATGAAAGCGTGAATAGGATTATTGTGAAGTTCTTCTTTTGAACCTTGAACGACTGGATGTTTTTTGTGATCTTCATTAACATGCTGAGCCCATGCTGTTAATAGCCTTCCTATGTCCTGAGCAATACTTTTATTGGTTGAGCGTGATACTGTTAGGGCTCTTATAATCATTTTTTCTATTGATTTAGACAAGGTTTCCTTAACACGACTATCTCCAGACCAGTTGACAAGTTCTTCTTTCACAACGCCAAGGATAAGCTCTCTTACACCTTCTGATTGAATTGTTTTGCTGATAATCTTACTTAAAATTTCGTTAGGGCGGATTGGACTTTTTGTTTCAGTTTCTACCATAGATTTTAATCTCCTGCTACAATTTTATAAATATCACCTTATTCATTTAGAAACTAACCGATGGTGCTTCCAGAATCTTCTTTTTAATAATTGCCACACCCATGTTAACAGAGGTAATTTTTGATCCATTATGGCACAAGCAATTGTTTGACTTGCCTCCTTAAATTCTTTACCATCAACTTGCTCCATCATTTTGGAGAAGAACACATCAAAAATTTGTGGATCTTTCTTGTAAGAAGCGTTAATTGCATGCGTAGTAAAATTGATACCTTGTGATAGCAATCCTGGAACAGTTTCAATAACTATGTTGGCTACTGTTGATCTTAATTCTGGAGATACCTCCCATATTTTTTTAATCAGTAAGGCGTAGGTACTTGCACATGCTCTTATTTCTTCTTTATCAATATCATGCATTATGCTTCCCATATAATCACGTATGAGACCGGGTGAAAATTTTTCATTGAATTCCTTGCCTGTCTGATCAAGTACAGTAGTAAATAAATTTAGTGTATGTGGAACCGTACTTAAAAGTGAAAGTATAAACTCGGAATCCTGCCAGATAAAAGTTTTAACAACAGACCGTACAGCGTCAGACTCTTTACCTTTCAAAGATTCACGAATAATATCTTTTATGAAAGGGGTACTTAATATTTCTTTTATCACCCCTCCCTGTTGTAGAGGTATGGTATTGTTTTCCATGTTATTGCTCCTCCATTGTCTTGCTTGGGTTATTATCTTCTTCGCGCAATGCCTTTTCTGCAACCCCCAAAAGTTCTTTGGAAAGACCTTTGCCATTCTCAATAACATTTTTTAGTGTTTTTTTATCAATGGTGAGTACAAGAGATTTTACGAAGTCGTGCAAAAGCTTCGGTGAAAATTGTGTTCTTAGTTGAATAATCAATTCATCAAGGCCGGTGATCACAGCATTTATTGTAACGGGAATAGTAGCCAAAACAGCGAGGGACATTTCAGGATCTTCCCACATGGATGTTTTCACAAGAGATCTCATAGATTCTGGATCCATATTTTTCAGTATTGTCCTTATTGTATTTTTAAAACCTGGCTTTTTGAGCAATTCCTTAAGGATACGATCAATTAAATCAATGACCCCTTTATTGGCTTGTTCCATCATTTTCTCCTATAAGGTACTGCAGTTAAAAAAGTATCTGGCAGCCTCCATTTGACAAAGTTGTTTTCCACCCATCCAGAGCTGGATAATCTTGATATCACGCCAGTGTTTTTCGATATCCCACTCTCTGTCAATGCCATAACTGCCCAAAACATCCATAGCTTTACCAAAATCTTCCACAGCCCTATCTGCAACAAAATCTTTTATATTCCTGATTTTACCGATAAGTTCTTCAGAATAGAGTGGCTGTCCATACGGCTTATTCCTACGATCCCCCATCCTGGCTGCTTCGTATCCTAAAATCCTGCAAATATCTATATCTCCGGCGATACGACCTATCACTCCGGCAATTGCATCATTCTCTTTCAGTGGACGATTATTGTATGTCCGTGCAGATACGAATTCATAGAGCCTTTCATAAAGATTGAGCATAGCCCCTGTTAAAAACCCGATACTTGCTACCTGTCCCCATGAAATAATCTCTAAAAATGTTTGAGCATCTAAGCCAGGCCCATGTGCACGATACCATTTTGGTACACGAACATCCTCAAACCAAATGTCGCCATTTTTATCTGCAGCCATTCCTGCTTTTTCGTACGGTTTTCCCTGGGTAACACCCTTTTTATCGGTTGGGACAAAGATGATCGCAAAATCGTTTGGGTCATTGGATCCTGATTTGGTAGTACAAGGTACACCAAGCAATTTAGCCACACCTCCTGTATTTGTGGGCCATAATTTATGCCCATTTATTATCCACTCGTCTCCTTCAAGTTTTGCCGTTGTTTTTATGGTTTTACCCCCAAGCAATTTTATGTTTTCAATGTCCGAGCCACCCTGAGGTTCCGTCATAGTGAGAGCTGCAAAAACGGCTTTATTGGTAGTGCAAAACATCGGAGCAAATTCTTTCGCGAGTCGCCAGTTTATATGAGGCTCAATAAGGATTGTTGTTAAAGGCCAAAAAGTGACAAGAAAGGCAACACCCATGCCCGTGTCTGCTCTACCGACTTCCTCTGCAAGAGTATAGGTGAAGGTAAAAGCATAATCCGAATGTCCAATGCCCCAGCCGCCAAGCTCTTCAGGGAAAAGACACTTCTGGAGTCCTATCTCGCCCATGAGTTTATCGAATGCCGGTTCAATAAATTTGTGTTCTTTCCAATCTTCATCGAACTGCCGTCGGTATGGCATCACATATTTCTCTGCCCATTTTCTTATAACGCTGCGAAAATGTACATCCAACGGGGAAATAAATTCTTCGGGTCGAGAGAATTCATCAAAATGCTTCATGACTCTCTCCTTCTTAAATTTCTTTACTATCAAAGAAATATCTTGCGATATCCATTTTCACTGGAATATCTGCACCCAAGCCGCAAAGGTATGATTGTATGGTTTTAATATCTCGCCAATGTTTTTCTGCATGCCACTCTTTTGAATACCCGGCAGAAGCCATAAGTTCCATTCCCCGATTTGTTGCATTGAGAGTACTCTTTTGAATACGTGAACCTATCATTTGAGCAATGGTATAAACTTTCTGATTCCCTTCCTGCCCCCATTCCTCTGACCTCGCAACAACCTGGGCAAGTTCCAATAAAAGAAGCCTGGAAATAGTTATTTCTTCTACTACTTCTGCCACAACAGAGGCACAGAGAGGATTATCTTTCATCATACCGCCTCCTTTAATAACCCTGGTATTTGCCCAGTCATCAAGAATTTCAAGAAAGTTGACTGCAGCTCCAAGGCTAACGCCTCCAAGAAGCATATTGAGCCATGTGTATATGCCTTCTATAATGCCCTGCTGAGAAATTAAAAATGCTTTTGGTATGCTTACGTTATTAAAGCTTATGTCTGCATTTTTGCATGCGTTCAATCCTGTTTCTAACAATATACTTTTCCTGCTAATTCCTCTTTCTTCCGCTGGTAGGAAAGCTATGGATGGTATTCCCTTTTCATCCGCGCAAACTATACAGAAGATGTCTGCTATGGCACCATTACCAAAGGGACGCAGATCCGTTCCATTTAATACGTATCCATCGTTTTTAGTTTCTGCCGTTGCATTGATGGATCTTCCTGAAAAAAGAGCAGTATCTTTACCAATTATACCTACTCCGGGTAAAATAATCGCAGCGGTTTTCAGTTCGTTAGTACCAAAAGAAGAAGTTAGTGTATTGTATAGAGTTTTATCTATAGTGTTTGCCATCATGAGGGCGGCCAACATACTAAATTGGATGGCAAATAAAACACCCATGGAAGCATCCGCTCTTCCTATCTCAATCATAATGGAGGCTAAAGCAGGTGCATGTGTTGAGCTTTCCCAGCCAAACCCACCTTGGTCTTGTGAAAGCATTAATTTTTGTAACCCAATAGTAAGACCAAGTATTTTTCTTTTTTCTATAAATTTTTCTTCGTAGTGTTCACGATATGGCATACGATCACTAAGAATTTCTTTCTCTGCCCATTGTCGTATAATAGAAAGTATGTTTTTTGATTCATCATCTATCCCCCCTCTGGAATAAATAAGGATTTTCTCCACATCGTTATTCATACACCCTCCTCAATTATAAAAATTAAGATATCAAGACAGACAACATATGGATCTCCTCAACATGTTCAAACAGAGTACAATCAATCTAAGGTAAAAAATTTTTTCCTTTACTCATTTAGTAGTTTTCCCCCTTCTTATCGTTCATATATTTAATCAGTAACTTCATGAATAGATCACCTTGCTTTTCATAACACGCGACATCCGGGCACAAAAGCCTGTAGAAGACCAATCCACTTAAGAAAATCAACGACACCAAACTGATATCTTCATCAAGTTCAACATCTCTACTTATAATACTTGAGGAATATCGAACAAAACCTCTGAAAATTTCCATGTCTTTATCGGAGTTTCGATTGTGGAAATAATCAACCGCCAGTAAAATAATCTTTTGAAATTCTTCTTCTTTTTCAATCACGTAGTTCTGGAAAATTTTTAGTCTTTGTTTGAGATTATTAGCCCCTTTAAGTCTTAACTCTAATTCAGAAGCCTCCCGCTGGTTAATCATTATAACCATATTATCAAGAAGAGATTTCTTATTTGGAAAGTAGTGATAAAGCGTACCTGTTGAAACGTTTAGTTCCTTCGCAATTTCCCTCATATTAACACCTGAATACCCCTTATGAAAAAATAGCTCGAAGCACTTGCTCAATAGTTCTTTTCTGTAAGCATTGTGATCTACAATTTTCGGCACTTATTAACTCCTCCTCAAAAACCTTTAATCTTTAAATGTGTTTTTTAACCCTTGTGCAAATAATTTTTATACCGAACGTTCGTTATAAATTAATTTAACCAAAATGTTTTGTCAACTCTTTTTTATAAGAAAGAAGTTCGTGAGTTCATTTAACTCAAAAATTGCATTTATAAATAAGGGGATTTGTTATGGTGTAAATGTATGGAGAGCAAAAGCAGCGGCCCCTATTACACCTGCATAGCGGTGCAGGTGCGACTGAACAACCTTAAGGTTCAAGGTTGCAGTACCAAGGGCACGGCTGCGTATGCCTTTGTCTATAATGCCTACAAGCTCAGGCAGTCCTTCTATAACTCCGCCCCCAAGAATCAGCATGCATGGATTAAATGCATTTACAAGGCTGACAGCACCGGCGATAAGTGCATCGGCCACACGTTCAACAATCTTCAAAGCAAGTGTATCTCCATTATGTGCTGCCATTGCTACTATTTTTGCAGTTATTTTTTGAGGATTTCCGTTTGCAAGGTTAAGGATTGCAGCACCTGCAATAGGGTCATCCACAGCCGCTTTCTGTGCATCCCTTGCTATGGCCCATCCACCTGCCATGGCTTCAAGGCATCCCTTATTGTGGCATGTACATACAGGACCGTTTGGATCTATTATTATATGTCCTATCTCTCCTGCTGAATTGTTACAGCCTGTAAGCATTAATCCGTTACTTACAATACCTCCCCCGATGCCGGTACCTACAAAAATGCACACAATATCGTTATATCCTCTGCCAGCGCCATATAGCCATTCCCCCCATGCAGCGGCTCTAACGTCGTTTGTAACTGCCACAGGAATGCCGAGTTCTTTTGCAAGAACTTCTTGAAGAGGTATGTTATGCCAGTTCAGGTTGGGCGAAAAAACAACCATGCCATTTTTTGGGTCGATCTGTCCTGCCATTCCTACGCCCGCGACTTTCGGCTTAAAACCGACGGATCCACTTATGTCCCGTGCCATTTCTATTATTTCCGCCTCTATTTTTTCAACGCTGGACTCTACGTTTGTGCTGCGTCTGAGGTGCTTAATGACCACCCCGCTGCTGTCTATGCCGGCAACCTCGATCTTTGTTGCACCCAAATCAATACCCATTGCCCACACACTTTCTGTCATCGCTTTTCCCTTTAATGTGTAAACTTTTATTATAAAACAATGTTATTATTTAATCCAAAAATTGCAATAAGAAAATCAGCCGCTGGCTAACTTCCTTTGTTCAAGGCTTTTGAACAAAATCCAAAATTCACATCTATTATCCGAAAAAACAGAACAAAGCCAGAGCCTCTTATTCTCTGCTGTTGGCTGCTGACTTTAGCTGATGTGTAAGCGTAGAGATCTGTCCGGATGCATTTTTATTGTTTTCTATCAATTTTACAAATGCGCTGCCGACAACAATCCCGTCTGCAATAGCTGCTATTGTTTTGGCCTGCTGCGGAGTCGAAATACCAAAGCCCACTGCAACGGGTTTTTTTGTGTGTCTCTTGATCCATCGAATGCTTTCAAACGCCTTATTGCCTATTTTTTGTGAGGATCCGGTTACGCCGGTCATGGATACATAGTAGAGAAAACCGCGTGTATGTCTTGACAATTCCAAAAGCCTTTTTCTGCTGGATGTTGGCGCTGCAAGCAGTATTATGTCAATGCCGTATTGTTCAGCATATTGCTTCACATTATTAATTTCTTCGAGAGGCAGATCCGGCAGGATAACACCATCCACCCCATTCTGTGCAGCGTCCTTAAAAAACCTTCCAACCCCGTATTTCAGTACGGGGTTTATGTAACCCATCAGTACAATTGGTATGTCGGATGTTTTTCTTAGGGTGTTTACAAGTGTGAATATTTTAGAAATATTCGTTTTTGATTTTAACGCACGCTGTGCTGCTTTTTGTATCGTTGGGCCATCTGCAATCGGGTCTGAAAAAGGCATGCCAAGTTCTATAATATCAGCCCCGCCTTTTATGAGTGCCCCGGCATAAATAAGCGTTTTATTCGTGTCCGGGTCTCCTGCCATAATGTATGCAATAAATACCTTTTTACCGTGCCATTCCAATGTATCAAAGGTATCTTTAATGTGATTCGACATATTATTTTTCAATCTTCCCGTTATCATTTTCAAGCTTGATATTTTCTCTGATAATTCCCATGTCCTTGTCACCTCTTCCCGATATGTTTATTATGACGACGGCACCTCTGGGTAGTCTTTTTAAATACTTTCTCGCAAATGCAATTGCATGGGCGCTTTCAAGTGCCGGTATAATACCTTCCTTTTGGGAGAGATAGACTGTTGCAGAAAGCACCTCATCATCATTGGCCGTGTAAACCTTGAGTCTCCCTGTATCTTTCAGATAGCTAAGTTCCGGGCCCACGCCCGGATAATCAAGCCCTGCGGATATGGAGTGGGGATTTATGATCTGGCCGTCCCGGTCCATCAGTATCTTTGTCATTGTCCCATGTAAAACACCCTTTTCACCGGCGGTTAGGGAAGCGCCGTGTTTACCGGATTTTATACCAAGGCCGCCTGCTTCAATGCCTATAAGTTCAACGGCATCATTTTTTATAAACGGATAAAACAAGCCCATTGAATTGCTACCGCCGCCGATGCAAGCAATGAGTGAATCTGGAAGCCTATCCTCAAGCAGCACGATCTGTTTTTTAGCCTCAGCCCCTATAATCGACTGGAAATACCTGACTATCTCGGGATAGGGATGCGGGCCTGCCACAGAGCCTATTACATAGTGCGTAGTTTCTACATTTGTAACCCAGTCACGTATCGCTTCATTCATGGCATCTTTCAATGTCATCGAGCCCGAATAAACAGGCACAACCTTTGCACCGAGTAGCCTCATTCTGTCTACGTTCAATGCCTGGCGTTTGACATCGAGCTCTCCCATGTAAACCTCGCATGACAGCCCGAACAGTGCTGCAGCAGTAGCGGTAGCAACACCATGCTGGCCTGCCCCTGTTTCTGCAATTATACGTTTCTTGCCGAGTTTCTTTGCGAGAAGCACCTGGCCTACGGTATTATTTATTTTATGGGCCCCGGTATGTGCAAGGTCTTCCCTTTTAAGATATACCTTCGCACCTCCGAGGTCAGCACTCATCCTGCCTGCGAAATAGAGCGGTGTAGGCCTGCCGACATAATGTTTTAAATAATATGAAAGCTCTTGCTTAAAGGAAGGGCTCTTTGCAATACGGCTGAATCCTTTTTCAAGTTCTTTTAAGGCAGAGATCAGCGTTTCAGGGACAAACCTGCCGCCGTACTCGCCGAAATATCCGTATGCATCCGGCATATATTTTTTGTCTTTTGAATTTTTCATGGTGCAACTATACTTTTATCGCCAGAACGTGTCAACCCGTTGGTACAAACCTGTCTTTATTCTCTGTCTTTTTTGTATTTCAAAGTTTCTTTGTGAAACGGCCTTGCCCTGAACTTAACCCCGAGCATTTCCGCAACGGTCCTTGTTGCAGAAACGTCGATATTTGGAAGCTCTACCATGGTTGCCGTCACATCCTTAAAGCGTGTCTTTGCAAGCTTTATAAACTCAATAACAGCTTCATAAGAGGCCTTGCCGTACTTATTGCTGCACAGTTTTATGTAAGTCTTTGCATCGGGTGCATTGAGACTTACCGAAACAGCATCTATATATTGGCTGAGCTCCCTTGTTATATCCCTTCCATACACAAGGTTGCCGAGTCCATCCGTATCAAGCCGTACTGTTTTCGTGCCATGTTCCTTTAGCCATTTACTTACCGAGATAAGCATCTCAAGCCGCTGCGTTGGTTCGCCAAAGCCCACAAATACCGCCTCATCATACCCTGGCAGCCTCTGTGTAGCATTGATAATCTCTTCATAGGAGGGCTCCGTTTTAAACAATTTCAATTGATAGTCTTTTACATAATAATCGTTTTTAAACTTAGGGCAAAACACACATACATTCGTACACCTGTTTGTTATGTTCAAATAAAGCCTGTTATCTAATGGATACACAATCGTTTGTCCTACATCGATTCCAAAGGCTTTTTTGGCATTTTCCAGCAGTATGCTTGAAAGCTTTTCCTCATCAATATGCTTTATCTCCGATATAGCCTTTAACACATATGCTGTGTAAGCAGGCTCATTACGTTTACCCCTGTGCGGTACCGGAGACAAAAACGGGCAATCTGTTTCCATAAGCAGTCTTTCAACGGGTAATTTTGCGACTGCATCCCATAATAACTGTGCATTTTTAAACGTGATAATACCATTTATAGAAAGATAAAAACCAAGTTCAATAGCATCTGCTGCCTGCTCCATATCACCACCGTAACTATGTATGACGCCGGCAACATCGCCTGCGTTTTCCTTTTTCAGGATGTTCATGGATTCTTTATTTGCATCCCTGCTGTGGATCACAAGCGGCAGCCGTTTCTGCCTTGCAAGCCTTATAAAGGCTTCGAAAGCTTTTATCTGAATCTCCTTTGGTGAATGCATGTAATGGTAATCAAGCCCCACCTCACCGATTGCAATAACCTTTGGTGCATCGCTGAGTGTATCTATTTCTGAAAGAGTCTGTTCATTAAATAAAGATGCATCATGCGGATGCAGCCCCACGCTTGCATAGATGTTTTCATGTGCATTTGCAATTGCAATGGCATCATAATTGCCTTTCACGCCCATGCCTGAGCCTATGTTTATTATGAATGCTGTACCTGCATCGAACGCACGCCGAATAACATCCTCCCTGTCTTTACCGTAATCCTCGGAATTCAGATGTGCGTGCGAATCGTAAATTTTAATCATTGCTTCAACCTCATCATCTCGGGTTTGTAATTTCCAAATACAGTCGGTCGGTAATTCTCAAGCCTGTCTGTATATGCCACAAAATCCTCCTGTCTTACAAGAGGTATAAGCGGTAATTCTTCATGAAGGATCTTTTGTACCTTTTTATAATATACTGCTCTTTTTGGAATGTTGTATTCCTCTGCCCCTTTCACCATAAGCCTGTCTATCTCAGCCTCCCATTTTGTTGCAGGCGTTTTTTCAGATGGGTCCCATATATGAAGCATGCCGCTCGAAAGTAAAACATTTGCTCCGTTGTATGGTTCGTATCCGCCTGTAAGGGCTATAAGAACGCAATCCCAGTCAAAGTTCGTCGTAAGCTTTTCTACAAGCGTGTTGAAGTCGAGCGGTTTATAGTTTACCTTCATGCCTAATTTGGTGAGGTCTGTAAGTATAATAGCGGCTATGCGTTCTCTCTGTTCGTTGCCTGAATTTGTAAAGAAATCGAACTCGACCCTGTTGTTGTGAGCGTCGTACAATTTACCGTTTTTCCAGTGAAACCCTCCTTTTTTAAGTAGTGCCCTTGCCTCGCCAAGACTATAAATATAGTCAGGCATATTAAGGTGATACACTGGCACGTTACGCGGTATAAAGGACACCGCCGGTTCGCCATAGCCCCTGTAAACATCGTCTATGATTGCCTGCTTATCTATGCTGTGGGCAACTGCCTTTAGAAAATCGAGATTGGTAAACCACCTGTACTTTGGATTTACCTTTCCATTCTTTATGTAATGCCTTGGGTTTCTGTTGAACGATACAAACATTATGCCGGTATCAAGACCCATGTTCTTAACAATGAAATGCCGCTTTTTACTCATGAACTCAAGTGATGCCACCTCCTGCGGTCTCGGGTCGTAGATGTCTGTCTCTCCTGAAATAAATTTTACATACTGTGCGTCCTGGTTTTGTACAATAAGCATTGCTCTATTTTTTATGTACGGGAGTTGTACGCCCTTATCATCCTTCTCGCAATAGTATGGGTTCGCCTTGAGCAGGATATACTGGCTTGGCACATACGATGTAATGGTATATGGACCGAGTCCTACAATCTGCTGCGGAGGTGTGATTATGTTCCATGTTCTCTCAAACATGTCATCAAGCAAAGGCTTTTCCAGTACATGCTCTGGTAAGATAGGTATGCTCAATGATTCCAAAAAAGGATAAAACGGTGCAGGTAAAATGAACCGCACTGTATGATCATCCAACTTTTCGACCTTTATTTGTTTGCCGTTTATCGTAAAAAGATCGCGATAGGAAGATAATACCTCAGGTGAGTAGATCACCCTGAATGTAAAGACCACGTCACTAGCAGAGAACGGTTTGCCATCGCTGAAATAAACGCCCTTTCTCAGGTTCATTGTTATTACCCTTTTGTCACTGCTTATTGTCCATGATTGTGCAAGGTCTGGCTCAACCTTGAATGTGTAAGGGTTAAGCCGCGTAAGACCCGCGAATACAGGGTCGAGTACATCCGTGGAGCTTGTTTCGTTGGCAAGGATCGGATTGAATGTTTTTGGATCCGATACAACGGCAGTCACAAGCATGTTCTTCGGTAGGCTCTCAAACTTTCTGAAATTACATCCACCGAGTGAAACAAGAGATATAAGTATGGCAATCAAAACCCTTTTCATTCGTCACCGGTATATATTTTCGCCTTTTCCTTTTTGATGATTGTGGACAAATATCTTATGAGCAGGAGAAAACAACAAATCTCCTGCTCATACTGAAGCAATATCGGGTAACCCCCAAAAAAAATAGGGAAGTTTGTTCATTCATTTGCCCTTGCGATCCACCTGATATCTATACGTTTTTAGTATAAACGAGTTTTAAGTCCTCTGTATGTTTATATGCTATTACCAGGTATAATTCCTTTGTCGGATATTCGAAGAATACCTATATTTGACGCAGGATTCTCATTCATTTCACAAACTTCCCTATTTCTCAAATGCATTTTTCGGGGTAACGGTACGCGGATGTCGGTGCGTGACGAATATATGCTGCCTTTTGCACTACACCGAATGTGTCCTGCTTGCTATTTGTCTTCTTCTATCTGCTCTACCAGATAGTTCTGGGCACCCATCTGCTTGAACTGGTCGAGCTGTGCCTCTATCCAATCGATGTGATCCTCTTCCTCTTTCAGGATTGCTTTGAGGAGCTCGCTTGTGCCGTTGTCTCCGACTTCAACAGCCAGCCGAATACTTTCGTTGTAACCGCGAATGGCGACTTCCTCGGCCTCACGGTCATTCTCATGCATCGCAGAGACTTGACCTCCGATATAGAGTTTATTCAGCTTGCTGACAACTGGAACGCCTTCAAGGAACAGGATCCTGTCAATAAGTTTTTCGGCGTGCTTCATCTCATCGATAGCCCTCTTCTCTATTATTTTGTGCAGCCGTGCGTACTTCCAGTTTTCGCACATCTGGGCATGTACCATGTACTGATTGATAGCGGTCAACTCTTCTGTCAACCGAGCGTTCAAGTGCTCAATAACTTTTTTATTCCCTTTCATTATACGGAACCTCCTTTTTGATATTCATGAAACACCATACCACCAATACACCCGATTATCAATATTATTGCAGCGGATCTAATTCCCCCCGCTGGACGGTACTGGACGATGTATTAATTACCCCGCAAGCCGGTGCCGCAGAGTTTTCGTATATCTGTTAATGACGGATCCACCGGAACATTCGCTCTTACTTTTCTATAGTGGATGACCAGTACGTTCTCTCCGCTCCTGCAGATAACATGTTTTGGAAGTGCTACCCCGTCAATCGTATCGTAATCACTGTACACGCAGGTTATCGGATTATCTTCCGGCTGCCGTATGGTTGCAGATATGATATCGAGATTGTTATCGAGCCCGGCGGCCCATGTGATATCATTATACCCCCCGTAGAGCGCGATTCCATTTTTTGTATTTAACATTTTTCCGGGTTTACCGATAAGCTGTGCTGTTATGAGTCTCTCAAAGATCTCGGGCTCAACATTGATACGCGTGTATTGCTGAAGCAGTGTTGCTGAAGATATACCGCATGCGCCTGTGCCTACATCCATTACTGCAACCATATCGTTATAAACGATAATGAGTATCGGCTGATAGAATATGTTCAGTGTTTCGAGACGCATTGCCTTGCCGCTCATGATGATACCCTCGGGAAATTCTGCCTCCCTGTTATTTATTTTTATGCTTACAGATGCAAGTGCCTTCATACTGTTTATGGAACGGGTATGTTCGTTCATTGCATTCATTAACGCAGATACGCTGCTGTACCTTGTTGGTTTTAATGTATACGTACATCCTGAGATCAAAAAGAGCAGAAATATAATAATTAATGGGTACAAGACTTTTGTAGGGGCGGGTTTTAAACCCGCCCCTACATTAATATATAACAAGCATTCTTGACTTTTATCGCTCTCGTATGTTGAATTGATCTTACTTCGCTCCAAGCTTCAGCAGCTTTCTCTGTAATTTCTTTTTAAGCTTTTCATCCGTTAGCAGTTTACTGTCTATAGCCATCTTATAGGTTTTGATTGCGGATAATTTTTCTCCTGCCTTAAGATAAGCGTCGCCAAGATGAGTGAGGATCTGTGGATCATCCTTTGAAAGTGTCACGGCCTTTTTTAATGTAACGATAGCTTTTTTCAAAAGTCCTTTTTTGTAATAGACCCAGCCAAGGCTGTCGGTTATATAACCGTCGTCTGGTTTTATTTTTAAAGCTTCTTTGATCATAGTTTCAGCACTGTCAAGCTTAATGCCTTTGTCTGCATAGGTATACCCGATATAGTTGAGTGCATCTGCATTCTTGGGATTTATCTCCAATATCTGCTTCATGATACTGATAGCGTTTTCCGTCTCACCCGACTGATCGTAGATAACCCCAAGGTGATATAAAATGGCCTGACTATCGGTGAATTTATTCAATGCCTTGTTCAGTACATCTATAGCCTGTTTATAATCCTTATCCTGCTCGAAAAATGAGGCAAACAGGTTGTAATGCTCCACCGCCGGATATTTTTTTACAATAGGGAAAAGTATCTTTTCTGCTTCCTTGTTATTGTTTTGCTGGCTGTAAATGATGGCAATCTCTTCTACAGAGCTTGTGTACATATCATCATCGGAAGGTACCTTCCTCAGGATTTCGATTGACTTCTCGTATTTTTTATTTTCCGCAAGCAGTAAGCCGTAATAATAATAAGCTCTATAGAATGAAGGATTCGATTCTATGATAGATTTGAATGTTGCCTCTGCGTGCGTGTATTGTTTTAACTCTACGTAAACCATCCCTATTTTTAGCTGCAGTACAAGGGAAGGTATGTAAACCTCTGCCTTCTTATAACTATTAAGTGCATCGGTATACTTTTTGGCCGTTAAGTAAAGATCTCCTGTTTTTTCGTACAATCCGTACTCATCCGGGTTACCGACGAGTATGCGACGGTATACTTCCACTGCCTTATCATAATTCTTCATGTAAGCGTATACGTCCGCCTCTTCATACAATGCGGTGTAAAAATCAGGGTTTGCCTTGAAGGCTTTGTTGTAATCTGCAATAGCCTCCTTGTAATTTTTTTCATCGACAGCTATCTTTGCAAGGTAATAATACGGGTACGGAGAGGAAGGTATATGCACGATCATGTCTTCGAGTGTACTCTTCGCACCTATCGCATCGTTTGCATGATACTGGGTAAGCGCAAGTGCTATATACGCACTTTCCAAACCCGGTGAAAGTTTCACCACTCGTTTTAGTATATCGATTGCCTGCTTGGTTTCCCCTGTATTGGCAAGTATATCTGCCTTTGTATAAAGGGCGGGGATATAGGTTTTATCTATAGATAGAGCTTTTTCGGTATAACCAATGGCCTGCTTGTACGATTGTTGTTGCGCATAAAGCCTTGCGAGCTGAAGATACAGGTATGGAGACGATGGATCATACTTGACCGCCTTATCAAGCTGCTCTATCGCACCGCTGATGTCGCTGTCGCGAAGTTTTAAATCCGATATCATGAAATGCATTTCTGCACATTGTTTGGGGCTTGAGCATTGACTCTCTACCGGCGTGCTTCTTCCTGCATTCATAGTTAAAGTATTCGCAGGTACGTGTGCGCAACCTGCAATCGATACTGCACATACAAGCAATATAAGTTGTTTTCTCATAGAGAAAGGATAATGCCTTAATTAAAATAATTCAATAGGTTTTTGCAGGGCTGTCTCCCCATCTTCAAACGCATTTTTTTGGGTTAAAGTAAATGCCAAATTATATTGACACATTATTCACTTTTATACTATGAATTGATACATTGGGGTTTTTTATGGCCGATTCTTATGACACAGTAATCATAAGTTCTGGTTTGTGGGATGCTATACCGGCACTCAGGCTTGCTCAAGCAGGGAAAAGCGTGCTTGTGCTTGAGCAGGAAAGGGCATTCACAGAGCAAGACTTCAAACAATTATGGGACGTTAAATATTCATTCCAATTCACAGGCATAACAACATCCAACGATTCTAATTCATTTTCCGGAGCAGTCATGGATTGCAAACTATACTATTGTAAATAATATAACTTGAATAACAGGCAGTGTTTATGGATATTACAAAAATTTTAGACGATGTTATCGAAAAAGAGCTTAACAGACGGGAGTTTTTCAAATGGCTTGGCAAGATATCCGTGGTTATATCCATGTTTGGTCTGATAGACCAGATAAGCTGCGGCACTGCCTCGCAGACAGCCCAACAGCTTTCTCAGTACATGCAACCCATAACGGATGATGAGAAAACCGTTTATGCTATATGTGATACTATTTTACCCGGCATGGCTGCTGACCCGACAGGTGCACCGGGTGCTGTTGATGTAGGGACCATGGATTTTGTGTATGATAAGTTTTACGGGGTTGTACAAGAATTGCCTCTCGTACTGCCGCTGTTCAATGGAGAGGCCCAACAACAGTACGGCAAACCACTTTATGAACTGGACCTTGATCAAAGAACGACCGTTCTAAAAAACGTCGAATCAATACTCGGATTGATCGACCAGATATACATGTTTGTGAAGGGGCCGTTTTATATCGGTATCATAAACAGTATCGGACCTGAGTATATGGGGGACCCGGGTCCTAATTTAGGCTACAGGAATCAGGATTTTAGCTTCTATAAACCAATGTCAAATGAGATGACAGCCGAAGGAAACCTGCCGTAGACAGAATGGATGACATATAAAGTGACTGTATCTACCTTTGCAAAAAACAAAAAATCTAAGCATGGTAATATATTTTTTACGTTGATCTTGCTTGTTTTAATTACAACAACAAGCGTTGGATGCCAGACCACAAAAACGGTACAATCAAATGCCGTAAGCTGTTATGACTGCCATGATCCCTATCAGATCAGCATGTCACGTTCTAACGAAGCGCTCGGAATCAAAGAATGGATGCAGGTAGGTAGCGGTGGGCTGGTAATGATGCAGCCTTACAACCCTCCTCCGCTTTATATATTTGTACTCGATTGGCCACTCAGAGGCAGACATCCCTTTGATCTGAACACCAATGATTGCGCTCAATGCCATCCTATATACAACAATGTCGAGAATCACAGCAACAGCCAATATCCACCCCAGGCACAAAAATTTTTATACATGGGAGGCGTGAACTGTGCGGCTAATTGTCATACATGGCTTGAGGGTAATGTTCAGAGTACCGGCTTTACCCCCAGTACAGGAACTGCTCCTACATACACAGGGACACTCGATCCGTACACGCTGCTTACATCCGTACAAACGGCCCATACCAAAATATTTTTATACGGCTTCAGGATCACGCAGGACGATTCAAACCTCGCCATCAGACATTTGGCCGCAGGATGCGGCGGATGTCATAACTGGGATGGACCAAGACATGGGCATATTGCGGAATGTACGGATTGCCATGTTTTCGATCCATCAATCAGTAATGGACTTCACCAAACCCATATAAACATCATCAGTGCAACTCAGTCCAGTATCGATCCGACAGATGCCGGCTTGCCTGCATGTGCATACTGCCATGGCTTTTCTGACACGACGACAAACCATACACTGTCAAATGCCATGTGTTACAATTGCCATCTGAGTGGCCATCAGCCAGTTGGGGCAGATGGTATGCCTCAGTTCTGGGATATAAAACAGTAAACCCCGTTAGAAACAGGGTAAAATGATTCAACCAAAAATCAAAGCATTATGCCGCCGCCGTCGACAACTACGGTCTGGCCTGTAATATAAGAAGATGCGTCGGATGCAAGGAAAAGTGCTACACCAACAACGTCATCCGTCTCTCCGAGCCTTTTGATCGAAATACCGCGTAGTATTTCCTCTGTAAGCTCCGGACTGCTGTACAGTGCTTCTGCGAATTTAGTCTTGATAACACCGGGCGCAATGGCATTGACCCTTATGTTCATGCCCGACCATTCCTGCGCAAGCACCCTGGTCATCATAATGACCCCGGCCTTGCTTATGCTGTAAGCGCCGAGTCCCATGCCCGGTTTGATACCTGCAACAGATGCCATATTGATAATCACACCGCCGCCTTTATCGGACATAACTGAAGATACCTCCTTGCTCAGGAAGAAAAAACCACGGAGGTTTATCTCGAATATTTTATCCCATATCTTTTCATCGACATTCAGAATGGGACCAAAAGCAGGGTTCGTACCTGCATTGTTTATTAGAATGTCTATACGTCCGTAATGCCCTAATGTTTTTTGGACAAGCATTTTAAGATCGTCTATCTTGCCTGCATGTGCCGCTACAGCATAAGCATCACCGCCTGATGTCTTGATCTTTTCAGCAACTTTATCAAGGTCAGCCTGTTTTCTGCTCGATAAAACAACCTTTGCACCGACCGATGCAAAGGCCTCTGCAATTGTTTCACCCATTCCCCTGCTTGCACCTGTCACAAGAGCGACCTTACCGTCGAGTCTGAATTTATCCAACGTCTTTGTCATTTTTATCTCCTTTAATAATTATTTAATACTCACGAATGCCTGCATGCCAGGATATACCGCCTTTTTACCAAGTTCGCACTCAATCTCGAGCAGACGGTTGTATTTCGCAACACGCTCCCCCCTTGCAGGTGCGCCTGTTTTTATAAAACCTGTATTCGCAGCTACGGATAGGTCCGATATGGTCGTATCATCCGTTTCACCGGAGCGGTGGGATACAACCGCTGTCCAGCCGTGCGACCTCACCATCCTTACTGCTTCCATGGTCTCAGAGAGTGTGCCGATCTGGTTGAGCTTGATCAAAACAGAGTTCGCTACATCCATTTCGAGTGCCTTTTTTATGTATTTTGTATTTGTGACCGTAAGATCATCCGCAACAAGCTGGACCTTCGAACCGAGTCTTTCCTTTAATACTACCCAGCCATCCCAATCATTCTCAGCAAGTCCGTCTTCAATATTTATAAGGGGGTAAGACTTTATGAGGCTTTCATAAAGATCAACCATCTGCTCTGAACTGAGCTTTCTGCCTTCATCTTTTAGATTATATTTGCCATTGCTGTAGAATTCGCTCGAAGCAGGGTCTATTGCAAGGTAGATATCCTTACCCGGCTTGTAGCCTGCTTTTTCAATGGCCTTAAAAAGCAGTTGCAAAGGCTCTTCATTGTTTTTAAGATCCGGGGCAAAACCTCCCTCATCGCCAATTGAGCTTACCAGTGATTTTTCTTTGAGGATTGATTTCAGGGTATGATAAACCTCTACAGAAGCCCGTAACGCCTCTTTAAATGACTTAAGCCCCGCAGGTACTATCATGTATTCCTGAAAATCTACATTTGTATCCGCGTGTTTGCCGCCGTTGAGCACATTTAACATAGGTACAGGGATCACAGACGTATCGACCCCTCCTATATATTTATAAAGAGGCATGTTGAGTGTTTTTGCACTCGCATGTGCAACGGCAAGTGAAACGGCAAGAATAGCATTCGCGCCAAGTTTTGATTTCATCTCGGTGCCGTCAAGCTCTATAAGTCTCTTATCTATATCCATCTGGTCAAATGGTTCCCTGCCTTTTATCGCAGGTTTTATTATATTAAGAATGTTTTTTATTACCTTTAAAACACCCTTTCCCTGATAGCGTTTTTTATCGCCGTCGCGCAGTTCGAGAGCTTCTCTCTCTCCGGTTGATGCTCCGGATGGCACCTTTGCAGTTGCAAAGACACCGTTATTAAGCTTTAAAGTCACCTCTACTGTTGGATTGCCGCGTGAATCCAGTATCTCCAGTGCCAATACGTCTTCTATTTTTGCCATGTAAACCTCCATCAAAAATTAAAATAGCATTTTAAGCCGGAATAAACTATTTGCTGATGCTTACCTTGCGTTTACGTATGTTGTGCTTGCGGCGAGTCCGAATATGCTCTTCAGGTCCTGATCGTCAAATCTTAGGCCAAGTCCCATGAACCATGTCCTTGAATCCCTATTTGCAATATCCGTAATACCTCCAGAAAGGAGAAAGTATCTTAATATGGAAATGCTCAGCATGGCTTTTAATTCAGGGTACGGTTTCTCGTTGAAATTAAACATCTCAAGGCTCAACTGTGCCTCATCATTGGGCGAGTCTATATCAACACCTATGCCGCCGCTTGACTCTATGATACCTCCCCGGAACGTGAAATACGATATGCGTTTTGCAATCTCCGCATTTATCTTGAGCTGGTTCGTGATATTATTGGTTATGGTTTGTGTCTCCTGGGATGTCCCGGTGCTGAGATTTTTTACTGTTGTGTATGTAGTTGAGGTGTAAGAGTATCCACCGGGATCGTCAACTATGCCGAGCAGATAATATTTATCCCATGAAGGCTGCAGTCTCAGATCAAGGTAACTTTTGACATTATGATACGCGAATTGATACTCGCCGCGATAGCTTATGATTGTCCTGAACCTTGATGTTCCGCCAACCATCGAACTCAATCCGCTTATCGCCTTTGTAACCTGTTCCTCTGTTTTTTTATCGGTAAGAAGCTTTCCTATCGCCCCTTTACCCTCTTTAAGATTATTCGTTATCACCTCGAGGTTCGCGAGCGTCTTATCCAGTCTTTCACTTGCCTGGCTTATATTTTCCATTGTCTTATTTACGGATTCTTTGTTCTGAGCAATAATGGCATGGAGTTCTTCAGAGATCTGAGCAAGGTTTGTAAGGATATCGGGTCCCTGTTCTTTTAATGCCTCTGCAAATGTATTAACCGAGTCGAATGTTCTGTTAAGATTTTTATTGGTACTGGTTATAAGGCGATCCATGTGAGTAATTGTTGTATTAAGATTATCAAACATACCTTTGATATTCCTTTCGCCCCGTGAGCCACCAAATACATCGTTGAGACTTTGGGTTACGGATTTTACATCAGAGGCTATACTGTCAAGTTTGTTCATCAGCTCTTCGAGATCAGGCGGGGACTCGGTAAAAATAATCTGTCCACCCGGAGGAATAACCTCGGCCTCTTGTTTCCCGGGTACAATCTCTATATATTTTTCACCAAGCAAGCCCTTTGTCCTTATAACTGCCTTTGCGTTTTCCTCTATCTTGATGTTTGGCATTATCCGAAATGAAACAAGTGCCTTGCCTTCGTGGAGCTTTATGTCATCAATATATCCTATCTTTATACCCGCGAGATAAACCCCGGTCTTTGTGTTCAGTCCCTGTGCATTATCAAATACCGCGGTCAGCGTGTAGCCCTGAAGCCTGCCAAATATTGTACCGCTGCTTATCTTGAATGTGATCCAGAAGAGGAGCAAAAGCACTACCGTTACAAATATACCAACCTTTGCATTTGTTGAAACACCTTTATTCATACTAAGCCTCTACCTGCAGAGGGCCTTCTGCCCTTCTTTCAAGGAATTGTCTGACAATTGGATCTTGTATGTTTTTGAAATCATCAGGACTACCATATAAAACAACTTTACCTTTGTAAAGCATTGCTATCCAGTGAGCTATCTTGAACGTACCGGGTATATCATGGCTTATCACGATACTCGTTACTCCAAGATGTTTCTGGGTATTCATGATAAGGTTGTCTATTGTATCACTCATGACAGGATCAAGTCCTGTCGTTGGCTCATCAAAGATGAGCACCTTTGGATCAAGGGCTATTGCCCGGGCTAGGCCAACCCGTTTTTTCATGCCGCCACTCAACTCAGCAGGATAAAGTCCTTCCACTCCTTTAAGGCCGACAATTGCAAGCTTTTCTCTGACAATATCCATGATCTTTACCTGCGATAGATTTGTATGCTCTACAAGAGGAAATGCCACATTTTCGCCAACAGTCATGGAATCAAACAATGCCGCACTTTGAAACAAAACACCGAAATCCTTGAGTATGTTTGTAAACTCATTATGTTTTAGTTTTGTTATATCCACACCATGAACGATGATCTGTCCTGCATCTGGTTTTAAGAGACCTATTATGTGTTTGATAAGCACACTCTTGCCGCATCCTGTTTGGCCAATGATAACAGTTGTTTTACCATCCTCTATTCTTAGATCTATTCCATCGAGCACAACATTGTTACCAAATGATTTTTTAAGTCCTTTAATATCTATCTGCATAATCAAAACAAGAGTGCTGTCAAAAAATAGTCCGCTATCAGTATGGATACGGATGAAATAACAACAGCCTGGGTAGCTGCCTTGCCAACACCCTCTGCACCTTTTTTTGCAAAATATCCCTCATAGCATCCGACAACAGCTATAATAGCTCCAAAAACTGCTGCCTTTAAAAGTCCTATGTACACGTCTTTCAGATCAACCATATAAATGGTATCATTTACAAAACGATTGCCATTTATGCCAAGCATAAAAACAGCCATAAAGTAGCTACCAATGATACCAATAAAATCAAAGAGTATCGTCAGCATCGGGAGCATAATGATTGATGATAAAACCCGTGGTGTTATCAGATACTGAACAGGATTTATACTCATGGTAGAAAGAGCATCTATTTGTTCTGTTACCTTCATTGTTCCAAGCTCCGCTGCCATTGCTGAACCGACCCGTCCGGTTACCATAAGTCCGGTAAGAACAGGCCCGAGCTCCCGTGCAAGGGATAGGGCAACGGACGGTCCTATTAGGTTTTCTGCACCGAACAGCCTAAATGCATACGATGTCTGGAGGGCGAATACCATGCCGGTGAATGCCCCGGTGAGCAGTACGATGAAGCTCGACTCAACGCCGATAAATTCCATCTGCTTAAAGAACACTTTGGGTCTATAAGGCGGGACAAAGAGAAAAGCGATAGACTGTATAAATATAGAAAATATACCGCCCAATTCTTCAAGTAATGCGGTAAACCTTTCGCCTATGTATTCGAATATCTGTATCGGCTTGAATGTCATCTTATTTGTAGATCCGTTTCAGGCTTGAACCCATACTGCACAATAGTTCATAGCTTATTGTAGAACCAAGCGATGCAATCTCATCGGCACCTATATACATTTTATCATCTTTCCCTATTATAAGCACCTTATCTCCGATATGGGCATTTATGCTATTCATATCTATCATCGTGTGGTTCATCGTAACTCTCCCTATAAGGTATACCTTTTTGCCGTTTATGCCAACAAATCCTTTATTGGAAAGCATTCGTGAATACCCGTCTGCATAACCAACCGGTATAACCCCTACCTGTGTATTTCGTTTTAGCCGATATGTCCTACCATAACTTATCCAATAACCCTTCTTAAGGGTTTTGACTGAGATTAATCTTGAGAAAATATGCATAACAGGCACCGAGTTTTTATGACCATAACCATATAAACTTATCCCCGCCCTTACCATGTCAAAGGAAGATTCAGGATATTTGAAAAGTGTGTCCGTATTTGCCGCGTGTGAAATCAACCTCTTTGACAATCTTGATTCGAGGAATTCTTTTACTCTTTTAAATCTCTTCATTTGGATGTTTGTAAAGTATGCCGAATTGCATGCATCGGATATATGGGTAGAAATGCCGGTAATACTCAAATTTTTTATCTTGTTTATGGTATCGTTCATAGTGGTCATATCATCGTATAAAAATCCCAGCCTGCCCATGCCCGTATCAATCTTGATATGTACGTCTATATGCAAGTGCCTTTTCCCCGATACTCTATCGAGCAGCTCAACCTGTTCTGTATTGTAAATGAGCGGAACAAGGTGATTGTCAACCAGCATATCTTCTTCACCGTGCTGAAAACCTGAAAGGACGTAAATTGGAGAGGTTATGCCGGCCTGTCTTAGCATTACTCCTTCCTGAACAAACGCAACTCCAAGTCCATCGATGCCTGCACTTTCAAGCGTTTTTGAGACAGGAACAATACCATGGCCGTAGGCATCCGACTTTACGACCGCCATAACAGCAGTGCCTCTTCGTATGTGCTTCCTTATTGAGGCCAAATTATGTGCCAAGGCTTTAAGAGAGATCTTTGCGTATGTGTATGGATTATTCATCTTGGATTTAACCATCCCTCAGGATTCAGAGGCCTTTCGCCGTGTCTTATTTCGAAGTAAAGGGTTTTATCCTTACCGAGCCCCGCATCTCCAACCGTGCCTATCAATTCACCGGCTTTGACATCCTCTCCCACCTTTGTATCCGTTTCTCCTACGTGTGCGTATACGGTAAAATATCTATCGCCATGGTCGAGAATTATAGTATTCCCATAACCTTTAAGCCATTCAGACCATACGACAACACCCGGATAAACCGCTTTTATGGGTGCATCCGTTCCTACCAAGAACAAAACCCCGTTCGAATCGATAATACTGTTCGTTGTTTTACCAAAAATTTTTTCCATCCTTCCTTTTACCGGGAACGGCAATCTACCTTCCATTGATGCAAAACCCGCTTTTATACCTGAAGCACCCTCGAGTGATTTAATGGTATGTTTTAACTTTTCCTCGGAGCCCTGCAATTCCACCAGCACCTTCCTTGTTGCCTGTGTGCTCAATCTGATGTCTGTAAGCATTCCGTCTTTTTGTATCCTTGCATTCATGAGATCGGTTTTTTGCTTATTCAAATTATCCGTTAATGTGTCGAGCTGCGATTTTTGTGCTGTATATTTTTTCTGTTCTTCAAGAAGAGACTCTTCTGCTGCTCTGTAATCATTCTCCTCCTGCTCGTCGTGTTTAATTATATAATTCATAAGTGTATACCGCTTTTCCATATCAACCGGTGAATCGGAGGCAAGCAGGAGCTGGAGATAACCCAATTGCCGCAATTTAAAGCTTGCGATCAGTCGTTTGCATATAATATTTTTCTTTGCTGCTATGCTTGCATTAATGGATGAGATTTTTTTTTGAGTATCGGCGATTTCATTCACAAGATCCGTCTTTTCGGCATTGAGCTTGTTTATTTTGGATCCTATTCTGGAGTTCTCCTTGTCTATCTTATCAATCTCATCGAGTATTTCCCCGGCCTTCTGTTTCGAAATTTTGATCTCTTCCCTTTTTTCTTTTATATGCTTTCTGATTTCGTTTAACCGGCTTTTTATGGGCTCTTTTGCCTGATGGGATGAGGATTTACAGTATCCATGGGATGGAATAATGCTCAAGATTATAACTATCAACAGAAATTTATACATGAGCTTATAAAACAATGCAGATTTGCTTGTTCAATAAAACCGACTTTCGGATTCCCACTCTTGTGAGAATTATGGAAAACGCCATAACACTATATAGCGTTCTCTCCGGTTTCTCCAGTTCTTATTCTTACAGCCTCATCCACCGGTGTTACAAAGATCTTTCCATCGCCTATTTTGCCTGTTTTGGCGCTTTGCTTGATTGCATCGACTACCTTGCTGACGAGCTCTTCAGGAATTACCACCTCTAATTTTATTTTTGGCAGAAAATCTACAACATACTCGGCACCACGATAAAGATCCGTATGCCCCTTCTGTCTGCCGAAACCCTTTACCTCGCTTACAGTCAATCCCTGTATGCCAATTTCTCCAAGTGCTTCCTTTACCTCATCAAGCTTAAACGGTTTTATTATAGCCTCAATCTTTTTAAGCATATTTTACCTCTCAAACATTATATCGACTATATTGATAAAAAGATCAAGTAGATTTGTTATCTCTTCATGATCCCTCTACTATGTGTGGGTAAAGCACCGGTTTAAATCCCTTCCCTATCATATAAAGCTCCGAGGAAGAGCTTCTTGAAGCAAGAGGTTTGGTGGTATAAATTGTCTTAAAATATACCTCCGTCTGCTTTAAAAATGATTTAAGCTCATTGCTGTAGAATAATTTTATAAGAAAATTTCCCTTTTTTTTTAAAAGTTCGGGTAAAAATGATATTATCAATTTAGCCATCTCAAGATTCCTATAGGTATCAAAAGATGCGTTACCGGTAATATTTATGGAAAGATCGGATACAACAGTATCGAATTTACCGTTAATCATAGAAACGGCTTTTTGCCTTACCAATGGGTCATTTATATCACCTTTTATTGTTACAGCGTTTGGTGCATCGATTGCGGGGATATCAAGTATATCGATGCCTACAGCAGTGCCGCGTTTACCTATCGTATCTATGATAACCTGCATCCAGCCGCCGGGTGAAGCGCCAATATCGAGTACCCTGTTGCCTTGCTGTATAATATGATAGGAATTATTCAACTGAATAAGCTTAAAGGAGGCTCTTGATCTATATCCCTGCTGTTTTGCGAGCCTGTAGTAACCGTCTTTTCTTCTATACATGTGAACACACTAAGGAAATTAAAAATTCAAAATTAAATATTCAAGATTTCATCTTTAATGCTTACTATTGAATCTTTAATTTTGAGTCTTGAATTTCTTAATAGACCGTCGAGGTTACTGGAAATTACCCACAAGATACCTCATAGGGTTTACCGGGATACCGTTTATCATTACCTGATAGTGAAGGTGAGGACCTGTTGAAAAACCAGTATCTCCGACCAGACCTATTGCCTGTCCGCGTTTTACGATCTCACCCGCTTTAACCTCTATCTTGCTCATGTGCCCATACAGTGTGGTTATACCATACCCGTGATCTATAATAACTGCCAAACCATAGCCGTCATCCCGTCCTGCAAAACTTACTATTCCATTGCTTGGTGCTACTATGGGGTTGCCGGACTGTGTAGCGATATCAATACCCTCGTGAAATTCTTTTCCGCCGCTGATCGGGTTTATACGCCAGCCGAAACCCGAACTTATGAAACCTCTGACCGGCCATATCGAAGGTGTAGCAAGCAGTAAGTCCTTTTTATCGAGGATATTTTCATAAACATCCTGCAAACTTCTTTCTTCAATACTGGTTTTTGAAAGCAGATCGTTTATATCCATCTCCATTTTTTTAACAAGCATATCTTTGCTTACCCCTGTTAATGGAACTGGATATCCACCTGTATCAATGGTTGGACCTCCTATACTGTAGGTGTTTTCCTTGTCTGAGACGGGGTTCTCGATATTGGCGAGTATACGAATCTTCATATCGAACTGCTGAATGGATTCAAGCCTCGTTTGCAATGTATGAATCTTATCGGCAAATTCCATAATTTGATTGTTCTGCTCCACAACAAGCTTGCGGGTATTAAATAATTCATGCCCCTGATATTGCTGGTGTAAAAACTCATAAACAAGAAAGACAAATACAATAACAAGGCTCGCTAACAGTACCATGCCTGCCCTTATCATAGTAGAGCTTATGGATGCCCTTTTTGTTTTTTCAGTTCCCTCGGGAACGATTATAAATGTAAATTTTTTTGGTTTATCCATACAATCACCTTTATCAGGCGTATTTATACTTAAAGCACAAAAGCACTATATCTGTCAACAAGATTGAATTTTTACTCCATTAGAAAGCACCACCATTTTCAGCCAGAGGACCTGGGACATAGATTCATCCGCCTAAGGGGGACTTTCTTATGGGGTTTATTTCTTTAATGCGTTTTTCAGCTTCTCCCAGTCTTTATTAAAGGCATCTATACCTTTATCCGTTAATGGGTGTTTCATGAGCCTTTCAAGAACATTGAACGGTACTGTTGCTATATGTGCCCCGATGATCGCTGATTGCACAAAATGCACAGGATGCCTTATGCTTGCAACGATGACCTCGGCCTTAAACGGGTAATTGTTGAATATTGCAACTATTTCCTCTACAAGCTCCATGCCGTTGCCCGATATATCATCTATTCTGCCGACAAACGGACTTACATAACTTGCACCTGCCTTTGCAGCAAGCAAAGCCTGTGAAGCTGAAAATATCAACGTTACATTTGTCTTTATACCCTGTTCCGCAAGCCTTTTTACCGCAATCAATCCCTGCTCGCACATGGGGATCTTTATCACCACATTTTTGCCAAGTTTTGACAGCGGTTTTGCCTCCTTAACCATACCGTCTGCTTCCGGTGAAACAACCTCTGCGTTTACAGGACCACGAACGATCTTGATAATTTCCTTGAACTGTGAAACAGGCTCTTTGCCCTCTTTTGAAAGAAGGCTTGGGTTTGTGGTAACCCCATCTATCAGTCCAAGCTCGACTGCCTTTTTTATCTCCACGATATTTGCCGTATCAAGAAAGATCTTCATTTTTATTAGCTCCTTATGTTTTAGTAATTATAATCACCACGTACATCACAGTACCAAAAATTTAAATCTTTTCCTTTCATTCCTGCGAAAGCAGGAACCCAGTTCTTTTGTCTTGTTTTTCTGGATTCCCATTTTCATGGGAATGACAATTAAAAAAATGTATACCCAATACTGCCCTCGATCGACTGAACATCAAAAACGTGCACCTCGAAATTGAAGAATAGATAAGGTACAACGAACTGATCAATTCCGAATATGCCGCCTATGTTATACTTTGAAGTATAACTGATATTGGGATTTGTAAAGGAAAGGTCTACGTTCGAGGTCTCGATGCCGCCATACGTAATCGTGTTCAAATTCTTGAATGCCGCATAAACTGCACCTGTATATTCGAAATCATTCACATTACGTACACCATTACCGCTATTGGTATTATTGAGGTCCGCGGCTATATTGATCGTGAACCTGCTTCTGTGAGGATCCGGGAGTGACAGCCGAACACCCCCACCGTAAGAACCGCCAAGATAGCCTTTAAAATCCGGGTTGGAAAGCCATATATCGTCAAAGCCCCCATCAATATATATGCTTAAGGAGCTTATGATGTTGTATCGTGCAACCAAGGAAAACCCCTTTGAGGACATGTCCGCATCTGCGCTGTCGGAAGAGCTAACCCTGCGCATCTTGTAGCCAATGCCGAAGTCAAGAGAAAAATCGCCAGATTTCTGGCCAACGGACAGAGTCCCTATTGGTACCGCGTATGCAGTATGTGGCAGACATAGCAATGACAGAGTAAATGCCGTCAATATGATTTTGAAAATCATTCCTTCACAAGAGGTCCCATCATCCTTTTTAACGGTTGATTTGGTAATCCCGCCAAATAATTTACCAATGCTCATTTTGTCAATCCTCCTTCTTTTATTTTTTAAGGAATAGATACTTCGTTTCACTCGGTTTGACATATAACTGATTCGACCTCATATCAATGCCCGTATTGGTCAATAATTGTTGGAGTTACATCATTGGCTGCTGCTATTGCAGAATAAACATCAACCGCCGGCTGCACGGCTGTACGTGTAAACCCTGTCGTTGTTGTACTCGGTATTAGACCGCAGGACGGTGCGGTACAGCTTGTGAAATCATCCACATAAAACAGACCGTAGTTTTGTGCATACCCCAGTGTCCATTCATAATCGTAATCAAGTGTCCAGTACATATAACCGAGCATATCGGCACCCTGGTTGATGGCGTTTTTCTCAGCCATAATATTTTGTACAATGTACTTTGCCTTTTCGACAGGGTCGCCGCCTGCATAGCCGTTTTCTGTTACAAGCATGGGCAGGTGATAACGCTGCGCATACTCAACCAGTATATTCGTTAAGCCCTGCGTTTCGGAGGGGCTTGACAACACCTGTGTTCCACTTGAGTCGGTAGTATACGGACATCCGAATAATGCGAGTATTCCGGGAGCATAGGCATTGATCGTTTCGTCACAGGGAATGGCGTTTATCGGTGAAAGTATATTCGGCGCAGAAACAACATAATCGTTGTTGTAATAATTAACACCTATGTAATCAAGGGTATGGGCCCAATCAGGATAGTATGTGATATTTGTTGTCCCTGTAATACCATTATCGAATACGCCCGATGTCAGTGCATCAAGTATGGTAAGATTGTACGCATGGTTCATTGCATTTGCCGCGAGTGCTGATGTGACATTGTTCGGCACAGCAGTTGTATAGATGGAGTTCTTTGCTATGCTGACCATTGCATTAGGCTCGACTGCATGTATGGCATGATAAGCGAGTGCATGGCCAAGCATCATGTTTTTCATGACAGTAACGGCGCTTGCAGAAAAGGGCATTGTTGTTGCAGTAAGATTAAAGAAGTTTGTAAATCCCGGAGGAAATTCTCCGGCTACATACCCGCTCAGTACTTCGGGCATCGGCTCATTTTCCGTAAGCCAGTATTTCACCGTTGTTGAGAACTCCCGGGCCATAAAGCCTGCATAATTCGCAAACGCATAGGCGGTAGCCGTGTTTGTCCAGCCACCGAGAGATCCGTCCGTAAAACTATTGCTTGCTTTATCATAGGTAGCCGGGTTGTCTACCCATATCGGTAAGGTATAATGTATCAAGGTAACGACAGGCGTCAATCCGTGCGCCTCTAATGAGGCTATGACATCCTTGTAGTGCGTAACCTCTGTCATATCTACGGCAGGGTCGGATGCTGTCAACGGTGCATAGATGGCGGCAGGCTTATTCGGTACAATCCTTGCCCATTCAAATGTAAGTCTGAATGCATTGAGGTGCATTGCCTGAGCATTGGTAAAGTCTTCGGCATAGAGATCATAGAAATCATCCGCAAGTCCAACAGGCGGCGTTTTGCCCATCTGCTCCCATACATACCAATCGTTGTTTGTAATGCCGCCCTCGCTCTGTTCCGCCGCCGTTGAAACGCCCCACAAAAATCCTTTTGAAAAGGTTTTCGTATTACCGCTGCTTGAGCATGACATTATCGTTGTCATACCAAACAGGAAGACGATTACAGGAATCACGACAGCTTTTTTCATGTTTCTTCCATTTTGTTTCATGTCGATACAAATAAATCACATTAGCTATAGAACGGTCAACAACAATAAGCCCCTGACGCGATACATGTAAAAACGATAAACTGCCTGCATGTAAACCTGCCAAAGATAAATGTCCGGTTCAGGCCCTGCCTTGCGTCCAGAGTAGGCCTGCAGGGGTGGGTGATCAACCTGCTGCGACCTTATTGTATTTTTTGATTGACGATTCTTTTTTGTAAAGCTATATGTTTTATTGTAAGGAGAGTGAAAATGAAAAAATTACTTTTAGGTACATTTCTCTGGACATTGGTAATTTCCGTTCCTGCTGCCACAATGGCAGGGCTGAATATAAATATCGGAATAGCTCTGCCCCCGCCCATTGAATTCCAGGCGCCACCGGATGTGGTAGTGCTACCTGATACGAACGACGTGTACGTTGTTCCGAACGTAGGGGTAGATATATTTTTCTGGAATGGATGGTGGTGGCGTCCATGGCAAGGCGGTTGGTATCGATCACGTTATTATAACCGTGGTTGGGGTTATTATAACCGCGTGCCGAGCTTCTATTATGATGTAGACCCGCGCTGGAGAGAATATTACAGGGACCGTGACTGGCAGGGACACCCGTGGAACTATCAACGTATTCCTGACCGGGAACTTCAACAGAACTGGAGAGGCTGGCATAACAATGGATATTGGGAAAGACAAAAAGCATGGGACATCCAGGGTTATCACCCAAGACCTATGCAGCAAAGACAGGAACTAAGATATCAAAGGCAACATGAGTATGAGAACAGACCTGATGTCATAAGATATCAGCAGCAGATGCATAAGCAGCAAAGGTACCAGCATCCCCAGCAAAGGCAGCCGCAGGGTCAAAGGTATCAGCATCCTCAGCAAGGGCAACAGAATGGGCAAAGGTATCAGAAGCAACCGCAAGGACAGAAGTATCAACACCAGCCGCAAGGAAAAGCTCGCGGAAACCAGAAACACGAAGAGAAATCACACCAAGATCATCAATAATAGCTAACAATTAAAAAGGAAATCTCCCGATTGTGTAGGGGCAACTCATAAATTGCCCCTACAATAAATATTGAAGTTTAAGCCCTCCGTGAAAGGGGGGCGATTTTTTGCGCATATCAGCTCTTTTGTGACGTTCCTTTGAATGATGGTATGCTGTTTAGTTTATATTCTCTCTTTATTCTTCCAATGCCATTGCATTCTGTATAGCCTCTTTATACTTTAAAGAAAATTTTCCTTGACATTCGGCATCAAGCGATATTAAACGATTTTAAATCGTCTCAATGGAGGAAAATATGGTTTTATTCAATCTTACTCCTAAGGCTGGAAAGGACGGACAAAAAGGACAGGGTATGACAGAGTACATCCTGATCGTCCTGCTCGTTGCCATCGCCCTGATAGCCGTGTTCGGCGTGTTCCGCAACAAGCTCATCAAAGGCGTTAAGACGGCAGGCCAGCAGATAGAAAGCGTAACAAGCCAAAGCAATGAAACTGCACCGGAAAAAGAAAGCTCTGGGCAATAGGATGCAGCAAAAGCATTGGACCTACAGAAAGAATAAACAATGAGCGGATTGATCCGGAAACTGAATGTAGGGGCAGGGCTTGCCCCTGCCCTTGTAATCTCACAGAATGGGACAAACAACCAATATTCTATGTCGGGTCAGACCATGGTGGAGTTTGTTCTTGCATTTCCGCTTGTGCTCATTATCGTGCTTGCCATCGTTCAATTATCTTTGCTTGCACAGACAAAGCTCTTTGTGGAATACGCTGCTTTCAATGCAGCAAGAACAGCAATCGTCCAGCCGGATAATCCTGACGATATCGCTGAATCCGCAAAATTGTCCATGACACCCATATCGCCGTGTGTTGATGCTATGGCCGGGTTATCTGTCGTTTCGGGTGTTTTTAACAATATCGCAGACGTGTTTGGAGATGCAAGTACCTTACTGTTGCGATATGCGTATGCAAAAGAATTTACGGATGCAAAAATTGTAACAAACCCGTCGCAATCCAATGATGATATTACCATGCATGTGGATTATATTGCCCTGCTTACAATCCCCATTGTTAACAAAATAATAGGGAGTAAGGGCTCCGGCATTTTAAAGATATTATCGAATTACGCAGGGATTGACAACAACTGGATAAATACTCTCTCGTCAATCATCGGGACCAACTATTTCTATCCATTATCCTCTGAGGCCACACTGACCGTAGAGACACTCAATGAACCGTTACCGGTGGACCCATCACAATGCGTTTATACCTACATAGATAACAGTGGCGTAAAGCATACGTATACGAATGATGAGGTATACCAATCCGGCATCTATAAAAACAACAGGCCGCAGTACCATACGGATGAAGACAAAACCGGCATAAGCAGGATCGTACATCAGGAGTGTCCATGAGCATAAAACAACTACGATGTAAAAAAAATAATGAGCATGGACAGGCAATGGTCTTCGTTGTGATAGTACTTATAACATTGATCATATTTGTTGCTTCGGTTGCCAATGTTGGCAGGGAGCTTTCATACAAAATGGAGATGCAAAATACCGCTGACAGCGCATCCATGGCAGGGGCCGTATGGGAGGCCAGGGGACTAAATCTTATAGCCGGCTTGAATCAGGGTATTGTACTGTCAGTAGAATTGATCGCGATTATAGTATCGGCAATAGCTATCCTTGGTGTATGTTCAGCCACTTTATGGTGGGCTGGCATTGGCGAAGCATGTGCTACTGCACTGCCTATTGTACTGAACTTTGCGAATAACGCGATACGGCGTTTATGGAATACCGCTGTAGAGATGTCTAATCTTGAAAAAAAGATAGCAAAAATATTTCCTTATATGGTTCCTGTTGCTGTTGAGCTTGCAAGCGGTGCAAATCATGGTAGTCCTGTATCCATCCCATATCCATATCAGCCGTCTGACAGCGTACCTCCTCCACTTACGCCGCAGGCAATTTCATTGAATGTCGATAAAGGGAACTTTCAGGATCTTATTAAGGCTATTATGGAGGATATCACCAAAAGGATTGACAAGATCTTTCCGCTCTTATCGCAGGCTCTGGGGGTGCTTGGTAAAGCAATAAATCTTGATGCACTTTCTCCAAGCGGAGCCATATCAACAACATTTAAAGACAACCACAGTTATGATAATTACACACAGGCGGTAGACGCAAATAATAAGGCACATGAACCTGCTGGCTCAGCCTCAGAGGTCACAAGTACAAAGAAGGTTAATGCAGGCTGGTTTTATATAACTACAATCTATAGCACTCCAGATCCATGTAATAATTGTTCAACAAGTATTAAAAGTCAGAGTCTGTGCAATAAGATACCATGGTCACAGAGTAAGGAGCCTCCTGAGAAAATATCCTCAAATTTTGTAAATTGTATGCCAAAAGCCTGTAATAATAATTCAGGAGGTATTGTTTCTGTTCCTCTAAAAGAACAGGCTTTCTGTAAACTTGATCTGTCGGTAGAAACAACTACTAAAACAAGCCCGCCGGCAAAACTGCCCTTCCCTATAAAACTGCATCCAAGGGCAGATGAATTCCTTTATGTAGCAGTAGCAACGACAGACCTCGACAAAAAGAAAACTCCTGTATTTATAAGTAACAAAAGCTTGCTTCCCGAAGATAAAAACCCATGGGGCTTTGTCGCGCTTTCTCAGGCAAAGCCCCAAAGTCCGAGTACAAAACCAGGAGATATTTTACTTGAGATGGATTGGGATGCACATCTTACCAGATTTACTGCTCTAAAAGCCATTGCACAGCAGCTCGGACTGAAATCAACAAACAATATAATGAAGTGGATGAATGATAAACTCATACTGCATTGAAAAAAAGGAAAAAACAAAAGGCAAGAAACCTTCCTCCGTCATTCCCACCCCGTTTTCAGCGGGGTCAACTCCAGTGGGAATCCAGACTTATTCACGAACAGCTTTAATCAATTTCCGCTTACACGGGGATGACTCGAAAGATGTGACCGTAAGAGGTCAGTCGTTCACAGAGTTTTTAATTATATTCCCTGTACTTTTGTTCATGCTCAGCAGTCTGATCTTCTTTGCGAGATTGCTCGTTTTAAAACAGCGTACTGTTACGGCAGTAAGATATACTGCATGGTATGCCGGCAGGCACGATGGCAATGAACCATCAGCAAACGTATTAAAAAATCTGTTCTTCAATAAAACCTCGACTGTCAGCATAAGTCATCCCGATCCAAGAATTGGATTTGCAAGCAATTCTCTCGGTGATCTTGGAAATGTGCTGGGACAGATGGCAGGTATAAATGGTACTGCCATTGATGTAACCGGATATAACTATCCCTTTTCATCTAAATTTGCCCATACGGGTGCACAACATTTTGTGTTTATGGATACATGGAAGGATAGCGGCATTACAGGGAAGGCTTTAAAATATGGTCTATGGGCTATTGCGGTAGGCAAGGCATTTCAAGGCGGCAGTACCAACATAGATCTCGAAAATCCGTCTATTACAGGCAACTGAAGTGAACAAAAAACATATTAGACATACACTCTTAACTATTTTAGCCTCTTTAATATTTCTTTTACTTTTCATATCCAAAAGCAAAAGCACTGTATACGAACTGTTCTCTTCTAAAGGTATACTGGATAATATACCACACAAAACACTGCATTTTACAGTGAACGGTCAGGGTATGGATATGTTTATCGGAAAACAGGACGATGACGGTGCCTTGCTTATCATGGCACGTAATAATAAATCCCTGCCGTTTTATCGTGATAAAAATGGCGGAATCGCAGTTCATTTTAATGGTGATCTTGGTAGACAAAAAATACCATCACCGGGCACCTTGATGTTAATGATAGAGCCTTTAATAGGTTTCGTTAATAACAGCAGTCACTTCACGAAATATGTAAGCTTAAGGCTTGATAAAGGATTTGATGTAAACAGATTTATAGATCAAAGTATTCATGACTCAGAAGACCTTCCTGTTTATCCAACTTCTCTAAAGATAAATACCATTCAGACAGCAAAGTTTTCCATAGGTCATTATAAAGTACAGGCAACCAAAGGTGCAGTAGCACTTTATTATGATTCGAGACTGAAATCAGAAGGCTATAAAAAGATGCAGGAGAAAGACGGCCTAACATTATATCAAGCAGGTACACAGCTGTTTTTATTGAATGTAGAGGAGAAAGAGTCGGGGTATGTTTCAATTATTACCTATACGATTAAAAACAAATAATGGCCAGGCAATGATCGAATATCTCATTGCAACAGTTGTAATTGCTATCGGGACCGGCATGGCGGTAAGGATAGTTGGAAGGGCAATGTCTCAATATTTTAGTTTCCTTGTGGCATTTATTTCTCTGCCAATACCATAGGAGGATGCATGAAACTTGATAAGAACAAAAAATTACTGATAGGCATTGCCAGTGGTGCGATCGCAATCATACTGCTTCAACTGTATCTCGCTGCGTTCAGGCATGCTGTTTACAGCGAACTTGAGACCGTTGATGTGCTTGTAGCAAAAACAGATATAAAGCCGGGCTCAATCATTACCAAAGATTTCCTTACCGCACTACCCCAACCCAAACGATACATCTCACATAACACAATACAGCAAAAGGACGAAGGTGCGGTGATTGGCCATAGAGCTGTTATGCAGGTGGAAAAAGGAGAACCACTTCAATGGACAATGCTCGGAGCAGCCAAAGGCTCAGGGTTTACCTCTCTGATAAAGGACGGGGAAAGGGCAATATCCATTGCAGTGGATAACCAGAGCAGTGTGTCCGGTTTGATAAGACCCGGCGATCATGTAGATATACTCGGCACATTTTCATTCCCGGTATCAAACGGAGCAACAAAACTTGCAACAATCACCTTACTCCAGAATGTTACCGTGCTTGCAACAGGCGGTATATGGGGCAGAGGACTCCAGGAATCAGAGCCTTACAGCTATAATAGTTTAACACTCGCTGTCTCAACTGTGGAAGCAGAACTTCTAACGTTTGCATCCGAGAGGGCTCGGCTTAATTTTGTCTTAAGAAATGCGGATAATATACAAACAGAAGAGAGCCTGCCGGTTGTAGGGTGGGAAGACATCATGAAGATCGGCAATCTCAAACAGATTCAGCATGAACGCAACATAAGGGTGATAAAAGGTAAGGGTGGAGGGTAATGGAGAAAGCAATATGGTTTAATTTTATAATGTTTGTTTTTGTACTGATACTACCCTCTGCCCACGCAGACCAAAACATCATATCCCTTGTGCAGGGGCAAAGCAGGGTTTTAGAACAGTCAAACATATCAAAGGTTGCGATTGGTGATGCAACAATTGCCAGTGTAAAGGTTATAAACAGCAGCCAACTCATGATCACAGGCATATCAAGGGGTATAACAAACCTATCCGTATGGCAAGTCTCCGGCAAAAAAAAGGACTATACTATACGCGTAACTGTAGAAGACATAAAGCTTGTTGCTTTTGATGTTAAGGAACTCCTGCATGATATTGAAGGAATAAAGATAAGTATTATCGGAAATAAAGTTGTGCTTGAAGGTCAGGTAATAAAGGCTGATGATTATGACAAGATAGAGAAAGTAATTTCTATGTATCCTCAGGTAATTAATTTCGTAAAAAAAAATGATGTGCGTCTCGATAAGATGGTACAGATAGATGTCAAGATGATGGAGGTTGATAAAGGGTTTGCAAAAAATATCGGCATTGGCTGGCCCCAAACAATTCCACTATCGGCAGAGTTCAAAGGTACTTATCCTGCAATAGATAGCCAGGTTCGGATAGGAGCCTTTTCTATTGCAGGTTCTATACTCTCTGATTTTGGTTTCGTCTTCAATATGATGGTAGCCAATAATCTGGGCAGGGTTTTAAGCAATCCAGTGCTTGTTTGTCGATCAGGGGATAAGGCAAGTTTTATAGCAGGCGGAGAAATACCAATACCAACAACATCAACGCTGGGTCAAACAAATGTAAATTGGAAAGAATTCGGCGTGATCCTTAACATACAGCCTGTAACCGATGAATTTAACAATATCAGCCTTAAAATACATGCAGAGACAAGCGACATTGATATGGCTAATGCTGTTTCTGCAAACGGTATAAACCTGCCTGCATTTGTAACAAGAAAAACAGAAACAGTTGTAAACCTCACACAAGGAGAAACATTGGTTATGTCAGAGCTTTTAAACGATAAGGGGTTTAAAAGTGTTGCAAAGTTTCCTTTATTGGGGAGCATACCCATTATAGGTGAGCTGTTTAAATCAAGAAAATACCAGCAATCACAGTCACAGTTTCTTGTGTTTATAACCCCGGCAATAATAAGGCCGGGGAGTATCGATACAACCAAGATAAAGGACATGAACCGGAGATATAACGACGCGGACAAATCTCTTGGGTATGACCCAATGGATTAAAATATACAGTGGGAATTCATGAATTGTACCTCCATATAAAACCGAAAAACAAAACATGCTTGAGATAGAAATTATTAAGAAGGGTAAAACGATAATTACAACAACGGTACAGTTACAAGCTGTTATAGGCAGGGCACCAGATGTCGATATTAGACTTGATGATACTGTGTGTTCAAGAAAACATCTCAGGGTATGTAAACAGAATGATGTATGGATAGCAATTGATATGAACAGCTCGAACGGTACTTTCTACAACGAACGGCGTTTAACAGAACCAGTTGTTTTACAAGAAGGTGACAAGCTAAAGATAGGTTCACATGAGATTTTTGTAAAACGTATTGCGCCTACAGCACAGGGCAATGTCCCACAAGAACGTTCAACATTGCAAACAACTTTTTCTCCTGCACTGCATGAGCCTGTTCTCTCCTATTCTTTACAGCAACCCATAGCTGCAGGAAAACTGGATAATCTAAAACAAGAAATCCACAGGCAGTTGCTTGACGAGCTTGATCTTAAAAATATCGATCTTTCACAGCTAAAAACAGCCGAGGTAAAATACAAGGCTACCGGGATTATAAACAATATTTTATCCAAATTAAAGTCGGAAAATGTTTTAGATGCTCATGTAATAGAAGCAAATTTGCTCAAGGAGATACTCGATGAAGCGCTTGGTCTTGGCCCGATAGAGCAGTTTCTGAATGATAAAACTATCAACGAAATCATGGTAAACGCAAAGGACCAGATTTATATCGAAAAAGACGGAAGACTGGAGAAGACACAACGTCGGTTTTCGTCCGACAGGGCAGTTTTGAATGTTATTGAAAGAATTGTTTCTCCTATCGGCAGGAGGATAGACGAAAGTTCTCCTACAGTTGACGCCCGTTTAAAGGATGGATCGAGGGTGCATGTTATAATACCGCCGCTTGCGATAAAGGGGCCTACGATTACTATAAGGAAATTTTCGCAAATACCTTATACTATTGATGATCTCATAACATTTGGCTCTTTAACGGAAAAGATGGCTGAGTTTTTAAAGATAACTATAAGAACAAGGAAGAATGTCATTATTTCAGGAGGCACAGGCTCGGGCAAAACAACGCTGCTCAATGTACTTTCAAATTTTATACCGCAGGACGAACGAATACTGACCATTGAGGATGCCGCAGAGCTTAAATTGAATCAACAGCATGTTGTTTCGCTTGAGGCAAGGCCTCCGAACATAGAAGGCAAAGGAGCAATAACAATACGAGAGCTGGTACGCAATGCCCTGCGAATGAGGCCTGACAGGATTATCGTTGGCGAGTGCAGGGGCGGGGAGGCGCTTGATATGCTTCAGGCTATGAATACGGGTCATGACGGCTCACTTACAACGCTGCATGCTAACAGTCCGAGGGATGCCCTATCAAGACTTGAGACCATGGTTTTGATGTCCGGCATGGAACTGCCGGTTAAGGCGGTACGGGAGCAGATAAAGTCAGCCGTCGATCTCATTGTCCAGCAGACAAGGTTCAAGGACGGAATACGGCGAATCTCGGCAATTACCGAAGTTCAGGGTATGGAAGGAGACACCATTGTACTTCAGGACATTTTTTCGTTCGAAACCGGTGAAATCGATCAAGCCGGTAAAATAACGGGATGGTTTAAACCAACAGGCTTTGTTCCGAAGTTCGTAGAAGAACTGCGTACTTACCACATCGACATTCCGCAGGAGATCTTCCAATGATACTTTTGATGCTCAGTGCCACAATATTTGCAAGTATAAGCGTATTTATTATTGTCTTTGAAGGCACTGTTTTTCTTGAACAGGGCGCTGATGTGTATAGGGAGAAGGTCGCAAGCCAGGTCAAAGAGCTTGACGAGCTTTATATAAAGATGGTGCCTCAGAAACTGTTTTATCTCAACATCACTTCATGCTTTGTCATGTTTGCCCTTATCTCTATCCTGACATCCAGCATCCTTATAGGTATGTTGTGCTCTCCGTCCGGCTTGTTTATGTCTAAACTCTGGATTAAATTCATGCGCAAGAGACGCTTACGACTGTTCAATAATCAGTTCATAGATGCAATCGGGATTATCAGCAATGCCCTGAAATCGGGTCTTTCGCTCCAGCAGGCAATTGCCCGGGTGGCTGTGCAATATCCTGCACCATTGTCGCAGGAGTTGTCTATGGTCGGCAAGGAAGGGGCACTTGGCGTGCCTTTTGAACAAGCGCTTGTTAACTTAAGCAAGAGGATCGAGAGTGAAGACATAGATTTGTTTGTAACTGCAACCAATGTTGTAAAGGATGCTGGGGGCAACCTGTCCGAGATGTTTGACAGTATCGCGGAGACACTCAGGGAACGCAATACCATTCAGGGTAAGATTAAGGTGCTGACAGCACAGGGGCGCATGCAGGGTATTGTAATAGGGGTTATGCCCATTGCACTCGGCTTTATACTCTACAAACTTGACCCGAATCTTATCATCCCCTTGTTCCAGGATCCGATTGGCTGGGCTATCCTGTTTGTGATTATGCTGTTCGAAGCCATTGGGGCGTTTTTCATAACAAAGATTGTAAGGATAGACGTATGAATATAGTTTACATCGCGCTGACAAGCCTTTCCATTGGCATATGCGGGTATATGATAGTTACAGCGTTGCTTGATAAAGGTGCGGTGAAAGAACAGGGCAGGATAAAACCCGATCGGGAAGCATGCATGATATCTCCGCTGTACAGGCTTTTTGTAAAGGCAGCGAGCTTTATGATAAGTATGCATCCAAAGAAGGATAAATTATCTGGCTATTTCATCAGGGTTGAGAAACGGCTTTTGATTGCAGGTGACCCGCTCTGTATGACTCCGAAGGAATTTTTAGCTCTGAAGGAACTTACCTCGTTAGGCGTACTCATCATCGTTATCATATCCGGGTTCTCTCTTACGACTACTCTTCTGCTTTCTGCTGCGGGGTTCTTTTATCCCGACCTATGGCTCAGAGAGCTCTATAAGAAACGAAGGAATAGAATATTGAAAGAGCTTCCGTACACGCTCGACCTGCTTACCCTGTCCATCGAGGCAGGTCTTGATCTGACGGGCAGTGTAAGCAGGGTTATCGAGAAATCAAAAGCAGGCATATTGAATGCAGAGCTTTTTCAATTCTTGCAGGAGCTCAAGATGGGCAAGGCGCGCAGGCAGGCATTGACCGATATGGCGGGACGTGTCGGGGTACCCGAGATCACCTCCCTTGTCAATGCCATTATCCAGAGTGACGAACTCGGTTCCGGGCTTGGAAGGACACTTCGGATCCAGTCGCAGGAGTACAGGACAAGGCGGTTCCAGAGGGCAGAAAAGCTCGCCATGGAGGCGCCGGTAAAGATGACCTTCCCTCTTTTGTTCATCTTCGCATCCGTCTTCCTCCTTCTCTTCGGCTCGTTTGCAGTGCAGGCAATGCGGGGAAAGCTGTTTTAGGGAAAGGGA
>CAZJPN010000060.1:0-36184 GCA_964547905.1 uncultured Pseudomonadota bacterium | reverse complement strand
CTGACACACAAACACAAAGAAACTACGGCAATGGTAGAGATGGTGATAACACCAAAGTATGGAACAGCCGTGAGAAACTCCGTTTCTCACGATAGGGATGAACTTTTCTCTTGACAGGTGCACTTTAAATGGGTGACCCCTCTTTGCCCCTGTCCCATTTTCCTTCGTCATAGAATCTCTTCATCGGACATACAGGGTACCATGTACACGGTGTCATGAATACTTTCATCTCCGAGCTTAAAGGTTAAATGAAAAAAACCGTATAATGTTCATATTATTGCTTTACAGCTTGCAATAACCTTGTATAATTTTTTATATAAAAATGTTCCGTAAAATTACTAAATCCATACCCACGAAGAATAGTTTTCCAATCTTTTTCAATGAAATCAAATGCATATTTGCATTCTATTTTTTTGAAAATCAAACGATACAATATTGGCATTTTTGCCATGTTAAACTCGGCAAAATCGAGGATAATAAATAAGCCGTTCGGTTTTAGGTGATGTCTGGCATTATCAATAATGATATTCCTTACTTCGTGCGGGAACCCATGTATTACGAAGCTGATGAAAACAATGTCCATTTTCTCTTCCAAATCAAAAGTAACATCAATCCTTTGCTTACGGAATATAACCCGTTTTTCATTGGCAAAGCGTTTTTCAAAATGATCTTGCATGATGGGTGAAATGTCGATGCCGGTAATTCTACCTTTATCCCCAAGATATTGTAACATCAATGATGCATTTCTACCGGTACCACAACCAAGATCAAGGATGCTATCGGTTGATCTGATACCCATATCAGCAATGGCTTTGCTGATGAATTTACTATACAGACCGAACGATACTATATTCATTAATGCATCATAATTTCTGGCTATATATGGTGTAAGTTCAACCCCTGAATCGGGATAAAGTTTGTCTTGTACCATTATCATCTCCATCTTTTATGTTTTTTATTGCTGTTAAATCTTCACAGATAATATTCTCGCTTGTTGTAGCTACACAAGCTTTATTCATTTTATTCACTGCTTTCCATGGCCGCCCCTGTCGCTTTGCTGACATAACCTATAGAATGGCTCAAATCCTTTATCCATGCTGGTTTGTAGACACCCAGCCTTATAAATCAGAGCCTTATAAATAATGGCGGTGCAGGGAATCGAACCCCGGACATAGGGCTTATGAGACCCCCGCTCTACCAACTGAGCTACACCGCCGTAAGAAAAACCCGTAAGAAAAACAATAATCATATTTATTCATGAACTTTACAACTGTCAAGGAAAGAAGCGACCATGAAAACAAATTCTCCCTTTACTAAATCTAAACGTGTCCCATTCCTTTTACAGGATAAACACTATAAAGAAACGGGAAATTTAGTATCTATCCCTCTTTTAAACTTCTGCATCAACTCTCCTGCGTTCGTCCTCTTACATGAGAGGGAAGAGGGGAGTTGTACGCCAGCCTGTCAAGAGAGAAATGTGGATGAGATCCTTTGCCGGGATAATCCATTGCCCCATCGAAATGAAAAAACAGCATCTGAATTGACATTGAGAACTATAAATTATACGTAAGTTCAAAGGAGTTTTTATGTTTTATATGGCGAGTGAAGACGATCTCAGGAAGGGCAGGGTCACCGATGTATACTTTGAAAGAGCATTGCAGATATTAAAGGCAAAAGGCATTTCAAAACATGTTACTATGGAGATACGGACAAAAGGACTGCCTTCCAACTGGGAATGGGCTGTTTTCTCCGGCCTTGAAGAGGTAGCGGAACTGTTGAAGGACAAGCCCGTACATGTAAGGGCAATGCGTGAGGGTACCGTTTTTTACCCGTACGAGCCTGTCATGGAGATTGAAGGCAGGTATGAGGATTTTGGCGCTTATGAAACGGAGATACTCGGACTTATCTGCCAGGCAAGTGGGGTAGCAACCGGCTCTGCAAGGGTAAAGCTTGCAGCAGGAGGGAAACCGATATTCAGCTTTGGTGCACGACGCATGCACCCTGCTATAGCCCCGATGATTGAACGCAGTGCCTATATAGGCGGGTGCGATGGGGTTTCGGATATGCTTGGTGCGGAAAAAATAGGACTAAAACCGGTTGGGACTATTCCGCATGCTTTTATCTTAATTGTAGGTGATACAGTAAAGTCAGCTCTTTACTTTGATGAGGTCATAGAAAAGGAAGTTCCGAGACTTATACTCATAGATACATTTAACGACGAAAAGTTCGAAGCTATAAACATAGCTGAGGCACTGAAGGAAAGGTTATACGGAATAAGGTTTGATACTCCTGGTTCCAGAAGGGGGGATATGAAACAAATTATAAAAGAAACAAAATGGGAACTTGATCTCAGGGGATACAAAAACATAAAGCTCATGGTAAGCGGGGGGCTTGACGAAAATAAGGTAAGGGAGTTAAAAGAAGTAGTTGATCTTTTTGGCGTAGGTACATATATATCTAATTCGCCTGTTGTTGATTTTGCTATGGACATTGTTGATATTGAACACAAGCCGTATGCAAAACGCGGCAAAGAATCGGGTAGAAAAACAATACTGCGATGTAAAAAGTGCGCTCAACGTATTGTTTCTGTATATCCTAAAGAGATTGATAGGTGTGAAATATGCGGGGGACAGCTTGAAGAAATTATGAAACCGGTTATAACGAACGGCAAGGTTGTTGTTGATTTGCCGCCAGCAAACAGGATAAGGGATTACATAGCTGAGGAAATAAATAAAATTAATATAAAGGAGATAAGATGAAGGTAACCATAACAGCTATAAAGGCAGATATAGGAAGCATTGGGGGGCATATAAGACCCAGCAAAAGGGTTATAGAGAGGGTTAAGGAGTATATTTCTACAGAAGGTGGAGGGTTACTTATAGATTCTTACATATCTTCCACAGGCGATGATATCGCAATATTAATGACACACGAAAAGGGAGAAGGAAACGACAAGATTCACAAGCTCGCATGGGATGCTTTTAAGGAAGGTACAGAGGTTGCAAAGGAACAGGGGCTCTATGGTGCGGGACAGGATTTGCTCAAGTCCGCTTTCTCGGGCAATGTGAAAGGGCTTGGCCCGGCTGTTGCGGAAATGGAGATAGAGGAAAGAAAGAGCGAGCCATTTTTATTTTTTGCCGCGGATAAAACGGATCCAGGTGCATATAATCTTCCTTTATACCTTTCGTTTACGGATCCCATGTACTGTGCTGGTTTGCTGCTGAATCCCCAGTTGAGTAAGGGGTTCAAGTTTATCATCATGGATGTCGAGCATATAGAAGGTGACAGAGTAATCGAACTTGAAACGCCGGAAGAGATCTACAGCCTTGCCGCCCTTCTGAGGGACAATCAGCGGTTTGTTGTTGAGGCAATTTATTCGAGGCACGATCAGACGCAGGCTGTTGCAGTGAGTACATCGAGGCTGCATAACATTGCTGGTACGTACACCGGCAAGGACGATCCTATCATGCTGGTAAGGGTCCAGGGCAATTTCGCAGCAACGGGCGAGGTGTTGTCGACCTTTAGTCTTGGACATTATGTTGCGGGCTTTATGAGAGGCAGTCATAACGGGCCCCTTATGCCGGTTAAGATCAATTCTTCAATATCATATTTTGATGGCCCTCCAATCGTATCATGCCATGCGTTCTCAGTTCATAACGGCAAGTTGACGGAACCTGTTGATACGTTTGATCACCCATTCTGGGATTATGTAAGAAACAATGTTTCTGCAAAGGCAATAGAGATCAGAAGACAGGGGTTCTCAGGCCCTGCAATGCTGCCGTACGGTGAGCTTGAATACGGAGGCATTGTCGAGGTCATGAAAAGGCTTGATAAGCGGTTTGAGATAAGAAAGGCTAAATAAAACAATCTATAATGCAGGCACCGGAAGGAAGAGGTAATACATTATGATTATTGCCGGCAGGAAGATTGAATCGAATGACAGGGTGATTGTCAAAAACCCTTATGACAACAGTGTCGTAGGGGAGGTTTCAAGGGCATTGGAATCCGATGTGGAGAAGGCTGTTGAGGCTGCAAAGATAGGCTTTATAAAACTTTCACATCAGACTGCATACGATAGATACAAAACCCTCATAAAGCTTGCCGAGATACTTTCGCAGCGATCCGGGCAGTTTGCAAAGACAATTGCATCAGAGATGGGAAAGACCGTAAAAGAGGCAAAGGCAGAGGTTTCAAGGGCAGTTGAAACCGTTCTATGGGCAGCAGAAGAGGCAAAGAGGCTTTACGGCTCAACCGTGCCGATGGATGCGGCGCCGACAGGTCAGAATAAGGTAGGAATTTTTATGAGGGTTCCTGTTGGCATTGTAGCTGCAATATCACCTTTTAATTTTCCGCTTAATCTTCCGCTCCACAAAATAGCACCGGCTTATGCTGCTGGTAATGCATTTATCCTGAAACCCGCTGAGGCGACATCAATGACAGGTGAGATGATTGGTGAGGCATTTGTTGAAGCAGGTGCGGTAATGGAGGCAGTGAATGTTCTGACAGGCTCCGGCTCTAAAATCGGACTTAAGCTCGTAACGCATCCCGATATAAGGGTGATAACGTTTACAGGCAGCAGGGATGTTGGCGAATGGATCACACGGAATGCAGGGCTGAAAAGAGTGGTGATGGAGCTTGGATCAAACTCAGCGGTTGTTGTTTGTGAAGATACAAAACCGGAAAACATGGTAAAGAGAGTTGCTCTGGGTGGTTATTCCCAAGCCGGTCAGGTTTGCATATCCGTGCAGAGGGTTTATGTCCATGAAAGGCTTTTTGCTACGTTTGTTGATTTATTGAGTAAACAGGCTGGAGCACTGAAAACCGGCAATCAACTCGATGAATCAACAGATATCGGTCCGCTTATTACAAACAAGGATGTACTGAGAGTAAGGTCATGGATAGATGAGGCTGTTTCCCATGGCGCAAAGCTTGTATATGGCGGTGATATCAGCGGCAACCTCATGAAGCCTGTTGTGCTCGTCAATGCAAAAGAAACAGAAAGGGTAATAAAGGATGAGTTGTTTGGTCCTGTTATTGTTGTCAATCAGTTCGAGAATGACGGGCAGGCGATAAGCATGGTAAATAATTCAAGGTATGGATTGCAGGCAGGTGTATATACCAATGACATCAATCGAGCGTGGAGATATGCAAAAGAACTTGAGGTCGGAGGTGTACTGATAAATGAGATACCGAACTTCAGGGTTGATCTCATGCCTTATGGCGGCGTTAAAGAATCCGGCATAGGCAGGGAAGGTCCACGTTTTGCAATCGAAGAGATGACGGAGATCAAATTGGTTGTCTTCCACCTTAACCCGGACAATGCATCTGAAAAATAGGAGGGGCGGCCATGGGCTGATACGTCCTTTGGCTAATTGTGAAATGAGTGAGAACCCTGCGTTTTTTGTCATTCCTGCGAAAGCGGGAATCCAGAAAATAAAAAAAGACTGCCCTCTTAGGTGATGTAACATCTTAATAATACGAGATGCTGAAATAAATTCAGCATGACAAATCCACCGTTTTTTGAATAATTTGACAGCCTGTTAAGAGGGGGAAAACTCTTCCTTCCCTATGCATTTTGGGGTTAGCTAAGATACCACATGGTTCCTTCCGCTTTTCTTTGCACTGTACAGCTTCTCATCCGCAAGTTTTATAAATGATTCAGCGTCATTGATCTGTTTGTTCTCATTGCTTGCGAGTCCGATGCTGACGGTAACCTCTATGTTTTTATCACCGTATAAAGTTTTGTGTTTCATAACCATTTTCCGTATCCTCTCACTGATAATCCTCGCATCATTCATGGAAGTTCTGTCGAATATGATTAGGAATTCCTCTCCGCCGAATCTGCCGAATTTGTCGGTTGATCTTAGATGTATGTCGAACAATTGAGCAATGTCTCTGAGCACCGCGTCCCCGACAATATGTCCGTAGGTATCGTTTATTTTTTTAAAATGATCGATATCGACCATTGCAATGGATACCAATCTTTTGAAATGCCCGGATTGTGTAATTATGGAGTTGAGCAGTCTCATTATGTAACCTTTATTATATATACCTGTGAGACTGTCTTTTTCAGCGCCGTCCATCATTCGCTGGAAAAATGCTGTATCATGTTTTGACAACGATGCTATCTTTAGTTTGTATATACCTATTGAAAATATGTCGCCCTCATGCAGCTCGGTTTCTTTTATTCTATTACCATTAACATAAGTCCCATTACTACTGTTTAAATCTCTTATGATAATGCCGTTTTTATCATTTATGCTTATCTGGGCATGTCTTCGTGAAACCGTAGCCGAATTCAGGCTGATATCCGCATCTTCTGCTCTGCCAATGATATTTTGCTGTTTTATAAGTGAGAAGATCTTTCCTATTTGATCGCCTTCAATGATAATACATGATTTCAATCTTTCATTTTTGAAATCATGAGAATTCATTTCGATTAAAGTTGTTTTATCATCATTCATTATTTGTAACCGCTTTAATTTGCTATACTAATATAGGGCGTCTGAATATTCAACTGAATTGTTAATAAACTGTTAGTAAGTGCGTTGAAACACACAGCGGATTCGCATTCTGTGCTTGTTCTACACATTGTGCTGAAAAAATAGGCATTGGATCTAATTGATATTATATATTTATTGTTATTTTTTTAAAAGTGTTTTAATGAGATACCTTATTAAAGAGGTTTTGAAGATGATATCAGGCGCAGAACTGCTAAATACGGCTATAAGATCCGCGAGGATTGCCGGGACTATTATAAATAAAAGGATTGATACCTCAAAGGATGTCTCATACAAGGGAACAGTGGATCTGGTGACGGATGTTGATAAATTATGTGAGAGAAACATCATAAACAATATAACCAAAAGCTTCCCGACGCATTCCATACTTTCAGAAGAAATAGGTGAAATAACAAAATCGAGCAATTATAAATGGATTATAGATCCCATTGATGGTACCACTAATTTCTTTCATTCATATCCTTTTGTTTCCGTGTCAATAGCGGTTGAATATAAAGGAAAAATTATAGTAAGTGTAGTGTACGACCCTGTGAAAAAAGAATTGTTTCATGCAATAAAAGGTAAAGGTGCATTTATCAACGACAGAAAACTTCAGGTATCAAACGTAAAAATTATAGAAAGCGCCCTTCTCTCAACAGGCTTTCCTTACGACATAAGAACATCAGGAGAGAACAATATCGATAACTGGGTAAAATTTATAAGAAAAGCCCAGGCAGTAAGACGGGATGGCTCAGCAGCTTTGGATCTTTGTTATGTAGCGGCAGGGAGGTTTGACGGCTTTTGGGAAATGAAGCTGAAGCCTTGGGATGTTGCTGCCGGTTTTCTGATGATACAGGAAGCCGGAGGCATGGTTACGGATTTTAAAGGTAACCCATACTCCATTTATAACGATCATATAGTCGCTTCCAACTCTCATATACACGGTATTTTACTCGGCGTCCTTAATAGTTAAATAACATAATTCTTGAATACTAAACACACTTGATCGTATAATCATAAGGAATGTATATAAATGGTGTATGAGCAGTAAGGAGGTTTTAAAGTGTTTAATACTAATATAAGAATAAAAATCACATTGTTGATAGCAGGATTATTATTTGTTCTCGAGGCTGCCCAGTTAATCGTTGGCTGGTATAACCTTAAATCGCAATTTACAGACCTTATTACAAAAGAAGCCGAGAGCGTGATACAACAGGAATCAAACAGCATATCGTCTCGATTATCCGGTCAGGCTTTTACCAATGCGGCACTTACGGTATCAGAGTCTACCTTGTCTGGTGTTATGCAATTAGTACAGGGAGTATCTTCTGTGGATGTATTTACGCCCGATGGTAATGTGATAGCCTCGTCTTCGGAGATGTTGAACAACAGGACACTTCCAGAGCAATTGCTCAATTATTTAAAGTCACCGAAAATAGGTATAACAATCATAAATACCAATAAGTACAGGTATTTTATAAATCCGATTGAGAATACAAACGGCGATACGATTGCTTATATCGCGATCACATTGTCAAACGAAAAAGTAACATCTTTCATATTTAATGTGTTTTACCAGAACATGTGGACTGCATTGATCGCATACCTTATTATTGTATTTATCACATATTTTGCTGGATTTATTATTACCAAGCCTGCATCAAAACTGCTTTCATATACCAAATGGATTGGAAGCGGAGATCTGACACACACGGCAAAGGTTTATTCATCCGATGAGTTTGGCGTTTTGACGCATGCGTTCAATGATACCACGATAAAGTTAAAAGATGTTATTTTGAAGATAAGGGATGTGACAAAAGAGGTTGTGGGGATTTCTGCTTCTTTATCGGATACATACAACAATCTTGAAAAGGCCTCTTCAAGAGAAATATCCGGGCTTAAAACGGCATTTAGTTCTATAAATTCGACTATAACAGTAATAGAAAATATCGCCAATACTATGGAAGGCATTGTCACGCAATATTCCGATCTTACTTCTGCGTTGAATCAATTTACAAGTTCTATAGGCGAGGTCGACAATTCGACAGAAAGATTGACTGTTTCCATAGGGGATATATCCATCTCTATCGAGGAGATAGTAGGTTCAATAAAAGAAGTAACAAACAGTCTCGGGGAACTTTCCAAATACATAGAAGAGTCAAGTTCATCCATTCATGAAATACGCTCGTCTACAAAAGAGATAAGTGAGTATTCCATAAACAACTCTAAATTGGCAGAGATTGTTGTAAACGAATCATTGGACGGTTTGAAATCCGCGGATATTACGATCGAGGGTATAGGCAAGATTAAGCAAACAACCGATGAGATAGTGAATTCCATAAATATGCTTTTAAAAAGTTCTAATCAGATAGCCGAAGTTCTGGACAGCATAAACCAGATTGCCGATAAAACAAACCTGCTCGCACTCAATGCTGCGATAATAGCAAATCAGGCAGGTGAGCATGGAAAAGGATTTGTTGTCGTGGCTCAAGAGATCAATGAACTTGCCGAGAGAACAAGGATATCCACGACAGAAATCGACAGGATAGTGAAGAACATAAATTCAGAGATGCAAAAAGCAAAGCTGGCTGCTGATAGCGGTATCAAGTCAGTCGAAGAGGGCATCAGTCTTACGCGTGTGACACATAAAAAACTTTCTGTTATAAATGAGAGTACAAAAAATACCCATAGTGTAACAATGTCGATAGAAAAGATGATAAGGGAACAAACCATGACTATGAATACCATAGCAGAGGCGCAGGAGATGATATCAAAAGTATCCAAGCAGATACTTACAGCTATGAACGATCAGGTAAGCGGTACCTCGCAGATTAGCCATACGGTAGAGGGTATAAAAGATCTGACCAATAAGCTCCATATAGCTACATCAGAACAAACGAAGAGTATACAGCTCATAGCAAAAAATGCCGAGAGTACAATGCATGCAATAACGAATGTAAATCAAACGCTTGGTATTCAGAAACAGGAAAATAAAACAGCCGTAAACACAATCGATAACAGTTTGAAAAACATAGAGGAAAATGTTGCTACAATCAAGCAGACAGAGACATTGCTTGTAAAATTAAAGGATACCCTTGCATACCTGAGGGATAGTGTTGAGTGGTTTAAATTGGAATAAAAATAACAATGTATTGAATGATTGACTTATTTGAATTAGTGCTTTAGATATAAAAAAAAAAGGAGGTAAAATGAAGAAAATAACATTGATTATGGGTCTACTCGCTATTTCAGGCTTTATGATAGCGGGTTGTGCAAAACAAGAAACAGTAAAACCAGAAGAAAAACCACAGGCAACACAGCAGGCAGCGCAGCCCTCGCAACAGCAAGCACCGGCAGTAACTGCACAAGCTCAGCAACCAGTCGAGAAAACAATAGAGGAGATTCAAAAAGAACTTTTGATGATCCACTTTGATTTCAACAAATACAATATCAGGCCTGATGCAAAGACAATACTTGAGGGCAACGCCAAAGTATTAAGCGAAAATCCAAACGTAAAGGTTCAGATAGCGGGTTACTGTGACGACAGGGGCTCGGTTGAATACAACCTTGCACTTGGAGAGAAAAGGGCACAAGCAGCAAAAAACTATCTTGTTACACTCGGTGTAGCGCCGGGTAGATTGTCCACAATCAGCTATGGCAAATCAGACCCTATAGATCCTGCCAATAATGAGAAGGCATGGGCAATGAACAGAAGAGACGAATTCCATATTGTAAAGTAATTTATTGAGGTAGAATTCACTAAAATATCCCCCGCTGTAGGCGGGGGATATTTTTAGAATAATTAATAAAGAAAAAAATGAACAATTTAACAAGTATTCTAAGCTTGGCTGTAGTAACTCAAAACGATACAGGATCAATAGGTTCAATGATACTTGCCGCAGGACCTGTAGCTAAAGTTGTCCTCATAATACTGCTTATAATGTCTATTCTAAGTTGGGCAATTATTATTTTTAAGTATATTTCCTATAAAAAGGTGTCCAGAGCCGCGGATAAATTTATGGATGCCTTTACGAGCGGAAAAACATTAAGTGAGGCTTATGAAGAGACCAGATCAATGCCTGCTTCATACTTGAAATCCATTTTTGACGTAGGGTATAAAACCGTAATGAGAAAAAGGGGGGCAAGGGCGGAGCAGGAGGATGATCTACCGATAAGCCTTGATATTATAGAAAGGGCCATGAGAAAGGTAACCCTTGTTGAGGTAAATAAACTCGAGGACCTTCTCTCATTCCTTGCATCTACAGGAAGTGCCTCTCCATTCATAGGCTTATTCGGAACAGTCTGGGGAATAATGTCGGCATTCAGAAGTATTGGAATAACAGAATCTGCAAGCCTTGCAATTGTTGCCCCAGGCATATCAGAGGCACTCATCACCACTGCAATGGGCCTTTTTGCGGCAATACCGGCAGTGCTTGCGTACAACTACTTCGAGCGAAGGATAAAGGTCTTTATGGATGATATGGATGCCTTTATAATAGAAATGCTGAACGTGTTTGAGAGGCATATAAACGTCAATGGCGTTAAGCGGTAATAATAGAAGATCGTTTTCAGAAATAAATGTTACTCCACTCGTGGATGTAATGCTTGTATTGCTCATAATATTTATGGTAACAGCTCCGATGCTACAGCAAGGAATAAAGGTCAATCTGCCACAGGCACGGGCACAGAGTCTCAAGTCTGAGGAAGAAAAGCTTATGATAACCATTACAAAAGATGAAAGGATATACATAAATAAAAATCCATACACACTCGACGAGCTCGGTAAAACTTTAAAGGCTCTTCAAGCATACAAAAAAAACAGGCAGGTATTTTTAAAAGCGGATAAGGATGTTCCTTATGGATTCGTTGTAAGGGTTATGTCAGAGATAAAAGCAGCAGGCATACAAGAGCTCGGTATGGTGACAGAACCTTTGCATGCAAGATGAAGAATGATTTAATTAATCATGGCAACTTCTTTTATAAGACCGTTGTATTCTCAGCAGGTATACACCTGCTGTTTCTGTTTGTTCTGATGTATGGTAATCTATTACCTTCAAGATCGATAGATTATAACCCTGTATATACGGTTAATCTCGTATCATCAGTCCCTGAGACTAACAGTGGTGAACACGCTGTTAAAGCTGAGAAAGCCCCTCAGCCTGTACATATCGAGCCCCCTCAGCCTGCACAACGGATGATTCTGCCAATCGAACAAAAAACCCCGAGTAAAAATGAGCTCATATCCGCTATAAAGCATATAAACAGTGAATTGAAACAACAGCAGCTGTTAACCGCAATACAGGAGGCTGTCAAAGGGTCAAACACTTCTCCTACAACAAATGCGAAACAGATTACCGGAGGCTCAGGAGGCAGCAGTGGATTACCGTCAGGTCGTGCAGCGGAAGAGTACTATTCGATACTATGGCAGAGGATACACGATGCATGGCTTATTCCATCAAGTATGGCAGCTTCAAGCTACGGCTATGAGACGGTTGTAACCCTAACAATAGAGAAGGACGGAACAATTACGGATCTCGACATAGAGAAGAGCTCTGGAAATATTTACTTTGATCAGACCGCTATTCGTGCTATAAAAAGGGCATCTCCTTTACCGCCCTTCCCTCCAAGCTGGCTGCAAAAGGATATAAATATAGGCATAAAATTTAGTTGTAAGGAAGGATGTAAATGAAAAATAGGTTTATAGTCCTTATAGGAGTTGCATTGACGTTTTTAAGTGTTAACAGCGTGTATGCCAGGATGTATATAGACATAAATGCCCCCACCATAACAAGATTACCGATTGCCGTTACAATGCCTGTTGCCGGGCCGGGTTCCAGTCTCAATGATGTGCAATTGCTTTACGATACGATAACCAATGCATTGGACACATCGGGTTATTTCGCGGTGTTGAATCCTGCCATGTTTATAGAAAAAAAGGCGGGTTTATTACTCGGACAGTTCAACCTCAGTGATTGGACGGACATAGGGGCAGAAGGACTTTTAAAAATGGCATACAACGTTAATGATGGTGATGCCGTTGTAAAAGTGTATTTGTATGATGTTGTTCAGGGTAAATCTCTTTTGTCGAAACAATACAGCGGGAATGTAAGAAATGTGCGGTACATAGGGAATAGTATAGCAAACGACGTTATTTATGCTTTTACGGGTCATCCCGGTCTTGCAGGTTCTAAGATAGCCTTTGTGTCAAAAAAAACAGGCATTGAAGAGATCGATGCAATGGACATTGATGGCAGCAATATGGTACAGCTAACCTATAATAAAACGATAAACATATCACCGGTTTGGTCATCGGACGGTAACAAGCTGCTTTTTACATCATACATGCATAAAAATCCTGATCTTTACATGCTGAATATATTGAACGGTAGTTTGACTACGGTATCCAGAAGGCACGGATTGAATATAAGCCCGAGCTTCTCTCCGAATGGTAACGAGATAGCTGTTTCACTCAGTTTCCGGGAAAGTCCGGAAATATATCTTATAAATTTGCATGGCAGGATTTTAAGGCAATTGACAAATACATCAGGGATAAATGTTTCACCGAGTTTTTCTCCGGACGACAAAAGGATAGCCTTTGTCTCGGACAGGGCCGGAGGACCGCAGATTTACACGATGGATACCGATGGTTCGGATGTGCAGCGCGTTACTTTTAATGGTGATTATAATGCATCCTGTGACTGGTCGCCGAATGGCAAGCGCATAGTGTTTTCCGGATTATCCAAAGATGGGACATTCGATATTTACACTGTTGCCCCGGATGGTTCTAACCTTGTCAGACTAACGGAAAACCAGGGTGACAATACGAGTCCGAGATGGTCGCCGGATGGATATTATATAATATTTGTGTCCACAAGAGACGGTTTACATCAATTGTATGTTATGAATGCAAATGGCAGCAACCAGCATAGGATTATATCCACTGATTACGACATGAGTTCTCCAAGCTGGTCAAGCAGAATAAATTTCAGGATAACCGTAAAATGACGCTTGATATGGATAGATTTCTTATCATAGAGAGGTAATGTATGAAAAAAGTGTTTATTATAAGTTTTATAATATTTTTCAGTGTTATTATTTCTGGGTGCATAAGAACAAATGAGGATATAAGGCTTGATAAAGAGTTGAGCGATCTACAAACGAAAGTAGACCTGAACAATCAGCAGATCAATGCAAAACTCGATAAAGATATCCAGAGCATAAGACAGAACCAGATTGATATGCTTTCTAAGCTTGGCAACAACGGTGATGATATAAAAGACCTCAGGAATAGAGTGGATATCCTCCAGCATAGGTTGAATAACCTCAGACAGGACCTGGATCTTTTTACTACGACAGGGGGCACGTTAAATACAAGTATCGAACAAAAAATGTCGGCCCTCGAGGCGTCTATGACGGCTGTTGAGGCATGGATGAGCTTTTCAAGTGCTTATGGTAAGAAAACAGCCTATCATCATACAGAGACTGTAGTAAAACGGAATGTCCTGAATATAGACGATGCGGTGAGGCTTTTTCAGAGTAATAGATTGGACGATGCAAAGCCCATTTTCGAGAGATATGAAAAAAGTGGTAGCGTTCAGCAGAAAACAAGGGCTGTTTTTTATCTTGGCGAGATCGCATACAGAGAAAAAGATTACAGAACAGCTATTGCCAATTATGGTATCATTGTTGAAAAATACCCGGCTAGTCCATTGATCACAAGCGCCTATTACATGATCGGTAAAAGCTTTGTTAATTTAGGTGATAAGAAAAAGGCAAAATTATTTTTTAAAGAACTTATTTCTCGCTATCCAAAGGATAGGCTTAGCAAAGAAGCAGCAAAAGAATTGAAGAAATTAAAATGATCCTTTTAGGTATAGAGACTTCATGCGACGAAACCGGAGTGGCAGTTATAAAAGATGGAAAAATACTCGTTGATCTTGTATCGAGTCAAATAGATTTTCACAGCATTTACGGCGGTGTTGTTCCTGAATTCGCTTCGAGGATTCAGCTTGAGGTAATAGGTCCTCTTACACAACAGGCATGTATAGATGCAGGAATAAAATTGACCGCTCTTGATGGAATAGCCGTAACAATAGGACCTGGCTTGATCGGTTCCGTGCTTGTAGGTGTCAATTTTGCAAAAGGACTTGCTTATGCCCTTGATATACCCATGATAGGAGTTGATCATGTTCAAGCACATCTTTTTTCGCCTTTCATAGAATTTGATCGGCTTTCATTTCCCTACATAGGTCTTATCGTGTCAGGGGGACATACCGAGCTTTATACGGTCAGATCATTTACAGATGTTGTTCTGAACGGGAAAACAATCGATGATGCGGCGGGTGAAGCGTACGATAAAATAGCCGGCGCCCTTGGTCTCGGGTATCCCGGAGGTCCTTTGATAGACAGGATAGCGCGGGAAGAGATGGCTGCCGGAGAAGTTTACGTCCTGAAAGAAGAAAAACATCACGAAGCTGTAAAATTTCCTATGGCCATGATGAGGAAAGGCAATTACAACTTTTCTTTCAGCGGTCTAAAAACCGCGGTAATACGGTATATAAAAGAACGCAGCAACCGTATGACGCAGCGTACGGTTGCTTCTGTAGCATCAGGTTTTCAGAATGCCGTAACAGGTGTCCTTGTTAAGAAGACTGTTACACTTGCACGGCAGAAGCGTATGAAAAGAATAGCTGTTTCAGGCGGAGTTGCAGCTAATTCACAACTCAGGAAGATGTTCATGTCGTACAGTAACGAGTTCGAAATATACATTCCGTCTGTACGCTTATGTACGGATAACGGTTCAATGGTGGGTTTTCTCGGCTATCAGTTGATGAAGCTTGGTATGAAGAGCGATATCAATATAGACGCTTATGCAAATAACACACGCATTCCTCAAAGAGAACAGACTTCTGCCGCATAAATCAGCGGCACAGTACCTGCTTACGGACAGTGATGTTGTTGATGATACTGTAAGTGCGCTGGACATCCGGGCCGGTGACCGTATCCTCGAGATAGGCGCTGGTTGCGGTGTCCTTACAGAGCGAATATTGGATGAAATCGATCATACAGCAGGTCCGCCTGCATCTTTGACATCGATTGAAATAGATGACAGATACGTAAATTATCTAAGAAACCGCTTCGGCGACAGAAGTACGTTTAACGTTATCAAGCAGGATATCCTTCGGCTCGATATGCAGGGCGTACTTGACGGACATGGAAAGGTTGTCGGCAACATACCATACTACATATCCGGCCCGATCCTGCGTCTTTTGTTCGATAATCATGCCGTGGTTACCGATATCGTCATGATGCTGCAGAAAGAGGTTGGTATGCGGGTTGTATCCAAGCCGTCAGATGAATATTTTGGTCTGTTATCCATCATGCGCCTACTGCATTACGATGCCGCTGTTGTCAGGCACGTTGGTAGAAGGCTTTTTATGCCCGTGCCAAAGGTGGATTCTATTGTCATCAAGATGCACGTTCACGAGCCATTGTTGAGACAAGAGGACGAGCATACGCTCATAGGCATATTAAAACATGCCTTCAGTGCGCGCAGAAAGATGATAAAGAATACATTGAAGGCTGTCGGCACGCCGTCAGAGGTCATCGGCTGGTGCAAAGCAGCAGACATCGATATAAACGACCGGGCGGAGAATATAGACCTCAACAGATGGATAAGATTTTTGAATGCGTATAAGAAAGCTTCATCTACCGCTCCACTGAGTGCCGACGATAAACGATGATTAACCTTGACAATATTATGTGCGAATGATATACAAATTCACAATGGATTGCTTTTCCCTTTTAAGGAGGTGATTAAAATGATAACGCTAAAGGAGCTAGCAAGACCGCGTAATCCGTATCTTCCTACCGAAGGTAAATATGACCATGAGTACCAACAAAGAGTAGACGCCAACTGGCTGCCGAATTCGTCAGATACCTCATCAGACGAAGACGCAGGTGGTTCTACGACTTATTGGGATGGAGAAAGTCAGTAAGGGATATAGCATGAAAGGTATTGATATCAGTGTGCACTTTGTGTGTACACTGATATATTTTTAATTTAATTCTTGTGCACAAATAAAAATGAAAAAACAGGCCACCCTGATATTTACCAACTCATTCGATCAAACAGTTGATCGTTTGATCCGTAAGATAGGTAACGATCGCATATTTCGCTATAATTTCGATTTATGGCGGGACTACCGCATGTCCATTGTTAGAAACGATTTTTCAATTATCAATCCTGCCGGTCGTGGAATTAGGCGTAAAAATGTAGCTAAATTGTTCTGGAGAAAACCAATATCAAAATTTCGTTTAATGGGTGCGAAAGAAGCCAACGAGGGGGATTTTTATTTGGAGGAAGAGGTCTTTTATACGATACGCGAGATCCGTAATATACTCGGCAAGGAAGGAAAAATTGTACTCATAGAGCCGGAATCCTACGAGCGCAATGGTAAACTTACCCAGATGGAGATTGCCCATCGCTATTTTAAAGTTCCACCGTATGAATTTTCTTACGATCCTTTATGTAACCGGCCAAGCCGCTTGAGGATCGTCAAAAGCCTGTCTTCAAGACCACTGAACGATAAGGACTTTTTTCTCTGGACAACGTGCGTGGATCAGGCAGAACTTGATAAAAATACCCCCTGGTTAATTCAGGATTTCGTCGATGCGAAACTCGATGTCACTGTTGCTTTTGTACGAAACAAGGTATGGGCTTTTTCATTGGACAGAAGTTTGCTTGTCAATCAGACCGTGGATTGGCGTGAGCAAAGGCCGCCTTTGTCAAAGTACTGGAAGCAGCACACACTTCCACCGAAACTTGGAGAGGCTGTAAAGTCGTATATGGCAGAACTCGGACTTCACTATGGCCGTCTGGATTTTCTTTACGACGGGAGTTATTACTGGTTCCTCGAGGTAAACCCTAATGGAGAATGGGGGTGGTTGGATCCCAACGGCAAAGTAGGGCTACTGAACAAGATTGTCCAGGAAATCCATCCCGACACGGTTGTTCATCCTATACCGGCTATAAAACATTTTACAAGCAAAAGACACTGAGTCCTTTCTTTTATCCCTTATTGATTCACACAATATTCGTAATAAAATGATTGTAGATGAATACATTAAAGGAACTTTATAGATATATAGAAAAATATCGACAAGAGTTGATTGTTGGTGCATTTTCTATTCTTTTAGCAGATATATTAGGCCTTCTTTTACCATGGTTAATAAAGCTTGCAATTGATTATATCAGGATTACCAGCAGCAAGCATGCACCATCGCTTCCATTTAATTTCAGCGGCACATGGAATCATCTTTTGATATATTCCATTCTTATCGTTGCCGTGGTTGGATTGCAGACGATATTTCGTTACCTTTGGAGAAAGCACCTTTTTGGCATCTCGAGGAAAATAGAATACGATCTGAGAAACAATTATTTCAGCCATTTGCAAAAGCTTGGCTTTGGTTTTTTCCAGTATGTAAAAACAGGAGATATCATGTCCAGGGCCACGAACGATCTTTATGCGGTAAGAGAATTTATAGGAAGCGGGATCATAATTATAGTGGATTCTGCTGTAATAATATCAACCTGCCTTATTCTTATGATAGTCATAAGTATAAAACTTACGCTCATTTCTATTATACCTGCGGCTGCAATTACTCTTATAGTTATGAAATTTAACAGAGAGATAGAAAAACGGTTTGAATCTGTTCAGAAAAAATTGTCAGACATATATTCAACAGTCCACGAATTTGTTTCTGGTATAGGGGTGATTCAGGCATACGTGCAAGAAGAAAATGAGTTAGGCAGATTCAGGAAACATAATCGACAGCTTATGAAAAAAAATATAGAACTCACAAGCATATCAGGAATCTTTTCTCCACTCATGGTTTTTGCTACAGGCGTAACTGCGGTTATAGTTTTATGGGTTGGCGGCAGAGAGGTTATGATAGGGCATATAACGCTTGGAAGTTATGTTGCATTTAACGGATATCTGACAATGCTTACAGGCCCTATGGCTGCAATAGGTTTTATGATAAATCTTTCTCAGAGAGGAATTGCATCCATGAAAAGAGTCAAAGAAATCATACTTGTGAAACCGGAAATTTACAACGGACTTGAATCCGGTACGGCACAATCCCCTGCTAATACAAAAGAAATAAAAAATAGTTTTAAAGGCAAAATAGAGTTTAAGTCGGTAACGTTTTCCCAAGATGGTAAACGTGACATACTCTTCGACGTTAATTTTACGATAGGAGCTGGAAGTCTGCTTGTGCTGACAGGCCCTATTGGTTCAGGCAAAAGTACGCTCTTAAGATTGATACCCAGAATATACGATCCTTCCGGGGGATCGGTTCTTATAGATGGTACTGATATTAAAAAAATACCCATAGAAGCCTTGAGAGAAATGATAGGTTATGTGGAGCAGGAACCGTTTCTTTTTTCGGATACAGTTAGAGAAAACATAGTTTTTGGTGTAAGAAGTATCTCTATTAAAGAAATAGAAGATGTTACAAAGTCAGTTGAGCTTAACAGGGACATTGCGACTTTCCCTTATGGGCTCGATACGGTAATAGGCGAAAGGGGCGTAACTCTATCCGGCGGGCAGAAACAAAGGGTGGCGCTGGCAAGGGCAATAATTAAAAAGCCAAAAATCTTAATGCTTGACGATGCCTTTTCAAACCTTGATGCTTATACCGAAGGGGAGGTGCTCAATAACATCAGGACTTTTCTCAAAGAAACAACCATTGTCCTGATTTCCAATAGGGTTTTTACCATAAAGAGTGCGGACAATATTGTTGTTATCAATGAAGGCAGGATAATCGAGAGCGGAACGCACGATGAACTATTATCAAAAAAAGGATTGTACAGCAGAATCTATAAAAAGCATCTCTTTTCAGAAATGGGGATTATAGAGGAATAATATGCAGGCAGATCCCATGGACGTAAAAACTTACGGCAAGATATATGATACTAAATTAGTCAAAAGACTTTTAAAATTTTTTGCCCCTTATAAAAAACAACTTGCGTTGTCTATACTTATATTGATGATCATTTCTATACTCCAACTTGCAGGCCCTTATCTTGTAAAGATTATCATAGACCGCTACATACTCAAAGATCACGTGAAGGGACTGAGTCTTATGATAGGTGTCTATCTTGTTGTTTTACTTTTGATCTTTGTATTGCAGTATATCAATGTTTATTTGATGAATCTAACCGGTCAGAATGTACTGTATGATATAAGGATAAAATTGTTTTCCCACCTCGAGAAAATGTCGCTTTCATTTTTTAACGACAATCCGGTAGGAAGGCTTGTAACAAGGGTCGTAAACGATGTGGAGTCCCTCAACGAGATATTTACCACCGGAACTGTTGCAGCAGTTGGTGCATTCTTTACGCTTGTCAGTATAGCCATAGCACTTTTGTTCTTGGACCCGAAACTGGCATTGATGACGTTTATTGTTATTGCTCCTCTCGTTTATATAACGAAAATATATAGAAGCAAAGCAAGAGAGGCATACAGGAATATCAGAAGCAATGTAGCCAACCTTAATTCTTATATTCAGGAAAATATAGCCGGCATGGGTACGGTACAGCTTTTTAACAGGGAAGGTGAAAATTTTACAAGGTTCGACAGCATAAACAAGAATAACATGGATGAACAGATAAAATCTATAAAATACTATGCGATTTATTTTCCGCTCATAGATATGTTTTCTGCTGTGACTATCGGGCTTATTATATGGTACGGTGGATGTAAAGCAATACAGAATATGATACAACTTGGTCTGCTTATAGCCTTTATCATGTATATCCAAAGATTTTTTCAGACAATAAAGGATGTTGCAGACAAATATAATATACTGCAGTCCGCAATGGCCGCTTCGGAAAGAATATTCGGTTTGCTGGATACGCCGGAGGATATTACAAATCCGCAAGCGTACATTAAGTTGAAAGAGATAAGAGGGCAAATCGAATTCAAGAATGTCTGGTTCTCATATAGTTCCGGAGACTACGTGCTAAAAAATATAAACTTTGTTTTAAAACCAGGCGAGAGTGTAGCCATTGTCGGTGCCACCGGTGCAGGCAAGACATCCATAATTAATTTAATTGAAAGATTTTATAATGTTCAAAAGGGCGCAATATTAATAGATGGTATCGATATACGGGAGATTGACAGGGTTTTCTTAAGGAGACATATCGGGATAGTACCGCAGGATGTCTTTCTATTCGCAGACAATATCGAAAACAATATAAGGCTTGGAGACGAGACTATACCTTTGAAAAATGTTTATGAGGCGGCAAAATATGTAAATGTCCATACCTTTGTTGAGAAATTGCATAATGGATACAAAGAAGATGTGCTTGAGAGGGGTAACATGCTGTCTTACGGCCAGAAACAACTTATTTCTTTTGCCAGAGCGTTGGCATTCAATCCAAAGATATTAATCCTCGATGAGGCTACCTCAAGTCTGGATACAGAAACAGAAATGCTTATAAGGGATGCCATGCGTAGGATCATAAAGGATCGTACCTCGATTATTATTGCCCACAGACTATCAACAATAAGATATACAGATAAGATAATCGTAATTAATAACGGAGAGATTACGGAGATGGGTAATCACGAAGATCTATTGGCAAAAAAAGGCGTATATTACAATCTGTATCAACTGCAATTCGGTAAGTAATCGGATGTGTTCCGGGTTAAATAAAAAAGATTGAAATAATTTTCATTATGTTTTATATAGAGTGTATGGCAAGTAGTGGGTTCATAAAATTTTCTTAATTTAAAAGATTTTGTTTAGAAAAATTTTTAGGAAAGGATTTTCAAATATGAAAGAAAATCTCGTAATGAAAATTTTCAAATCACACCTTGTTGAGGGGATATTGAAACAGGGCGAAGACATAGGATTAAGGGTGGATGAGACCCTGCTTCAGGATGCTACCGGCACCATGGCTGCACTTCAGTTCGAGGCAATGGGCATACCAAAAGTAAAAGTAAAAAGGGCTTTCGCATTCGTAGATCACAACATGCTTCAGACAGGTTTTCAGAACGCAGACGATCACAGGTTTCTCCAAACATTTTCAAACAAGTATGGTCTGTATTTTTCAAAGCCTGGCAACGGTATATGTCATCAGGTATATCTTGAGAGGTTTTCAAAGCCCGGTCTCATGCTGCTTGGCGCTGACAGCCACACACCGAATGCAGGTGCTACGGGCATGATAGCGATAGGTGCAGGCGGACTTGATGTTGCAGTTGCTATGGCTGGTATGCCTTACTACACCAAGATGCCCGGCGTTGTGCATGTAAAGCTCACAGGCAGGCTTAAGCCATGGGTAGCGTCGAAAGATATTATGTTTGAGCTTTTACGCAGGCTTACGGTCAAAGGCGGCGTTGGAAAGATCTTCGAATTCGGAGGAGACGGAGTCAAAACCCTATCTGTTCCAGAGCGTGCAACCATAGCGAACCTTGGTGCAGAGCTTGGTGCGACAACATCCGTATTCCCAGCCGATCCAAGGGTACTCGAATATTTTAAACTACAGAAAAGAGAAAAGGATTTCAAACCATTAACAGCGGATCAGGACGCTGTGTACGACGAGGTGATAGAAATAGCACTCGATAAGCTTACGCCTATGGTTGCAAGGCCATCGATGCCGGACAAAGTAGTTTCAGTGACAGAGGAAGAAGGCAAGGATGTAAGGCAGGTATGCATAGGAAGCTGCAACAACTCGTCTTACGATGACCTTATGCTTGTCGGTGCGATGTTAAAGGGCAAAAAGGTACACCCGGATGTAAGTCTTACAATTACGCCCGGTTCGAAACAGGTATTTGAAATGGTTGCCGCTTCACCCGCTTTGAAGTACATGATCAGTGCAGGTGCAAGGATACTCGAAGCCGCATGCGGACCCTGTATCGGTATGGGACAGGCGCCTCCATCGGATTCGGTATCAATAAGAACCATGAACCGCAACTTCCTTGGCAGAAGCGGAACACCGGACGACAAGGTCTATCTTGCAAGCCCTTATGTTGCAGCAGCGTGTGCGTTAAAAGGAAAAATATATGATCCAAGGAGGCTTGGTTCAAAGCCGCCTATAATACAGAAAGCCAAAAGCTTTATAATAGATGACAGCAACATCATCAAGCCGTCTGCAAAACCCGATAAGGTTGTCGTGGAAAAAGGACCGAATATAAAACCACTGCCGTTGCGAGGTGAACTCGAAGATACAATAACATCCGTTGTTCTCATAAAGGTTGGTGATAACATAACCACAGATCACATCATGCCTGCAGGCGCACGGGTGCTTCCTTTCAGATCAAATATACCTGCAATATCAGATTTTGTTTTTTACAACATAGATCCGGAATTTCCTAAACGGGCAAAACAATCGGGCGGAGGCATCATTGTCGGAGGCAGTAATTATGGCCAGGGTTCAAGCAGAGAACATGCGGCCCTTGCTCCAATGTTCCTCGGTGTAAAGGCTGTAATGGCAAAATCCTATGCACGTATACATCGCTCAAACCTTATAAACTTCGGTATACTGCCCTTGATCATAAAAGAACAGGATGCTTTTACTTCAATCGAACAGGGGGATACGATTGTCATAGAAAATATCAGAGAGCATGTCAAAAATGACGATCGTATGACTGTTTCTATTAAAAACAAAGACAAAACAATAGAAGTTTATCTTGATACGAACGCGCGAGAGAGGAAGATACTTCTTTCGGGCGGCCTTTTAAACATGATAAAACAGGGGGTATGAATATGGCGCAATGGTATAAGATATCCTGTAAAAACTGCGGTTATACAAATGAACTGATTTTAGGCTCATCGGTAACAACGGATAGCCTGAAAGATTTAAACGAGGATTCGGCGGACTTCAAGATCTTTGAGTGCAAAAACGACCATGAACTGTTTACAATAGATGTGCACAGCAGCGATTTCAACAACAAATGTCCTGTATGCGGTGCTGTCGTAACGGAGATAGACATAGGAGATATTGATAAACATACGTGTCCAAAATGCGGAAATAAAACACTCGATATAGAACCTTTAGTACATATATAGAAAGAAAAGGGGACAAGGATTATGAAAGAGGAGAAAACGTATCTTTCTTCTGAGAAGGAATCATTCGATCATCTTACCGCAGCGCGCCGCGTAGAAAGGACGGTATTTTTCTCAACAAATAAAAAGGATTTTGCATGGATGAGAGAAAATGTTCCGTGTCAGACAGCATGCCCTGCATCGACAAACATTCCAGGTTACATATATACCGATTACCAGGAAAGGTACGGCAGGTCTTATGAGATCAACCGCTATGTGAATATACTGCCGGGTGTGCTCGGCAGAATCTGCTCAAGGCCGTGCGAACTCGCATGCAGGCACGGCTGGCCTGGGTTTGGCGAATCTGTTGCAATATGTCATTTGAAAAGGGTTGCAAGCGATTTTAAACCAGAGGGGCATCGTATAGAAGAATTCATGTTCGGGCCTTCCGGCAAAAAGATTGCTGTCGTGGGATCGGGACCCGCCGGCCTCGGTGCGGCACACGACCTTGCCATATTCGGTCATAAGGTAACAATATATGAGGCTCTCGAGCATCCGGGCGGCATGCTCAGATACGGCATACCGGAATTCAGACTTCCAAGGAATGTTTTGGATGTCGAGATTTCAAACATCCTCAGGCTTGGTGTTGATCTGCATGCAGGGGTGCGCGTGGGCAAGGATATAAAGCTTGAAGAGCTTATGAAAGGCTATGACGCAGTACTTCTTACGGCAGGTACCTACAGCCCAAACAAGCTCGGTATAAAGGGTGAGACTCTTGATCATGTTTATTCAGGTCTTGATTTTATGATGGATGCAAATTCTGCAAAGGATATCTTCGTGGGCAGTAAAGTCCTTGTTGTCGGTGGCGGATATACTGCTATGGACTGCGCCAGGACATCGCTCAGGCTTGGTGCAAAGAGGGTGATCATAAACGTACTGACAACAGAGGATTACATAACTGTGAACAGGGATGAACTCAACGAAGTAAAAACAGAAAATGTAGAGATACGGGGGCTTGTTTCCCTTGAGCAGGTCGAACGTTCAGGTAATAACCTCAATGTTAAGTTCAGGAGAAACAGACTCGGCGGGTACAGCGAAAAAGGTGAAAGGCTTGCGGTAGCTATAAAAGATTCTGATTTTACGGATGAAGCAGACAGTGTAATCTATGCCATAGGTCAGAGGCCGGAAACGGGTTTTGTAAAGGGTGTATTAAAACTTGGAAAAAACAGCATGGTAGTATTTGACAGGTCAAGCTCCGCAACAGACGTAAAAGGCCTTTTTGTTGCAGGTGATTTTGGAACCGGTGCATCAACTGTCATAGAATCAATAGCATCAGGACGCAATGCTGCATGGACCATAGATAGATACCTTGTGGACGGAACACGGAGGAAAAAGGTCGTAAGGTTCGAAAAATATGCGGAAAAACAGCGAGAGCGTGCATGGGATTTTATACCGAGGCAGGCAATGCCTACGCTCCCTGTAAAAGAACGTGTTGATCAGGTAGAGGTTGAACTTGGGTTGAACAGGACTCTCGGAAAAGAAGAGGCAAAAAGATGTTACCTATGCTACCTGAAGTTCGAGATAGATGTAACAAGGTGCATATACTGTCGGTACTGCATGGATGTATGTCCTACAAACTGCATACATACAGCGAAGGATGTTATAACCGAGGCGGATGGGAAGCAAAGGCTTGCCATTACGGATAAATGGAATGAGGTAAGTGCCATTGTTATTGACAACAACAACTGCATACGGTGCGGTAATTGCAAAAAGGTATGTCCCGTGGAGTGCATTGATGTTGTCAAGGCTGAACTTATAGAGCAGGACGTAGAGGCGTAGACATGCCGAAAAGATCTTTAAAATATGTTATAATAGGCGATGGGCATGCTGGCAACAGCGCTGCAGAGACACTCAGAAAAGGCAATCACGATACCGAGATAATCATTATATCGTCCAAACCAACACATTATTTCGACCACAGTCTTCTTGCCGCTTTCCTGCTTGATAAAAAAGATATAACTTCACTCTATGTATATCCGTATACATGGTACAAGGAAAACAATATCGGATTGAGGCTCAATCAAACCGTCACAAAGGTTATTCCTGATAAGCATCAGCTTATTCTTGCACATAACGAACGTATACATTACGATAGATTGCTTGTAGCATCCGGAGCAAAGCCAAAATTGCCTGAATCACTTTCAAGGTACAAAAGCCTGCTTACGGTTTTTACTGATGCTGTTGACGCATTGAAGCTCAGGGAAAGGCTTGGAACCTTGAGGCATGTAACAATGGTTGGGGGGGACTGCATAGCTCTGCACCTTGCCGGAGCGATGTTAAAGCTCGGTAAAACGATTACATTCATACTGAATGAATATAATTTCTGGCCTCTTGAGTTTGATGAAACAGTAAAGGGCAAACTCATAGGGTGCCTGAAAAAAAAGCATATCGAGGTCATTGTTGATGACATGACAACAGAGATCGTAAAAGACGGCACGGGTCTTAATGTTATGACAAAAAACGGTAAAATCGTAAAAACAGACCTTGCATTTCTTACCTCGGGTATGGTTCCGAACATAGATTTCCTTGATGGCAGCGGTATAGATGTTCAGACCGGTATCCTTGTTGACGAGTACATGCATACCAGCGCACAGGATATATGGGCTGCAGGTGAATGCGCCACCGTGTATTATCCCGAACTGAAGGACTACCGCCAGACAACCGGTGAGATCAACGCAAAGATGCTTGGGAACATATCCGCGAGAAATATGCTTGATGAAAAAAAGGTTGTAAGTCTTGCTGAACCCGGAAAGATAACAATCGAGGGTGAGGATTTTATTACCTACGGTTGGAAAGGATTCTCAATTGACATATAAAAGAAGCTTGACAATCGAAATATGCGGAAGCTCCGGGGATAGATCCCTTGCAGCAGGTGAGATACTTATAAAGACCCTGTCCGATATCGGGTATCATGTTATATCGTTCGATGCTTATCCTGCTGAGATACGGGGGTTCGGAAAAACCGTAGCACATATAAGGGCCGGCAAGGAATTCATGCTCAGTCTGAGCAGCAAGGTAGACATACTCGTATCTATGAACGATAAGTATGCTATAGAACAACTTAAAAATTTGAATGACGAAGGTGTAGTAATATTCGATAACAGATACATGGAGACGGTTGAGGAGAACGAATGTATTGCAGGTCACCTTGGTCCTGGTATGTATCTCTATGGCGTACCTCTTTACCAGTTGAGCCAGAAAACGACGAATGAGTCTCGCTCAAGAAACATCGTTGTCCTGGGTTCTATTGCCGCGTTATTTAACATACCGAAAAATGAGTTTATAAATAATCTTACCGTAAAGCTTGGGAAAAAAGACAAGAGCGTGGACTCCATTGTTAATGCATTTGAAGAAGGGTACAGGTATGTGGCCGAGAATGTCGTCAAACTTGATCCTTACAGTTTTGAACGGTTGTCTGTTGACAGGAAAGGCTATAAGTTGATGGATGGCAACAAGGCAGTTGCACAGGGTGCGATTGATGCGGGATGCAAACTGTATGCAGGGTATCCCATTACGCCTGCAACGAAGATCATGGAGATACTATTTGCAGAACTGCCGAAGCACGGCGGTGTTGTAGTGCAGACTGAGGATGAGATCTCTGCAATAGGACATGTAACCGGTGCCGGATTTGCAGGTGTGCGGGCAATGACAGCAACCTCGGGGCCGGGCTTCTGCCTTATGACCGAGTTTATCGGATACAATGTTACGTCGGAAAATCCGGTTGTCATTGTTGACAGCCAGAGGGGCGGTCCTGCGACGGGTCTGCCGACAAAAACAGAGCAATCGGACCTTCATCATGCGTTGTTCGGGGGCAACGGTGATACGCCGAGGATAGTAATAGCACCAACAAGCGTAAAAGAATGTTATCAATGGACAGCAGAGGCATTTTATCTGGCGGAAAAATACCAGATGCCTGTTATAATCCTGATAGACCTGTTTTTATCTTTATCTGTCAGAAATGTTCAACTCGACCCGCTGCCGGATTACAAAAAGGGCAGCAACAAATTACCGTCTCAGGAGGATATGAAGTTTTATCTTCGTCAAAAGATAACGGATGATGGTGTGTCCCCAAGGGCTATCCCCGGACAAGAAAACGGATATCAGGTCGTTTCGGGTCTTGAGCAGAATGAGTACGGAACGCCTGTTTATGATGAGCATTCGCATACTGTGATGACGGAAAAAAGGTTCAGAAAAATAAAAACAGCCCTCGACAACGATGTTCCACCGCCTGAGAGAATTGGACAAAAGGGTAAGGTGAAACTTGGTGTCATATCATGGGGTTCAACAGCAGGGGCAGTTGCAGATGCGCTTGAGAGTGTTTTAAAAGATGGCAAAAGCGTTGCAATGCTGAAGGTCATAGTGATGAATCCACTCAGGGAAAAGGAAATGCAGGCATTTTTGGATGATTGTGAAAAGGTGCTGGTGCCTGAGCTGAACTATCAGGGACAGTTTGCAAACTGGCTTTCAATGCACTTCCAGAAGAAATTCTACAGATACAACAAAGTTGCAACAAGGCCCATAACACACGATGAGATAGAGACAGAAATAAATAGATTGCTAAAGGAATAAATCCCATGAATAACATAGATGAATACGTAAAACCAGAGGTGTATTATCCCGATGAGGATATACAAAAAGTAAAGGAAAAAGGGGTGCTTCAATACAGGTCTGAAAGGCTTCCCACATGGTGTCCGGGGTGCGGATATTTCGGGATAGAGACCGCATTGACCAATGCCCTAAGTAACCTCAACATAAAACCGAAAGACTTGATCGTTATTTCAGGTATCGGGTGTGTCGGAAGATACCCATTTTTTATACGGGGATACGGCATGCATACCCTCCATGGAAGGGCCCTTCCTGTGGCATCTGGAGCAAAGCTTGCACGGCCCGAACTGACAGTCCTTGCATTGATCGGTGACGGTGACGGCCTCGGCATAGGTGCAGGTCACCTGCCGCATACGATACGACGCAATCCTGATATAACATGCGTTCTGTTTGACAATGCCATATACGGATTGACAAAAGGACAGACAAGCCCCATGACCCCGCAGCATCAGGTAACGAGATCCCATCCCATGGGAAATCCCGATCCGAAGATGAACCCGGTACTTCTCGCACTGTCTTATGGTGCAGGGTATGTAGCAAGGGGGTTTGCAGGTATGTCCGATGAAATGCAGGTGTTGTTTGAACAGGGCATAAAACACAAAGGCTTCTCTTTCATACATATCATGAGCCCGTGTGTCACGTTTGATAAGGTCAATTATCTTTATGACAACCTGAGAAGCTGGGTACGGCCACTGCCTCCAAGCTACGAAAACGCCAATCTGGACAAAGCATTTGATGTTGCAAGAGGCACAGAGCTTTACACAGGGATTATATACGAGAAGAAATGAGTTGTTGTTCGAATCCGTAGATTACAAAAGCAAATTAACCCAAAAAATATATTTGAAAAATAGGGAAGTTTGTGTAATGAAGGATAAGCCTGCGTCAAATAGAAGTATTCTTCGAATATCCGACAAAGGAATTCTATCGGGTAATAGCATATAAACATACAGAGGACTTCAACCTCGTATATTACCAAAAAATTATAGATATCAGATAGATCGCAGGATTGAGTGAATGAACAAACTTCCCTATTGCATTTTTTGAGTTTACAAAAACCGAGATTGTTCAACCCAACTGCATCCCGTGTTACGTGTGATATGAGCGTTCACGATAAATGTACATGCATTTTTTGCAGTGATTTGTTATAGTTGCAAATTTTGTCAACATCATCTGTTTTTTCTCAACAAAAAACAATTATTTTTCAATAAGTTGACTGTCAAAAATATGGCATAATAAATGCTTAATACTGCAATGGGTACTGTTACAAAGGAAAAAAATATTAAAAATAATTTAAATATAAAGGAGTTAATACAATGAATATAGTTAAAAAACTAAACATACTATTGCTTTTAGGGGCATCATTAATGTATTTCTTAATTGTTGGCGGCTGTGGTAATTATCAACAGCAAACTGTCCAAGCAAACAAGCCTGTTGCATCATACCAATTAAACTACAATGCGGATACAAATATGCTGAGTATAAAGTCCATAGATGTATCACCACCGCATGCAGGTTACAATATACCCGGTCTTGCAGGAGTGTTTCAGTCAGGGAGTACGGTATTAAGCGGCAGTTTGATAACAGCACCTGTTTACATTGTAAACAATAGTTCAAGTACTTGGACAGGCGTTGAGATGCAGATGTATCAGATTTTAACGGGTAATCCCTCTCAGGTATTTGCAGCGGAGCCTGATTTTGGAACAGGCTGGTATGTTGATAGTCCTTCTTATGGGGCATGGGGATGGCTGTTTACATCAGGCACAGCGGGCTCACCATTTACAATACCTGCGAACGGCGGACAATCCGCAAATAAAGTTATCGGCTTTAATGCAAGTTCAAACTTTGTAGCATGGGTTTTGGTATATGCAAATGTGCCCATCATAAGCGGCATCAATCCCTTAGGTGCACTGGCAGGCCAGCCTATCACAATATCCGGTTATAATTTCTCTACGACAAGCGGCTCTGTAACATTCAATGGAGTAACAGCAACGGTAATTAGCTGGAATTCCACATCCATTACTGCAACAGTACCTGCGAATGTTACGCTTGGGAATATTGTTGTGAATACTATTGATGCAAACACCCCGTATTCAAACGGAGTTATCTTCACGCCGTATAAGATCTTTGCAACTCCTGAACACCTGTGCTTATCGTGAGTGTGGAAACATTTTTGTTATCTTCACGCCGTATAAGATCTTTGCAACTCCTGTGAACTCACCATACGGTATGACAGTGGATACAGTAGGCAATATTTATGTTGCGTCCTACAATGGGAGCAGAACAAGTGTTAAGAAAATAACATCTGCAGGCGTTATTTCAACCTATTCAAACAGTACCATTCCCAATATGGCTGATATAGTAATGGATCCTACCGGGACAGGGATACTTTATTTAACAAATGGTAACAATAATAATATTGTAAAAGTGAATACATCCGGCACGGTAAGCACTTTTGCTACTGTTGGCAATTACCCTGATGCATTATATTTTTCTGATGCAGGCCAGTCTTGGCCGCTTTATGTTGCAGATGGTAGAGACGGTACGATCTACGCTGTTGCAAGCAATGGGACTTCTTCTCTGTTTGCCTCTGGTTTTACAAATCCAGGTGCCATTACTGTTGATGCATCAGGCAATGTGTATGTTGGTTGTAATAACGGCAGTGTTTATAAGATAAATGCAGCAGGCACGGTAACAACAACAGTTGTAACAGGATTGGCAGGCCCTACGTGCATGAAGCAGGATGCAAGCGGGAATATCTATATACTGGATAATACGACAACCTCAACCATGTACAAGTACAATCCAACAACCGGTAATCTGTCGTTTTATGTGGCAGGCAATGGTATTACAAATGCAAACGGAGCATTTACATTCAATCCGGCATTCTCGATCTTGTATGTTGGGCAACTTGCACCCAACAACGATGTAACAGCCATACCGCTTCAATAGCTGGTTTTGTCTCTCTCTAACCTGGCAGAAACATAGCTCTATGTCATTGCGAATCCGCCTCTGGCGGATGAAGCAATCTCTTTATTGCTTTTTTACAGCTCATACGATACATGGAAGGAAAGAAGAGTATATAATCTTTTTAGGCCTGATTAGAAAGGAGGTATAAACTAAATGCCAACAAGATCCGCATTACAGGCTCTCTCAATACTCAGGGATCCGTCACAGTTTCAATGGTATGTTGTTCCTTTTCTTTTAATCGTTCTTTACATTTACTTTGTTGAGATCGGAAAAAAGAACTGGAGCAGGGTCCTCGCGGGCCTTGCCTTATGGGGTATGGACTGGTTCAATGAGATCTGGAACGGCCTTGTTTTTCATTTTACCAATTATGCGCCTGTGTGGGGTGCACCTTCTAAAACAGCTTACTTGATATTGATAGGATTGAACATCGAGATCTGTTTTATGTTCGCTATCATGGGTATTGCTGCAACCTATCTCTTGCCGGAGGATAAGCACATCAAGATACTCGGCATGCCGAACCGCATTTTTTACGCAGTGGGGTTTAGTATAGCCAGTGTGATCGTCGAGTATGTTCTTCACGCTGCAGGTGCATTGACATGGGATTATTCATGGTGGAACGTAAAGGCTCCATGGCTTATCTTCCTCATAGGGTATCTGCCTTTCTTTGTCGTATCCTTCTGGGTATATGACATGAAGAGCATAAAGAATAAGGTACTCGTGACCGGGTCCATACTCGGGTTTGATCTTGCGTGCCTAATCGTGTTTGGTGCAATTCTGAAGTGGATTTAATCTTATGAACATCGAGCAGGGGTTCAAAATTTTGAACCCCTGCTCGATGTTGGTTAACCCGAAAAATGCAACAGGAAAGTTTGCTCATTCATCAGAAGAAAGAGTTGTTCGTCTCTGCTCGTAAAACATAGCTCTTTTCGCTAAAGGAGATTAAAAGCACAGCAAGTATATTTAATCTTTGACTCTGAAAGAGAAGCTGTCCACGCAGAATACTATGAAAGTATTGCAAGCAGTTCACAGAAGTTTTCCTTCGCATCGTCTCAAACTCTTTCTTCTTTTCCATCAACTTCATCTATTCAGAGCTAAGATAAATAAACATTCCTATTTTGCAAATGCATTTTTTGGGTTAACCTTATTTGTTGCTCAATGAACACTATTGATTATTGTGTAATCTTTTGTTATCTTAACCCTTAGAGAGGATGAACCATGGGTCACATTTTGTCAGCCAGAGACGGCAGGGCAACCGATGAGATAAAATTTGTTGCTGAAAAGGAAGGCGTTCCCCTTGATGTTATGCTCGAAAGGGTAGGGAACGGCAGGATAGCTCTCTTAAAAAATAAACACCACGCGATAAATCCGGTCGGGGTAGGCGAGGGGCTGTCCGTAAAGATCAATTCCAATATCGGTTCTTCGGAGGATAAGCTGAATGTAGAGGACGAGCTTGAGAAACTCAGGGTGTCAATCGAGTATAAGGCTGATGTTATCATGGACCTTTCCACGGGTGGTAATATCAGCAAGATCAGGAAGGAGATCCTTGCCAATTCGACCATTCCCCTGGGCACCGTGCCCATATATCAGAGTGTTGTGAATGCAGTGAGAAAGCATAAATCAATGTTTAAGCTTTCGGTTGACGAGATGTTCGACAATATTGAGGAGCAGTCGGAGCAGGGCGTTGACTTTATGACGATACACAGCGGCGTTACACGAGAATCCATAAAAAGATTTAAAAGTCAGGGCAGGCTTCTCGATGTAGTGAGCAGAGGCGGGGCATTGATGATGGAGTGGATGGAATACAACAACAGCGAAAATCCATTTTATGAATACTATGACAGGCTTATAGATATTTTATCAAAACACGATGTTGTTATAAGTCTTGGTGATGGTTTACGTCCTGGTGCGATTGCAGATGCAACAGACAGGGGGCAGGTGCAAGAATTGATAATACTTGGAGAGCTTGCAAAATACGCTGTTGAACATGGGGTAGGAGTTATGATAGAAGGACCTGGTCATGTACCGATAAATCAAATAGAAACAAATATCAAACTCGAAAAACAGCTTTGCAACGGTGCACCGTTTTACGTGCTGGGGCCACTTGTAACCGATATTGCCCCTGGTTATGATCATATAACCTCTGCAATAGGCGGTGCTATAGCAGGCATGGCGGGTGCCGACTTCCTGTGTTATGTTACACCTGCCGAGCATCTGAGGCTTCCGGATCTCGAAGATGTCAAGGATGGTATTATAGCATCGAGGATAGCGGCACATGCCGCGGACATAGCACGGGGTGTTAAAGGTGCTATTGATTGGGACATACAAATGGCAAAGGCAAGGAAGGCTATGGATTGGGAATCTCAATGCAGGCTTGCAATCGATCCCAAAAAAGCACGTGCATATAGGGAATCCGTCACACTACAGGACAGTGACGTATGCAGTATGTGCGGTGAGTTCTGTCCCATAAAGCTCCAGCATGCAGAGTTAAAACGGGTAAGGAGTATGGTGTAGAAGGTTGGAATATAAGTAGCGAGTAGAAAGAGCAGAGAAAAGAGATTGCAGTAGTCGGGAAAATTGGTTAGAGATTTCAGCAGAACGTTGTAAAAGGAGAGTGAATGGAGAATCAAAACCAGACAGATATAAGATATGATGTTTATATAGATGGTATAAAAGATGAGGCTTCGAAAAAACAAATCATCATGTTTCTTGCAGGCATTATTAAACATATACAACTTGAGGAGATTATATCCGGTATATCGAACCTTCCATTTAAAATAGTGAATGCTGTAACAGAACAAACCGCAATGAAACTACAGGAAAGGCTTGGGGTAAGAGGCGCCACAGTCAAGCTTGTTCAACTTGTGCCAGGTACTTTTACAGTGACCCCGGAGCAAAACATTACAGCAGAATCAATACAGCAAGAAGTAATACAAACTCCATCTGCTTCTGCACAGTCATTCGATGCGAATCAGACACAGCCGGGTGTACAGAAGATAACTTCGGAGATGCCTGTTAAAACCTCCTCTATAAAAAGACTGTGGACCAACTGGGTGGATGTAATGTTCAATGCGTCTTCATTCTTCAAAAGCATCGATTCTGAAAAGCAGGTTCCATTCCCTGTTATTTTCGGTATTGTATGGGGGACAATAGCATTGTTGTTGAATATGCCGTCAGTTTTATACACACAACAATCATACATTAGATTTTTTTCAGACAATATGCCGGCACCCTTGGTTATGCCGTTTTCAACATATCTTTCTGTTCTTGTAATGTCGCCCTTTTTTTTATTCATATTCTTATTTGTGCTTGCCGGTATTTATCACATCTTTGTAATGCTGGTAGGAGGCAAAGGTGGTTTCCTATCGACATTAAAGGTTATATCTTATTCTACAGGTGCAATGGTACTTGAGGTGGTGCCTTATATCGGTGTGCCATTATTCTGGTTTTATTCGCTTTACCTGTATACAATAGGATTCAGGGAATTGCATAAAATTTCAACCTCAAGGTCGTTTATTGCGGCAATCCTTCCTCTTGTTTTTATGGTTTTCTTTATAATTGTTTTAGTGATATTGGTAATTGTTGGATTTGGTTTAAATTTCTTGAAACAGTATAGGCCACAGATACCCGGCATACCTATATAAAGATTAAGTTGATTTTTTGTCTGTTTTATTATATATAAATATTTAAAATGCGTTATATTTGTAAAAAATGTAATAAACCCATTAAATATAAGAACAAGATTGTAGATGGCTATAAAATAAGATATAAGGAGTGCGGCTGCGGATGGCTTACGGTTGATGTTGTATCTCCTGAAGGCGAATCAGTGAAAGACGTAATAGGATTAAAGGCTGTTGAAAGAATGCTTCATTCAGAAAAAAGCCAGGTAAAAATTAATGGGTAATAAACAGAGCATAACAGCGAAGGATAGTATTGTTAGCAGTACAAAGAGGGATGAAAGAGGTATAGAAATATTACATGAGATAGGCAAAACGCTTACCTCAACCCTTGATCTGAAGGAAGTTCTGTCAATTATCATGCAGAAGATCTCCGAGCTGCTGAAACCTTCGAACTGGTCATTGCTGCTCCTCGACGAAGAAAAGCATGAGTTGTTTTTTGAGATAGCTGTCGGTGAGAATTCGGATAAACTCAAGAATATGCGTCTTTCAATCGGTGAGGGCATAGCAGGCTGGGTAGCTATGACCGGTGAACCTGTGCTTCTTACCGATGCAGCAAAAGATCCTCGTTTTACACAAAAGTTTGATAATATAGCTAAATTCGAAACCCATTCGATTATATGTGTACCATTGAAAAGTAAGGGGAGGGTACTCGGTGTTGTAGAACTTATCAATAATCTACAAGACGATGATTTCGATCAAAATGATCTAACCATACTGATAACATTGACTGATTATGCTGCAATAGCAATAGAGAACGCAAAATACCTGCAAAGGGTTCAGGAACTTACAATCAGGGACGATCTTACAAGCCTTTATAATTCACGATACCTGTATTTAATGCTTGAGAGTGAAATGGAAAGATCCAAGAGGTATGGGTTACATTTCGCGATGATATTCCTGGATCTGGATCATTTCAAGCTTGTTAATGACAAGTATGGCCATATTATCGGCAGCAAGGTGCTGAAGGAAACTGCAGAGGTAATAAGATTAGAATTGAGAAAACCTGATATACCAATACGATATGGCGGTGATGAGTTTGTGGCCCTTCTGCCTGAAACAGATAAAAAAGGGGCGTTCAAGGTAACATCAAGGATAAGGGAGTCATTGAATAATCATGTGTTTTTAAAAGAGGAAGGATTCTCAATAAGACTTACGGCGAGCTTTGGTATAGCCTCATTTCCGGAGGATACGGATAATACACTTGATCTGGTAAGGTTATCCGATGGGGCTATGTACAGGATCAAAGAGACAACAAGGGACGGCATTGCATTAGCGTGACGATATGTAATCATAAAATTTATAAATTATATAATTGGGTAT
>CAZJPN010000059.1:0-63112 GCA_964547905.1 uncultured Pseudomonadota bacterium | reverse complement strand
TGGTGAAGTCCCAAGTTGGCTACAAGATGGCGATATATCAACGTCTGTTTCTGCACCTGAGCTATCACCATTAAACGAGAACACACCAAGCCTAATATTTGGGAAATTAAGAATATTACTGATAGCAACCCTTGCTTGAACAAATTTTGGGGGATAGAACTCAAGCAAGTTGCCTGTATAAAATGCATAACCGCCATTGTAATCATTACCGCCGTACCAGTAGCCATAGCCTTGAAGCTGGTTTATGCATGACTGGTAATCGGGGTCCGGTGTGTAGGCACATGTTCGATTCGGCCAGAATCCTGTGCACGTGTACTGTGGTGGAAACATTTGCGTACAAAAATAATTAATCGTTCCGCAATCCGCCCAGCCATACCTGGGGGCGGGTGGAACATTGCCCCCGGGTCCTTTAGATTGTAGATAAGAACAATAAGACGGCTTACCCGCAAAATACGTGTTTATGTAGACATGCGAACCGCTGGGTGTTTTGTTATTGCCTAAAGGCCCTTCCGTACTTAAACCTGCCGAAGTGCCTCCGTAATAACAACCATCTCCACCTGGATCTATATTACTGTCAAAGCATGATGGATTGCTTGCATCATAGCCATAATCTGTATTTGGGTCATAGCCCAGTTGCGTTGTAAAATAAGGATTTGAGTTGTTTTGACTGATACCGCATGCATCCTCTCCATCAGGCACTGCACAGGGCAGGGATGTCATTGATCCTGATGTATCCATCAATATGGCAACATCCGGGGGCGGAAGATTGGTGACCGGCGTCAAGAATAGTGATGTATCGTCTCCAATGCCTTTGGGCGGCAAGGAATCGATCATGAGTATCATGACAGCTCCCATGATTATATATTTTATGAGTTTTTTGGTATTCATATTTGCTCCTTTATAAGCCTTTATTTCGGTGCACCGTAATAAACTATCTGCTCACATTCCATACTTGCAGTACCAGCGGTACCCATTACCGGCCCGATGGTATAAACACTGCCGCCGAATCCAAAGCTCGTGGGCAGAGTGCTTGCCCGTGATCCTTGTACGCTACTTGGGCCATAGACAGAAGCAAGCTGGCTGATAGCTGATACTGAATTGACGGTTGGCGTAAAATAACCCACTGCATAGCTTGAGCCTGCATTGCTTGTCGGCGCAGGTGTGCTGTAAATGCCGTTATAAAACGAGGTCTGGGGGGAAGATGTAGGCGTATTAATATATGAGCCATTTATGTTATTGGATACATAGTTAGGGTTTGCTGCTACAAAATATGAATGGCTGCAGAGATTGGCCATACCTGTATTTACACCTGCAATTGACGCACTTTGTGCTGCAATCTGAGTCCTCTGGTTGCCGGATAGGCTTACATCCGTTGTTGCAACCATCATCGCACCCATACCTGCTATGGTAAGGGCGACCATTGCAAGCAGGGTAATGATCAGTACATAGCCAGCGTTACCGTCATTGCGAGCGTCAGCGAAACAATCCTTCAATACAGGTAGATTGCTGCTTCGTCCGCATAAAGCGGACCCCTCGCAATAACCTGTGTGCTTGTTATCGTTAGTATAGTGAAATAATTTATTTTTTTTATTCATGTGATTCTCCTTATAATATGCTGTTCAGATACAGTTTGGTTTGCGTTCTGAGATTCGGTAACGGTATTATGCCCTGATACATTACCCTCTGGTAGTTTGCCAGCGGTCCGAGTGCAGGCGTAGGGTATGGTATCTGGGTAGTATTGTGATCTGCTATCCATAATTGTGGAGCAGTGACAACGCTCTGACTTGGATTATCAGACCTTGCCACGATGGTCAGGATAACGGCATTTATATTCATGGGATTCTGCTGCAATGGCGGAGACGGGCTTGTTGGGTCATAATAGTTGTTAGCAAAAGAAGGAAAGAGCTGAATTGCTTGAGAACCCATAATGTCAGGGTTTGTTGTTGTATTATCATCCATGATGAATTGAACCTGAAAATCCTCTATATCGTCTGCAAGTGGAATAGGCTGCTGCCCGTTTATCTGCATCATTAAGACAGGATGGTTGGAATCTGTATAGTCAATATAAACATGCACCACGTTTACCTTTTGAACAAAACCGCTAAAGCTATTAATAACCGTATTGAATCTTGATGCATATTGCTGAAGTGAATTGATCTCATTATAAAAGCCGGAATTGCTTGATAAGGGAACATTTGTTACTGTTGCGGCAGTCGGTTGTACGGCCCCGTTCGAACCTATCGTTGCAAGCGCAGAGGCAAGAAATGTCGGGTCTATAAGAAAAACCGTATCAGAGGGCTGCAATCCTATGTAAGGGTAGATATTGGCAAAACCTATTGTAATCGGAGAATTGGCCGCGTTCACATTAAGGTTTATTCCTAAATAGTTGGGATCTCTATATGCAAAGGTAAGGCTATCCGTACCATACGGCGTACAGGTACTCCATCCGTTTTGACTACACTGTGTTCCATCAATGGTTGAGGTTTGATACGTATCCGGTACCCCGTTGGAATTGCAGGTGTAATATGCTGACGGGGAATTGTGATAATAGAAACAAAAAGCCGCTGAATCATGGAACGAGGCTAAAGCAGGACCGAATGTAAAGCCCGAAGGTGCTGTATCTGATTTCGTTATGCCGAACCCTGCATTTGTCAACATGCCGGCAATGGTATCAAAGGCTGTTCGTGCATTGTCCTGCAGCTCCGTTGACATTCGCGTTGCAGTGTATGCCTTGCTTTGCAGTATGAATGTGCCCATAACGCCTATTAATATTATTGATGCCAAAACAATAGCAACCGCCATCTCAACAAGGGTAAACCCCGTTACATCTGTCAACCCATTTCGTATAAAACAACTTCTTTGTGGTAATCTTTTCAACATGTTTTTTATCTTCCATCCAAAAAATGAATTTTGCTGATGTAACAGGGTAAACCTTTTTTGTTTATTCTTCATACAAAACTCCTTCTTAATAATGGGCTGCTGGAAGCGTTAATGAAAAAGTGCCATTCGCCCAGCTTATGGTTATAGCAATACTTTTTAAATTATTCACTGTAGGACTGTTCATTGTTGTAACATTTTTAACAACCCAGCTTACCTGATAAATATTGCCAATGCTGTTGGCAATACATTGACCTATTGCATTAACAGGGACATTACAATTTGCACAGGACAGACACGCATCACTGCTTGCGCCGTAGCCATGGCTTCCAGTTGACAGCGCAGGGTCATTGATAGGTAGTTGCTCAAGCTGTGTTGCAAGTGATTGAGCAAGGTAATTTTCTACTGTGTTGTTGTTGCCGATCGAAGCCCCCCTTGTGGCAAGTACCTGCAGGCCCATCATACCAAGTACACCGATGGTAAATAAAAGCATAGAAACCACAACTTCTATTAAGGTAAAACCGTCTTGTTTTTTCATAAAGGAAACTCCTTCATAAGGGCTAACATGAAATACGGCTGGATTCCCGCTTTCGCGGGAATGACAAACAAGGTAAAACCGTCTTGTTTTTTCATGGATAATTCCTCCACAATGATTTGTGAACTGTCATTGCAAGCGTTCGCGAAGCAATCCCTATGCTTATAGATTGCTTCGTCGTTCCACTCCTCGCAACGACAATTTATCCTTAAACGTATCATCAATAAAACTCCTTTACCGCACCTGTCATTCCTATGACGCCGACAGCGCACTCTCTTCCGCTGTAATTACTGGTCACATCGCTTGACGGTATTATCGTAACACTTCCGCCTGTCGAATTACCGCTGACAACCCCCCCTGTACCTAAAAATTCTGCAGATCCATTGGGCTGGAATGCTATTGCACCAACATTGCTGGTGCAGAAGGTGCATGAATTCGGTATTGCACAGGGCGATATATTAAGACCTGTAACAAGACAATAATCCGTAGACACGATAAAACCTGAGGCTGAATTTGGAACCAAAGTGGTTGGGAAAACAATACTCGATATCAGGGTGTTAGTCACACCGTTAAACTCACCGGCTTGAATACAACTGCTGCTTGCGCTTTGGCAATCATTATTCGTGTCATTGATAGTAAAATAACAGTTCGTGCCTCCTGTGTTTGTAGGGATATCGGCAACGGTTGAGGGACAGTTGTTGGCCGTATAGAAAAACACCACCTGATTATTGCCGTTCTTTATTGCATTCATCCTTGCGGTAACAAGGGTATTGGTTATGTTATCGCACGCACTGCTTGTTTCAAAATTTAAGTACCAGCTCCGCATGTTCGGAGAAGCTATCATGCTGATGATGCCTATGATCACAATAACAACCATGAGTTCTATAAGGGTAAACCCTTTATTCATAAACAGCCTCCGTATTCTTAATTATAGCAATAAGCATACCATTATATTTAATAAAAAGCTATTCGAAATTTCAATATGTTAAGAATGACGTCCATGAAACATATATAGATTTTATGTAAAAACATGTTGGAGTGTGCAAAGATTGCACGGTTTTTAACTCCTTAAGAAATCCCAGAATTCCCTTGGCGTAACGATTCCAGTGTTTCCATGCTTCTTTAAGCTCAACAAATCATCATCACCGGTTATTATGAAACGTGCATTACCTTTCAGAGCTGTTCCTATTATTTTGACGTCATCCTTATCCCTGCAAACGGAATCATTAAGGACTTCTGGGTCAACTATATCGCTATTATTTCTGAGGTGACCGATAATATCCTTTACCACCTTATCAGGCAAGCTTATTTTTTTTACAAGATTTTTTTCTACCTCAAACAGAATATGCTCACTCAGTATGATCTTGTGATCAGTAAGACATATTTCGAAAACATCCGCGCACAGGCCGCGGGTGGCAAAAGCAGCCATAATAACATTTGTGTCGAGTACTATCCTCATGAAATGATTCGAAAAATGTCCTCATCGGTCAGCAATCCCTGCATTTCTGCAAAGGGAAGAACCCGTTTCCTCAGTCGCTGAAAATATCTTACAGCAATATAACGGGTAAGAGCATCTCTTATAAGCTCACTTTTAGAGGCATTTTCTCTTCTTGCTACAAGGTCCAATTCCCTCCGAAGATTTTTGGGGAGCCGTATGGTAATGGTATCCTTCATTGTTATCTCCTTATTTCCGTAAGACAATGTAACACATATACCATAGGATATCAAGCAGGTTATTAAAATAGTAACTTCCTCCATCCCTGATATTCTGAAAGGGATGGCATGAACCCAAATACAAAGGCGGGCTTACGCCCGCCTTTGTTTAAATCAAAATACATCTTCCGAAAGGAACATCGTCCTCTCAGAATCGTTTCATTAATACTCCATGCCGCCCATTCCACCCATGCCGCCTCCTGGCATTGCCGGCATCTTCTCTTCCTTCGGCTTCTCGGTTATCATGACTTCTGTCGTAAGCAGAACAGAGGATACGGATGCTGCATTCTGAAGTGCAGACCTGACAACCTTTGTCGGGTCAATAACACCTGACTGCATAAGGTCTTCATATTTTTCTGTAAGTGCGTTAAACCCGAAATTACCTTTCTCTGCCTTTACATGTTCCACAATAATAGAGCCCTCTTTACCGGCATTCGCACTGATCTGCCTGATGGGTTCTTCAAGAGACTTTTTGACAATTTCAACACCGAGCTGCTCTTCTCTCACATCAAGCTTAAGCTTATCAAGTGCGGGTATTGCTCTCAGAAGTGCAACTCCACCGCCCGGGACAACCCCTTCTTCCACTGCTGCCCTTGTTGCATGAAGTGCATCTTCAACCCTTGCTTTTTTCTCTTTCATCTCTGCCTCTGTTGCAGCTCCAACCTTTATAACGGCAACGCCTCCGACGAGCTTTGCAAGCCTTTCCTGAAGCTTTTCTTTGTCGTAATCCGATGTCGTTTCCTGAATCTGTGCCCTTATCTGTTTGATCCTGCCGTCTATCTCTGACTTCTTACCTTCACCGTCAACGATGGTTGTATATTCTTTGTCTACAACTATCCTCTTTGCTCTACCGAGGTCTTTGAGTGTTATACTCTCAAGTTTTATACCCATTTCCTCGGCTATCATCCTGCCGCCTGTAAGTATTGCAATATCCTCAAGCATGGCCTTTCTTCTGTCACCAAAACCTGGAGCCTTTACTGCACAGCAGTTGAGGGTGCCTCTCAATTTGTTAACAACCAGCGTTGCAAGAGCCTCACCCTCGACATCTTCAGCTATAATGAGTAACGGCTTGCCTGATTTTGCGATCTGTTCGAGAAGCGGAAGCAATTCCTTCATATTGGAAAGCTTCTTCTCATGAGTAAGGATATATGCGTCTTCTATAACGCTTTCCATACGCTCTGCATCTGTCACAAAGTAAGGTGAAAGGTATCCACGGTCAAACTGCATACCTTCCACGACATCCAGTGTTGTCTCCATGCCCTTTGCCTCTTCTACTGTTATTACGCCTTCCTTGCCAACCTTGTCCATTGCCTGAGCTATAATCTTGCCTATAGTCTCATCATTGTTGGCAGAGATGGTGCCTACCTGTGCGATCTCTTTCTGGTCGCGGGTCTGCTTGCTCATCTTTTTCAACTCCTCGATAACCACATCAACAGCCTTATCGATACCGCGCTTTATCAAGATCGGATTGTTGCCTGCCGAAACAAGCTTTACGCCTTCACGGAATATTGCCTGAGCAAGAACGGTGGCTGTAGTCGTTCCATCGCCCGCCACATCTGATGTTTTGCTTGCCACCTCTTTCACCATCTGTGCACCCATGTTCTTGAACTTGTCCCCTACCTCTATCTCCTTTGCAACCGTTACTCCGTCTTTCGTAACAGTCGGTGCGCCGAATGTCTTTTCTATAAGCACATTCCTCCCTCTTGGTCCAAGGGTTGTCTTTACCGCATCCGCGAGTATGTTGACCCCTTCCAGCAGTAAAGCCCTTGCACTTTCACCATATTTTAGTTCCTTTGCCATTTCTTCCTCCTTTTTATAATATTATTGCTTGTCTGCGTAAAAAATTGCGATAAACTATCAAAAACAGAGAAAAACACACATGTGTTAATGTAAAATATAATGAATACTTTTCTGTTATCAAGGGATCCCGCATATCAGTCAAGCAAACCAACTACAAGCACATCCCTGCCCGGTGCAAAAACAAAATGTATTATGCCGTCCTTGCCCTCTGCACCCTTCGGCGGATTTGCATCCCATGTCGCCCGCTTACAAGCCTCTATGGCAAGGCGGTCCCATTCCTGTGAGCCGGACGACTTCAGCAGTTTTACGGAAAGCAATTTACCCTGTGCATTCATGTTTGCCTCAACATAGGCATATCCTTCCATATTACTCAAATCTCCCTGCGTTACATCGCTGTTGCGTACATCAAATATAAACCGATCGAATATTCTGTATGCAACTCGTCTTACAAAGCCGGCATATATAAAACTTTTTGTGTTCAGCAGGGTTACGTCCCCCTCTTTAAGCCCTGGGAGATAATTATTATCACCTATGCCGGGTAGAGCCTTCATCCTTGAATAGGAAGGCAGCATTGAATTGAGTGCAAGCTTCTCATCTTTGCCTGATTGGCTGTTGTTGCCTGATTGATTATTATTTTCTCCTGCGACTGAGGTAGTTTTTTGAGTGGACAATGAAAGTCCTTCCTGATTAGGTTCCAGTGCTTGTAATGACTGCTGCTGTTGCTGCTGTTGTTCTTGTTGCTGTTTCTGTGTTTGTTGTTGGGTAACCGCTGTATTGGCACGCGGGACCTGTGGCTTTACGCTGACCTCGAGTGACTTCTGGTTGTCCGTTCCATAGCCTCCGCCTTTGTGCCTGCTTACCATCTCCTTTTTTACACTCTCGTTCCAATTAGAAAGATATGCTGTTTTCTTTGGCTCTTGCTGAACAAGAGGCTTTGGAGTGTCCACGATCTGATTTTTGATAACAAGCTGCTGTTTTTCTTTTGCAATCGTTTTATTTTTTTCTTTTACCGCCTGCCCTTGCGTGATCTCCTTAAGAGCTTCGGGCGGGATCGTACTGAGCTGCATGTAGTCGTTCTTTGGGCTGCTCACAGAAGGAACACCGAGACTGTTCAGCCTGAACGCATACAAGATCATTATATGCAGTAAAGCTGATATAAAAATGGCTATTTCGAGATTTCTTGTGCCCTGTCCATTCATCTATTATTATTGTATGCCGAAACGAAAAACTTTCAAGTGTTCTGTAATTCCCGGGGAGATAAAGCGGCTTAAACCGTTTGAACCGTTTAAATCGTCAAGAGGAATGATGGGGAGAAGAGGCTTGCCCTGCCCGCCAATTTCTGATACCTTTTTACACTTACAGATAATACAAATAAAGGAGATACTATGGGAGAAAATGCTGTCATCACAAAAAAGAATGATGGAATTAAGACCATAACCATTAACAGAGAAAGCAGGATGAATGCCGTTGATCCTGAAACCGTAAGAATGCTCTTAGCTGTAACCGCCGCTACAAAAGAAGAAAAGGATGTGAGGGCTGTCGTCATAACCGGTGCTGGAAAGGCATTTTCAACAGGTGCTGATCTTAAATGGACACCGCAATCGGACGAGCTGCAGCACATGGATAAAAGGGTCTGGCTGTTCGAGAATGCCGTAAGATCGATCTATACACTACCCGTACCGACAATCGCGGCAATCAGGGGACACGCGGTCGGATACGGCCTGAGCATTGCCCTTGCCTGTGACATAAGGATAGCGTCAGATGATGCGAAGATGGGCATGCTCTTTACCAAGATAGGACTCATGCCAGACGGCGGGGCCTCATACTTTCTGCCACGGATCGTGGGCATAAGCAAAGCATTGGAGCTTACCTATACGGCAGATGTTATTGATGCGCAGGAGGCACTGAGGATAGGTCTTGTCAACAGGGTTGTTCCATCGTCAGACCTTGAAAAAGAGGTCGAAATCCTTGCAAAAAGGTTTGCCAAAGGCCCTCCTGTCCCATACAGATTTGCAAAACAGGCTCTGCAAAGCGGTATCGAGCTTGATCTCGAAAAGATATTCGAAAAAGAGGTGCTGGGACAAACCCAATGCCTTATGACCGCCGATTTCATGGAAGGCGTGTCTGCCTTCCTGCAAAAACGAGCTCCGGAATACAAGGGAGAGTAAAGAGTCATTCAGATAACAGGTAACCTTGCACTTTCCCCTATATTCCTCCCCCTTGACGGGGGAGGACAGGTGGGGGTGATTTAGTTATTTTCACCATCCCTTAACCCAAAAAATGCATTTGAAAATAAGGAAGTTTGATAGGCAAAATAGGGAAGAGTTTGAGACGATGCGAAGTGAAACACCAATGAACTGTCTGGCATGCTTTCATAGTAATCTGCGTGGACTACTTCTTATCGGTATGAGAGATAAGCATTCATCGGCACGAGATCCGGTTCACAAAAGAGCGTTGTTTTACAAGCAGAGGAGAACAACTCTTCCCTGTAAACACACGTTTAATTTCAGGGGTCTCATTTATTTACCATATATGCCTTGTTAATGCCTTCGTATCCGCCGCCCGGAAACGGCTTGAAATTTTTGACGCGATTGCGCATTGCGGTTATATCCTTCATGTACCAGAGGCTGACATAGGGCAGATCCTCTGCCACGATACTCTGAATATGCCTGTAGATAGGCAATGACTCATCTATACTGAGGATGCTTCTTGCCTGTTTGAGCAGTTGATCAACCTCGGTATTTATGTAGTACCCTCTATTGGCACCATAGGGTGGGATTGAATGAGAGTCAAAGGCATAATACAGAATATCCGGGTCCATGACACCAACCCACCGCAATGTGTAGATCTGAAAATTCCCATGGCGTATGTCATTGTAGAACGTCGCCCATTCATAGGATCGAAGATTGACCTTTATGCCGACCTGCTCAAGCTGATAGGCGATTGCCTGCGCAACCCTTATGGATAGGGGATTATCGGATGTTTTGAAGTCAAGTGCAAACCTGTATCCTTGTTTGTCAGGAAACCCGGCTCTGTCCAGTAAATGCTCAGCCTCGGCTGGATTATAGTCATACTGTTTTACGTTTCCATTATACGCCCTATTCCACGGCGGCAATATACCTGTTGCAGGCTCTGCCTGATCGAATAATACATATCGAATAATCGCCTGTCTGTTTATTGCATGGGCTATTGCCTTCCGTACATCTCTTATACGTAATATCGGGTCTCTCATATTGAAACCAAGGTATTCATAATCAATGCCGTGCCCGGTTATAATGCCCACATGCTTATCATGGGACAGACCATTCACAGCATCCGGCGGCACGGCATTGACCAGCAGGTCGACACTGCCCTTTTCAAGTTCGAGCACACGCGTAAGATCATTGGGGATAATCCTGAATATAAGTCTTTTTATAAGCGGGGGGCCGTCCCGGTAACCCGAATAAGCTTCAAGCTCCACAAAACGAGACTGGCTATACTTATAAAACCTGTACGGCCCTGTACCGATAAGGCTTTTAAGCGACAGCCTCTTTTTTTCAGCGAGCGCATGCGGCATAATGCCTATTGTCAGGGCTGCAAGTATAGGTGCGTAAGGCTCTTTGAGACGGATAACAAGTTTGTACGGCCCCTGCAAAATTACATCTTCCACATGCGACAGTGCTTCACTGTAAGGTGAATATGTTTGTGAGTTCAAAATCCTGTATATCGTTGCGGCAACATCCTCGGATGTAAAAGTAGAGCTGTCCTGGAACTTTATTCCTTTTTTCAGGATAAATTCTATATCCTTGTTATCCTGTATAGAAAAGCTGTCTGCAAGCTGCGGTACAATCGCTCCTTTTCTGTTGAACCTCACCAATCCTTCAAAGCAAAGCTTTGAGATCTGCGTTGAATATGCGTCCGTAGCATAACCAGGATCAAGATTTGTAGGGGTACCCTCAATGCCTATGACCAAGGTCGAGGCATTTGAGGATCTATTGTGACATGAGTTTAATAACAAAAGGATGAGCAGGATCAACCCCGTTAGAAAGAACGTTGCTTTAAACCACGTCCTTTCTATAAGGAATTTAAAAATTATTCTATTATACCCACCATAACTGGTGGGGCTTTCTAACGGGGTAAATGCGAACAGCGATTTCTTCACGTCGATCTTTTATAACAGAAGGACATACTCTGTCAATCTGCCAAACAGAACAAACAATATAAAAATCAACCTGCCAATTTCAAAAAAGTATTCTTAACGTTCTTGATCCGTTTCTTTATCTTATCAGAGGCTGAGTCGGACAGTTCTTTTTTTAATGTTATCTCGCCGAGTATATGTTTTAACTGCGGAATCTTTTTCCACGTAGCAATAGCACCGGCAGATATAAATTCCGTTCTCTTGTTTCCGGACAAATAACCCGGGTTGCTTGTGTAAAAATCACCTATATTCGGCACGATTTTCACATCCGCATCCGTTCCCCACTTCTGCCTGTTAAAATTCTTTCCGAATACTGCCATCGTTCTGAGAAGCGTTTTAAAAGGTTTTGCATCCTTGCCTGTTATATCCCTCGTTGCATATTCAAGCCCTGTTCCACCCGCCACAATAAAAGGTCTTATAATGCTGCTTGAAGTCAAAAGCTTCAGCAATCTCGACAATGATAAGCCTGTACCATAAAGGAATTCATTGTATATATTTACGATAGAAACGATGATTACATCAGCCCCTTTGCCCCGCAACCATTCCACGGGCATATCATTACCGAATGAACCATCCACAAGCAGCATATTGCCTATCTTAGCCGGCTTCCAGATACCGGGCACTGCACAGGAAGCATAGATCGCATCCCTTAAGTAACCTTCGTTTATGTAAATGGTTTTGCCGGATACAATGTCGAGGGCCGTAACCTCTAAGGGTATCTTCACATCGTCAAACGTTGCATTACCAAGCAGATCCTTAAGCCACCCTTTGAAATATCCGGAATCGAAAAATTCATCCTTTTTATTTTTCTTGATCTTGAATATCGATTTGTTCTTCAACGTCTTTTCAAAGACCGACCAGCTTGAATGATAACCGTAAAGAGCATACAAACCGGCTACTATCGCCCCTGCACTACTGCCTGTTATAAAATCAATAGGAATAAATTCGTTATAAAGGACGCGCAGTACGCCGACATGTGCAAGCCCCCTTATTGCGCCACCGCTAAGGCATACTCCTATTTTCAATGAGGTCCTGGGTTTTTTATCATATTCATTAATGAGTTTTTCTAACGGCTTTTTATTCTTCATTTCTATACCAATAAAAATAAGTATACTATTACATTCGATCAATATGCAACTTTGGCAAGGGCGAACAATCGTTCACCCCTGCCTTTCCAACTTCTGTTACTTACCCGTCAATGCAAATAACAACTCGGGGTCAACCTTACTGTCTACTATTCGTACACCGAAATGCAAACTTGGTCCCGTAACGCGGCCCGTCATGCCGATGTATCCTATTATCTGTCCCTTTTTCACATACATGCCGTTTTTTACTGCATATTTTTCAAGGTGGAAATACATTGAGTATATACCCTGGCCATGGTTTATCAGAATGCTGTTACCGCCGAAAAAGAGATTGCCCTCAAAACACACAACGCCGTTATTTGTGGCAACAACCGGGGTGCCTATTTTTCCGGCTATATCTATGCCTGTATGCGAAGACCTGGGCTCGCCGTTTAAAAACCTTTTCACCCCGAATGGCGTTGTTATAATGCCGTGAACGGGTATTATAAATCCACCTCTCCAAAGCGGCCTCGTTTTATCATTTGCAAAAATTTTATCCAGCTCTTTTTCTTCTTTTATTGCTCTTTTTAATTCCGGCGGCGTAAGCTCGACAAAATTTTCCGGAAGTTTAAGATACTGGCTCGGATAGACATAGTTATGCACATCGATTGATACGGAGGCCAGGGGCGCGACAATACCCGGCCCGTACAACCTTACACTGTCCTCTCCTTCCGGATGCTCCAGATTTACTCCGAGCAAAATGTCCGCTGTGCTGCCGGTGAAATCCAGAGTGCGTTTGTCAAATTTGATCTTGTACGTTGTTCCTGTCACAAGCCCGCTCATGTTTAACATAAAGGGACTACCCGGATGAAGCTGCGATGGTGACACGGTCATACTTATACCGTGCCCCTGCAGCATGACAACCATTATAGTTCCAATTAAAAAGTTCATTGTCTTTGAATATGTACCTTTTGTATTTAGGCGTTCTAAAATAGTTTTTCTAAATTTGCAAGAATTATCCCGTATTCTTCAGTCCCGCTGATATGGCATTGATACTGAGCAGTACAGGGTATGTAAGCCTGCTTATCTCCTTTTTTAACAGCTCGTTTGATTTCAGCCTACCAAGCAAGATTATCTGGATATATGTGGGTACATCTATATAAGGCTCACGGAGTTCGAGCGAAAGCCTTAACTCGGGCTGGTGTTCAAGCAAATATTTTTGTCCGGTTATCATCAACAACATCCTTTTGCTCAATGAGTATTCATGACGTACCATATTGAAAAAGTTCTTTGAACCTTCTTTATCTTTTGCAAGGCCCGCATACAGCAATGCTATACGCATGTCTGCCTTTGCCATGCTCATCTCTATATTATCGACCAAAACCTTGAAAAATTGCCAGTCCTTATACATCTGCTTCAGGATCTTTATGTTACCACTGTGCATCTTTAAGAAGAAAGACATGGCATAGCCGAAAGAAAACCAGCCTGGAATGTTGTGCCTGCTTTGGGCCCAGCTAAACGACCATGGTATAGCTCTTATCGAATCAATAGTCCCCTTTTTTGCCCTGAAAGCGGGCCTCGAGCTTATTTTGAGTTTGGATATTTCTTTGACCGGTGTTGCAGAAAAAAAATAACCCGCAAGCAGTGGATTGTCATGTATGTTTTTACGGTAGTATGAATAGGCACTCTCAGCAATTTCATTCATGCTTTCTTCATACAGTTTCCTGTTTATATGTTCATGCGAAAAACTTGCCGCGATCACGCCCGATACTATTGATTCGAGGTTATAGAGCGCTGTATCGATATTTGCATATTTATACGATACTACTTCTCCCTGCTCCGTAAATTTTACATATCCATTTATGGTACCGGCAGGCTGCGCTTTGAATGCTTTATACGTAGGTCCACCTCCCCTGCCAATGCTGCCTCCCCTGCCGTGAAAAAAAAGAACGTTGACACCGTATTTGTTTGCAATAGAAACAAGTTGTTTCTGTGCTTTGTACAGCGTCCATGTGGATCTCAGTATACCTCCATCTTTATTACTGTCTGAATAACCAAGCATGATCTCCTGCCGCATGCCGGAGTTTTTTAGTATGGACATATAGAACTTGTTAATAAATGCCTGCTCCATTGTATGTGAAGCCTGTTCAAGACTATGGATAGTTTCAAACAGTGGCGCTATGCTTACCGAGGAACTTATACCATGCTCTCCGGGCTTCACAAGTCCTGTTATTTTTAATAAAAAGGCAACCTCGAGGATATCGCTAAACCCGTGACTCATGCTTATTATGTAGGTTTTGACGGCATTCTTACCAAGGGTTTTCTGAATACGATTTATTGCTTTAAACACATCTATTGTGTTTTGTGCCGCTTTTGATAATTTCAACGGAATTCTGAAATCCTCTTTCAAACGGCTCAGCAAAATCTTTTGCCTGGTCTCTTCATCTTTCCTGGCATACGTTGCACCAAGCAGTTCGTCCACAACTTTTTCGTGTACGGCATGGTGCTGGCGTACATCCAAAGACGCAAGATGAAAACCAAACACGTGGGCCTTTGTTATTAGTGCGGAAACCTCTTCCTCCTCTATGCCATAAGCCTTGTTGCTGCAGAGGCTGTTTTGTATCAGTGAGAGATCGGATATAAACTCGTCTATCCTGTTGTACGCACCCTTTTTATGGTTCCCGAGTGCAAGGACTCTTGCATACATAAGCGTCAGTTTTTGCCTGTAGTATTCGGTCGGACTTATGTTTTGAAAATCAACAAGGCCGGAGATCGTATCAAACCTCTTGATATCTTTTTTAATAGATTCTTTTAACTCCGGGGATATCCCTGCCCGCCGTTCTGATATTGAAAGGCTTCTGAAAAGCATGTTTATATCTTCTCTATACAGGGATAGAATTACATCTCTATGCATGTCCATTGTATCGGATATGGTACTCTGCGTCACATATGGATTGCCGTCCATATCTCCGCCTATCCATGAGCCGAACTTCATAAAATCATGCGGTATTGGAATATCGGGATATATCTGTTTTATTGCAGTGCTTACCTTTTTATACAGTTTATCTATAACACGATAAAACGTATGCCTGAAATAAAACATACCGTTAAAAACCTCATCCGAAACCTTTACGCTCCGGTTCCTGATCTCATCCGTCTGCCACAATTTCGTAATTTCATTCTTGATAAGCATTTTGTATTGTTCGAGTTCATGCCCAAATTGACATTCGAGCATACTGCACAGATAGTCATATATTCTTCTGTGCTTCATCATTATCGTGTGTCTCTTGGTTTCCGATGGATGGGCTGTAATAACGGGTATGATAGAAAGGCGGTTCATGAAAGATTTTACAGTATCCTTATCATAACGTTTGCCTGTCATGTTCGAAACGCAGTTGTAAACCGATAATTCATCTTGATTGAAATCCAACGAAGCAACTTTCGCTCTGTACGCATAGTACTCTTCCGCTATATTGACGAGCTGAAAATATATTGCAAATGCCCTTATCAGGTCTGCCATGCGTGCCGGCTGCAGACGGGAAAGGGTAGCTATTATTTTCATTTCGAGTGCAGGACTGTAGTGTTTTCTCAACGCCTTGATGTTTAATCGCAAGTATTCTTCCAATCTGAAAAATTGTTCACCTTCTTGTTCTCTTAAAACATCTCCCAGCAAATGTCCGAGCATGTTTATAGTTGATGACAGATCATAAGCTTGTCCAGAACGTCTATAGGTATGTGCATTGTGATGCGATGTTGTATCGCTCATCCTTGTCATTTTTTTATGACCATCCGCGAATCTCGTTTTCCACTCTGTAACGCCCATGCCATTCCCTTAAGCTTGCCCGGGGCGGATTGGTTTCATAATCAATCATTGCATAGGTAAGTTTTGAATGCCTGCCAGGATTATCAATACCCATGTCAACGATATCCGTCCATGTGCCTGTATTCAGATATTGCTTCCCCTGAACCTCTATGTGCATTGCTCTGTGTGTATGCCCGAATATTACTATTCTGTAATTTGTGTGTTTTAATATTGCTATTGCAATATTCGTAATGGACCCCAATTTCAAAGATTCCATGACATGTTCAATGGTTATATGGAATTTCCTTCTCCTCTGGGAATCCGAATGGAATCTATTTATTATATAAAACCATACCATCTGTACCAACGTAACGATTGTTTTTCTGGTATCGAACAAAATTCCCCATCGTATATACCTCCTCAAAGGTTTTATTCTATCGAGATACGGCATGCTCCTTTTCCTTGGATATATGAACGTCAATACGAAATAACTGCCCCATGGTATATTCAATACTGTATCCCCGTTTACATGGGATTTCTTTATAGAATCTATGGCTAAGAAACCATTCAAAATATCATAATTGTTACCGTGTTCTATGTATATATCGTCAAAAGATATGGAACGGTGGTATATCTCTAAACGGGGTGAAACGATGTTTTTCAAAAGTCCTTCAACCTTGCTCCAGAGCAAACCCTGATCATGATTTCCAACAAGTATGCTTATATGATGGTTCAGAGAATACATGAACCGCTTCAACGAATCGAAAAACACAGGATGCCCCTTTACAATACGCTGAAGCATGACAAGACAATCGAACTCCGTAATTGTAACACCGTCTTTCAATATGTCTGCTTGGAGCAGGTTCAAAAAATCACCGTTTATTATAAGCTCGACATCGTAGTTTATGTATTTACCCTGTGTGTAGTATTCCAGTAATTCATCAAAGCCTTCATCGAAGAAGAAATCTTCGTACGGGTTTCGTATGCCTTCAGAGGTAAATCTGCCCCTTCCGAGGTGAAGATCACTGACGATAAGTTTGATGGTATACATCGTATTATTCAACCCTTGTCTTCTGAAAGCATCCCATCCTTTATTTTCTCGTAGCACTCAATGCTGGACTCGTGTGCTATGTCACCGCCTGCACCCGGTGCTGCAGTGGTATCACCGACGAAATAAAGGTTATCTATACCTTTTACGCTATAATCCATACGCTTGTCTCTAAGTTGACTTATATTAAGCTCAACGCCATCAACGGTGTTCAGATGCAGTATACGTTTAAATATTGTTTTTGTTTTCAGTAACGGAAAAACTTCTTCTATTCTGTTTTCGAGCAGTTGTTGATAGTTTTTTACTTTATTTTTTTGTTTCATATCCTCATTGTTGATTGGACAAAACCATGTCAACATGGACTTGCCCGCAGGTGCTATAGAGGGTGACAGGTTTGATACAAAACAACCAAAACTGATTGGACTCTCAAAATAAAGGAGTCCATCAATATCACTCATATGTCCGTCTACGGCATAATCCATAGATATGCCAGACGTCGGGACAAGCTCAACGGCTGTTTTTAATCTCTCATCGTGTATTTGTTTTATATCCAATATCTTGCCGAGTTGTTGCGAAGGTATATTGACAATTATACTCTTCGCATTTATGATCCCGTCTTTTATTTTCACACCAACGGCTCTGCCGTTTTCAATTACGATCGAATCTACCTTTATGCTTGTTCTGATCTCTCCGTTTGCTCTTATAGTATCAGCCAGAGGTGTAACGATATCATTTTGCCAGCCATTGGCAGGATATTCAACAGATATACCGGTCTTTAAAACCATCTTAATGTTCTCGGTCAATGCCTGTGCAGATGCCACCGAAGACAGCGGGCACACCAGCATAGAAGCACAAACAAGGCTGAAATACCGCTTCAATCCACCTCTGATACCGGCACCCTGCATCCATTCTTCCACAGTATACCGCTCGAATCCTTCATCCTTTCCCCTTTTTAATCCCACCATAATCTTAAGAGCTTTCAGGCGCTCTGAAAATTTAAACAATCCGCTTGTCAGGAAGCCGGATGGAGTCGTGGGAAACAGAATAAATTTATTATGCTCATCTATGAGATAAGATTTGCCAAGCGGCTTAAAATGGATCTCTTTCCCTATACGCCTCAAGACATTGGCAACAGCGCTCTTTCTGCCAAATCTTACAAGATGAATTCCGTTGTCAAGTTCGAAACCGTCTTTTGAATGGACGAATGTACGGCCGCCGACATGTTCCGCCTGTTCAATCATCAATAATTTATAACCGTCATGGCTCAGCATTGCACCGAGCTCAAGGCCGGCAATTCCTCCACCCACAATTATAAAATCATACATAATGCCCTCCTTTTAAGCGGTATGAAACCGCTTATAATTCAAGACTCAATATTCAAAATTAAATATTAAGATTCAAAATCTGTAACAGAAAATTCCGTTCCTGCCTGAAATCGTCGCAATAGTTCATATATCGGATTTGATTTCGATTTTTTTAACAATTTTCAATTTTTCGAGCCTTCTGCCTCTTATCTTAAGAACGAATATTTTAACCTGCTCGTCCTCATAGTGCTCACCCGCAGCAGGATAATGCCCCATAGCCCCTGTTACAAACCCGCCGATCGTACTTACCTTCGAATCATCAAGATTTACGCCAAGTGCCTCGTTTATGTCCGATATATTCACATTGCCCAGCACAACGATGCCGTCCTGAACTCGCTGTATCGGTTCTTCTTCCTGCTGATCATATTCGTCCCTGATTTCACCGACGATTTCCTCGAGTACATCTTCCATGGTAACTATGCCGGATATGCCGCCGTACTCATCCGAAACAACTGCCATCTGAATATCCTTTTTCCTGAATTCTTTTATGGCGTCATCCAGCCTCATCGTATCGGGAATAAAGTGTGCGGCCCTCAGTATTGCCGGGAGCTGCTTGCCTTTAATCTTTGCGTCGATAAGGTCCTTTATATGTATGATACCGCTTACATGATCCATATCCTTTTCATACACCGGCATCCTCGAGTAGCCAGATTCTATCATTTTGTTCAATGCATCATCCACGGGTGTATCTTTTTCAATAGCTATTGTATCAACACGCGGTGTCATGATCTCCTTTATCATGGTATTGCTGAATTCAAGCACGGAATAAATAAGTTTTCTTTCATCCGGCTCCACGACACCTTCCTTCGTGCCCTCATCTATTATAGCCCTTATCTCCTCTTCGGTAATGATCGACAAACCGCCTTTTAACTTCATACCGAACAACCTGCCCACAACCTGTACGGACAGGGTAAGAAATTTTACAAGGGGATAGAGTAACTTGAGTATCAGATTTATTACCGGTGCCGTAACTGTTGCTATCCTTTCGGGATATTCTACAGCTATTGCTTTGGGGAATAACTCTCCCAATACGAGGAACAGGTATGAGATAATCATCGTGACAAAAAATATAGAAATCATCTCCCAGTGATGCGGATTGAAAAACCCAACATGAGAGAACAGATAATTTGCAAGCGGATCCGCATACCACTGTGCAGCTATTGCAGATGACAGGAATCCTACCACTGTAACCATGATCTGTATGATCGAAAACAGACTTCTGGTGTCGTCAAGTAAGGATGTTACACTATCCCAAAGACGGTTTTTGCCTTTCTCTCTTTTTAAACCTTTAGCCCTTACCGTAATTATGGCTATTTCTGCAGCAGCAAAAAAGGCATTTATAAAAATCAAAAACCCGAGCAAAATCAGTTCGGATATAATAGAATCAGCGGTCTCCATACACTTTACTTTAGCTAATCTGTACGTATTGTCAAGAATGCGGTATACCCGCCTATCGGGTTATAGGCTGCTTTTGACGATAAACCACTTGATTATGAAAATAAATACTATAAATTATATGAATTATATTTAAAAAAATAGGAGCAGTACTTTCATGAATCCAAAGGCAATGAGAACATCAGAATATAAAAAAATTTCTATTGAAGAAACACTAAAAAATTTACAGACATCGATGGATGGGCTGAAAGAATCGGATGCCCTGGATAGACAAAAGAGCTTCGGCTATAACGAGATAACCGAGAAAAAACAAAACCCATTTTTAGGATTTATATCCCGCTATTGGGGGCCCATGCCCTGGCTTTTGGAACTGGCAATGATCCTTTCCTTCCTGCTGGATCGTCCTCTCGAGGGCATAATAATCCTTGTCCTGTTAACAATAAATGCAACCATAGGGTATATCCACTCGCGCAATTCGCAAAGAGCAGTCGAACTCTTAAAAAACAAGCTTGCGGTAAAAGCAAGGATATTGAGGAATGGGAATTTGGCCATCAGAAATGCGAAAGAGGTTGTACCCGGAGACGTCATCATGATCAAGCTCGGCGACATAATACCCGCGGATGCCAAAATAGCAGGTGATACAATCTCCGTCGATGAATCATCGTTAACCGGAGAATCGCTGCCGAAAGAGGCACATCAATCGGATATTGTCTATTCAGGTTCGACGGTAAAAAGAGGCGAAACACGATGTGTTGTCGTGAATACGGGCTCGAACACATATTTCGGCAGAACCGCAGAATTGGTCAAGATAGCAAAGCCAAAGTCCCATCAGGAAGAAGTAATGATGACCATTGTAAAATATATGATGTATCTTGGAATAGCGGCTTCATTGATTGTTGCCGGATACGCGGTAATAATGCATTTCGAACTCATATTGATAGTAACATTTATAGTTACCTTCCTCATGGGAGCTGTTCCTGTCGCACTCCCTGCCGTACTTACCATAGTTCAAGCCGCAGGGGCGGTAGAGCTGTCAAAAAAGAATATTCTTGTAACCAAGCTCGATTCCGTAGAAGATGCCTCATCCATAGATATCCTTTGCCTCGATAAAACAGGCACGATAACACAGAACAACCTGTCTGTTACAGATAGTGTATCGTTTAACGGCTGCAGGAAAGAAGACGTTATAAGACTGGCAATGCTTGCATCACAGGAAAAGGGCATGGATGCCATTGACCTTGCCATTCTTGCGCACGGCAAATCTCTTGGAATAGCTAAAGTCATAGAATCGTACAAACAAACATCTTTTACGCCCTTTGATCCGTCCATCAAGCGGACGGAGGCAATTATCGAAGACGGCACAGATCGATTCAAGGTTGTAAAAGGTGCAGCACAGACGGTTATCGGGCTGAGTAAAGGTATGGACAAAGATACTATAGAAAATGTAGAGGCCGCTGTAAAAGAATTCTCTCTGAAAGGATACAGAACATTGGCTATCGGCAGAACACAGGGCAGCGAGAACGGAGACCTTAAGTTCGTCGGATTGATTGCACTTGCGGATCCACCGAGGAAATGTGCTGCCAAGATGATTGAAGAGATAAAAGCGTTGGGCATAAAACCCATGATGCTCACCGGGGATCATGTAGCAATAGCAAAAGAGATAGCCCAGCGGGTTGGTATAGGAAGCAATGTCATACGATTGACGGATATCAAGGATCTCACGGAAGAAGAACAGATCAAAATAGTAAAACAAAGCGATGGGTTTGCACAAATATACCCCGAGGATAAATACAGGATCGTCAAGCTTTTGCAATCCAGCGGACATACTGTCGGAATGACCGGTGATGGTGTTAACGACGCCCCGGCATTGAAGCAGGCGGAAATGGGTATAGCGGTCAGTAATGCCACTGACGTGGCAAAGGCTTCTGCAAGTGTTGTTTTGACCGAAGACGGCATAAATGTAATCGTGGATGCAATAAAGGTAAGCCGTGAGACTTTTCAAAGAATGCTTTCATGGGTCATTAACAAAGAGACAAAGGTTATAGGATTTGTAGGAGTACTGACCGTCGGATTCTTCTGGCTGCACAAGCTGGTGCTTTCCTTGCTCGGCATGTCCCTGCTGGTATTTGCCAATGACTTTATAACAATGTCCCTCGCAACGGACAATGTAAAGCACACAAGCAATCCGAACACATGGGATGTAAAAAATATTACCCTGGCTTCGCTTGTCCTTGGAATACTATTGATCCTGGAAACTATAGTGGTTATGATCATCGGCAAACAGTATTTTCATATTACCGACGCACAAATGCCTACTCTTGTCCTTTTAAACCTCGTATTCGCCAGTCAATTCAGGATTCTTATTGTAAGAGAAAGACAGCACTTCTGGTCATCGCTTCCTGGTAGGGAATTGCTCATATCGACATTCGCAGCCATTGTTTTATTCGTAATACTGGGTGTGTATGGCTGGATAATCCCGTACCTTACATTATCTACAGTGCTTCTGGTTTTGGGACTATCGGCATTGTTTACCTTAGCCCTTGACTTTCCAAAATACTATATATTCAAAAAAGTCGGACTCTAATTTTTAATTATTAAAATTATCAACCCACCTTGACGAGCACAATTAAAAATGTTAGTTTCCTAACTCAATAGAGTTGATTTTTGATTTACAAGAGGAGGAATCTCTAATGAGGAAATTTATCAGATCTCGGTTTTTGGTTGTCATAGTTTTAACGATCATGGCATTCACAACCGTAAATTGCGGCTACATACTTTACCCGGAACGCAGGGGCAATCCCCCTGGTCAAATCGACACAGGCAGCCTTGTAATGGATATACTATGGCTTATACCTGGAATTATTCCTGGGGTAATTGCACTGGTTGTAGACTTCACTACAGGTGCGATATACCTCGGTGGAGGTAGAAGAGAGGGTACACACCACTACTCAATGAATGAAAAACCTTTTACTGTTCACCCGGGGGATAAAATCGCATTAAATCTAATGGGTCCTGTACCGACAAACTCCGTAGTTGATGTAACGCTCGCCAGTGAGGCTAATCGAGACAATTCTGTAACCTTGATTACAAGAAAATATGCAAAGGGCGATGAAGCAAAAAATATTGTAATGCTAACAATTCCAAAGGAATTGAATGCCGGTGCATATATAATGGCTGTAAAAGTCAACGGCATTGAGTCATCCTCATTGAACCTCAATGTAACCCTATAAACCCGGAACATGTATTTTTTGGTTTAATTATTTTAGCAGAGACCAGATAAACGGTAGAGTAAAGAAACTTATAAAGGTTGTACCGAAGACGATTTGAGCTGCGAGTGATTCATCGAGATCATAGAACTGCGCGAATATAACACTCGTCATCATGGACGGCATGGCTGATTGCAATATAGTTATCTTTTGCGGAAACAAGGGTATGTTTATAAAAAAAACAAGCGCATACATTGCAGCAGGCATAATCAGAAGTTTAACTATAGATGAAACTCCGAGCAACGGCAATGAGTGCAGTCTTACAGGCTTTGTCAGATTCATCCCAACGATGAGCATCATAAGCGGGGTGGTAATATTCCCGACAAGATCGAGGGACCTGATAACGTACCCGGGAAGATTTATGGACAGAGGAAACACAAGGCCTATGATTAATGCTATGAAAGGCGGTGTCAACAAACTCGAAAGAACAGCCTTGAACGATAACGATCTCTGTGAAAGATGGGAGATCATTATCAGCAATACTGTATAAATGAACACGCTGTTGCCGAATTGATCATACACAACCGCAAAAGGCATACCCGCATCACCGGTCAGACTGTGGATTACAGAATAACCAAGGAATGCGGTATTGCCGCCGACTGCCGTCAGTATAAACACGCCGAGTCTTTTGGTATCTTTTATAAAATATCTGCCAGCGTAATAAGTAAGAGCAGTAAAAATACCGAGCAACAGCCATGTCAGCACGCTTATCTTCAAATATACAAATGACGGGTGCTGGCGGAACATTGATAGAAAAACAAGAAACGGCAGTGTAACATTGAAAACAAACCTTGACAGTATACGGTTGTCCTGCTCTTCCACAAGCCCGGACAAGCGAGCAAGCATGCCGATTATAATCAAAAAAAAAGCTTCTAAAAGTGTATCATTCATTTTTACACAAAAAGGGCGAGGCAAAGCCTCGCCCTTACACAAACCTGCAATCCGCATAAGCTATCTAACCCCCCCTTACCCCACTTTACTAAAAGGGGGTAAGGGGGATTAGAGAATGGATAAAGGATAGAATCAAAAAATGTTTGTGGATGTTTGGCGTTCACTTATTAATGTTTGCTTTTTTTATGTTTTACCACGTGCTTTTTAAATTTCAGTTTTTCAAACACAACGACCTGATTTTTCCCGGTTATCACAGCATTGTTGAAGAGCTGTTTTATAAGCACATAGTCCGTTGGCTGCACAGAGTATGCGTCCGAAAGCATCGTACCGGTATAAGCGAGATGTTTTTCAAGTCGTTTATACGAAACAGTAAAACTGCCAAACTTGTTGCCATAAGATGTATTATCAGGCATGTATCGTATTCTGTATCCCTCGGGTATATTAAAAGTAACTATATTCTTCTTTTCAAAATTATAACCAATGATGAGAGAATATGTTCTTTTATCCCGCGCTACAATCTGAGAGAGATTTTCCATTGACATGTTTGGCACCTTTACGATGAGAAGATCGCCCGCCTTTATAACATAATCCTGACAGGTAAAATCAAGACTTATATTCACCGGTATGTTCAGACTATATATATCGGATATGTCGTAACTGTTCACGAGTGCGCCGGGGCATACCGAGTTTGCAGTTTCTTCTATAAAGGATTTCCTTTGAATAGGTTTCATGCCCCTTAACATGGATTTTTCATACATGCTGTATACCCCATTGTATGTAAGCTTCATGGAAATATTAATGGAATCGTTGTCTTTTATATTTACGGTTCTATCATCGATGATACTGTTTGTCTCTGCGGGAAACACGGGCGTTTTTATAATGATCGCTTTATCCGGTTGTATGATCACAACGTCCCTGCCCTGGTCCATGGGAGGAAGGTCGTGGTAACCCGTTACGTCGGATGTCGAATCAAGAAACCAGAATCCATTGTCCTGAGGGATAGCAACGATTTCGTGATCGAACTGTCCGGGTGACGGCAACGTTGGATCCATCTTTGCTATACCCGCGGTATCAACCAGCACCGGATACGCTGTTACCCTTATATGCTTGAGCATTGCTATGAGCAGTGTTGCGTGGTCCTTGCAATCACCGTATTTGTTCTTAAATATGTCCATGGCTTTATGCGGCTTATACCCTTCTATGCCGAATTCTATGCCGACATAGCGGATATTCAGGGAAACATAATTGTATATTGCACGTATCTTTTCATCCCTGGTTGAAAGCCCCTTTGTCAGTTCCTCGATCTTTTGATTAAGGGCAGGGTCCGTTTCATACTGCCCGCCCGCAAGCCCCCAGTACCATATTGCCAGCGCATCCCATGATGGAACAGTGCTGACCGCAACACGGTTAGAGATATCGGACATGGGCGGCATATTCTGCTCCGGTATGATCTGCGGTATATTTTTTAGCTCCCATGTGTACACAAACCTGTTACCATTTTCAACAATGGAAGGCGGATTGGTGAAATTGTACTGTCTGTAATTAAACTTCATATCTTTTGGAAAACTTAACGCGTATGTCGATAGCTCTATCGGATCGCTTGTCTGAAGGTGGTCACTGTCAAAAAAATTGTTATCCATATATGGTTTTATGGTCGTTATCCTAACCTCATAATCTATTGTAGACTCGGGAGTGCAGCCAGGCATTGTTATTGTTCTGTACTTTATGTCCGAGTAAATAGGTGCACTGACTATAAAAGGCGGCGTTACATCGTTTATGGCCTTCTTCCCCGGTTTTAATATCTTACCCTCGGGTGTAATAGTTTTTGCATCAAGGATCTCGATCTTCTGGTAGTCTGTGGAGTACGGCAGCACAACTTCACAGTAGTCATTTACACCCCTTTTGTTGAGGATCTTTATTTTTTCATGTTCGAATGTTGTATACGTAAAATTGCCGAAAACCGTCGTCTTATCTATATCCTTTAAAATAATCGCACCTGCCTCACGCTGCGGCTGCTCTGCATGAGCATATACCGGAATGAGCATAGCAATAGACACTATAATTAATATTTTTTTCATTCCATCTCCTTTTTATAAATGTTAGTCAGCTTCATTGAAATATCAATAGCCTTTGCTGAATGGGTAATGGCACCCGTAGATATAAAGTCAGGACCAAATGTAGCTACAGCTTTTATATTTTTGAGGGTAATGTTGCCGGAAACTTCTGTCAGCACCTTGCCCTTAGCCAAGCATATCGCCTGTTCCAATATTTTTAGATCCATATTATCGAGCAGTACTATATCCGCACCGGCACGTATTGCCTCTTTTAACTCCACAATATCCTTCACTTCAACCTCAACCTTATGATACGGTCTGACCCGTTGAATACGCTTCACTGCGTCTTTAATGCTACCTGCGGCTTTTATGTGATTGTCTTTTATCAGAATACCGTCAAACAGACCGAATCTATGGTTTGTACCCCCGCCTGCCCTGACAGCATATTTTTCGACGATACGAAGACCCGGTGTAGTTTTCCTCGTATCAAGCAATACAGCACCTGTACCTTCAATTTCTTCGACATACAAACGGGTAACAGTTGCTATGCCGGACAACCTCATAAGAAAATTAAGTGCTGTACGCTCGGACTTCAGGAGGGAAGATGCACGCCCCGCTACTTTAGCCAATACTTGACCGTTTTTAACGCTATCTCCATCCTTTGCATTGTATGTAAATTTTACGCGGGGATCTATTCTTTTAAAGATCCGCTCGGCAATCGTAAGACCTGCTACAACCGCATCTTCTTTCACCCTGACGATACCGGCGGCAAAAAGCGTATCACTGATAATAGTGTCTGTTGTTATATCCCCGATCCCGATATCTTCATCAAGTGCGGCATCAATAATGCGTTCCAATTTCTTCATTTTAGCAATTCTTTCATCCTATTCATAGAAGCATTGAGCTGCTCATAACGTTCTCTTATTTGATTGTTTATGCTTTTTGTCTCTTCGATAACATCCCTGGGAGCCTTTTTTAAAAAATCTTCGTTACTGAGTTTATACTTATATTTCTCAAGATCAGCCTGTAATCTACCCATCTCCTTATCAAGCCGCTGTATTTCTATAGACGGCTCGATAACCCCGGCAAGGTGGACATAGACATCCAACCCGTCCAGATGGTCTGCTGCACTGCCCTTTATACCATCGATAGAACCATGGGTATTTTTAATGTTACCATGAACCATTTGACTTATATAGTTTGAATACTTATCGATCAGCTTTATTTTTTCCTCTGTACCCGTAAAACTGAGGTCTACAGAGCTTGCGGCAGGGACATTACATTCAGCCCTGATATTCCTTATTTTCGTTATGGTTTCTATAACCATATCGATCTCAACCGTATACGTCTCGGTACTTTTATCCATAGTTATTAGGTATTCGGGATCGGGGTATGACGCATGCATAATTGAATCCATATCCTTGACACCATATCCGGATGTATTCCGCAGAATATGGTATATTTCCTCCGTTACAAAAGGTATAAAAGGATGGAGAAGTCTTATTGTCGCTTCATGTACAAACAGCATATTTTCAATCGCCCTTTTATCCGACGAGGAGTTGTAATAGATCTTGACCATTTCAAGATACCAGTCACAGTACTCATGCCAGACAAACTGATAAACGGCTGCTGCTGCATCATTGAATCTGTAATCTTCTATCGAATCCTTCACACCCTTTATGGTATTGCGGAGTTTATTATTGATCCATGCATCAATAGGAATGTCATTCTCCTGTTTGGGTGGATAAGCTACCCCGGATTCCGCAACCTTCATAGTTACAAATCTCGTGCTGTTCCACAGCTTGTTTATAAAGTTCCTGTAACCTGTTATTCGCTGCTCCGAAAGTTTTATATCGCGTCCCTGTGCTGCCATTGATGCAAGGGTAAACCTGAACGCATCCGTTCCATACTTATCGATGATAACAAGGGGGTCTATAACATTTCCTTTTGTCTTGCTCATTTTCTTGCCGAACTCATCCCTTACGAGTGCGTGGATATACACATCCTTGAATGGGACATCCCCCATGAATTTCAATCCCATCATCATCATACGGGCAACCCAGAAAAACAAAATATCAAAGGCCGTGATAAGGATACTCGTAGGGTAGTAATAAGCCAGCTCCGGAGTTCTATCAGGCCATCCGAGTGTTGAAAACGGCCAGAGTGCGGAAGAAAACCATGTATCAAGGACGTCTTCGTCCTGATGGATGTTCGTGCTGCCGCATTTGCCGCATGCGTGCGGCGTATCTATTGAAACGGTAATGCTTTTACAATCGTCACAATACCATGCCGGTATCCTGTGTCCCCACCAGATCTGTCTTGATATGCACCAGTCTTTTATGTTTTCCATCCACTCAAAATAAGATTTCTCCCACTGCTGGGGAATGATCCTTGTCCTGTGTTGTTTAACCGCTTCCATTGCTTCTTGAGCAAGCGGCTTTGTTTTTACAAACCACTGAGTCGAAACCAGGGGTTCGGTAATGGTTCCGCACCGGTAACACGTACCCGCGGATAATTTGTAATCTTCCGTTTTGGCAAGTACGCCGAGTTTTTGTAGTTTCTCGAGAACGGCTGCTCTCGCTTTATATCTTTCCATACCCTGATATTTGCCGGCAGAGGATGTCATCTTCCCACTGAGATCAATAACCTGTATCAACGGTAATGAATGTCTCCGGGAGATCTCAAAGTCGTCAAAATCATGTGCTGGCGTTACTTTAACAGCTCCGGTACCAAAATCGCTATGAACGGATTGATCCGCTATAACGGGGATCTCCCTCTCTGCTATAGGAACAACAACTTTTCGACCGATTATCTCTTTATATCTTGGATCGTCCGGATGTACTGCAACAGCAGTGTCACCTAGCATTGTTTCGGGTCTGGTGGTTGCGACCGTTATCCCGCCTTTTTGCCCGATGAACGAATAAAATATATAGTATAATTTACCTTCCTCATCTTTATGTTCCACTTCAAGATCGGAGAGTGCGGTAAAACATCTTGGACACCAGTTGATGATATATTCACCCCTGTAAATAAGACCGTCATTGTATAGCCTTACAAAGACCTCTTTAACGGCCCTTGATAATCCTTCATCCATGGTGAAACGCTGCCTTGACCAATCGCATGCCACCCCAAGTTTCATCAACTGATTGACAATGGTATTCCCTGATTGTTTTTTCCATTCCCATACACGCTGTATAAACTTTTCTCTTCCGAGTTTGAATCTATCGAGCCCTTCTTTTGCAAGCTGTTTCTCAACTACGTTTTGAGTGGCTATGCCTGCATGGTCTGTACCCGGGATCCATACGGTATTGAACCCCTGCATCATCTTGTAACGTATCATTATATCCTGCAGCGTATTGTTCAGTGCATGCCCCATGTGCAAGGAACCTGTAATGTTTGGAGGTGGGATAACTATTGAGTACGGCTTGCGATTATCAGGCTGAGAATGAAAGAAACCCTTTTGCAGCCATTCGGAGTACCATTTTTCCTCGATATTTTTGTGGGTATATGCCTTGTCCATTTGCTTTGAAATAAGCCGCTCCTGTAATCCTAAAGACAATCGGAAGTTTCAATAGTTATATAATTTATGTTTAAGCTTTTTTCTTTGCTGTCTTTAATCTATTAATTTCTTCTTTGATCATCGTTTCCGTTAAAGCAGGTACTACCTCCCATATAATCTTTTCCGCTACTTCCCTTATGATGGCATCAGCTTTATTCTCAACTACTTGCTGAACAGCCTCGGGTAGAAGCGCTTTGAGCGCGCTTTCTATTTTTACGGATGCCTGCTCAAGCAATTCTTCCCTGCTTAACCCAACCTGTGGGGTTATTTCGTTATGCGTTACAATACCGGGCTCCATAGGTTTTATGATTTCTTGTTCTTCAAAAGTTTTTTCGTATTGCGTCTGGCCTGGTTCTTCTGATTTAGTCTTTCCTGCCTCTTCCATTGCTTCTTCAAGATCACCGAAGCCTACGGCACTCTCTTCTGTTTCACCCAGCAATTCTGAAGACTTCGTTTCTTCCATAACCTGTTCTTCAGACAATTTCTCGGTAGGAAATCCTTCTATTTCTTGTTCTTCTGGTTTTCCTTTGGCACGACGGATTTCTTCTTTTTCTTCGCCAAGCGGAACAGTTTCCCATCCACTCTCATCCCCGATAGTATCGCCGGTTATTTCGAATGACTCTGCTTCGGACAACTCCCTTATTTCTTCTTGAGGTGCTTTTGGTACTACCTGTGCAGGAGGTGGAGGTGATATTTTTGAAGGTGAAACTGCAGCTGCTCTTCTCGGGGGTGGCGGAGGAGGAACACCCGGTCTTGATGAAGGAGGGGGGGGTGGCGTAGGCCTTGAAACCGCAGTCTTTGTCTCTGCAGGTTTTCTCACTGCAGGTTTTGAAAGCAGTATACTAACTTTGTCTATCAGTGCCTGTGTTTCGAAAGGCTTTGAAAGCCATGAATCCGCACCGGCCTGCTTAGCTCTTTGTTCATCGAAGGCCTCGAAAGCACCGGTCAGTAAGAGAACCGGGATTGACTGTAATGATGGATTACTCTTCACTGCATCACATACTTCATAACCATTCTTTCCGGGCATTACTATATCGGTAAGTATTATATCCGGTCTAACCTCCCCAGCTTTTTTTATTGCATCGTTGCCGTTATCAACGATTGTAATCTCATAATCAGGAGAAGAGAATGTGATCGATATAACCTTTTGAATGGTTATAGAATCGTCAGCGAGTAAAATTTTTTTGCCCATAAGTCCTCCTTCATCATTATTCTATCTTCAGTAGCACATACACCAAAACAGTGTCAAGATGTTGTCATTCCCGTCTATTCATGTTTTTTTATAATACCGCTGTCATTGCAATCGGTTTTTTATGGAACAGAGACTAAAACCATCCGTAAAAAATGCCGTATATCGTAATCAATATCCTTGATCTGTGTATAAAGAAATACCGTTTGAACCATGCCATGTTGGATCTATAAACCTTAAAACGTCTTATCTTATAGGGATTACCTCCTCTTATGTTTGCTCCCTTGTCTGTTGTTATAGCCCCTTTATAACCGAGTTCCTTTAAAATACCTATCACGGTCTTATTGTAGTCGCCCCATGGAAAACAAAAAAACAGGGGAGTCGTTTTTGTATGTTCCCCGATCAATGTGCGGCTCTCGTCTATGTCCATCTTGCTCCGCATCATACAATTGTCCTGTGATTCATAGATAGATTTTACCGGGCTATGACTCTTGTATTCCCTGTATTCTTTTTCAAGCATATCCATCGTTGTGTAATCCGAAGGATCGCGTTTGTTGTCTTTCAGAAAATTTACAAGATGTTCATTTATTCTATAATCACCTGTGAAATTTTTATGTGCTATGTAAGAACCTGTTTGATACTTTACGGTACCGGGTCTTTTATCTCCCCATATAGGCCAGTCAGGTTCTGCACCGGTATTAAATCCAAGTGCCTTATCGCTTATATAAATACGATCATGAAACAACCCGTGATCCTCTATTTGTACCAGACCCGAGGCAATCATAAGATTCAATTCATCCCATGTTGCAAACCTTTCCGAAGATTCCATGTTGGTTCCCGTTCTTGAAGGGTAACCTCTTGACTGCTCTCTTTGTTCTAAGCTTATGGTTTGCTTTCTTACTCCCGATACAACGAAAATCGTTGCCCTGAGTTTATACCTCTGCAGGATGGGAAAAAGGTAATGATAATTGCAATAAAAGCCGTCATCAAATGTCAGAACAAAGCTTTTCCTTGGAAACATGCTGTTGGCTGCCATGAATTCGTAAAGTTCATTCAGGGATATCGAATTGTAGCCTTTCGACAAAAGATATTTCATCTGTGCTTCGAATACATCGGGGTTAATAGGATCCGATGGTTCAACATGGTGATAATATAATACGGGTATCGAATATGCCTTGAATTCAAGGTACCAGACAATAAAAAAGATTAACAGTACAAATATTGCTGGACATATCATAATACTGATTTAAAAAGCCTCTCTGTTTTTTTTGCAACAACCTCTACCGAAAATTTCTCTTCAACAGTTTTTCGTGCCTGTATGCCGAGTTCAACAGCATGTGGTGCATTATCAAGCAAATAGCTCACAGCGTCTGCTATGTCTTGAGCTGATGCTGGCTGAACAAAGACGCCATTTCCCTCATGTTTTATAATGTCAAGCATGCCACCCGTTTTGCTTACGACAACAGGCATTTGCATGGACATTGCCTCAAGCAGGGATGTTCCAAGCCCTTCAACTATAGATGGGAAGACAAAGACATCCATTGCTTTAAGATAAGGTCTGACATCCTTCTTGAACCCTGCAAATATAATCTTATTTCGTACGCCAAGCTTATCCGCAAGCGCAACAAGCTCACTATCATTATCATTCACACCCACATCCACAAATAAGGCATCCGGATACCTCTTGAGTATATAAGGTATGGCTGATATAAAATAGCTATGTCCTTTTTGCTTGTTTGCATTGCCTACGGTACCAATGATTGGTTTACCCGATCCCAGCTCCGGTGCCGGTGAAACATTTGATTGATTATAGTAATCTATATCAATAGCATCCGGTATTACCTCAATATGGCTTTCTTTCACCCCTGTCTTGATGAGGCTTTGCTTTACATCATTCGATATGGCGATCACGCGATCCACCAACCATTCATACTTTATCCTGGCAGAGATCCGTGATGGAATGCCGTAGGGTACCCTTCTTGTCACAAAAAAAACTGAATTCCCTGACAACATATTTGCGATCATTACAATGGTATGGGCTGTTGGTCTATGCACATCGATAATATCAAACTTTTCTCTTCTTAAAAACGAGGCTACCTTTAGCATTGTAAATATATCAGCCTCTTTGTTCATCCTGAAGTATTTAACATCTATACCTTCTGATATAAGCCTTTTCCCGAGTTCACTGTTGTAGGATGTTGCAACAACAACAACATCCCCTCTATTCCTTAATCCCTTTGCAAGCAGATAAACCTGATGCTGGCCTCCGCTCCAGCCTGTTGAAGATGTTGCAAGCAGGATCTTCATATTTTATTCACGGTTTGTGTGACCTTTTGATCTGTTTGAGCAAGCCGTGTCCTTGTATCAGCCTATATCCTGTCAATGCAAGCACCAATGCCCCTTCTGCAATAGCTTTGTCAGCAGAGCTTGAAACCGCAAGCCTTCTGAATTCAGATGTATGGATATGTGCTTCTGATCCTATTGGTGTATACGTGTGAAGAGTTGGAAGCATGTACGATAACTGCCCTATATCAGACGACCCCATACCTGCATACGGGCTTACATTCGTTTGTTTTAATCGTAATGTGTTGAGTACATCAGAATAAACCGAAACAAGCATTTCATTAACATAGAATGGGTATTGTGTATAACCGTCCTCTACAATCCCCTCTTTTGTTTCTGTTGCTTTTGCCGCCCCATGAACTGCATTTTTTATCCATTGCATAAGTTCGTCAAGCTCAACCATATTTATCGCCCTTATAAAATAATAAGCCTCCGCAAAATCAGGAATGATATTGGGGACATCACCACCTTTCGTAATAATACCGTTGGCACGCATGTATGGTTTGAACATGGAACGCATACTATTGATATTATTTATTGACAGTATAAGTGCTGAAAGTGCATCTCTACCTTCCTCAGGATATGTTGCCGCATGAGCAGCGCGACCCCTGAACCTGATTCTTATCTTTTTCAATGCAAGCATGTATCTATAATTCATACGTTTTGTAGATGCATGGCTCATCATCGCAACATCATACGCATTAAATATACCCTGTTTTACCAATTCAGGCTTTCCATAACCTATCTCCTCTGCAGGAGTGCCTATAACCGAGATATAGGCAGAATCCCGATCAATCACTTTTGATAGGGCTACCGCAGCACCTATACTTATAGACCCATTTACATTGTGACCACATGCATGGCCTATGTTTGGCAGTGCATCCATCTCTGCTATATAGGCTATTGCAGGATGTTTTGCCTTACCAATACTTGCTACAAAAGCGGTTTCTAAACCTCCAACCCCTTTTTTTATATCAAAACCATGCTTGCTCAAGTAGTCACACATAACATTCCTTGTTCTGTACTCTTTAAGCGCGACCTCAGGATGATTGGATATGTCATGCGAAAGCTCAACAAGAAAAGGGCCTAAGACTTTAACAATGTTTTTTAATTTATTTTCCAAAGTATACCTCATCAGCCTTGAATACCGGTCCGTCTTTACACACCCTTTTTGTATTGCCTTTTGTATCAAAGATCGTACATCCCAGGCAAACGCCAAAACCGCACGCCATCCTTGCTTCAAGGGATAAATAACAAGCAACCTTTTTCTTCATAGCTATATCTTTAACAACGGCAAGCATGGGCATAGGACCACACGCAAAAACAGTATGGTGATGCTTAATCCTTTTTTTTAAAATATCGGTTAGCTTTCCATGGTATCCCTTTGAACCATCGTCTGTCGATAGTATGTGATTATAAGGCTTTAAAAGATCCAGTAAAGCAAGTTCACCGCTCGTCCTTGCCCCATAGATAAGCTCATAAGAAATACCCTGTTTATGCAACATCTGAACAAATGCAAACACAGACGCGATACCAACACCGCCTGCAGCAACAACCGAATCATATTTTATATCAGACGGAAAACCATTGCCAAAAGGACCTGTTAGAAACAATCTTCTCCCGTATTTAAAATCAGCAATTAGTTTTGTACCCCCTCCTACAATCTTTATCAGAAATCTGTAGAGGCCGTTATGCTCATCGAGTATGCTGAACGGTCTTAAAAGTAAGGGATCATAGCTGTCTGAAACCTGCATCATCATGAATTGCCCGGGCTTGAACGAAGGTCTGCTGTCTATCCTGACGGACAGCAATACATAGTCCTGTTTAATCCTTTCTATCGAAGTAACGATTCCATTGTGGGTCAGCTTCATATTCATCCGAAATCACAAATTATATAGACTTCCTCATAACCAGGGCATCTTCCCTGTTATCGGAATAATAGCCCCTCCTGACACCGATCACCTTAAATCCATGTTTTATATAGAGTGTTAATGCCTGAACGTTTGAGCGCCTTACCTCAAGAAACGCCGTTTTAACGTCAAGCTTTTGTCCCTTATTGATAGATGTTTCAAGGAGACTGTTGCCTATGCCGCACCTCCTGTAGAGGGGTTTGACCGCTATGTTGAGAATATGAAGCTCGTCTATCAACAGCAGGTTAAGTATAAACCCATGAATTCGACGATCGAGGCTGTCAAATGCAACAAAATTAAATGCCTTGGGATTATCCAGACTTCCCTGAATAAGATTTCTTGACCATGGATGTACATACGACGATTCTTCTATTTCAAGAATAGAATCGAGATCATCTAATTCCGTTTCTCTTATATTTATAGTGATTATATTTTCTAAATATGTTTCCTCTACTACCATATCAGTAATCCGGATGCCCACGTAAAGCCTGCTCCAAATGATGCCACACATACCAGAGACCCTGGTTTTAACCTGCCCTCTTCCAGTGCATCATAAAAACATAGTGGTATTGTTGCGGCTGTGGTATTCCCGTATTTCTGTATATTATGGACTATCTTCTCGGGCGGTATGCCGAGTGCGTTTCCAACATACTCGTTTATTCTCATATTAGCCTGATGAGGAACAAGCAGATCGAGATCGCTTATCTTGTAGCCGTTTGCATTCAGTGCTTCCATTATGGCTTCAGGCATCCTTGTTACAGCATGTTTGAATACATTCTTGCCGTTCATCTTTGGATAATGCCTGCCCTGATCAATCATCTCATGCGTTAATCTCGGGTTAAGAATACTCGCAGGCGCCTCAACCCATAGTTCCTTGGCATACTTACCCTCCGAATGAAGATGCGTCGAGAGTATACCTCTTTTTTCATCATCGCTCTCACCAACGACTACAGCACCGGCACCGTCTCCGAAAAGCACTGCAACATCCCTACCCCTTGTCGTGAATTCATTGCCGGTCGAGTGAACCTCAGAACCAATGACCAGAATGTGTTTGTACATGCCCGTTTTTATAAATTGGTCGGCTATCGAAAGGCTGTATATGAAACCTGTACATTGGTTTCTTACGTCGAGTGCTCCTATCGGCTCAATACCAAGCATGTCCTGAACAAACACACCGGATCCGGGAAAGAAATAATCAGGGCTCAGCGTTGCAAAGATAATGAAATCGATGTCCTGTTTCTTTAACCCCGCGTTCTTTATAGCCTCTTCCGCTGCCCTTGCTCCCATAACCGCAGCACCCTCACCCTCAGCGGCAAAACGCCGTTCCGTTATGCCTGTACGCTGCCTTATCCACTCATCCGTTGTATCCATCATCTTCTCAAGATCAAAGTTTGTTACAATCTTTTCTGGTAAATACCTTCCAACGCCAAGTATACGAGATTTTTTCATTCCTTAATCCTCCTTTTCGATTATAGATAGCGGCGCATCCGGCAAGATACCGGTTGCACCTTTAAATGAATTTACAATATCGGATCGTGATACACCATCCCACATAAGCCAGAATCTATATGTTTTGTCCTTTGTGGACGCAAATTTTAGAATACTGTACGCAACACTGAACAATAAATCATGAATGTCGGAATTTACGTTGTACAGCAACGGCATAACATGTACAATACTGTATAAGGACAATTTTGAAAGTGCAACCAAAAGGTCCTCGGTAAACAATGATAGCTTCTTGGATGTCAAAGCATTCTTTTTACCAAGTCCATACACCAGTACCTTTCTTCCATGATAACAAGAATCCCTCAAATACACGATCATCTTATTTTTTTCTTTTCCTTCAAATTTTTTTTCGGCTATCATCCGTGATAGTTCTCCACAAAGCTCCCAATCTACAATGCCAGGATACCCATGGAGAGGGAGCCGCTCGTCAAACAGTAATAATACGATTAGCTCATCGGATAATCTATCAATGGATGTATCAAGATTTATCTCAAGATTCACGCTGTCCTACCGATCTCCTTTGCAATTGCATCAAGCACTGCATTTATAAAGGTAAACGAGTCCTTTGTTCCATATTTTTTAGCTATCTCTACAGCCTCATTTATAATGACCTTCATGGGTGTTTGAGTTTCGTATATAAGTTCGTATATGGCGAGCCTCAGTATGCTTTTATCGATGATCGCTATCCTTGAAATCGTCCAGTTTCTGAGATGCTCCGATATGTAATTATCTATGGTGCCGAGTTTTGAGACAATTTCCAACATCTTGTTTAATGTAGTTTGATCCCATTTGTTTCTTCCCGCAAAAAGCCTTACAGCCCCTTCTTCATAATCGTCAAGGATATCCACACTGTAAAGTGCTCTCAGGAGTGCTTCTCTTTCTTCTCTTTTTCCCATTGCCTATTGTTCTCTTTGTCCAACTCCACCTTAAGGTTTGCAAGTTCAACTGCTGTCATAGCAGCCTCATACCCTTTGTTGCCCTGCTTCGTACCAGCCCTCTCTATTGCTTCTTCTATGGTTTCAGTAGTCAGCACGCCGAAAACAATGGGAAATCCCAGCTCAAGGGATGCATTCGCGATACCCTTTGCCACCTCAGATGCAATATACTCATAATGAGATGTCCCACCTTTAATGATAGCACTCAGTGTAATCACGGCGTCGAGATCCTTCTTTGCAAGCTCTTTTGCAAATAAGGGAATCTCAAAGGCACCTGGCACTTTAACTATCATGATGTCGTCTTTTTCTACACCAAGCTTCGTGAGTGCATCCAGTGCACCATCTACAAGCCTATCTGTTATAAAATGATTGAATCTGCTTACAACTATGCCTATTTTTAGGCCTTCACCGTTTAACCTGCCTTCAATTATCTTCATTTGCCCTCCTTACCTTATTTTATATGCAGGATGTGTCCCATCTTGTCCTGTTTTGTTTTTAAATATCTTTTGTTGATTTCGTTTGGAGCAATTTCTATTGAAACCCTTTCAACGACCTCGAGTCCATAGCCTGCAAGTGCATGAAGCTTCTTAGGATTATTTGTCATAAGTCTCATCTTTTTTATACCAACATCGGCAAGGATCTGGGCTCCAATCCCGTAATCTCTCAGATCAGCAGGCAGTCCAAGCGCATGATTAGCCTCAACGGTATCAAGTCCGTTATCCTGCAATTTATATGTCAGTATCTTGTTGGCAAGGCCTATGCCCCTGCCTTCCTGCCTTAAATAAAGTATTGCACCTCTGCCTTCTTTATTTATTATCTTCATAGCCTCATGAAGCTGGTTTCCACAATCGCACCTCAGTGAGCCAAACACGTCACCCGTAACACACTCCGAATGAACCCTTACAAGCACAGGTTCATCGGTTCTTACATCTCCCTTTACCAACAATAGATGCTGATTATTATCCAGGTCGTTCTCGTAAACCATTGCTTTGAAAACACCGCCGTATTCTGTTGGGACATTCGCCTCTGCAACCTTCTTTACCAACCTTTCCTGTTTCATTCTATATTGAATGATATCCGCTATGGTTACGATGCTCATACCGTGTTTCAGTGAAAACTCTTCGAGATCAGGCATCCTGGCCATTGTTCCATCATCTTTCATGATCTCACAGATAACCGCAGCAGGTTTTAAACCGGCAAGTTTGGCAAGATCAACCGAGCCTTCCGTCTGTCCCGCCCTTGCAAGAACTCCGCCTTGTTTGTATCTTAAAGGAAATATATGCCCGGGTCTTACAAGATCCCATGGTTTTGACTTGTCGTCTATTGCAATCTGAATCGTACGGGCCCTGTCATAAGCAGATATACCTGTTGAAACACCTTCTCTTCCATCAATGGACACCGTAAATGCGGTTCCAAATCTCGATGTGTTTTCATTAACCATCAAAGAGATCTGCAATTCGTTCAGCCTTTCTTCAGTCATGGAAAGACATATAAGGCCCCTGCCATACGTAGCCATGAAATTAATGACATCCGGGGTTACTTTTTCCGCTGCTATGGCAAGATCTCCTTCGTTTTCTCTGTTCTCGTCGTCCACGAGAACCACCATCTTGCCCTGTTTGATCTCTTCTATCGCTTTTTCTACGTTTATTATAGGCATTACGCAAATCCTCTCTCTTTTAAAAATGCTTCCGTTATATTATTACCTTTATTCCTATTCAACATACTTTCAATATATTTTGCAATAATATCAAACTCTATATTAACTGTATCACCTGTTTTCTTGACATTAAGATTCGTATGCTGGTATGTGTACGGTATCACAGCAATGGTAAATATACGATCTTTTACGTTATACGGGGTAACACTTATTCCGTCTACCGCTATAAAACCCTTTTCTACAAGATAAGGCGTTCTCTCGGATAATTCAAATGTGAATAAGTGATATTTGCCTGATGACCTTATACCCGTAATGACCGATGTACAATCTATATGTCCATTAACGATATGACCATGAAGTCTGTCGGATAGCCTGCGGGGCATTTCTATATTAACAACATCGCCTGCCTTTGTATGATCAAAGCCTGCTTTCTGCATGGTTTCGGATGATATATCGAATGTATACATTTCGTTCAACAGGGACGTAAGCGTAAGACATGCGCCGTTTACGGCAATACTGTCTCCGATACCTGCATCTGAAAGAGATTTAATTTTTACAGCAATTGACGCCCCGGCATCCTTCTTTTCGATGCGTTCTACGATACCGGTGTATTCTATTAATCCTGTAAACATACCATCACCATTGTGGATAGCCTTGAACAAAGCAGTCACCATCGTAGGTACTTACCTTTACATCTTTCAGTTCGATAGCGTTATTCATATTTTTCAGATAAACTCCTCTAAACGGATATACGCCGTCTTCACCTATAATTTTCGGTGCAATAAATACATGAAACTTATCAACCCGTCTTGCCTTTACAAGGCTGCCTACCAATCCTGCGCCGCCTTCGACAAGTATATGCATAAACCTTTTGCCAAGAAAATTCAACGCCTCCTCTACTGACAGCACACTACCATTTGTTTTTATCCTGATAACCTCTACGCCCTTATGCTCAAAAACATTTATCAAGGCATTATTGTTGCTTGCTGTAAGGATCATGGTCTTATAAACATTGTTCTGATTTGTAATAACATGAGAATTAACAGGCGTACTCAGATGTGTATCAAATATGATTCTATATAATGGCCGTCCCCTTACTTTTACATGCCTGACCGTAAGTTCCGGATTATCCATCTTTACAGTGCCGACACCAACAATAACAGCATCGACAATATTCCTCAATGTATGTGCAATGCGTCTCGAATATCCGGATGTAATCCATTTTGATGAGCCATCATGAGCAGCAATCATGCCGTCTAAACTCATCGCAAGCTTCAAACTCACAAATGGCAACGATGTTTTTACATGTTTAAAGTATGCCTCGTTCAGGCGTGCTGCATCTTGCTCGCATACGCCGTCGATAACCTCTATTCCTGCTTTTTTAAGATAAGCCGCACCGCCGCCTTCTACATTGGGATTTGGGTCTTTATTTGCAATGATAATCCTTTTAATCCCGGACTGCCTTATCGCAAGCGTACACGGAGGCGTCCTGCCGAAGTGATTGCACGGTTCAAGGGTTACAACCATTGTACTGCCTGTTGGTACCTTGCCGGCATCCCGTAAAGCCATGATCTCTGCATGCGGCTGACCTGCTTTTTTGTGGAACCCTTTCCCGATCATCTTACCTTTCTTGTTTACAATAACAGCACCGACAAGCGGGTTGGGCGATGTCATACCTTCGGCTTTCTTGGCAAGCCTTATGGCGAGTTTCATATACGGCGTATAGTCTGTTTTCATGGGATTGAGTTTTGCACTTTTTATTTCACTTTACAAGTTTTACCTTGCCATTTTTTATACAACCTTATCCATCGTACCTGTTATGATGTTATTGACAAGTTGTGCAGATTAAGTCTTTATGATACCTATCTATTCCTAAAATGGAAATTATTTTACGTCAAAAGAAGGTTATATGAAAATATTTTTTGCTCTTTTGGGTATTTTTATGATGCTGATGATTCCACATCAGGGTTTTGCGGACAATTATCCCCTTGCAAATTATTCCCTTTCAATAGGCTATGGAACACAATTGCATAAAAGCGGCGAACACCTTATTATATTGAAAGGCGGATACGAAATACGACTTATTAAAGACAGTAAAACCGATTTTTTTTTCTCCCTTGAGCCGTCCCTGATAATATTCGATGACACGCAAATTGGAGTGGCCGTTGGAACGGTTTTTGAAAATCAGTTTACGCTGTCAGGCAAGATGAAACTTCTTATTTCATGGGGACTTGGAATTCTTGTTACAGATGAAAATTTAACCGGCGAGGGCTCTATTTTCAATTTCACTCCGCAGGGAGGAATAGGGATTTCTTATGCAATAGGCGGAGGGAAAAGTCTGCTTGGAGAGGTGCGTTATTGGCATGCAAGCAATTCCGGAATCGCCAATCCTAATAGAGGCATTGACGACTTAATTGTATTTATCGGAACCAAATTTTAGACTTCTAACTTTTATTTGTTCTTGCCGCTTATTGATACTTTGCGTGCAGTACAATAACAGAGACCGAGGGATTGACATCCTTTTGTGATTTCATGTACGATGGATGAAAGAGGCTGTTAAATTTGGTTATCAATAAAACAAAACAAATAAAAGGACATATTGTCGTAGGTATCACCGGCGCAAGCGGATCTGTGTATGCTCTGACGCTGATCAAGTGGCTTACAGATTACGGATACTCTGTCGATGCCATAGCATCAGACACAGGCAAAAAAGTGTTCGAGTATGAAACTAACACAAAATTCTCTGTATCCTCAATTACGGGTAAACGAAGCCTTCTCACCATACATGACAATGACGATCTATTTTCTTCTCTATCAAGCGGATCATCTAAACAGGGTAAGTCCAGCAAGGTTGTTATCGTTCCGTGCTCCATGGGGGCACTCGGCAGGATAGCCACGGCAAGCGGCTCGAAACTCATTGAAAGGATTGCAGACGTAGCACTAAAAGAACGGAGGAGGCTTGTCATCGTACCACGGGAAACACCGCTTCACTCCCTGCACCTGAAAAACATGCTGGAGCTGTCATCTGCCGGTGCCGTTATACTGCCCGCAATGCCGGGATTCTATCAGAGGCCAAGGACAATCGATGACATTGTAAACTTCGTGGTCTCAAAAATTCTCGACGCATTGGACATTCCGAATGGGCTGTACAAAAGATGGGGAGAGTGAATGGGTTTTTCGAATTAATTCTCTGCAAGCTCCACTTTTTCCTGGGTATAATTCTCGAACCTCGTAAACTCGCCGATAAATGTAAGTTTTATGTTCTTTGTGGGACCGTTCCTATGTTTTGCAATAAGGATCTCGGCTATGCCGTGGTCTTTCATCGGATTGTCCTCTTTACTGTAAAGCTCCGGTCTATGAATGAATATTATAAGATCGGCATCCTGTTCTATAGCACCCGATCCTCTTAAATCCGACAACTGCGGTCTCTTGAAATCCCTTCTCTCTCCTTCCCGATTAAGCTGGGAAAGCAGAAGCACAGGCACATCGAGTTCTTTTGCAAGGGCTTTCAAAGAGCCTGAAAGTGCGGCTATTGCTGCTTGTGTACTTTCCGATTCTCTCGGCTGTTCCATTATCTGCAAATAATCTATGATGAGCAATTTCAATTTATTTTCGGCTTTCAACCTTCTTGCCTTTGCCCTGATCTCGAGCATTGATATCGCAGGCTTGTCATCTATGAGAATAGGGGCATTCTGTATAATCGAAGCTGCCTTATTCAATCTCTGAAACTCTGCAAACTCGAGGTAGCCTCTCAGTATACTCATATATCTGACCCTTGCCTCCATCGAAAGCAGTCGCAGTGCAAGCTGCTGTTTGCTCATCTCGAGAGAGAAAATCGCCACAGGATTTTGATGTTTTACCGATGCGTTCATAGCTATATTCAGTGCAAGGGATGTTTTTCCGACCCCAGGCCTTGCTGCAATTACAATCAGATCCGATGACTGAAACCCGGAGGTTATCTCGTCTAGTGCATCAAATCCGCTCGGCACGCCTGTTACTGCCATTTTATTCTTTCTGCGTTCCTCGATAATCTGGTACGCTTTTTCTATGAGCTCCTTCGAAGTGACCATTGTTGATGTGAATCTCTTCTGGGTTATATCAAAGATCAATTTTACAGAGCCGTCGAGATAACTGTCTATTTCTATGGATGGGTCATAGCCCATTTTTGCGATCTGCATCGAGTTTGTTATAAGCTCGCGTCTGATAGCCTTTTCTTTTATGATGTTCGCGTATGTCGTAATATTCGTAGTCACCGGTGCGAGATCTATCAGAGAAGCAACATACGATTCGCCACCTGCAGTCTCAAGTGAACCGTTGTTTTTAAGATATTCTGTTATGGTAAGAACATCGACCGGTATACTTTTTTTATTAAGCTCGATGAGAGCGGCATAGATCAATCTGTGGGCTGAAGTATAAAAGTCATCGGTGCGGAGTATATCCATAACCTTATAGATTGTATCCTGATCAAAAAGTATATTCCCCAGTACCGCCCTTTCTGCATCGGGGTTCTGCGGCAATACGCTTTCAATAAAAGATGTTTCCGTCTTAGCCATTTTATGAGGATACTTTGCCCACAACCTTTACCTTTAAATTCGCTATTATTTCCGGATGCAGTTTTACAACGATATTGTACAATCCGATACTGTGTATCGGGGTATCAAGTTCGATCTTTCTTTTATCTATCTTTAAACCGTTCTTTTCAAGAGCCTCGGATATGTCCTGGGCGGTAACCGCACCAAAAAGTTTTTCCTGATCCCCCATTGGCTTTTCTAATACAAGCTCTGTATTTTCTATTTTTTGTTTCAAGTCTGTCGTGTTTTTAATAAGTTTTTTCTTAATATGCTCTACCATCATCTTCTGGTGATTTATGGACTTAACGCTGCCGGTATCCGCAATCATTGCAAGCTGTCTCGGTATAAGGTAATTAATAGCATATCCGTCTTTTACATTGATCACATCCCCAACCTTACCCAGTGTTGGAACCTCACTTTTTAATATAACCTTCATCCGTGGTCTCCTCTATAATTCAAGTTTTTCTTTTACCGTGGTAAATGGTAAAAGGGCGAGTATCCTCGCACGCTTTATGGCAACAGTCAATGCCCTTTGGTGTCTTGCACATGTCCCTGTTAACCGCCTTGGTAATATCTTTCCTCTTTCGGATATAAAACTCATCAACATATCCGGGTTCTTATAATCGATAGTGATTTGCTTGTCGTTGCAGAACCTGCAAACCCTTTTCTTTACTACTATAGCCTTTCTTCTTGTATTCGGCCTTCTTTCTTCCATTTTTTCCTCCTCTAATTATTGCTTCTTCTCAATACTCAATCGTGCCCTTGTCCTCTATTGTTTTGTCCGTATGCAGGTTGATGGGAAATATACTGTTTACAACTATCTCTACCCTTGATCGCGTCTTTTCCTCACCGTCAATCTTAATGTTATATTTAACCTGTCTTAATCTTCCGTCTATGAGAATGTGATCTGCTTTTTTAATGTTTTGTTCGATAAACTCCGCAACCTTCCCAAAAGCAACAATATCGAAAAAGCTGGCCTCGGATTCCTGCTTGTCTTTTGTGTAATGGTTTACAGCCAATTTAAGATTTGCGACAGCTATTCCATCTCCTGTATATTTTATCGTTGGATCTTCTGTCAGCCTTCCGGCGATCAATACCTTGTTGAGTTCCGGCATAGAACATTTATTAAGCTACTTTGTCAGGCCTTATTGTCAGATATCTCAACACACCGTCCGTGATTTTGAGGGTTCTTTCGGCTTCGCTTATGGTATTATTTTCACCTTTAACGATATTCAATATGTAGGTGCCTCTTTGTTTCCTTTTGATGGGGTAAGCCAGCTTTTTATCGCCTAAATTCTTTTGCTCCAGAAGTTCACCGTTACGTTTTATGGTGCTGTTGATCTTTTCTATCACAGCCTTCATGTTCTCCTCTGGCAGAGAACTGTCGACGATGTACATCAATTCATACGTTCTTATCATTTTATCCTCCCTTTGGATTTTATAAGCCCTTCTTTTTGAAGAGCAGAGATTACATAATATTCAAATTAACTTCGCATAAAGTCAAGCACATTCAATTCCTCAAACTAAAAAAAGGGCGGTCAGATGCCTGGCCGCCCTTTCAGAGAATAAGGCTTCTCTCTTATTCAACTTCCACATTTACCTGTTTTGGTTTCGCAGTCTCTGTCTTGGGTATTGTAACCTCCAATACCCCGTCCTTGAATTTTGCCTTTACCTTGTCTTTGTCAACAGACGTAGGAAGAGTAAAAGAACGAGTAAAGGAACCATAAGCTCTTTCCATCCTGTAGTAGTTTTCCTCTTTCGTCTCTTTTTCGGACTTCCTCTCTCCCTTGAGGGTCAGCATATTTTCTTTTACTTCTATGGAGAAATCCTTTTTCTCCATGCCTGGTAATTCAGCTTTCAGCACAACATTATCCTTCGTTTCATAAATATCAACCGCCGGACTCCATGATCCCGCTGATAGCTCAACATCTGGAAATCTGACCCTACCGGTATTCTCATCAAACAATCTGTTGATCCTGTCTTGAATTGTTGTAAGTTCCTTAAATGGATCCCATTTCATTATCGGCATAACGTATTTTCACCTCCTTCAAATTTACCAGGTTAGAAAGCCACGCCCTTTCTAACGGGGTTTATTTTTTCTCCTCGAATTCTGCATCTATCACATCTTCTTTTTTGGCAGATTCTTCACCCTGGGCAGATTGAGCCTGTTCTGCACCCGCAGCACCTTTACCCGCCGCTGATGCGTTCTTGTACATCTCTTCTGCCAGATGATGAGAATCTTTTGTAAGCTGTTCTATGGATGCCTTCATTCTATCAATATCCTTTTCCTGAAGTACGGATTTGGCCTTTTCAACGCTGTCTTCCAATTTTTTGACCTCATCGGGGTTAAGTTTATTTTTATTCTCATTAATCAACTTTTGAATACTGTAGATAAGGCTATCAAGATTGTTAGAAACTTCTATCTTTTCTTTGTTCTTTTTATCTTCTTCCGCATGTTTTTCGGCCTCTTTTACCATATTCTCAACTTCGTCTTTAGCAAGACCGCTCGATGCCGTAATGACAATCTTTTGTTCTTTTCCTGTCGCGAGATCCTTTGCAGATACATTCAAGATTCCGTTTGCATCTATATCAAAAGTAACCTCTACCTGGGGTATTCCCCTTGGTGCCGGAGGCAAACCTACAAGCTGAAATCTGCCGAGCGTTCTATTGGCTCCCGCCATCTCGCGTTCACCCTGCAGTATGTGTATTTCGACACTTGTCTGGTTATCAGCCGCTGTCGTAAAGATCTCACTTTTTCGTGTCGGTATAGTCGTGTTCCTGTTTATAAGTTTTGTCATAACGCCGCCAAGAGTCTCTATACCGAGTGAAAGCGGTGTAACATCAAGGAGTAGCACATCCTTTACCTCGCCGGAAAGCACGGCTGCCTGTATAGCAGCTCCAACTGCAACGACCTCATCCGGATTTACCCCTTTATGGGGTTCCTTGCCAAAGAAGTCCTTTACCATCTGCTGCATCTTGGGCATTCTTGTTTGTCCGCCGACAAGCACTACCTCATTAATATCAGCCGTCTTTAATCCCGCATCTTTTAAAGCCTGTTTCATAGGTTCAAAACTTAGTTCAAGCAGGTCCATACACAACTGCTCCAGCTTTGCCCTGCTCAATTTTAGAATCAAGTGCTTTGGTCCCGATGCATCTGCCGTAATAAAAGGCAGGTTTATTTCTGATTCCATTGTGGATGAAAGCTCTATCTTTGCCTTTTCCGCCGCCTCTTTCAAACGCTGTATAGCCATGATGTCCTTGCTGAGATCGATACCCTGGTCTTTCTTGAACTCGCTGATAATCCAGTCTACTATACGCTGATCTATGTTGTCTCCACCGAGGTGTGTATTCCCGTTTGTTGATTTGACCTCTACAATATTCTCGCCGACTTCAAGGATCGATATATCAAAAGTACCACCGCCGAAATCATAAACAGCAATCACTTCTTCCTTCTTTTTATCGAGTCCGTATGCAAGTGCCGCTGCCGTAGGTTCATTGATTATCCTCTTTACGTCAAGCCCTGCTATCTTGCCTGCATCCTTTGTTGCCTGACGCTGACTGTCATTAAAATATGCAGGAACTGTTATAACCGCCTCTGTGACCTTTTCGCCAAGGTATGCCTCAGCAGCCTTTTTCAGTTTTTGCAAAATCATTGCGGATACCTCGGGAGGAGAATAAAGTTTTCCTTTTATACTAACCCTCACATCCTGGTTATCCGCAGAGACAACCTTATAAGGAACCATTTTCATCTCTTCTGTTACTTCGTTGTATCTTCTCCCCATGAACCTCTTTATAGAATATACCGTATTCTCGGCATTGGTAACCGATTGTCTTTTTGCAACCTGACCGACAAGGATCTCTCCTTCCTTTGTGAAGCCTACGACCGAAGGCGTTAACCTGCTTCCCTCTTCATTGGGGATGACAACCGGTTCTCCCTTTTCGACAAAGGCTACAACAGAATTAGTAGTACCCAAATCAATACCTATAACTTTTCCCATGACTTTTACTCCTTTATCTTTAAAAATAATCATTTCTGCGCTATCGTCAATATTTACAAGCTGAATTACAATATTTGTCATTTTTACAAATAAGCACTATTTTTAATAGATAAATGGATATGTTAAAGTGGAATGAATCTTTCATACTGTGTTATAATAACTTATAAAGTGGGATATAAAATATGGATATTAAAAACAAGACACCGGAAACCCTGATACTCGCCGAGCTTGAAAAGTTGATAAGGCTATTTTCGTTTTACCCGGCAGGGCACGATTATTTAAATGTAGCCTCGGCACGTATTTTGAATAACATAAAGCAACAATTAGGAACATTGAAGAGCGTGTTGTACACCATTGACAGAAGACACGTTTTCATAAACGACAATCCTTTAGACGGCTTTGAGAAGCTTTCGAAACTACTGTTTTACAAAAGGATAAAAACCTTGATAATTCATAGTACCGTGAAATCAGAAGAGCTGCTTACATTTATACATGAGGTGTCCTCCGGGGATCTTATTTTACCGAAGGACAAAAGTATTAAACAGATACTGTTCAAAAATGATATAACCGGCATAGAGGTAGAAGAGGTTGATTATGATACAATCCGAGAGGAGCTTGACAATGATACGGATCAGCAAATAGACAATGCAGAAGAAGAAGTAAACCTTGAGAACGTTGTCCAGGACCTTACCAATGACGAGCAGGAGGCAATAAAGCTTATAAACCTTATCGAAAAGGAAAATACCCCTCAAAGATACAATGATCTTTCGGATGCACTCGCCGTAATAATAGGCAGGCTTTCGGAAATAGAGAGATACGAGATCCCGCTTATAGCAATAAGGACATATACCCAGCACGTATACCAAAAAAACAAAGATAAAGATATCGCTGCTAAAGCAAAAATTATGGTTGAAACCATATCCATGGGAAAAGGTATGATTTCTAAAATTATAGATCCCATAGTAACAGGTAACCCGTATTATTACGAATCATCCGTAAAAACCATAAGAATAATAGGTGAATCCGCTCTCGAAGAACTAACCGATATCATGATCAAAACCGACGTACTTCAATCCATCAAATTTATTGCAATGGCATTATCCGTATTCCAGAAACAGGCATACGGACATTTACAAAAGGTTATTCTTTCGGATAACTATAAGTCCGCAATAGTGGCCATAGACACTGCTGTACATTTAAGGGCCGGTTCTGAGCCCTCCATATCGACCGGGCTGACACATAAAGACATGCGGATCAGAAAAAGGGCATTGCAGGCATTGTTTGAAATCAACACGACGCACGGAAATAATATCATTGAAAAACTGCTGACAAATATGAGGGACCAGCGAATGACAGACCTTATAATCAATATGATAGGGAAGTACAAAAGACAGACGTTTATTCCATGGATCAAGCATATAATGTTTGATCCTGCCGTTTCATATTCCATCAAACAGAATGCTCTGCCCGTACTTGGCGAACTCGGAAGCAATGAGGCAGCAAGCGTAATCATCGAATCCGTTTTCCATCCATCTGCATCTCTTGCAAAGCAATATCCTGAAATCAAATTTGCCGGTATAAAAGCGCTCGGAACCTCGATGAATGGAATTGCCATCGCAAATCTTGTAAGATTGTTGGAAAATAAGGAAGGACGCATAAGGGCTGCAACATGGAATACACTCAATGAAATCGGTAAAAAATTAAATGCGTGAGAATGAACAATTCAATGAACTTGTAACGCTGATTACCGGAAGTGTAAGAAATCTATCTCTGTATCCCAGAACGCATCCAACAATACAAACCGCAGTAAAGAAGGCAAATGAGATGGTGCACAAGTTGCTGTCCACGCACAGGGAGATTGTCATTGCTGTTATAAAGAATACACTGCTGATAGAAAAAACACCCTTTTATACCACCACCAAGGGCATAGAAGAGTTTATTGACAGGCTCACGGGTATAGAGATCAACGGGATTGTATTTTACAGAATGATCAACGAGAAAGAGATATTAATACTGCTCGAAAGCCTGACAATCCAGCCTGAAGAGCTTAAGAAACAGGGCGGTATAGCGGTAAGGCTTAAAAACCTCGGGGTAAAAGGCATAGAGATCAAAAGGATAGAAGAGGATATAAAAACAGAGATTTTCAAAACATACACGGCTGCACGAGACGAGGTCTTCAACATAATGAGCGAGTTAAGGCTTGGACATATACCGGAGAGAACAAAGATAAAAGACCTCATAAGTGATTTGAACGATGCAATGCTGAAAGATAAAAACACACTGCTCTGTCTTACCATGCTTCAGGATTATGATGAGTATACGTTCAACCATTCGGTGAATGTAGGCATACTGTCACTCTCACTCGCACAGGAGCTGGGTTTTAAAAGTGACGAACTTTTATATGTAGGGCTTGCAGGCATACTCCATGATATAGGCAAAACAAGAGTTCAAAGAGAAATCATACTCAAACCTTCAAAGCTGAGTTCGCAAGAATGGGTTGAGATGAAAAAACACCCCGTGCACGGCAGGAACATCATAACGGAAATAGGCGGCATAAGCGATATTACGGCTAATTTCGTTTTATACCATCATCTCAGGAAAAACCTTTCCGGTTATCCAGACCCGAATGGCATAGCATCACAACCCGAAGGTTCAAAAATAATAGCCATAGCCGACACATACGACTCGATGACAACACTGCGGCCTTATCAAAAAAGATTCGATCCAAGAGAATCACTCGAATTTATAAACAGCAGATCCGGTGAGGATTTCGAATCTCATTATGTTAAGGCATTCATAAGGGCACTCGGCATATACCCTGTAGGTTCCGTTGTGAGGCTTGATACAAACGAAATCGGTGTCGTCACAAAGGCAAATGATAAAAATCCCCAAAGACCTTCCGTGAAACTAATTATGGATGAGAATGGCAGAACGATAAGTCAAATAGAAGAGGTATCACTTGAAGAAAAAGAGCCTTCTCTGCAGCAGTACAAAAGGACCATAGCCGGGACCGTAGGAGCCGCACAGCAAGGTCTGATAGACCTGAACAAATACCTGAAGTAGCGTCTTAAATCTTTGCTCTTAAGTACTGCTTGGGCCATGGTATATCTGCTTTGAGCACTTTGGCAGCATACAGAGGCCAGTAAGGATTCCTCAATACTTCTCTTCCCATGATAACCGCGTCTGCAATACCTGTTGCAACGATCTGCTCTGCCTGGAAAGGCTCTGTAATCATACCAACCGCGCCTGTCGCTATGCCGGCATTTTTTCTTATCTCAGCAGCAAACGGCGTTTGATACCCCGGACCCTCGGGTATAACCGCATGAGACACCAGTCCACCGCTCGAACAATCGATCAGATCTATACCTAACTGTTTGAGCTCAGACGCAAATCGTACTGTTTGTGCAATGTCCCATCCTCTTTCGACCCAATCCGTTGAAGACACCCGCACAAAGACAGGCAGGTTATCCGGCCACAGCCTCCGTACGGTTTCAGCAACCAGCAACGGCAGTCTTATACGGCCTTCAAAACTGCCTCCGTAGGCGTCCTTCCTCTGATTTGAGAGCGGTGACAAGAATTCGTGGAGCAGATAACCGTGTGCCATGTGAACCTCTACCACCTCAAACCCGGCTTCAATGCTTCGTTTAACAGCAGATGAAAACCGGGATAGCACCTCATCAATCTTGGCCTGTGTCATCTCCATCGGCATCTGGTATGATTCGGCAAACGGGACTGGGGAGGGTGCTATGGGCTGCCATGCCCCCGCACTTCCTGTTATAGGTTTACCTCCGTTCCATGGAGCATCCGTTGAAGCCTTGCGTCCTGCATGGGCAAGCTGAATGCCTGGTATAGCCCCCTGCGCTTTGATAAAAGAGGTTATACGTTTGAGCGGCTGGATGTGTTCGTCAGACCATATACCAAGATCGTAGGGGGAAATGCGCCCCTCCGGAGAAACAGCGGTGGCCTCGGTCAGAACCAGTGCAGCCCCGCCTACGGCCCGGGTGCCAAGGTGAATCAAATGCCAGTCCGTTGCCATGCCGTTCTCACATGAATACTGGCACATCGGTGACATAAAAATACGGTTTCTGAATTCGAGTTCTCGTAACGTCAAACTGGAAAATAATTTTGTTTTCATAAATACCTCCATTCTGATAATATTAATATGGTTTTATATGAATTCAACGAATTCTACAAATGAAGCCGGTTTTATCCGGAAGTATTCATGAGCAAACTTTCGTTAGAAACGACAGGGCGTTAGACCATGTCCTCTCTAACGGAGTAAAATAATTAAGGAGGTTAAGATGAAGATACTTGTTGCAGGCGCAGGTGCGATCGGCTCTGTCATAGGGGGATTTTTATACAAAACAGGTTATGATGTCACACTTGCAGGCAGGGGTGAGCATATCCGCCGTATTAAATCACACGGTTTGACAATAAAAGGTATCTGGGGGAACTACAACCTGCAAAACATCGAAACAATCGAGCCTCCAAATCTATCATCGGCGGACAAATTCGATATAATCATTCTGTGTGTAAAAAGTTATGACACACCCGATGCTATAACCATGTACGCCCCCCTGTTAAAACAAAACGGCGTATGTGTGTCGTTCCAGAACGGGCTCGGCAATATGGAGGCAATAGCATCCGTACTCGGCGATGCGAAGACATCGGGTGCAAGGGTAATATTCGGGGCTGAAGTGCCCGATCCAGGCACCGTTCATGTTACCGTTTATGCGGATCAGATCGTTATCGGTCCCTTTCAGCAGAAAAACAACCCACACAAAGACCTGCTCGAAGAGCTTGCAACGTTTATTAACACCAGCGGTATACCCTCTTATTATGCGGATGACGTGTATCCTCATCTATGGGCGAAGATGTTTTATAATTGCCCTCTGAACCCATTAAGCACCATCTTTCAATCAACCTATGGAGAGCTCGTTAAAAACGAAGCCATTGTCTCTATAATGGATGATGTGGTGAAAGAGGCTCACACTGTCGCAAAGGCAATGGGCATAAACATGCCGTGGGAAAAATATACCGATTTTCTGGAGCTGTTCTATGCCGCACTTGTACCATCGACCGCGGATCACCGGGCATCCATGCTTCAGGACATGGAAAGAGGCAAAAGGACAGAAATCGAGGCACTCAACGGTGCTGTCGTAAAATACGGGCATGAGCTCGGTATCGCCTCGGATGTAAATGCAACACTTGTGCGTATCGTCAAGGCAATGGAACAACGACGACGTTCTGCCACTGCCTCTGTATCCCAGACAAAATCAACTACATCTTCGGATGGCAAATGAGACGATCCATCCGGAAACATGGGTTAACCCGAAAAACGCATTTGCAAAATAGGAAAAACGAACAAACAAACTCTCCTATTGCATTTTCCGGGTTAACATAATACATGCTTCGGTTGTTATCATAATGGAAGAAATCTTGTCTTCAATTTTTTTTGTCCGTCCTTCTGCCTTCGGACTTTTTAATTTTGAATTTTTAAACTTGATTTTTTATTATGAAAGAATTACACTTTTTTAAGTATACCATGGAATTACATAAACAGAACATGTTCTGCTTTTCCTCTGAGTGACATTACACTTAAAAGTTGGGTTAAAAATGATTCACGTTGATTTTAACATTACTGTGTTTTTTACGATAATACTAAAAAGTTTTGTTTCATTGTTTGCAATACTCAATCCTTTTGGCGCAATACCTGTATTCGTTTCACTAACACAAAATTATTCTAAAAACGATAGGCAATACGTGATAAGGCATTCGAGTTACTTTGTTTTTGGTATTCTGACATTTTTTTTAGTATTTGGCGAGCTCTTATTTAAAATATTTGGCATTGATATAGGTTCACTTGAGGTAGCAGGCGGTATTTTGCTATCGCTTGTTTCTCTCAATATGGTTTTTGGCAACCCTCACAAAGAAAGAACATCAAAAGACGAATTAGCCGAAGCCGAAGATAAAGAAAATATCGCCCTTGTACCACTGGCCATACCACTGCTCTCCGGACCCGGTGCCATTGCCACAGTTGTTACATTGTCGACTTCACTAAAAAATAACTATATTTTTTATATTGCTATCGTGATAGCCATAATACTTGCCTGTGTAGGGGTATTTGCTGTTTTGTCCAGCTCGATACATCTCAACAAACTTTTAGGGAAAACAGGTATAGGCATTATTTCAAGGCTCATGGGTATTATTTTGCTTGCCATATCCGTCCAGTTTGTAGCGAATGGTTTAAAAGTTCTGTTTCCACTGTTTTTGAGATGAACAAACTCCACCATTGCATTTTCCTGGTTAATCTAATTATCAGCGTTTATATCGTCATCACCGCTCTTTGATCCATACGTAAGATTTGGAATTTGTTTCTTATGGCCACTGGGGGCCGGCGTATGGAAAATATTGGGAACCGTTTGCAACACCTTTTATTTCAGTTACAGTATCACTCCCATTATCGGTAACCCAGATGTTGCCTGAGCTATCTATGGCTATGCCCAAAGGCCCAGTGCCTACATTATATGTTCCTATGGTTGTACCTGTGGAACTTAATCCAGTAACCGTATCGCTGCCATAATTGGTAACCCAGACATTTCCCGCATGGTCTATGGCTACGTCAAAAGGGTTGCTGCCAACATCATACGTGCCCACGACATCTCCTGATGAGTTTAATTCGGTTACACTGTTGCTCCCGTTATTGACAACCCAGATATTGCCCGAACTGTCTATGGCTATGCCAAAAGGGTTGTTGCCAACATCATACGTGCTCACGACATCTCCTGATGAGGTCAATTCGGTTACGGTACTGCCGCCATAATTGGTAACCCAGATATTGCCCGAGCGGTCTATGGCTATACACCCGGGAGTACTGCCAACACTATAAGTACCCATGGTTATCCCCGTTACACCTACTTTGGTTATACTGTTAATAGCACTATTAGCAACCCAGAGATTGCCTAAACTGTTTATGACTAAAGACCCCGGGTTACTGCTGCTGCCCACATCATACGTGCCTACGGTTACCCCTGATGAGCTTAATTTCGTTATTGTATTGCTGCCATAATTGGTGACCCAGACATACCCCGAACTGTCTATAGCTATACCCTCAGGATTACTGCCAACATCATACGTGCCTGCGACATTCCCCGATGAGGTCAATTCGGTTACGGTACTGCCGCCATAATTGGTAACCCAGATATTGCCCGAGCTGTCTATAGCTATGCCAAAAGGATTGCTGCCTACAGTATTTGTATTCGTCGTGTTATTTCCACATCCTGATAGAACCACCATAGAAAAAATAAATAGTGTTATTGTAACATTAAAAATTTTCTTCATGCTTTACCTCCTGTATTTTTAAGGAATATAAACGGTAACTTTTGATTCATAAAAAGACCACGTTATAATAAGCGGTTTCATAATGGCGAAAATTCCTATCACATGTAAAATATCATTATCTGTTTTCCAGCAAAGGAGGCGGGGGTAAAGGTCTGTCTTCATCATCTTGCATGGGCTGATGTCCCGGTCCTTGTCTCGAATCTTCCATAAGCCTGCCTATTTCTCTTTCAAACTTCATCTTAAATAGAACGAATTTCGCCTGTTGTTCTATGGTAAGGATGTTCTTCAATGCATTGAATTCGTTATCGTTAATCTTGTCCATTTCCCGATGAGTCTGTTCAAGACCGATTAATGTCTTCTTCAAACCGTTATCATTTTTTTCCTTCAAATACTTCGTTAAATCTCTCATACCGTCCATCATCTCCTGCCCTAAGGTAAATTTCTTTTTGTCATACCGATTCAACAGCGGGAAAAGCTTTGCGGATGTTTTTTCATCGAGATTTAAAGCCTTTGTCAGTTCCCACATCCTCAGAGTATCTATTCTTTGTCTTATTTTTTCCATTTGTTCTTTCGAAGGCGGCCTGTCGAAATTTTGTGGTTTTGCAGGACCGATGCCCTGGGGATCAGCTATACCATTGACGGCAAATCCAAACAGCATCAATACCGTCAATAAAAGTTTAAACATTTTGTTTTTCATATTAACTCCTCTTCTTTTCTTTGCTTTTCAGTATGGTATCCAGTTTTTTAAGCTCCTCTGCATTCAGGGAAGCGAACCGTGAGTAATAAGAGCCAGCAGAATATGCCAACTCGGGATATAATGTTTCAATCTGCACTTGTTGCAGGGGTGACGGGATATCACTCTGTTTTATAAGGCTATAATCTATAATAAAAGCCGCAAGAGGATCCCTATAACCACTCATACGCACGGATGTATTTTCCGAAACAACAATACTCTTCCCGGAGCTGGTTCTCTTATTATCGATATGCCGGATTGCAAAAACAATAATGACCCCGATCGCTACCGCAGCGGGAATAAATCTTACCGGCAATGCTTTCATGGAAAACGATTTATGGGAGATCGTTTTCGTGTTTTCTGCAAACGGCTTCTGCTCTTCTGCTGCTGTTCTGACCTTAACCCTCAGTGTATTCCAAAATTTATCCCCTGGATCCGGTACGACAGCTTTATGGAGTTCCGTGATCAGGGACAATTCTTTTCTGCAATCCTCACATAATTCCAGATGAGCAAAAACCATTTTTCTCTGTTCAGGCGGAAGAACTTCTGCAAGAAAATCCGGAAACATATTTTTTATTTTCTCATGGTTTGCTTTCATAGCCTTCTGACCTTAGAATTTCCTTTAATCTTTGTACGCCGTTATGATAGTGCGTTTTCATAGCACTTTCTGAACATTGCATTACATCTGCCGTCTCCCTGCAACTCAGATTCTCATAAACCCTTAGAATGATTGCGAGTCTCTCCCTCGGGGTAAGGCGTGTTAGAGCATTCTTCAGGTAATCTTTTTTCTCCTTGTCTATGATTTCAGAAACGGTATCCGATATGCTTTCACAGGCAGATTCGTTGAGCTCAATCTCACCGTTCCTTTTTTGCATGGTATAGTTAATACCCGTATTTACAGCGATCCGGTATAACCATGTTTTGAATGAAGCCTCGTTCCGAAAGTTTTTTATACCATGTATAACTTTCAAAAACACATCCTGAGTTAAATCTTTTGTCTCTTCAGCATCACTCGTCATTCTGTAAATAAGGCTATAAACCTGTTTTTGATATCTCATTGCAAGCATCTCCATTGCATCCACATTCCCATGCAAATAGCGTTTTATTAACTCCCTATCTTCATCCATTTTGTTATTATATATTTGGACAGGTAAAAACGGAAAAGGTTTAAAAAAACTTAGTCGAAAAATGCATTTGAAAAAGACAAGGAAGGCCGTGGGATATGCGATAAATACTTCGTGGAGAAACCATTCGACACCAAGTGAAATGGTTTTTGATAGGCGGGCAAGGATGCCCGCCCTTGTTTTTTTATTCAGCCAATACGAAATACACGTCCGTTGGTTTAAACTTGGAATTTCTCTTGAACCTCGGCCTTACCTTTTTGCCTATAAGATTGAGAGAAACCTTTGCCGGGTCAACACCGAGAAGCCTTGACAGCATCAATGTTTTTGCACCCTCAAACTCCACAAGTACAAGCATAAACGGGGTTTCTTTGAGAAATTCTTCGCTTCCAAAGTGACATACCGTAAATGTATGGATCTTTCCTTCTTTCGGCAGCTCTATCCATTCACATTCACTCCCGCATTCCTGACAGTGAAATTTTGGTGCAACGTGTACATAACCGCATGACGTACATTTTGTTCCGAGCAGCCGTCCGTTTGCAAGCCCTGCGAAATACGGTGAATCCTGCCCGTAACTATGGATGTAGTTTATGCCGTAGTGTTGGAGTATGACAATGGGACTCATATCCTTCAATTGTTTCAAGTCCTTTGGAAACGGGACATTGAATAGAACAGTGCCTTCTTCTGTTTCGGGCATTACTATATTTTCTTTTTCTTTTTTCATGGTATCCTCCTTAAGCCTTTTCCAGTATCGATACTGTTACATACGTGCCGGTACCCGCATGGCTGTGTATTGCACCTCTCTTTGCGTCCTTAACCTGCAGAAGATCGTTTCCAAAATGCTTTTTGATGGAGTGCTGTATCTGCCAGAAAGCGAATACCGCCTGCATAAGCCCTGTTGCACCAACCGGATGACCGCATGCTATCAAGCCTCCGGATGGATTTACCGGAATTGTCCCTTTTTTCTTCAACTTTAGTCCATAATCTATGTTTGGTAAAAACGGATTGCCTGCTTCTACGAACTTGCCGCCTTCCCCGTATTTGCACAAACCCATGTCTTCATACGTCTGTATCTCAGAAGAGGTGTATGCATCGTGGAGCTCGACAAAATTGATATCCTTTCTCGGATCCTCGATCTTTGCCATTTTATAGGCGAGCTTGGTCGCCATCCTTCCTGCCCTGAAAGAATGGATGCCAGGATAATCAAGGTGCTTATAATCGTTCGGCGATTCATGGGGAAGCAGTATGACCTTGCCGTGCGGCCTATCCGCCATCCTCATGCTGTCGGTACCCCTGCCCACTCCTGAGACCAGAACGGGGTTCAGTTTTGTGCCCGATATCTTTTCGAGTTTTCCAATGCCTTCTTCACTCGCAAGCAGGGCAACAGCAGCCCCATCGGACATAACGCAGACATCAAGCCTTGTGAGTGGCCAGGCGACCATCGGGGCATTGCGAACGTCTTTGATCGTAAGTTGTTCCCGTTTCTGTGCGTAGGGGTTGTGATAGGCATTTATGTGGTTTTTTACGGACACCATTGCCATCTGCTCCACCTTTGTTCCGAACTCTTTCATGTGCCTGACAACCATCATTGCATAATAACCCGTGTAAAATCCTCCCACCGGATAATCGAAGTTTACATCCGATGCAAGGGCTATAAACTCATTACCCTTCCATGTGTTCACGTGTGACATAGTTTCGAACCCATAGCTAAGACACACATCCATAACGCCGGATGCAACGGACTTATACCCTTCCTGAAAACATATACCGCCTGTTGCACCTCCGCCCTCGACCCTGTGTCCCGGTTTTGGGACAAGCCCCAGATAATCCTGCACCATAATACCCGCCATCAACTGCCTGCTGAAATGATCTGAGAAATAGGATGCCACGACTCCATCAATAGCATTTACAGCCTCTTTGTGCGTCAATCCTATGTCATTGAGAGCGTAGTCATAAGCCTTTTTCACCATTAACTGGAAGGTCATTTCCGGGTGCGCCTTTGCAAATTTTGTTATTCCGCCTGATACCATGTAAACGGGTCTCATTTTGTCTCCTTTCTATTCTTTTATATTCTTGGCTTTACTTCTTTTTTTATGAACTCAAGTATTGTTTCGAGGCTCGTTCCCGGCGTAAATATGCCCTTTACTCCGATGCCTTTCAGGTATGCGATGTCTTCTTCCGGAATGATGCCTCCGCCGAAAACGGTAATGTCTTCAAGCCCTTTTTCCTTGAGTAGATCGACGACCCTTTTGAAAAGTGTATTATGTGCTCCGGAGAGTATGCTTAAACCGACAGCATCGACATCCTCCTGAAGTGCGGTTGCAATAATCATCTCCGGCGTCTGATGAAGTCCTGTATAAATAACCTCATAACCTGCATCTCTCAGCGTCCTTGCGATGATCCTGGCACCTCTGTCATGACCATCCAACCCGGGTTTACCGACAAGGATTCTCAACTTTTTGGACATAATACCTCCTTAACAAATAACACTTTTATCAGATAATAAAGCATAAATATCTAAAACAATGCAACAGAAGAAGAAGCTGAGGAGAAAGTAGTATCATTGCTCGAATAAAAATTCTCTCACAGCAGGTGGCAAATATATTTTTGAAAGATCCAAATCCGAAAAAATTCCTTTAAAAACCCGAAGCCTATCTTCCAACGCCGCATCCGTATCAATGATAAGATATGTTGTGCCTTTAAATATGCATAGTCCGGATTTAGCATCCGTAAGGTGCTCATACCTCACGTGAATATCGAACCGCGAAACAAGCACCTCAAGCTCTTTGAGGAGGTACATCTCTTTTTGTAAATTCATGGTCATACATTACCTATTCCAAACCTACTCAACAAGTTATATTGCATTTGAATAAATTTATTATAAAATACCACAAGGAGGCATATATGGCTACTGTACCGAATGTCAGTTATAGTATAACGGTCAGACTCGAGATACATAATGTACCCGGTATGCTGGGCAAAGTGACAACAGCAATAGGCAAGGCCGGCGGCGATATAGGAGCGGTTGACCTTGCAGGGTTCGCAAAAAATACGATTTTTCGCGACATAACTATAAAGGCAAGGGATGAGGAGCATTCGAAGCATATCATCTCTACGTTAAAGAAACTAAAAGGTGTTAGTGTTGCAAGCATATCCGACAGGGTGTTTCTATACCATCTTGGAGGTAAGATTTCTATTGTTGGCAAAAACCCCATAAAGACAAGGGATGATCTATCTCTTGCATATACCCCGGGGGTAGCAAGGATCTCAAAGGCTATCGCAGAAGATAAGGATAAATCTTTTACACTGACAATAAGAAAAAATATGGTTGCCGTGGTATCAGACGGAACCGCGGTACTCGGGCTTGGCGATATCGGTCCTGAGGCAGCCCTGCCTGTAATGGAGGGAAAGGCCCTGCTTTTTAAAGAATTCGCAAATGTAGACGCATTTCCGATTGTACTGAGAACAAAAGACCCGGATGAAATAGTGAACACGGTAAAGCTTATAGCAGGAGGTTTTGGCGGCATAAACCTCGAGGACATTTCCGCTCCGAGATGTTTTTATATCGAAGACGAATTAAAAAGGGTGCTCGATATCCCCGTTTTTCACGATGATCAACACGGCACCGCTATTGTACTGCTTGCAGCCCTTACAAATGCACTCAAGGTGGTACATAAAAAACTGAACAATATAAAGGTTGTATTATCTGGTGCCGGAGCAGCAGGCATGTCTATTGCCAAGCTGCTCATACGCAAAAACGTAAAAGAACTGATTGTGAATGACAAGGATGGTCTTATCTATAGAGGAAGGGAAAAGGGTATGAACCCGTACATTCAATGGCTCGCGGATCATTCAAACAAACAAAATATTAAAGGCAGGCTCTCGGATGCGTTTAGCGATGCGGACGTCTTCATAGGGGTGTCAGCTCCGGATATCGTAAAACCATCCGATCTGAAAAAGATGGTAAGAGATGCAATCGTGTTCGCCATGGCAAACCCGGATCCGGAGGTTTCACCGGAACTCGCAATGAAATATGCAAAGGTTGTAGCAACCGGAAGGTCCGACTACCAAAACCAGATAAACAATGTTCTTTGCTTTCCGGGTATGTTTAGGGGAGTTCTTGACGTCAGGGCAAGCAATATAAACGATGAGATGATGTTTGCTGCTTCAGATGCCATAGCATCCCTCATAAAGCCATCTGACCTGAGCGAAGATTATATTATTCCGAGTGTGTTCGACAAGAACGTTGTAAAAGCCGTTGCGCAGGCTGTCAGTGATACAGCATATAGGACAGGTGTTGCACGAAAACGGCTCAAGATGTATTAGCCGCTACGGCAATCTCAATATTTAAGTCTTCATTGACCCATTGTTTCCAATGTCCAATGTCAACAGGCTGACCCCTCGTCTTCCTATTGCCGAGGTAAAGTCCGCGTTAAATACAAATAAGATCAGCAGAGCGATATTCAGCTTCAGGAAAAAATACGGTGTTTCCCGGGCCGCCATGCTGTCGGAAAACTTCTCTTACTATGATAACAAAAGAGATGTAATCTTTATGCCCGTTTTTTTGTTTGACCGCTCCCCCGCATGACATATGCCCCCGGGCACCAGTCCTCTGGCTGAGAATGGCGGGGCTTTCTAACGGGCAAATACACCAGCTTTGCAGACAGACATGAATTATAAAAAGGGCGGCTTAGAAACCGCCCCTTCATGTTCTATCACCTTGTTCAGTTCTTCAGCGTCTTAGCTCTTCTTCCTACTCATTCCCGCCGCCGGCAAATTGCGGACCCGTGACCGGGAAGTATTGAGGACCTGTGGTTACACCGGCAAGCTCGGATACTGTGCCTGGATTGGTCCAATTAGTGACCCATACATTACCGCTTGCGTCTATCGCAATACCTACAAGCGAAACACCTGCGCTATACGTCCCTATAATTTTACCCACAGGGCTCAATTCACTCACCGTGCCATCACCATTTGCGACCCAAATATTGCCATTCTGATCGATTGCAATGCCATCCGGCTCTGATCCTACGGGATACGTACCAATGGTTACACCCATTGAGCTTAATTTGGTTACATTATTACCGGAATAATTCGCAACCCAGACATTACCCGATTGATCTATCGCTATGCCTTCCGGATAAAGGCCAACCGTGTACGTTCCTATGGTTACACCGGTAGAACTTATCTCGGAGACTGTGCCGGGACTGGCGCAGTTGGTAATATCATTGCCACAATAGTTCGCAACCCAGACATTACCCGTGAAATCTATGGCAATGCCCCAGGGAACTGCACCTACGGTGTAGGTATAGGCCGTGCCCGTTGTCTTGATGTATTCGACCACTGTATTCCAGCTTCCCCCTTCGTCCGAAGCCCAGAGATTGCCTGATGCGTCTATGGCAATATTACTCAGACTCGAACCGAACGGATAGGTTGTGGTCGTACCCGTAATACTTATTTCAGTGGCTCCTCCAATTTCCGGAACCCAGACATTGCCGGAAGCGTCAATGGCTATGCCCCACGGATTTGTACCGACAGTGTAAGTCAATGTTGTACCCGTAACAGCCATTTCGTTTACCGTGCCGTCATTTTGGTTCACAGCCCAGACATCGCCGGATGCGTCTATGGCAATGCCTGCCGGACTACTGCCAACCGGATAGGTACTTATCGTGACCGGCATCGCACCCGCCTGGTTTGAGTAAGCGCTTTCACCCTTGCCCGTAACAGTACGCACGACAAAGTAGTATTGAGTATGATCCGTCAAAGGCGTTACCGTGTAGCCCGATGTCGTTGTAAAGCCTACCATTGTGTAAGGTCCGCCCGATGTTGTCGTGTCATAAACATTGTAGCCTATGGCGCCGGCAGTCCATTCGATTACATTATTGCTGCTCCAGTTCGTGACCCAGACATCGCCGGATGCGTCTATGGCTATGCCATACGGGTTTGTACCTACGGTGACCGTCGTAACGGTTGAACCTGTTGGACCTAATTCGGTTACATTGTTACTGCCCCAGTTCGTGACCCAGACATTGCCGGATGCATCTATGGCTACGTACTTAGGTGTTGCACCTACAGGGACCGTCCTCATGGTTGTGCCTGTAGAGCTTAATTCGCTTATTGTATTATCGCCCATATTTGTAACCCAGACATTGCCTGATGCGTCTATGGCAATGCCATACGGGTTCGTACCTACGCTGACCGTCCTCATGGTTGTGCCTGTAGGGCTTAATTCGCTTACCGTGTTGTCACCGTAATTCGCAACC
>CAZJPN010000058.1:0-30287 GCA_964547905.1 uncultured Pseudomonadota bacterium | reverse complement strand
TTTTGATCCTGTCCATATCTGACTATCAACCGTTATCAGGTCGATCAGCATAATTTTGCCCCTGTTTGACTGCTTTTAATTTGCTCACTCGTTTATAGAATTTTAGTCCAGTCCATAGGGCGCAGTCCATTTCCTCCACATTTTATATTTTTGTTTCAAAAAATTTTAATATAAAAATTATTATCAGTCAAAATATATGTTTACAGAGCCATTGGAGATCAACAGGAATAATCTGTTATATACGAACCATTGGTACTATGCAGGTGAGGAAGCATTTTGCTACGACTTCATGTTTGTTGAGATTGTGTAATGTGTAGCCTTTCCCAAAATTTTCTCTTATCCTCCGATGAATCCAAGATAATACCCCGCGGTTTCTCCTTTTCCTCCTTCGAGATATGAAATGGTATGTTTGCCCACACGTATGGATTTTTCCTTAAGACCTGCCAAGTAATGTCTGTACAGAGCGTCAAACGAATACATGAAATATGCACATGATATGTATATAAATTTAAAGGGGCTGTGAAAATGCATGAGTTATTTTTTTAATTTTATTCTCCATGTCACTACTATCCGCTCAAAATAAAGCAAATTATAACTCCGGTCTGTTCAGCTTTTACAAGATATACCGATTGATATACAACAAGTCAATCATTGACAGTCTGTTGAAAGCAGACACAGCAGGTCTGCCACATGTTCAACACTTCTTGTGAACCTTAACCTTAAAAGGTGTATTTTTCGGGTAAGTTGATATTCGTTTATAGATATATTAACATTATCCTAATTTGAGAACTGACTTGAGGATTAAATCGGCATATGAAATAAAACCATGTGGCTGTGGTTGGATTGTGCACGATAAAAAACGAACAATCACTTAAATATAAATGGGGGATATATGGAATATTCCGAAAAAGTGATCTTAATAACAGGAGCATCATCCGGTATCGGCCGTGCGGTGGCAATTGCTTTAAGCCGATACAATAACTCGATAGTAATAACAGCCCGCCGCAAGGAGCTTCTTGAATCGGCGGCTGAACGGATACGTAAAAACGGCAGCGAATGTATATCCTACGCTGGTGACGCCCTTAATCCGGATCATGCGGATTACGTAATTTCCGAAACGATTAAAAAATTCGGAAGGATAGACATAGCCCTGCTCAATGTCGGCCAAGGTCCGCCTTCAAACACCCTCACCGCATCAAGGGAGAAAATACTCCAATGCATGCGTACGAATTATGATACCATGATCAATTTTTATTGCCCTCTTATTCGACAAATGAAGCTACAAAAAACACGGTGCATGATCGCCCATATGAATTCACAGGCAACTTATTTCGGCATACCCATGCAGGGAGATTATACCGCCGCAAAGAGTGCGGCACGAATCTTTCTTGAAACTGTACGCATGGAATTGAAGCATTTCGGTTATACCCCTATAGTGATTCAAACAATACATCCCGGATTTGTAGATACAGACGCAAGCCGGAGCGACGGGATTCCTGCCCCCAATCAAATCAGTGAAGAAAAAGCTGCAGAATATGTGCTCAAAGGCATAAAAGAGGAGATGCGAGAAAATATATTCCCACCCGGAATGAAATATGCAACAAAGTTCGGTAAAGTAGCACCCTATTGGCTCTTAACCAAAGTGCTTCTTTCTCAGACTCCTGAAAAGTATTGAATCTTCATTACCAAAATTTGATTTTGCACTCCAGTATTTATTGCATTTTCTGGATTAAGTTTTAATATAAGATGGTGTTTAATAATTAAAGGAGGAAAGATTATGGTTCTTGACCCTGCGGCCGAAAAAATTCTTAAGATATTTAAAAATATCGAACTGAGTACAATGAAGGTTGAAGATGTAAGAGAGATGATGGGTAAGAGTCCAATTCCACCAAAAAAAGAACATGTGAAATCGATTAAGGACCTTCATATCGAACACCATGGACTAAAGATTCCTTGCAGGCTTTATGAGCCTGAAAATAGCTATAACGGATTAATAATCTATCTTCATGGTGGAGGTTTTATATTCGGAGACATAGAATCGTTTGATGGCATCGCCAGGAGAGCTGCAAAGACCTCAGGATGTAAAGTCCTCTCTGTTGAATATAGACTGGCGCCGGAGAATAAATTTCCTGCAGCAGTGGACGATGCCTATGAAGCTTACCTCTGGGTGAGGAAAAATACCGGAACTTTAGGCATATCTCCGGACAAAATAGCAATAGCAGGAGATAGTGCAGGTGCTAATCTCACTGTTGTTACAAGCTTAAGATTAAAGGATGATAAGATAGAACTACCAAAACTTCAGACTCTTTTTTATCCTGTGCTTGGTCCAGATCTCTTCACAGAATCATTAAGGGAATACGGTAAAGGATATTTCTTAACGAAAGATTCAATAAAGTGGTTTGATAAATTATATTTAAATAAAGATCAAGATTTTTTTCATCCTTTCTTTTCTCCCATACTCCGGGAAGACGTTGGCGGTTTGCCAGAGACTATAATTGTTACGGCCGAACATGATCCACTGAGAGATCAAGGGGAAATGTATTTATCCAAACTTTACGATGCCGGCGTTTTGGCAACAGGCATAAGGGCGAAAGGTATGATCCATGGATTCCTTAATTTCTCGGACTTTATACCCGCAGCAGAATCAATAGCTTCCATGGTGTGGTACCTGGTAGGGGAAAAATTAAACAGTCGATGAGATCCCTTCCCTGATCAATCATGATTCATGAGATGTTGATGGGCTTTACCATGTAAGCAAGCTGGGATGAAATATGTCTGAGTATGCTCACAATCTCGATGTGCATGGCGCTTGTTTCGATAGACCCGGCATACCCTTTATTTAATCTTTCCAGATGGTGTTTCAGAAGCAAGAGTTCTTCCTGTGCAAGCTGCTTTTTCTTATCTCGTAACATCAAGTCGGCATCGGGATTATTTGTTTCAATGGCAGATATGATATCTTCGAAAAACCTCATTACCTTCTGGAAATAATCCTTAATTTCAAGCCATCCTTCCTCCGAAAGCTTGTATCCTCCGATTGTTTTCTTTTCTATCTCGGATGAAAGGTTCTGACTTATTATGCTCGATATTACCTCAAAATTCTTTACGTACGTTATAAGTTCAAATTGGCGGTAAGCATCCTGTTGTGTCAGCCCTTTGGGGGCCGATACCCGGACAACATATAATTTTATCTTTGATGCCAATTTTTCAACCGCATCGTTCATTGCATTCAATTCGTTCGAACCCCATAGATCATTTTTTGAAAGTGCATTGTATGAAATAATAAACATGGCATAAACATAATCCGCAAGCCTCATGATCTCTTTCAGTACGTAATCGAATGCGATTGTAGGTGTAGACAATACCGATTCATCGAGATAACGTGGCTTATCCGGAAATTCTATCTTCCTACCTGTTGTTATATGTTTCTCGAAAAATCCTGCAACCACTGATGCAAACGGCGCAAAAACAAATGTAATGAGAATATTAAAAAGGGTATGGGCATTGGCGATCTGATGTGCAACATTACCGGATGTGTACGATGAAAGCAGTATGAACGGTTTAAAAAATACAGCAACAATCACCACACCGATGACCTTAAAAAGAAGGTGGGCTATGGCAATCCTTCTTCCTGCCTGATCAGCCTTGAACATTGCAAATACAGCGGTTGAACATGTCCCGATATTGGCACCGAGTATGATGGGGAGTGCATGTGAAAGGGTTATAAAACCCACATCTGCCAGTGATATTGCAATGCCTATGGTCGCAGCACTGCTCTGGATTATAGATGTAAGAACAAGCGATACCGTAAAACTCATATATGGATTATGTACCATCAATTTTACCAGATTACTCTGTTGAGGATTTATTTTGCTTAGAATATCATTCAACAGCCTCATGCTGAAAAGGATAAAACCAAGACCTGTAAAGAAACTCGATACTGCACTTGCCTTCCGCCCCTTTATAAAAATACCGATCAAAAAACCTGCCGCTATAAGAAAGAGTCCCAGGCTGTAGAGATTAAACGATAGAAGCTGAACCGTTAATGTCGAACCAATATCAGCTCCGAGTATCACCCCCATAGCACCCGTAAGGTCTATCAGCCTCGATGTTGCAAAGCCCATCAACATAACAACAGGCGTATTGCTGTTCTGTATTAGTATGGTAACAATTCCGCCAATCAGTATTGCCCCCATAACACTTTTGGATGCAAGGTGGAGAAATTTTTTAATCTGTTCGCTGAAGAGCTTACTTAAACCTGAATTTATAAGATCGATACCGTAGAGGAAAAGAGCAAGAGCGGCTATTGCTGTTATGATAAATATCATTGTATGCTGCTCTGTTTTATCTCCTGCTCGATTACTTTGATGGCCTTATCAGGGTAATTCGTAAAAAATCCATCAACGCCTTCTTTTACGAGCATCCTTACCAATTCCTCATTGTTGACTGTATAAACATTCACTTTAAAACCGCTGTCATGGATCGCACGTACAATCTTGCTGTCAATAGCAGTATAAGACATATTTATTGCCTCTGCGCCAAGTTCTTTCGATATTCCTATATAAAAGGACAGGGTGTTCATACCATCGGATACATCAGACCGGGATTCAGGTGAAAGTTGATCAACAAGTACGGCAAGCCTCACATCATTTGAAAGTTTTCTCATCTGCCGTATCGCTTCGATATTGAATGAAGAAACTATAACCTCTTTGATAAGATTGTATTCTTTTATACATCCATAAACCTTACTGCAGAGTTCTGCAATGCGCTGAGGTTTATTGTCGTCATTCTTAAGCTCTATGTTCATGGAGATTTTATGGCTTATTGAAGCCAACACCTCTTCAAGAAGAGGGATACTTACAGGCTTTCCGTCAACAGGATTTTTAAAATTGTATTTTTTTATTTCATCGGTTTTGAGTTCGGAAACACCCCTATCGACATTGAACAACCTGCCGAGAGTGAAATCGTGGAACACCACAACGCCACCGTCGGATGTAAGCTGAACATCGAATTCAACGGCATCCGCCTTCATTTTTACGGCAAGCTCGAAAGAAGGAATGGTGTTTTCGATTTCGTAACCCGACACCCCCCTGTGAGCATACACAACAAGCTTTTTCATTTGAACAATTCCTCCACAAACGTATCCTTATCAAATAGCATAAAATCATCCATGGACTCTCCGTTACCTATTGCAACTACCGGGATCCTGAGTTCATCACATATTGTAAATATGATTCCGCCTTTTGCGGTACCGTCGAGTTTTGTAATAATAATGCCGTCAATACCTATGTTTTCCTTGAAAAGTTTTGCCTGCTGAAACGAATTTTTCCCTATCGTGGCGTCTATAATCAGGTACGTTACCATTCTATCGCCGGTCATCGCCTTAGTCATAACAGATTTAATCTTTTTAAGTTCATTGACAAGGTTTACATTCGTGTGAAGTCTGCCTGCTGTATCGCCCATAATAACGTCCTTTGCTCTGTGTTTGTAAGCCATAACAGCATCATGTATAACCGATGCGGGATCAACCCCGGGCATGGCCTTTACAATATCCATACCGATCCTGTTTGAAAGTATAGAAAGCTGTTCTATGGCAGCAGCTCTGTACGTGTCGCCTGCACCTACGATAACACTGTATCCATGATCGACATACCATTTTCCGAGCTTTGCTATCGTAGTTGTTTTACCGGAACCGTTAATGCCAATCATAAGAATCCCGCATTTTGGTTCAATCAACGGGGCGGAAACAAGTATTTGTTTCATACTGCCTTTCAATGTATCGAGCGGCTTGGTATTTGCAGCATCTACGCCATTGATCAATCTTTCAACAACACTAAAACTCATATCGAGTAACAATAGATCTTCAACATAACGTTCTCTGTCAATTTCGGTTACATGGTTCTTGTCTGACAGCTTTGTAAAAATAGAAGATAATTTCGAAAAAAACCCCTGCATCGTTGCTTAGAGTGAGCCTTTTATGAAATCGATAAGTTTCTTGACCCTGAATTTATTAATAATCGCGTGGTATGATGACATATACAGAACAAGCAAAAAATATTCTTTTGTCAGTCTGTACATGCCGAGGACATAAGGCTCCATCGTGACGAACAAAGAACCAGGCTGTTCATCAAAGCCATTCACGGTGTTAAAGAATATACTGAAATGTGCACCGATGACCTTCAAATCGTACTCTGCAACCGAGCCGACAAAATCAATTGTTTCACCTTCTGAATCCAGGAATATAACCCCGTCAACCCCGCTTGAAAAGCTGATGAAATTTTCCAGAGCATCCCTGTACATACTATACAGCTTCTCTCTGAAGTTTAACTGAAATAATCTTGGAAACCCCTGGTTCTTCCATGGTTATACCGTATATAACATCGGCAATTTCTATTGTCCTTTTATTGTGCGTTATGAGTAGAAATTGGCTCTTTGTGGACAGTTCCTTTATTATATTATTGAGCTTTCCGACACTTGCATCATCAAGCGGTGCATCGATTTCATCAAGCAATGCAAAAGGGCTTGGTTTGACCATAAACACGGATATGAGCAGTGCTATAGCTGACAGAGCTTTTTCGCCTCCGGACAGTAAATTTATGTTCTGTAATCTCTTACCCAATGGCTGGATAACGATCTCCATACCGCTCTCAAGCAGGTCCTGTTCATCCGTCAAAATGAGTTCACCTTTGCCACCGTCAAAAAGCTTTGGTATAACCTTTTTGAAATTCTCATTTACCATATCAAAAATTTCTCTGAACAATTTTCTCGATTCTTTATTTATTGAATTGATAACCTTTTTAAGATTATCAATAGCCTGTTCGAGATCTTGCTTATGTTTCTCATAAAATTCCACCCTCTTCTGCAGTTCCTCGTATTCGGCTATGGCCCCGACATTGACATCGCCCATCTTTGCTATCTTTTCCGAGAGTGAAGATAGCCTGTCCTTCCCTGTCTGGACATCATCCTTTTCTATCAGCGCCCCACTGTACTGTTCGAGTTCTACGCTGTATTTATCTCTTGCCGTATCTCTAATATAATCGGATTTCATGGTCAACTGGGATACCTCTATCGACAGAGAAGATTCTATTGCTTTGACCGAGCTTATATCTTTTTCGAGCTGTTTTATTTCCTGTTCGATATCGGAATATTCTTTAAACTCTTTGTCATAAGCTGTTTTTGCGTCTACAATCGCATCTTGTTTCAGTTTAATATCCTGATTTATTCCTGCGAGCTTTCCGGCTGCGGATACAGCCTCTTGATTTATGGTTTCAAGTCTATTGCTGTTATTGAAGGCCTCCTGCTTTAACAAAACCAGCCTCCTATTGATATTCTCCTGTTCCGCCTTGATCCTTTTTATCTCCTCATATTTTGCATTAAGCCTTTCTTTGAATGCTGCCGCATTCGCATTGCTTTCGGATATAGAATCTTTTTTATTCTCAAGCATGGATTCAAGTTCTGTTAACGTATTGCGCAAGCTGTCTGCAATACTCGCCTTTGCCCCTTTATCTTCTTCGTATAGTGCCTTTTTTTGTTTTAGATCGCTTACTTCTTCCAAAAGCTCGGAGGTATTCACCTTTATTTCTTCCTCTTCCATATTGAGTGTCAGCAAAGAACTCTCATAGTTGCTAAGCTGATCTTCCAGACTCAACAACTTAGCCTTTATGTTTGCTTGCTGTTTTTCGATATCCTGCCTGATGCTTTCATGACCAACAAGTTCTGAATGGTATTTATTGATTGTATCGGACAGTTTTGATTTCTCATCTTGGTAGCGGCTGAGCGCGGCACTCATATCCTCAAGCTCTTTTTTTAATCTTTCGAGTTCGCTTCTTCTGTCAAGTATACCTCCCCGAATGGTTCCCTCGGATCCGCCATAAATAATACCAGGTTTAACAACATCACCTGACATTGTTACAGCGGTTGATCCTGTATCGGCTATCGTATATGCTTCATTTAAGGATGCCACCACATAAACATCGCTCAACAAGGCTTGAAATACAGGGGATATTTCCGCGTCCTTAACTTCGATTACATCAAGTAATGGTGTAAGTCCCTCCTTACGATTAGTCTGAACCGATTTAAAATAGGACTTTATTATAAAGACCGCTCTCCCTTTATTCTGCTTACGCAGCACATCGATCATATTGCCTGCGATACCATGATCAGAAACTATAACAGCCTGAACAATATCGCCCAGTACGGCCTGAACCACCAATTCATATCCGGATGTCACTTTTATATAATCCGCTAACACCTTGTCTATATTGAATTGTTCCGATTGTTTGATAACATATCTTGTACCTTCGGAATAACCATCCATATTCTTTCTAAGATCCTCAAGAGTGATATATCTGGAACGCAAGCCTTCATGCGTCTTTTTTGTTTGATCTATAAGATCCGATAATTTGCTCAATTCATCTTCCGTTGCGGTTATCTGCTCATTCAGAACGGCTCTATTTTTTTCCATAGACGTAATTTTAGCGGCATTTTCTATTTCCTGATTTTTGAAATCCTCTTTTCCGTCTTTAAGGCTTTTCATTTTTAGTTCGATAGTTGATCTGTCATGCTGTATTTTTTCGAGTCTGTGAGTTATATTTTCGAAATCATGTTCCGCTGACATTATCTGGTTGTCCAGTTCCGTAATCTTTTTAACCCTGTTGAATTCGTTGTTCCTTTCCTCTTCTATTTTGTCTTTTATTTCGTTGATCTGTTCTGCCAGATCATTCTTTTCCCGTTCGTAGAGTTTTTGTTTTTCTACGATTGAATTCAAGCCTTTCTTTTCTTCTTCTAATTTTTCCTCCAGATCCATGAGTTGTCCGGCAAGAGATGCCTGTTCTTTTCTGAGTTCCTCTTCATCATTCCGTATTCTCTCGTTTTCCTTTTGAAGCGCTTCTTTTAACTTCTTTGAAGATTCGATCTTTTCCTGCAATACCATTGCCACTGCAGTTAATGCATTGACCCTGTTTTGCTTATCGGACATATCGGATGCCTGATCATCGAGTCGTTCCTTAAACCTCTGATAATCGGTGTATCTTGCGGACGACTGAGACATCAGTTTGGCAAGATCGAACCTCGTGCTCTCGAGGTGGGCCTTTTTATCTTCAAGTTGGGTAACGAACTCAGAATATTCAGTCTTCAACAAGTTCAATTCAAGCGTCTTGTATTCGTCTTTTAGCGTTTTATATTCTTGCGCCACTTTTACCTGTCTGTTGACCTGATTGAGCTGTCTCTTAATCTCGGACAAAAGATCGGCTATACGTGCTATGTTTGCTTTGGTCAATTCTATTTTATCGAGGGCTATTTTCTTTCTGTTTTTATATTTGAGTATGCCAGCCGCATCCTCAATTACATACCTCCGTACCTCCGGCTTGGCATCTATGATCTCGGTTATCTGTCCCTGTTCTATTATTGAAAAGGCTTTCGAACTAATACCTATATCCATGAGAAATTCCGAAATATCCTTCAATCTTCTTGGATCCTTATTGAGATAATATTCGCTTTCCTCTCCCCTGTACATCCTTCTCGTGACAACCGCCTCTGAAAAGGAATCATAAGACGGTAAAGTATTAATCCCGTTGTTTGTGAAGGCAAGCGACACCTCAGTCATTCCTACGGATTTTCTATGTTCCGAACCGTTAAATATAAGATCGGACATCTGGTTTGCCCTGAGTTGTTTCGTACTCTGTTCCCCCATGCACCATTTTACTGCATCGACGATGTTGCTCTTACCGCTGCCGTTTGGCCCCACAATAGCCACAATAGGGTATTCAAAATTGAAACTAACCGGTTCTACAAAGGTCTTGAATCCCTGTATATCGAGTTTTTTTAATTGCATTTATATCATCCAATCTACATTAGGTTTCTTAATCTATTCCTTGCCGTATTCTCCATATCGCTGGAAAGACCGAGACTTATAGCTTTGAGTAGCGCTGCCTTCGCCTGTTCAGGCTCACTCAGGTTAGATAACATTATACCCTCTTTAAAATATGCAGTCGCTGGATTTTTACTGAACTTAACCGCGTATTTATATTCTGTCAATGCCTTTTCAAACATACCGTTGTATTCATAAACAGTACCAAGCGCATAATATGCATCCCCATTATCAGGGGCGATTCGTATTGCCTTTTCATAGGACTGCTGGGCTTTCTCGATATCGCCGTTCTGATAATAAATATTGCCAAGACCTACCATTGCATTTGAATAATTCGGAGAAAGATTTAGAGCCGTTAGAAATTCTTTTTTAGCATCATCTATCTTACCTACGTAATTGTAAGCCGCTCCGAGTTTGTAATGGATTCCCGGGTTTTGGGGCGCAATTTTTAATGCCATCTTAAGGTAATCAATGGCAGAGTATGTTTCTTTGTTTTTATAGTAGTAATTCGACAGTGCAATCATATAGTCCGGGTTATTCGGTGCGTACTTCATGGCGTTTTTCAAATCGTTGATAGCTGCAAGATCATTCTTGCCTTCTATATTCATAAGGCCTCTTTGATAATATGCGTCTGCCATTGTATTATCTATATATATGGCTTTTGTATATTCATTGATAGCCAATTGTATGTTTCCTATGTCTCTATATACATTACCCAGCGCATAGTGATACAAGGCATTTGTAGGATTTATCTTTACAGCACTCTCAAGACAAGAGACTGCGGATGTAAATACCCCACCTGCTATATATGCTTTCGCTAATTTATAGAAAACATTAGCCTTGTATGGCCGCACAGCTATAGAAGAATTGTAGGCTTTGATCGAATCATTAAGTTTATGTTCATTAAAATATATATCACCGAGTACTTCATACGCGTACGGCAGGGCATTATCGATCGATAAGGCTTTTAATGCATACTTTTCTGCGCTCGGATATTTTGATTCCATGTTTAGCATGTCTGCCATATATGCATCATTATCGGCTGAAACAGGGAATATGCTCATTGCTGTATTTAATTGCTTGATTGCACTGTTATAATCACCTTCTTTCCCCAATACCACAGCATATTCTGTATGAAGAGGTGCATAATCAGGGAACCTTTCCACAGCCTTTGATAAAACTGCAGCAGCATTTTTATAATCTTCCTTCTTTCTTAAAAGTCGTCCATCAAGGGCTATAAATTTTGGATTATCGGGTGACAGCTTAACAGCCGTTTCAACAGTATTTAAAGCCGTGTCTAATTCTCCGTTTTCTTCTCTTGCGAGGGCTAACCCGTAAAGCACATCTGGGTTGTTTTTTTCAAGTTTCAAACATTCGGTATAATAGGAAATAGACAAAACATACTTATGATCGAGATAGTATGCATGTGCCAGTTTGAAATTTCCCTCCACCGTCGTGCTATCGGTTGCTATCGCCGTCTTGTATTGTTTCTCGGCCTCGTTAATATTGCCGTTAGCGAGGTATGCATCACCGAGAGCTATATATGTTCTTACGGATTTGTTATTCTGAAGCGAATTTTTAAATTCTTCTACAGCAGACGGGTAATCGCTGATTCGCATTTGCATCTTTCCAATGGTATAGTACAGACTTGCTCTGTCGTAGGTATCTATTTTATTGCCTGCTTCGTTCAAGATAGCATTAAGATCGGATATGGCCCGCGTTGTACCGGTAACACTATTGGCGTGTATATCGGCCTTCAGTACCACTGCAGATATATTGTAAGGATAACTTGCAAGTATATTATCCAAAATCTCAATAGCATTTGATGGCTCTTGCTGTTCTTGATATATTCTGGCAAGCAGTAGCTTTGCCTTTATCATATTGGGCTCGAGTGACAATGCGTGTTGAAGAAGAGATGTTGCCGTTGTCATAGATTCGCCCTGTTTAAAATCTATATATACCTTGTAATACAATGCCTCCGGTAAATCGGGAGACTTCTGCAAAGCTGCGTTAATCTCGTTGGACGCGCGCTTATAATCATTGTTTGCTATTGCAATCATAGTTTCAACCAAATTGTACTGGGCATTATCATTCAGCATTACTTTAAGTCTTGAAAGGAATTTACCGCTGTTCTTTAACTGATCCTGCAGATTATTTCTGTCTTTTAACAGTGTATAGTCCTTTGCTATACCAATATAGGCTTTTACAAGATGATGATCGACAGCAACAGCCTGTTCATAAAGGTTCAATGAACTCTCATAACCACTTATGGTACCATTTAAATACTGTTTATCAGCTTCGCCGAGTAACTGTCCGGCGCGTGATTTAGCTTTGGCAGAAACGGGTAGTACGCTATAACTCATGAACGTCAATTTTTTTATATCGGGATATGCAGGGGTATACTCTACAAGGTAATAATAAATACCTATAATGGCTGCCAAAACTACGATAATTGCTGTAACCGATACGGTGAGGAGTTTTAGTATATGTTTCTTTGAAGTTACTGTTTTTTGTAGAACAGTCGCTTCTTTTGGCACTGGTATGGAGGTAGGTATGTTAACACCGTCTTCTTGAAGAAGCGAGCTATCTTCTACGGATATTCCTGAAGCATTTTGAGGCTTGGCTGACTTCGTATCCAACAATTCAGGTATGGTTTCCTCCTGTATGTGTGCAGTTTCACCCGGAAGAACAGCTTCTTCGGTTTCAGCCTTTGCCTTTGCGGCGGAAGACTCTTCGAGTTTGGTTGATTCAAGCCAGTTCGTATTATCTTCCTTGATTTCTCTTGTCTCTCTAATTTTTTCTGCTTCTGCTTTACCTTCCCCTTCTTCGTGCTTAATGTCATCCATGGTGAATTCTTCGAAACCTTCTATAACATCGCCTTCATTACCAAGCTTATCTTTAGACTCATCTTTTGACGGTGTGTACTCGGTTTGTTTTTCTTCGACTGCATCCGTTTTGCCGGTGTCTGCGAAATCTATTTCAGGTATGGTCTCCTCCTCGGTATGAATATCTGCCGATTGTTTTTCGCTTGCCGCCGGTGTTTCAAGAGATGCAAAAATATCATCCAGATCCATCTTACCTTTTTCGGGTTCTGCATTCTCCTGTGCAGCGGGCTCTTTTATAGGTTCTTTAACCGCGGCGCTTTCTGTATTTATTATGGGTTCATTTCGTGTAACAGACTGGTTCGTTTCGACTGGAGACTCCTGCTGTTTGTTTTGCTCTTTAAAGTCTACATCGGATGGCAGGGCTACGGTATTCTCGTGTCCACATTTTTTACAGGTAAACTTATAATCTTGTTTCTTAAGCTGTGCCTCCGTAAACATGTACATCGTTTGACAATTTTCACACCTTAGAATCATAGCCCCTCCCTGTTTGCAATTTTTTTGGAATTTGCAAGCATATTCTTGAAATCTTTTTCCTCAAGTCCTGCTCCCTTAGCCACATTCAACGCATGATTATAATCCATAAGGTCCCTATCGGCATGAGCATCCGAGTCGAATACAAGTCCTGCACCCGTCTTTTTTGCAACCATTGCCACGTAACCGTTTGAAAAACTGTGACCGCTTCTACCGCTTATTTCCAGATAAACGTTCTTTTTAGCGGCAAGTTCCGCCTCTTTTATGCTTATAAATCCCGGATGGGCTATTATATCGGCCCCACCTTCAATGCCAGACAGATTCGTCTTTGGTTCTACCGGTTCTACAATTGTTTCTCCATGAATAACAACAACTTTTGCCCCTGCTTTCCTTGATAATTCTATGAGCCTCGGTATATCGAAAGGAGGAACATGCGTAATCTCAACACCGGGCAGGACTTTTATACCGTTCTTCTTTTTCGAAAACTGTAATGAAACGGCTCTTATATGTTCTATAACAAAAAGGTAGTTTGAAAAGTCCACGTGATCTGTAATTGCGATAACTTTTATACCGATTACTTTAGCCCTTCTTACAAGCTCCGAAGGCAGCAACTCGCCATCGCTGAATAAAGAATGTGTATGAAGATCTATCATTGGTTTATAACCTTCCTTAAAAGTGTTGGAATAATGCTGAAACTATCCGAGGTATCCTTGTTCAATACGAATATTGGATCGTCGTTATCCGCCGATAATAATTTCTTTAAAGTGGATATAACTTTGCTCTTAACTTCCTGTCCATCCGGTGTCACAAAAACATAAGCTATTGGTAAGGACTTGGCGTTTTTGAATCTATTTACCGCGAACAAAAATGAACTAAGGATCTCCTTTGAACCTTTGTCGAACAATACTATAGCTCCTACAGCACTGCTGGATAAAGCCATCCATAGGGGTCCATACTCCAATAAAGGAGGAACAGAAATAATCTCTATGCTCAAAAGCTCTGTGAGTAACAGCGTACCAACCTCACCAAATATAACATCATCACGGTTTGATACGGCAAAAGAAGTGTTTAATGTAAATTTAGGCATATTGTTTATACTGTTTACGAATGTTTTGAGCGAATTATAATTGGCAGACAGCACGATAACCCTTCCTCTGTGCGATTCCAGCTTCGTATGTTTGTTTATCGAAACAACCTCCAGCAATTTGAATATCTCTTCGTTTGCCAACAGAGCACCTTCGCGGTCGCCGGCTTTTGGTGTTTCATGCTGTACAATTTCTATAATACCTTTTTCAATAAGAGCAACAAGTACCCGCAACACATCATAATCCGGGAAGGTACAGTTATCCATTATGTCTTCCACTTTATTATAAAACTCGAGCAGCAGTAAAACCTCCTGGGTTATCGTACGCACCTGTTTCGGCAACTCGGAGAGTTTTTTCTTCAATCTGACTATTGCATCAAGGGGCGGAAGAACATCCTTGTTTTTTTTCATTTCATCGATCTGTCTCATGCCTTCCATCAGGAGAGATTCAGTCGTTGAAGTGATTCTTATGGGGGTCAATGCGCGATGTGGTATAAATTCGAATTTTCCGTTTTTGACAGAAAGTAACCTATAAAATGCCTTTACGCCTTCGACCTTTTCAAACGTGGCATTTATAATATTACCTTCCTGTAGATATATAAAACCATTACCCTTGTCTGAATATATTGTTATGGTGCCATCTTTTTTATTCATACTGAATATCTGAAGCAGATCGATAAGTGATATCTGCGATAGATTCCCTTCTATTTCCTTATTTTCTCTGGATAATTCTATTGTCTTTTGTCTCTTCTGATATATGCTGGAGATAGTACTTATGAGTTCGTCTATTCTGAACGGCTTTGTTATAACCTTTTCTCCCATGGTACTCACAGATTTCAATTGCTCCGGCGTACCCATGAATATCAATGCCAGTTTATCCGTCCTCGGATTCACACTTATAATATCTCTTAGCTTCTCGGTATCTATTATCGGAAGCTTCATACCGAGTATTATAATATCGGGAAGCTGTTCAATGATGATCTCAAGCGCCTTGACTCCATTAATGGCTGAGTAAATACTATACCCCTGTGCCTTGAGTGCATCCTTTATAAGCACTACCGATTTCTGATCGGTATCGGCTATAAAAATTTTACCTTTTGTTTTTACCATATTATTATATTTGTCTTTGTAAGAAATATTTCTCCTGAAGCACAGCCACAAGTTCCTCAACTATAATAGGATCGCTCGTATGAAAAACAGAAAATTGCTTGCTGCTTGATTCGTTGGTTATGAAACCGTATGCGTATTCCTCGTTCAGATTAAACATGAAGAACCTGTTTCCTATATCCTCGTTTATAATCATTATGGGCGCATAAGAAATATCTATATATTCGCTTTGCTGTTTCTTGCCTAATAGGTACAATTTTGTATTCGAATTATACAATTTATACTGCTCCTTTATAAGCTTTGTGTCTTTCGCTATAACGGGTATTCCAAGAAATATAAGACCCCGCATAAACGGTCTTGAAAGTATATCGTTCGAAAGCAAATTTATAATATCCATTATACGTTCCTTTGTGATAATGAATATGGTGTTGGTAATATCATTGTTCTTTTGATCGGGATCTTTAAATATCTTTAAAATGTTGTCCGAAAATTCCATAAACCCAAGAGACTCCATTGATGTAATCTCTTTTATTCTGCCGGAGCTCGATCTTTTTGCCATATCATAAGCTTTCGACAAAAGTGTTTGTGCCGTAGTACCGTCATTCGGGTAAGTTGAGGAACCAATAATCAACTCTACATTCTTAGTAACCGAACCGTTCGTAACATACAACGTTTGCTTTAACTGATTTTTGATTCTACGCATGGTAATTATAGAACCGAAATAGTCGGTATCGGGAAGGAAAAGATTCAACATATTTGAATGCTCGGAAACAGACAAGGTATCGGCGTCCCTGATAACTTCGTTGATCAAATTGGTTACCTTTGTAAAGATTTCATCCACATAAGACTTGCCGAATGTTTCTATAAGGTCCCTGAAGTTTTCTATAGATACGACTGCAAGAGAGAACATGCCGCGTATTCTGTTCGCCCTTTTTATCTCATTTTCCGTATACTCTATAAAATATCTGTAACTGTAAGCTGAAAGATTGTCAGACTTCAAAGTATCCGTAATCTTCTGGGAGAGCTTAAGGGCGTTTGAAACCGCTATACCTCCAAATGTGGACAGCGTTCTTGCAACCCTGATGTCCTGAACGGTAAAAGATTTCTCTTTCTTTACAAGCCTTAGCAGTGCATAGATATTGCCATCCTGCCCCTGAACTATCAGGTACATTACTTTTTTATTTTCTGAATTTGTTGCAATGTAATAGCCATCCTTAATGGTTACCCTTTGCTGAAACGTCTTCCAGCTTATGGAATCAGGATCATCGTACGGCTCCGATTCATAGCCGAAGGAATGCAACAGATTAAAGTTGTCATCATTTTTACGAAACCAGAGCATTGCCTTTGCAAGTTTTAATTCCACTACCATTGCATCAATGAGCTTTTTTAATACCTTATCCAAACTGGACTGAGAAAGTATATCGCTTGATCTTTTGTACACTTCAAGCAATATCAGGTATTCCATACCTTCTCTCGCAAGTTTTTCTTTCTCCATAAATAGCCTTCTCTGACCTATTATATTCGTTACAAGATGGAGAAACTTACTGTCATCGAAAGGCTTCCTTATATAGGTATAGTGTATTTCGCTGGAAGGAATCAACGATTTAACAGAAGATATATTAATAGATGTTATAATCAGCACTTCGGGTTTATAGTTAAGTTTTTTTGCTTTTTCAATAATAACGGCCAATTCACCTTCATGCCTGTTCGGTTCATATATGATCAGGTCGTATATAGACAGATCCGCATCTGCGAGTTCGTAGTTGTCATGCACATACACTTCGTAACCAACACTCGAAAGCAAATCACGATAGAGTTCCCTGTAAAATCTATCTTTATCTACAATGAGTATGTTGCCATTTTTCATAAGAAATCACATCTTGTACTTGCCATGTTCGGTACTGGAAAATTGTTTGAGCAATTTATCATACTTCTCTTTTTTATCCTCTGAATCTGTATCGGATATACCCGTTGCTGATATTATGGATTCTATTGATTTATCAAGGACCGATTTATCTACAAATATGGAAGCCGACATCCTTAATGCTATTGCTATAGCATCGGAAGGTCTTGAATCTATTTCAATTTCTTTATCCAGTATCTTCAAAAACAGTATGGCATAATAAGTATTGTCCTTTAATTCTGTAATCTCCACCTTGGTAGCACTTATGTTAAGCTCGGTTAATATACTCTTCATAAGATCATGCGTGCTGGGTCTCGGGGCTTTTATCCCTTCAAGCTCCATCATAATTGCACTTGCCTCTGCAACGCCGATCCAGATTGGTAATGTATACTTGTTTTCATTATCGCGTAAAACGACTATCGGAGTTGAATTTACGGGATCGATCATAATACCAACTACTCTCATTTCGATAAGCATATCATTCCTCCTCTGGTATATGTTTACCATATAATGCATTGTCTGAATAGTCATCAATCAATACATTTGTGATTGTACCTTTCGGCACATTACCCGCAAAGTTCACAATCCTTCCATGCGTTGTCCTGCCTTGCTGTCTTCCCTGTTTTTTACTTTCACCTTCCACAAGGACTTTTTGTGTTGTGCCAACGAGTGCACCGTATATCTTTCTTGTTATTCCAATCTGGGTATAATGCAACTCTTTTAACCTATCCGCTATAACGTGCATTTGTACCTTATCGCCGTATGTACTCGCACGTGCAAGGGGTCTATCTGAGTATTTAAAAGAAAAAATATTATCATAGTTTGCACGCCTTACAAAGAGAATGGTATCATTATGATCATCTGCAGTTTCTGATGGAAATCCAACTATAAAATCAGACGTAACCGCTATATCGGGCCTCAGAGCCTTTATCTTTTCTATTTTATCCATGTATTCCTCTACCGTATACCCTCTTGCCATAAGTTTTAATATTCTATTGGAACCCGACTGGATGGGAAGATGTATATGAGCACAAACCTTATCAAAGTCCGTAAATGCATGCATAAGCCCGTCTGTCAGATCTTTGGGATGTGACGTAATAAACCTTATACGTTCCAGACCTTTTATACCGTTCAGGGCAGCTAATAACTCATACAGAGTTATAAGCTTACCTTCAGAATTATCCCTGTATGAATTTACATTCTGTCCAAGCAGAATAACTTCTTTCACTCCTGAGGCAGCAAGCCTGTATACCTCATCTATTATATATCGTGCATTTCTGCTTATCTCCCTCCCACGAAGATAAGGTACGGTACAATAAGAACAGAAATTGTCGCACCCTTCCATGATTGTAACATATGCCTTTACGCCATTGGTATCTTTTACAGGATTTCTAAAGCGGTTTTGACCTATATCCGGTGACACTGCAACAACAGTTCCGTCTATTTCGGCCTTATTTATGAGTTCATCGATTCTATGAATCTGCGAAGGACCTACGATAACATCAACATCTTTGAATCTTCTCAGTAAGTTACCGCCCTCTTGCTGAGCAACACAGCCACTAAAGACGATAAGTCTGTTTGTTTCTCTCTCTGATTTTCTTTTCTTAAGCTCTCTATACCTTCCTATACTCGAGTAAGCCTTTTGCTCAGCCTTTGCACGCACACTGCAGGTGTTAACTATGATAACCTCAGCGTCCTTAGGATTGTCTGTTGGTACATAACCGCTGTCGGAAAGAATTGATAGCATACGCTCCGAATCATGTTCATTCATCTGACAGCCATAAGTCTCAATATAAACTTTTTTCATATCTTAAAAATTGTAATAGTGATATGAAATATTGTCAAATAGTAATGCGTATATTCATTGCGTATAAACACGCACAGAAGGGTGAAAACACGCATTTTACCCCGTTAGAAAATTCCAGTTGTTTCACGCGTATACTATGCCGTTGTTAAACGCTCAAACCATGATACTATTGAATCCATAAGTTTTCTAACGGGATAAAATGTATAATGTCCCTTTCTATCTGTCTCATATCTATAACCATTAAATCTTGACGATTATGGTATGAATTTTGCTTTTTTTCTGCTATTAAAAATAGCAAAGGAAAATAAAGTGGAAGAAAAAAAATCAAAAGGCATTACAGGATTTGCAAGATCGCACAAGATTATAACGGCAATCTTAGGGCTTTTATTCATATTTTTTGTCGTATTCTTTAGCTTCGTGGAGTACAGCGAAAGTCCGAGTTTTTGCGAAAGCTGCCACATAATGGTTCCCTACTATAATGCATGGAAGTCATCGGTACACAATTTTGTACCATGCGTAGAATGTCATTACCCTCCGACAAATAGTATAAAGACTGCCGTATGGCACAAGATACAGAATTTCTCAATGGTCGTGAGGTACTTTACAAAAACTTATGACCCACGTCCTTTTGCGGATATACCGGATGCGAGCTGCATGAGAATAGGGTGTCATTCTACACGGTTACTCGTCGGCAGTGTTGTAACCCCGAAGGGCGTATCCTTTAACCATATACCGCACATGGAACAGATAAAAGATTTGAAACTAAGATGTACAAGTTGCCATTCTCAGATTGTTGTTGGACGGCATATAGAGGTTACTTATGAGACCTGCTTCTTGTGTCATTTTTCAAAGCTGAACAATGCCAATAATGCCAAGGATATCAACAATTGCTTGCAGTGCCACCAGATACCGAGAAGAACGATCGCTGTCAGCGGAATATCTTACAATCACCTTGATTTTATGGAGCACAATCCGAATATAAAGTGTGTAGACTGCCATCTCGATGTTGTTCAGGGAACAGGTGAGGTACCCAAAGAACGCTGTTACGCATGTCATAACATACCGGCAAGGATTGCGTATTATACGGATACAACATTTATTCACGAGTGGCATGTAACGAAGCATAAGATAACATGCACACTGTGCCATCTTGAAATAAAACATGGTCTTGAAACATCCATTAAACCGCTCGAGTATGCAAGCAACTGCACGCTATGCCACAGTAAAAACATGCATACCGCCCAGGAAGATATGTACATGGGCATTGGAGGCATAGGTGTTAAGGGCTCTGCAAGTCCCATGTTTAAAGCCAATGTCAAGTGCATAGGCTGCCATAAGGTTGCTACACAACATGGTGTGAATGCAAGGTTGTTCGGACAAACCTATATAGGCGGAGTCGTAGGATGCACGACCTGTCACGGGAAAGGGTATCGGGACATCTACACCATGTGGAAGGAAAACCTGAAATCCATGCTTGCGGATGCGGACACAAAGCACATGGAAGCAAAGCAGCTCATCAACGCCGCTACCAAGGACAACCCTGATTATCAAAAGGCGTTAAAGCTCTATCAAGCCGCCTCTTACAACCTATTATTTGTAAAAGCTGCTAAAGGCATACACAACGTGGATTATGCTTCAAGTGTTCTCGACAATGCCTCATCAGGCTTCGATAAGGTTATAAAACTATTGAAGAACAAGTGAGACTCCTATAGATAAACAGAGAGAAGTATCGACATCTAAGCCCGATAGAGTCCCTCTATTATTTCTCTATATTTTTTTTCTACAGCATTCCTCTTAACCTTTATAGTCGGTGTCAACTCACCTGTTTCCTGAGAAAACAACTGAGGTATTAAGGCGAATTTCTTTATCGTCTCATATTTTGCAAACCCGCTATTCGTTTCGTCGATTGCGGCAGAAATAAGTTCTTTTATGCGAAGGTGATCAATCAACTCCTTTTCGCTGTTATAGGAAATACCTTCTTTCCTTGCCACATCTTTCAATATTTCAAACGACGGTACTATTAATGCCACACAGTAAGGCCTTTTATCTCCAATCATAACTGCTTCATCTATGTACATATTCATTTTTAACTTATTCTCTATCGGCTGTGGTGCTATATTTTTACCCCCGGCAGTCACAATGAGGTCTTTTTTCCTATCCGTAATATGTAAATATCCTTCTTTATCAACAAAACCTATGTCACCGGAAGCAAGCCAGCCATCTTTGTCGAGTACTTCTTTAGTTGCCTCTGGATTTTTGTAATAGCCCTTCATTACATTGGAACCTTTCAACAGGATCTCACCGTCCGGAGCTATTTTTAATTCATACCCTTTGAAAGGCTTTCCAACTGTTCCGAACTTTACCTTCTTAGGAGGATTCGCCATAAAAATAGCAGATGTTTCTGTAAGTCCATACCCTTCTACAATTTTTATGCCAAGAGCAAAGAAGAATTCACCCAGCTCTTTTGAAAGCGGTGCACCGCCCGATATCGCAAACTTCAGTCTTCCGCCGACAGCCTCTCTGATTTTCTTAAATACAAGGAGACCTGCAAGTTTGTACTTTAACGATAGGAACAAAGGTAATGGTTTGCCCTCCATAAGATACGGAGCTGCAGCACTACCAACCGATACTGCCCAATAGAAGATTTTCTTCTTCATGGGTTTATCCGATTCAACCTGCGATATAATCTTTCCATAAACCTTTTCGTATACACGCGGTACGGATACAAACATAGTCGGTTTTATTTCTTTAAGATTATCTGCTACCTTATCTATGCTTTCCGCTATTGCCTGAATACCCTTTGCATGATAAATTGGGACATAAAAATCGGCAATTCTTGCATAACCATGGCTCAATGGAAGAAACGAGAGCATTACTTCTTCTGTAAGTTCATCCTTAAATAAATCATACGCTGCATCGGTAATCGATAAAAGGTTACTCTGGGTAAGCATGACTCCTTTGGGATCCCCTGTAGTACCCGAAGTATAAATTATGCTCGCAAGATCTTCTGAATTTATACCTTTAAGTCTTTTATCCAGTTCTTGTTTTAAATCTGCGGATTTACCGGAAGTAGCTACATCGTAAAACCAGATTACACCTTCTCCATTGTTCAGCTTATCCATGGATATAATATACTTAAGGTTCGGCATATTGCTTTTTTTCATTTTGATCTTGTTATATTGTTGCTCTGTTGAGATAATTATTGCAACAGCATCGGAATTATTAACGATATATGCCACTTGCTCGGGTGTATTTGTAGCATAAATTGGAACTGTAACAGCACCTGCACTCTGTATCGCAATATCACTGACATACCATTCATTGCGATTCTCTGATAATAGACATATTTTGTCTTGGGGCTTTATACCGAGTTTTATCAGACCGCATGCAAACGATTCTGCAGAATCCTTATTTTGATCCCATGTAACATCAATCCATTTGCCTTCTTTTTTATGTCTTACAATAGCCTTACCTTTATTCTTTTCAGCCTGTCTGTAATACATTTCTGGTATTGATCTATATTCCATTAGCTATCCTCCTCTCGTAAGGTTTTATATCTTAACACCAAAAATGCAAGAAATAATTATGATTACCCCAAAAACAGCATTTTATGGGTTAATCCAAAACTTTATGGATTGTATATCTCTGCAGTATCTATAAACCTTATGTCACCAATTAACGGATTGATATTTGAGAAGCCTGAAACTATCAGTGCGGAACCGTCATGAAGACTTTGTGCAGCATACCCGGCCCTTGAAATAGACAACAATGAATATTTTAGGAATAATTTCGATATTGGATTAAATACCTCTGCCGAATCAGACACTGTAAAAACAGGTACGGTTACACCGCCTGCGATAAGGATATTTCCATCACCAAGCACGATGTTAGAGAACAATGCGCGGGGTAAAAGCATATTATGGTAGCTAAGAATAACCCTGTTAACCGGATCAACAACCATCAATTGTGAAACCGGCTGCTGGTATGCATTAACCCCGCCGTTTATAATGATCTCTCTGGCCGCGTTTATAAACGCTGAAGACGGAAAATAGGTTGTACAGGTAATATTGTTGGAAACTGTAAATCCTGATAACTGAAAATTTTCCGCCTTATTATTACCGGCGTTTCCACCGGCAAGTAATATATCACCATCTGAGTAAGCAACGGCAGCCTGGAACACCCTTGGAAATGACATCGTGTATGAAATGTCCTTTCCCGTTTTTATGTTTAGAAGCTCGGCACTGTTCGTAGGTCCGTCGGCACTTATGCCGCCTGAAATTAATACGTTATCCCCAGTAAGAATGTTTGCAGAATGCCCTGCCCTTGGTATAGCCAATGATTGTGCTTTATAAAAGCTGTTCGACACAGGATCGAAAACTTCTATGGATGTTTTTACATGATCCTGCGGCACGGTTATAGAACATGCTGTTATATTACAGCTCACGTTTACAATATCTGTGCCGCCAACAACAGCAATACTACCATCCGATAGGCAATTGGCTGTGAACAAAACCCGTGGTTCTTTCATTTGCGGTCCTTGCCGGAATATACCCGTATTTGGTTCGTAAATTTCTGTCTCCTGTGTAGCAATCAACTGAACGCATCCATTTCCACAAGAGGATTGCCGACCTACAACACCACCCATAATCATATACGTTCCGTCTGACAGAGAGCTTGAAACGGCAAACGCCCTTGGTACTACCTTTGAATTAAGCTGCGTAAATACGCCAACCTGTGTAATCAAAATATCAACCGTGTTTACACTACCTGCATTTATTTTAACCCCTGTTGTCTTCCCTTTTGCAATAACTGCCTCAACCACGTTCTTTATGGATATGCTCACAATACGGTTTTCACCTGCTGGTATGCCGCTGATGGTAACACCGGAAGGATTGGTCGCAATACTTACATCTTTAACAATAGGGCTGAAATCCGTGCCGGTTATTGAGATACTAACCTTATCGGAACCTGATGGCAGTGCAAGTGTACTTAATGAAGCATTTATGCGTGGTGGGATATAATGAGTATTGATTGTTAAAGTACCATATTCCTCATTACTGCAGGATAGTAAAACTACAGATAGCAGTATAAGTTCACCAATCAACCGGCTTCTTTCATTTCTTATGTTCATTTCATGCACCAGCAATAATGGATTAGCTATTATTGGATTCTTTTATAATCCTATTTTCAATTGAGTATAATCTCTTTTATTCGCTTATTTATGGTATCCGAAACAAACAGGTTGCCGTTTCCATCAAAGGCAATGCCAAAGGGGGCCGTTACCATTGCATAAGGTGATACGACTCCTGTATCTTTTACAGTAAAGATCATATTTGCGGATTGGTCTGCTACATAGAGATTATGTGCGGCGTCAAGTGCGATACCAATCGGCAATCCGAATCCACTTGCATAAGTACTTACACCGCTGCCCTGAACCACTTTTGCAATTGTTCCATTGGAGGCGTTTGAAACATAAAGATTACCAGGCGACAGGAAGGCCGCACCCATCGGACCGTATAGTCCCACTGCAAATGTTGAAACAACCCCTGAAGAAGTAACAATCGATATCGTATTGTTAAGATAATTCATCACGTAGTAAAGATTGTTGACATTATCCGCTGCAATACCGGTAGGACCGCTAAACCCTGAAGCAAATATGTTTGAATTATTCCCGGATATTTTAAGGAGTGTCCCATTGAGAAAATCGGTCAGAAGGATATTACCTGTACTATCAAACACAAACCATGATGCTGAATTTATATTATCGGCAATGGTTGTAAGCATATCTGTTGCATCAAGCCTGTAAATTGCATTGTTTGTAGTGTCTGCTATATAAATCTTGCCGTCTACCCCTTTTGTAAGTCCTTTTATATCATTAAACCCAAATACATAGGGTGTTACATGATGTATAAGTTTGTACACCTTACCTTCAGATTCGCTTGCAACGTACAAACCTCCACTTTCATCGATAGCTATACCTGTTGGATGTGATATGCCTTTGGCAAATGCAAATACTCTATTTGCCGAAGTGACAATCGAGACAGAATTACCGCCATAATTCGACACGAACAATTCACCTTTGCTGCCAAACTTTATATCCGATGGCATACTGAATCCTGATGCGTATGTTGTGGTTATTGTACCCGCTGCGGTAACCATTGATACGGTATTCCCTGCACTATTGGCTATATACACATTGCCATTTACATCCAGAGCGATCCCCTTTGGTTTGTCAAATCCAGATGCAAAAGAATATTTTTTGCCATCTGATGTAACGGTAAATACAAGACCAATGAGATCCGTTACATATAATAATCCAGTTTTAGGGTTGAATGTAATATCCCATGGTATAAAGAAGAAAGATTGTAGAGAGCATCCTCCAACTACAGAAGTCATACCATTATATGTTACAGATGAAAGAAAATAACCTGCCAATGAAGATATAGACGGGGCTACAAATAAACTACTTTCAAAACCTGTTGTTATGCCTTTTGGACTAATAATACGTGAAGCAGAACAGGCAGATTGATCAAGCGGGTTTACAAATGGCAGCACTTGCCCATCTGTAGTTACCACGGAAATAGAACCACCTCCTGTGACCTCTGAGCCTTGATTTGCCACAAACATAGCGCATGATGAACTAAACGTAATGCCCCATGGATTATAAAAACCCTGTGCATAAACATAGTAGCTGTCGTTAATTATTGATATTGAATTTGTTTTATAGTTCGCCGCATATACAAGACCTTTGCTGTCTATTACAAGTCCGTAAGGATCAGAGAGATCTGTTGTGTAGGTAAACACAGCTCCAGACGGCATGATTTCAACAATCTCATTATCCATCGAGGTCACATAGAGGTTGTAATTTTCGTCACTCATAATATAACGGGGGGAGCCAATACTTGACACAAAGGCTGGATTTATTATAGCGCCAAAAAGATCTACGACTGCTATTGTTCCGTTTCCGTTATTCGCTATCTTAAATGTCTTGCCTCCGGTTGGTCCCGTAAACACAATACCCATAGGCTTATGGAAGCCTGTTGCAAATGTAGTGATCCTGCCATCAAGATCTATTTTTGATATGGAATTGTTCCCGTAATTCGTCACATACATATTACCTGCATCATCCATTGCAATGCCAGCTGGCTGTGAAAAACCTGATGCAAACGTATAACCGGTTGTCTGTACACCGAGCGTGAGCTTCTGAACAGTTCCATCTCCCTCACATGCAACAAACAAAGTTGATGGTGATTGATAATATAACCCCATAGGATGATTAAGACTTTTATAGATGGTTGTTTGCGTTATCCCGCCAGGTAAAACCTTTATAATCGTTCCGTCTATGTAATTGGCAACATAGATATTTTCATTTTCATCCATTGCAAGCCCTGTCGGCTGATTTATTGTGTAAAATGTTTTTGTTACTGTAAAACCCTGTGCTGTTGAAGCGATGTTATTAACCGTAACAACAATATCTCCTTTGACAGCATTATCAGGTATCTTTGCTTTTATAAGACTATCGGACCAGTTTATCACTGTTGCAGGTATGTTAGAAACGCTGACACTGCTTGTACCTTGATTAGAGCCAAAAAGCTTTCCTGTTATGGAAACCTCGTCTTCTATTTCCGCTGTATCCGGAGAAAGTGAGGATATTAATGGATGTACCGTAAGTGTAATACCATTGCTTACACTATTGTTCACAATTATATTAACCAATCCTGATGCAGCATGTGTAATATTGCCTATGGATACGGTAATCTGATTATTCGTCCATGCAGTAACAGGTAAAACGGTACCGGCGTAATTTATAGTACTGCCGCCCTGTGATGAGCCAAAACTCGTTCCTGTAATATTAAGATTATCATTCAATATGACATCGTTTGTACTTATTCCTGAGATAAACGGTAACACAGTAAAATCAATATCGGCTGTTTGCGTACCCGAAACAACATTCAACTTTAAATCACCGGCTTCTATATCTGGGGCTACAACACTTATCGATGTATCAGACCACGAGTTTATGGAAGCTGTGGTGTTTTCAAATTTGACACTACCCTGTGAAGAACCAAAACCGGAACCGGTAATCACAACACTTACACCTGCAGTACCGGAAGACGGATTAACGCTGTTGATGACCATTGTACCGCTATTAGGATTATCATCATTATTCTGAGACCCTGAGGAGCTACTATGGTTGCTTGAACAAGCAGTTAAAAACACCAAACCTAGCACAACAACACTTATGATTCTAACAATTACCGTATATCTTAAAACCATATTATCCTCCATTTGGACGATTATTATTCGTTACGATAACACTTGTCAAGTTTTTTTTATAAAAATTATTTTTAGTCAGAAACAAACGTGTCTGCTATAGATTGATTGCAAAAAATAAGTTAACCGAAAGCAAATCTCAAACAGGGGAAAGGAGCAACGTTTTCCCTATTTGTAGATATAGGCGTTCAGCCCGATTATTAATGGTTTCCCTTCTACCATGCAAGATGTCTTTATATTGCCTCTTGTGCTGACTACTACAAGCGTTTTCCCCGATGCGCTTGGCGTAGGCTTCTCCAAGTCGCAAGTGATAATGAGCTTATTCCCTTCGATTTTTGTTTCAATTGCCATGTGTGTCACCTCCGCGTATTGGCGCCCCATTTTTATACCTCATCATGCAAGCAGGTACTATTCGGTATGATGCAGCTACCCACCCCTATCTGTCAAGATTTTGTAACCACCCATAATGTATTAAACGAATACTGATGGGCCGAGGAAAGGGTGAAGATGCAACAGAATGAATTTTTGTATCGACAGGGCTCTGTTTATTTTACATAAACCGGGTCAACTTTAAAATAGGCTGTAGCTGTCTTTGTGTTTACAGAAACCGATACCGAGAAACTGCCTGCCAGCATCAGCCTGTTTAAGCTGCATATATATGTCCCGTCACCGAGATCGATAGGTGTTGTGGCATATCCCAATGATTTGGGATCGAGCGTTACAACAAGGGTAAGCCCTGGTATACCCTTGCCGTTTGAATTCCTTGCAGTAATGGTTACACCGATCTCTCCTGAACTGGCATTGATATCATAATTGTCCAGTAAGATGGATAACCTCGATAATGACGAAGTTGTTGTAGTACTTGAAGCACTGGGAATAAACAAACCTTCTACAAACAAAACTGTTATTACAAATAATAGCATGGACTGCTTCATACTGCTCACCTTGTTTTATTGATATGCACCTTCGAAGTGCCCCTCGGTACATAGTCAAAAAACTTCTCAATGGTATCTTCATGTGTCCACTCTGCACGAAGCCGCGTTCGCTTTTCTACCCTGCGCATCTCCGACAATAGTTTGCGATTCAATTCCCGTGCACTTTCTCCAACAAACTCTGCTTTAATCTCAAACCCGTCGTCCGTCGGTTTTATGGTGCCCTGCGTGCCTACAAACTGTTTCAGCAGATTTTTTATACCGGACGGATTATCGCTGCTAATCCGTGCTGACAGCTGGAAACGTTTCCGGGACATGATCCCATCACCTCCTTATAAAAGTGCTTTGCTCTTACTTAATTAAACGCATCGTTTTTAAAAAGGTTCCCTCTTTGACTGGCAGAGAGGATGGTATGGTCGGAGAAATCGTCAGCTATTTTCACACGCCTGTTTGACAATTTTCCTTAGCTACTATAAAAGGTTATTATCATGAGTACCTCACACAGAGCTAACACAACACCAGTCATTCGCCGATAATCTTTACCAGCACCCTTTTCCTGCGCATGCCGTCGAACTCGCCGTAGAAGATCTGCTCCCACGGACCAAAATCGAGTTTCCCTCCCGTAATCGCGACCACGGCCTCCCTGCCCATGATCTGGCGTTTCATATGAGCATCGGCATTCTCCTCTCCGGTATTGTGACGGTACTGCCTTACAGGCTCATGCGGTGCAAGCTTATCGAGCCATACATCAAAATCATGGTGGAGTCCCGACTCGTCATCGTTGATAAAAACAGAAGCTGTTATATGCATGGCGTTGACCAGCACAAGCCCCTCTTTGATAGTGCTTTCCCGAAGGCATTCTTCGATCTGCGGCGTAATATTTATAAACGCCCTTCTCGCCGGTACATTGAACCATAATTCCTTGCGGTATGTTTTCATCTCACATCCACCTCTGTGCACTTTATACAACAGATTCTCTTCAATAGACAATCAGATTATCTTGACTTGTATGTCCTATCTGGTAGTGATCCAGACAGAGAATACCATAAAGGAGGGTTTATGACTAAGGCAGAATTCGTCAAGAAACTTGCCCATGAGATAGAGGTCTCCACGGCAAAAGCAGAGTCGGTTTTAAACACCTTTATAAATCATGTTACGGATGTATTAAAAAAGGGAGATAAGCTGACATTGCCTGGTTTTGGCACGTTCCTTGTTACAAGGAGGGCGGCACGGATGGGTTTCAATCCCCAGACAAAAGCAAAGATGAAGATAGCCGCAAGAAAAGCACCGAAATTCAGACCCGGAAGCAAACTGAGAAAAGTTATCGCAAAATAAAAAATAGGATTATTTGATCCGTTTTCTTATTTCCCCCATCAAGGTCAAATTTTAGTATATTCAAGAAAGGCATACGTGCGATGTAAAAGTCCTGCACGCCTGAATCATATGTTTTGTCTGTCGAAAAGGCCGGCAAGTCTTTAAGAGGAGGTACTCTATGCAGACATTGTGGATTGTTGGTTTGGCAGTCACGGTTTTTATGATTGCTGCCACGTGGAAGGTCTTTGAAAAAGCGGGGCAGCCTGGATGGGTTTGTTTGATTCCAATCTATAACTTATATGTCATCATCAAGATCGCAGGCAAACCCGGGTGGTGGCTAATCTTATATATCATACCCCTGGTAAACCTGATTGTGAGCGGTGTTGTTTCTATAGGTGTGGCTGAGCGGTTCGGGAAGGGGGTAGGGTTTGGGTTCGGGCTCTGGATCCTGTCTTTCATCTTCTATCCCATTCTCGGCTTCGGAGACGCTCAATATAAGACGGCTTGATTCTTCCATCCATGCGTAGATCCAGGGTATATCCGTAAGAAGACATCAACAATCCCAGGATCGAATTGCTTACCCGATCCTCTTTTCAATTCGGCAATGATTTCATCTTCCAACATGCCTTTTCTGTAAGGTCTGTC
>CAZJPN010000057.1:0-54529 GCA_964547905.1 uncultured Pseudomonadota bacterium | reverse complement strand
GTGTGAACGTCTACAAGCGTCTTTTTGAATTGTTTCAGCGCGCGGACGAACGCTACAACTCAGGACTTTTCCATTTCATCAAGGAAAGGGGCCGTGAAGAAGAACCGGATGATCTCACGCAGTCTCTGAACATTGACGATGAGCCGATAAGGGATATTATCAACCGGCTTTACTATCCAGAGAGCCCATACGAGTTCTCGGTGCTTTCCGCCGACATTCTTGGCCAGGTGTACGAGCAGTTCCTCGGCAAGGTCATCAGACTGACAGAAGGGCATCATGCAAAGATTGAAGAAAAACCCGAGGTAAGGAAGGCAGGCGGCATCTATTACACCCCAACATACATCGTTGATTACATCGTAAAAAATACAGTCGGCAGGCTTCTCGGACAGGCGTACGAGTCTCCCCCTGACAAGGGATGTCCGCCAATGTCATTGCGAGGAAGGACTGACGAAGCAATCTCCCAGCATACCGAGGGATTGCCACGCTCCATACGTTCGCTCGCAATGACGAAAAACACAAAGAAAAAGCCCCTTACCCCAAAAGACGTCTCCAAACTCCGTATCCTTGACCCTGCATGCGGTTCCGGCTCATTCCTCATCGGTGCTTACCAGTATCTATTGAACTGGCATCTGGATTGGTACGTAAAAAACGGTGCAGAGAAATATGTCAAGACTGCCAAGCCTCCGCTGTATCAGGCACAGGGTGGCAGCTACAGGCTGACAACTTATGAAAGAAAGCGAATTCTTGTGAACAATATCTACGGTGTTGACATAGACCCGCAGGCAGTCGAGGTCACAAAGCTCTCACTCTTGCTCAAGGTACTCGAGGGCGAGAACAGCCAGACACTCGAGGCACAATTAAAACTGTTCCACGAGCGTGCCCTCCCTGACCTCGCTAACAACATCAAATGCGGCAACTCCCTCATAGGACCGGACTTCTATCAAAATGATTTATTCAATTTCCCCTCTGCACAAAGTACAAATCCCCTTCATTCCCCCTTTGAAAAGAACAATTCCTCCCTCCCCCCCTTTACTAAAGGGGGGCAAGGGGGGATTTTGAACGACGACGAGCGCCTCCGCATCAACGCATTCGACTGGAACACCGAGTTCAAAACTATAATGGATTCCGGCGGCTTCGACGCAGTCATCGGAAACCCACCGTATGTAAGGCAGGAAGGTCTTGGTGAGTTTAAGGATTATTTTGAACGACATTATAAGGTTTTTCACGGGATGGCAGATCTTTATGCCTATTTCATAGAGCGTGGTGTTTCACTGCTTAAACTAAATGGCCTGTTTTCCTATATTGTGGCAAACAAATGGATGCGTGCCAACTACGGCGAACCGTTGAGAAAATGGCTGAAAATCCAGTGCATCGAGGAGATCATAGACTTCGGTGACCTGCCCGTCTTTAAAAAAGCCACAACCTATCCCTGCATCATCCGTATCAAGAAAGGTAAACCATCAACAGGCTTCTATGTCACAAACATGCTTACCCTTGATTTCGAAAACCTACAGGTCTATGCGCAGGAACACCAACATTCAGTCCAGTATGATTCTCTCGCTGACGCAGGCTGGTCTCTCAGCGATGAACGAACTCATGCACTCCTGAAAAAGCTCAAAACGCAGGGCATCCCGTTGGGCGAATATGTTAACGGCAAAATCTATCGTGGGGTGTTAACAGGTCTCAACGAAGCCTTTGTAATTGATTCAGAAACCCGCAAACACATTATCGCTGAAGACCCCAAAAGCAAGGAGTTGATCAAGCCTTTCCTTTTAGGCCGCGACATCAAACGCTACATGCCACCCAAGAGCGCTAATTATCTGATATTCACCAAACACGGAATTGATATAAAACAATACCCCGCCATCGAAAGGCACCTAAAGCAATTTAAGGAACAATTGAGTCCAAAACCAAAGAACTGGAAAGGTAGAGAATGGGAAGGAAGAAAACCGGGTTCTTATCAATGGTATGAGATACAGGATACAATTGACTATTACGCAGAATTCGAAAAACCAAAAATTATTTATCCAAATATTTGTAAAAAACCCGAATTTACCTTTGATGATCAAGGTCTATATACCAATCAAAAATGCTTCATAATTTCTTTGCCGGATAAATATTTATTAGGCGTGCTCGATAGCACCCTGATGAGTTTTTTGTTTCAACAGTTGCTTCCAAAATTGAGAGGCGGTTTTTTTGAGCCAAGTTATGTCTTCTTTAAGGATTTTCCCATTTACTCCATCAATTTCTCCAACCCTACTGACAAAGCCCGCCACGACAAAATGGTTTCTCTTGTAGACCAGATGCTTTCACTCAACAAACAATTGCCAACACTCAAAACCGATCACGAAAAGACCGCCCTCCAGCGTCAGATCGATGCCACCGACAAGCAGATAAATGAACTGGTATTTGAGTTGTATGGAATGACGGAGGCGGAAAGGAAGATAATTGAAGACAAAACAATACAAGAAACTTCCCGACCTATTACGACAGAGGAGGGCAATAAAATTGGAAGAAGATAAAAGGGTAAGCATTCAAGATGAACAAAAGACGATTGACGTCACCCTACGCCTTTTTACAAAAGACCCCAATAAAATGTACGAAGATATTTTGATAGAGGCTATTACTTTAGGATTTGAAGCCTTACAAAAAGATAAAACTGCCATAGGTCAACTTGATTTAGAGATAGTAATTGGTAAAGGTATGCACTCTCTTGAGCAAAGAAATAAGAAAAAATATGAACTCGCCTTTGGTTGTATTACTGCAATGCTTTATAACGAAAGGGATCCAAGTTATAAACATTGAATTTATTATCCTGAAAATGAAAGTTATGATTTTACAATTAGTAGGCTGCCTATCAATGGTAAGCCAAATCATGTTTACAAAAACGGTGTAGAGCTATTCATATCAAAGGAATTGTATAATGTAGAGCTTACTCAGGTGATTAAGAAAGAAGACCTTTATAAGGTTGTGTCAAATAAATTAGATGATTCTAAACATGATTATCAAGGGCGTGTTTTATTTGTAATTATAAAGTGTGACAGTTTAACTGATAAGGATTTTGATACACTTCGAAATAAATTGTCGCAAATAAAACAAAATAATTTTCAATCAATCTTGTTTTTATATCGTACTTCTAATGTTGGTTATGTGATTCGTGTTCTTGATCTAAATGAAAATGGACAGTGGCAATGGGGATGGAATTATGGCTTTGTCCTCCATGCTAAAACAAATAAAATTATGTCTACGTATGAATATTACCATACTCACTATAAACAATAAAACACTGCAGATGTACTATTTACTCTTTAAAAAGGAGGAATTAACATGGCTAACACAACAGGTGATGAAAGTATTAATGAATGCTATAAACATCTTGAAGGAAGGTAAGGTTGAAGGAATCAAACATACTCTAATCCCAAATGTGATCGTGAACGATATTAATAGATGGTATATGATATTAAAATAAAAAGGAGAATAGAATGGTAAGAAAAATAATTCCTACAGATCAAGAATTATATAGGGAACTTACTACTATTAAAGAAGTCTATCCAAGACTTAGCGATGATAATCTATTTGTACTTTGGTTCTTACGAGCATTTATTACTGAAGATATGGATCTTGCGGCAAAATCATTGTGTGGCGGTAAAGGAGATAAAAGTGTCGATGCCATTTTTATAGATGAGAAAGCAAAAATAGTTTTTATAATTCAAGCTAAATATAGACAACAAATTCGAGAAAAATTGGAACATCGTACTGATATATTAGATTTTTCTGATTTATCTTGGAAAATAAGTGGAACAGTCGAAGACTTTAAATCGTTAATTCAATCTGCAACACCAGAAGTTCAGGTAAAACTCGATGAAGCGCGAGAACGTATCTCTAAGCGTAACTATGGTCTTCATTTATACTATGTTACACTAGGTAAATGCAGTAAAAATCTTGAAAAAGAAGCCATTGATGTTGTTCGTCAAACGGGCTGCGACGCCAGATTCGAATTATTTACAGGGAATCGAATTCTATTGCTCCTTTCAGATTATCTTGAAGGTGTAGCCCCTCCTGTACCTTCGATTGAACTAGAAATGGAATCTGGTTCCGGAGTTAAAGTAAATGGTATTTTGCAAAGATACGATAGTAGCACCGATATAGAATCTTGGGTGTTTTCTATGTCCGGTTTTGCCATTGCAAAAATATTTGAACAATGTGGCCCTCGCCTCTTTGCAAGAAATGTCCGAGGGTTTCTTGGCAATACTGAAATAAATAGAGTGATGGAAAATACGATAGAAAATCAACCAGTATTCTTTTGGTATTACAACAACGGTATTACTATTGTTTGCGATGCTGCGGTAAAACGAAGTAGCAAAGGTAGAGATATTCTTTATGTTGAAAATCCACAGATTATTAACGGTCAACAAACAACGAGAATTTTGTATCGTGTAATAGATAAAACATCAAAAGCTAGTGTAATAATTCGAGTAATACGTGTACCACGTGAAGGTAATACAAATCACGAAGAATTTGAAAACCTCGTATCAAACATTGTAAGTGCAACAAATTGGCAAAATGCAATTAGGCCATCTGATTTAATGTCCAACGATCGTCGTCAAATAGAAATTGAAAGGGCATTTCGTAAACGTGCTTATTTATATTTAAGAAAACGGCAATCTCGTACAGAAGCACGTGCTATAGCAGGGTTAAACCATTATTTTACTATTTCAAAAGAAGAACTTGCTCAATCAACGGCAGCATGCGATCTTGATCCCTCCCTTCTTCGCTTGGGAAAGGAATCATTATTTGAGGAAGACTATTATAAATTGATTTTTCCTACATCTGATTCTAACTATTACTTGAACCGTTATTGGGTTACAAAAAAAGTAACTAATGCGGCACATGGTTATCCTGAACGTGCTTATGCTAAATGGCTAGTTGTACACTTTATTTGGAAACAAATTTCGAAAAAACTTCGTTCAGATTCGTCATCCTTGATGTTTCAAAATGAATGCAAGTATTCAAGATATCTTGCACATGATCTTGAGCGAGTAGCAGATACAATTTTTAAAGCAGCACTCCTATTTTATAGAAAAAAACGCGGTAAGGGGGAAACTGCTATTGATGTTTCCAGTTTTTTTAAACGCAAAGGAATTTATAATGATTTTGATTCATTTTGGCATGGTTCCTCAAATAAATTTAGAGGGCGTTTTCAGAAAGACTATAGGAAATTCGAAAAGACATTTAAAACAGTTGAAGACTTGTAGGAAAAGGAAGAGTAAATGAGTAAGGGAGAGAAAGTTATTAACGAAACATCCATTATAAGGAGATTGAGCCTATGATTACATTGATTGAAACGTTAAATTATCGATGTTTACGGCATATTAGCCAACCATTAGAGCCTTTTCATATACTTGTTGGGCCAAATGCCAGCGGGAAAACAACATTCCTGGATATTTTAGGATTGATGGGTGATCTAATTTCAAAGGGGCTTGATGAGGCTGTTGAGAATAGAACAAAAAATTATCAAGATTTATTGTTTGCACGAAAAGGCAAGTCTTTTGAGCTGGCCATCGAAGCGAAAATCCCAGAAGGTAAAACCGCACACACAAGGCACACACAAGGGGTCAGCCCTTGACATTGGACATTCTGTGTTGTAGGTTGGGGGGAAATGTTTCAAAAGGAACAGATCGATGGCAAGACTGCTAAGAGGGAACAACAGGGTTTGAAATGTGAAATGGATTGGCAAATGAGCGGAGAGGCAAACTGGGGAGGCCCGGGGACAGCACCCGTTTTGTCGGGCGAAGGGATTCGCAAGGAACAAAATGGATAAGAAAGAATTGGACATAATCCTGAAAGAAGGCGAGGGGATGTAGGCATGATCGGAGTAATCGATGAAGTCATTAGACATTAATTTTTTGAGCCGTCAGGCAATCCCAATCGAGATGGGCGGATTGCTCCAGAAGCTCGGAGAATATAAAGGCAGACAGGATCTGTTTCAACATCAGACGCCCCAAGTTCTGGCAACGCTGAAACAGACGGCCATTATCGAAAGCACGGAGTCATCGAACAGGATCGAGGGTATTACCGTGCCTGCAAAGCGGTTTAAAGAACTTATGGCGCGCCCATCCAGGCCGAAAGACCGCTCAGAAGCGGAAATTCTCGGCTATCGTGAGGCCTTGTCAAAGATTCACATAAACCCAGAATCATTCCCTATTGAAGAAAAAACCATTTTGGATCTCCACCGGCAGATTTATTCACGTACCGATATTCCGGCCGGTCAATGGAAGAAACGGGCTAACACCATTGAGGAGCGACTTTCTGATGGACGCTGGATCACAAGGTTTGTACCGGTCTCTGCACGTGAAACACCGGGTTACATGAAAGAACTGTGCGTCAGGTTCAACCGCCTGATGGATAAAGGTCAGACAAGCCCGCTCATCCTTATTCCTGCGTTTATCTTTGACTTTCTGTGCATCCATCCTTTTAGCGATGGTAATGGTCGTGTGTCGAGGCTTTTGACGGTCCTCATGCTGCACCAAGCTGCTTACACGGTGGGCCGGTATATCTCGATCGAACGCTTAATCGAAGAATCAAGAGAAACGTATTATGAGGCTTTACAGTTGTCATCAAGTGGCTGGCACGATGGAGAACACAGCCTTAAGCCGTGGTGGGAGTATTCACTCGGTATCTTGATCGGTGCTTATCAGGAATTTGAGCGTCGTGTCGGAACGATCACAAAAGCCCGTGGAGCAAAGACAGCTCTCGTGGAAGAAGCAATCGATAATCTCCCGAAGTCGTTCGGCATTTCGGATATTGAAAGGCTCTATCCTTCGGTGAGCCGGGATATGATCAGGGTCGTTTTGAACCGTCTTCGCGAAGAAGGCAGAATTGTGAGCAAAGGCACCGGCCGTGGGGCACTCTGGGAGAAACGTGGTAATAACTCCATTAAACGTGGTAATAAACGTAGTAATGCAAAGAATAGGGAAAAATGAGAAACAGAAACCCGTTTTCTTTTCGCGGTGAAATTTGCAAGGACAAAAATGGATAAGAAAGAGTTGGACATAATACTGAAAGAAGGCGAGAATTTGGATAGGGTCAGGCTTAAATATTGAGATTCTGGATTCCGTGTCAAGCACGGAATGACGCGGCAGGTTGCACCCTCCCTTTATCCGACCCATCCTTCGGATGTGTGCCCCATCCCCTTATCTTAAGGGGAGGAGAGGAACAGTTAGGCAGAGCAAGCCCACACCTGCGTGCCGAAACGAATATGCACTACGGTGTGCAGGCACGCTTGGGTGCCTCCGCCCTCCCATCAAGGAGGGAGATACAAAGTGAGGAATGAGGCAGTAGAAAAACACAATACCACGTCTGCTCTCGTATCCACCCAAGTTGCATGGACCTGAAAACGATGTTAAGCTGCAATTATTCGCTGTTCATAAACCAATTAATAAAAAAGGGGGGAATAAAAAATGAGCTTTACCAGAACAGATGTTGAGTTCATCAGCTATGGTGAAAGATGTGTAGCATGGCTCTACCGGCCAGACGCAGTGGGAAAACCCCCTCTGGTTATTATGGCCCACGGCTTTGGTGCGCTGAGAACTTTTCGCATGGAGCCGTTTGCCGAGAAATTCGTCAACCAGGGAATAGCGGTTTTGATGTTCGATTACCGTGGTTTTGGCAACAGTGAGGGCTATCCCCGCAATTTAATATCCCCCAGAAAGCATATTCAGGACTGGCATTCTGCCATAGCCTATGTCCGGAGAATCAGGTGGATTGATCACAGTAAGATCGGCCTATGGGGATCATCGTACAGCGGCGGTCATGTGCTTTGTGTGGCAGCCAAAGAACCAGATATCGCTGCTATCGTTATGCAGGTCCCATTTGTCAACGGGCTTTCATCCAGTTGGAATATGAAGAAGGTCCTTGGCTGGGGTTTTATAGGCATGGCCACTTCAGCAATCCTTCGGGACATGTGGCGAATGATCACTTTCCGTTCGCCCTACTACATACCCGCCTTTGGTAAACAAGGTGAAATAGCCATACTTTCAACCCCGGATTGCTATGACGGTGTTATGTCTCTTGTTCCGCCAGCTATTATGGATTGGGATATGACCACCCCTGCAAGGGCTATGCTTTCTCTGATTTTATATTATCCAAGTACAAGGGCACGCAAGGTTAAATGCCCTGCTCTGGTTATAGCCGGTGAGCGGGATTCTTTGATCCCCTTTGAGTTTGTCAAAAAAACAGCTGCCAGAATGCCGGACGCCCAATTGATCAGTCTTCCCTGCAGCCATTTTGATCCATACGTGGGCGACACCTTTGCGGTGGTTTCAAATCACGAAGCCAGGTTTTTCAGAGAACATCTTGCGGCTCCGGCTGAAAGAAATTAAAATAGTGAAGCAATCTCGTTTTATATAAATCAATAAGTTATAAATTGCTTCGTCGTGTCGCCTTGGCGCCACTCCTCGCAATGACATACAGGGGCTTTTTCAACAGCCTGGAAAGATTTGACCCCCTTAATTATCCACATAGACGAAACGTCCTACGGACTTTATATTATAGATATGTTGATGCACGGTAAATTGAAGAAAAAGACTTTTACCATAGTACCGGTTATTTTAAGTTTCATGCTGTTCATTGGATGGACTCAGCATGCGGATAAAAATCCTGATTTTATCATGGGACAAAAAATCAATTATCAAGAATTTTGGACAGACTATAAAAAGGGCTCAGGGTTAATATCCGGTAAAAAATATACCATGTATGCATGTATAGATGGAACTGTACAATTACCCTTTTACAAGGGAATATTGTCCCCAAGTTATTATTATGGCAGCGCATGTTATTCTCCGGAGGAATTATATATAAGCGATTATGATTTCTATAGTGTACAAAAACGATTGGAATTTAAAAATATGAAGGGCATGTACTGGGTTACGGTCTATGTCGATATAGATGGCGGTATCGTAGTCGTCGATTTTAAAAAATGAGATATGAGTTATAGGGAACAGCGCCCCCATGAGACCGAACATTATCTTGCTTAGCGACAGACAAATCTGTTACCTTTCCTTTGTACAAGCATCAAGATAAGACTTGACTGTTTATAACGGACGTCTTTAACATTTGAAATATCCAAACATATGAAAGGAGTTAGTTATGAGTAATTTGTTAGTAAATATACGGGATCAGCAATTCGTTCTTTTTGAACAGCTTGGCATTGAAAAGTTATTTGAATCGGAAGCATTCAAGGGTTTTACAAGAGATGACTTATTGATGATAATGAACGAGGCCGAAAAGCTGGCCGTTAATGTTATTGCCCCTACACTTAAAAAAGGTGACGAACAAGGCTGTCAACTGAAGGATGGCAAGGTATTTGTGCCCGAGTGTTACCGGGAACCCTACAATCAGTACTGCGAAGGCGGCTGGATTGCCTCCATGGATTCACCCGATATCGGTGGCCAGGGGATCCCTGCTTCAATCGGCTTTGCAAATCTGGAGCTTTTCGGCGCAGCCAACTACGCCTTTTCCATGTATATCGGCCTCACCCACGGAGCTGCAGGGCTAATCCATTCTTACGGGACCGAAGCTCAGAAGAAAAAATACATGCATAAACTCTTCTCCGGTGAATGGACAGGCACCATGTGTCTTACCGAACCAGGTGCAGGCAGCGACGTCGGTGCCCTTAGAACAACGGCCAAACGCCTCCCAGACGGGAAATTTCTGATCACCGGTACCAAGCACTTCATTTCCTCTGGTGATCACGATCTTACCCAAAACATTATTCACCCCGTTTTGGCCCGGATCGAAGGTGATCCTCCAGGAACAAAGGGCATTTCCATCTTCATCGTCCCCAAATATAGGGTTAACGACGATGGTTCTATTGGAGAGTCCAATGATGTCAATACAGGCGGCATAGAACACAAAATGGGAATCAAGGGATCTTCAACCGCAACCCTGAACTTTGGTGAAGACGGAAAGTGTATCGGTGAGTTGCTTGGTAATGAGCGCGAAGGTATGAAGATCATGTTCCAGATGATGAACGAAGCCAGGCTTGGAACAGGCATGCAAGGTCTCGAGATGGGTTCGGCTGCTTATGAACATGCTGTAGCTTATGCCAAGGAACGCGTCCAGGGTATTTCTGTAGTGGAAATGAAAAATCCTAAAGCCAAAGCTGTTACCATCATCAATCATCCCGACGTGCGAAAAAAATTGCTATGGATGAAATCCCATGTTGAGGGACTTCGGAGTATGTGTTACTTTACCGCATATTGTATGGATAAGTCCAGAGTGGCAAAAACCGAAGAGGAAAAAGCCAACTGGGAAGGTTTCCTGGATCTCATGACGCCGGTCGTCAAGGCTTACACCTCGGATAAAGGCTTTTTGATCTGTTCAATGGCAATGGATGTCTATGGAGGATACGGATACTGCCAGGAATATCCCATTGAGCAATACCTGCGAGATGAAAAAATCGCCACCATCTATGAAGGGACCAACGGTATTCAGGCCCTTGACCTTATCGGTCGTAAGCTGGGACAAAGAAAAGGCGCAAACATTATGAACTTGGCTGGTCTGATTCAGACCAATCTTGTAAAGATGAAAACCAATCCTGAGCTCGGTAATGCCGCCGCCACTATGGAAGAAGCTTTCAATGCGTGGATAGAATTGACCATGTTTTTCGCCAATGCCGGCAAATCGGGAGATTTCATCCTTCCCGTCCTTAATGCCACCAAATTTCTGGAACTCTTTGGAGACGTAATTGTAGGTCACTTCCTGCTTGATGCCGGTGGTATTGCCTTTGAAAAACTTGAAGCCATCTATAAAGCTAAGGGTGCAGATTCTTCAGATAAAAAAAAGGCCCTGCAGAAAAAAGACCCGGACGCAGCTTTCTACAGCGGCAGAATAGCATCCACGAAATTCTTCGCGAACGAAATCCTTACCACCGTGAAGGCCCGTTGCGAAGCCATTAAAGCAGGTGACAAGAGCCCGTTGGAAATTACCGACGAGGCTTTTACCATTTAGAATCAGTTGTTTTATACACCCCGCTAAAGGCGGGGTGTATAAAACGGATAATTAGATTTATGACATACTTTCCTATTGCATTTTTTTGGTCAAAAGTGGTATGAGATAGCTAAACCTATTCAGGGGGGATTGGAAAATGAGTGTCAAGTCAGTATACAGAAGATTTAACCGTAAATTCGAAAATATGGATTCGTATGAAAAAACAAGATTTTATGTAATTACCGGCTTAACTATTTTTACAGTCCTCCTCGCCATTGGATTGATTATATTGTTTTATTTGAGGTATCTCAATGTTATTATCGGCGTTGATACTACAGGACTGCTCGGCAAGCCTGCTGTCTTTATCAATAACATGTCTGTCTCTGCAATAAAAGATGTTTCTGTGGAAATGGATGACAAATACACAACACACATAGATAAGATTAAACCCAAACAATCTTTAGTTATATATTTTACATCTTTCACACCTTTGCCACCGACAAACTATAAACCTCTTAAAATAACAGTTAAATCGGGTTTTGGCGTAAAAACAAAATCTTTTTCTCCTGTGTCACAATAGTGCATGCCGTATAAAGAAACATATATAGAAGTTATTCTGCCAGTGCCTGTTGACAACTGGTTTACATATAAGGTGGATGAAACAACAGGGAAAAGTGATGGGGAAGAACTTGCCGTGGGACAACGGGTGCTTGTGCCGTTTGGTCCAAGGATGCTTGTCGGCGTTGTAAGAAGGGTAGGGGTTGATAAACCGGATTATAATACAAAAACTGTCAAACAAGTCATAGACAGCACACCTTGTATGTCAAACCAGCTTATGAATTTACTTGAATGGTCCTCTCATTATTATTTTCATCCAATTGGAGATGTATTTAAACAATTTATGCCTCACAAAGATATAAGATTGGAAATAAATAAGTTTTATAGATTATCATCTCATCCTATTGATTTAAATACATTTTCAAATAAAGAAAATACCGTTATAAATTATCTTACAAACAAAAAGTATGTATCGAAGAATACACTTATCAAAAGGTTTAATCAAAGTATTATAAATAGGCTTTTAAAAAAAAGCATACTTGAGGTCGTCTTTAAAAAAACACCGGATCAAATACTTGAAGAACCTTCTAATTCAATTGTAGATTCTCATAATTCAAATACATTGGAAACATTTAAATCAGATATAACACTGACTGAAGAACAAAAAAATGTTGTAGATCTACTTGTAAAATATTTACAAACAAGGACTTTTCAGACTACTCTCGTAATGGGAGTAACTGGAAGCGGTAAAACAGAGATATATATGCAGATCATAGCAGAAGCAATAAAAAAAGGAAAAAATGCGATCGTCCTTGTGCCGGAAATAGCTTTAACACCACAGCTTGTTAATAGGTTTATCGACAGGTTCGGTATAATTGTAGGTGTTATACACAGCAAAATCAAGCCGTTATCATTAAAAAAGACCTACGCGGATATCCTAAAGGATAGAATCCGTATCATAATAGGTGTTCGTTCAGCCATATTCGCACCTATTAAACATGTTGGTGTTATCGTTGTCGATGAGGAACATGAGCATACCTACAAACAGGAGGACAGGTTCAGGTATAATGCAAGAGATGTTGCAATAATGAGAGGCAAGCTTGAGCAGGCACTTGTTGTGCTTGGCAGTGCTACCCCTTCACTTGAATCATATTACAATGCAATTACAGGAAAGTACAAATTTTGTAAACTTGAACATAGGATACATAACCTCCCGATGCCTGAAATACATATTGTCGATCTTAAGAAAGAGCACCCGCATAGGATCGGTAATGAAATACTGACAAAGCCCGTTGTTGATGCGTTATCAGAAACATTCTCTAAAAATAAACAGGCCATAATCATGCTCAACAAGAGAGGGTACGCCTCAAGTCTTATTTGTGGAGATTGCGGGCATGTTGAAAAGTGTCCGGAATGCGATATACCTCTCACCTATCACAAGTCATTGCAAAGGTTGGTCTGTCATTATTGCGGTTATTCCGAGCCGATCTTTTCCAAATGTCCTGTTTGTGGTTCCTCAAATGTAAAGCTCATAGGTATCGGCACACAAAGACTCGAAGAAGAAATAAAAAAAATATTCAACAGTATTAAGTCGATCAGAATGGATAGAGATACAACCGGAAGAGCAGGTTCACACGAGAAATTTATTGATATGTTTGGAACTCGGGATGTGATGATACTGCTTGGTACCCAGATGGTTGCAAAGGGACTTGATTTTCCGGATGTTGAGCTTGTATGCCTGCCATTGCTTGATATTGGTTTGAATATACCGGACTTCAGGAGCTCTGAAAGAATTTTTAATATCATAATGCAGTCCGCTGGAAGGGCAGGCAGGGCAGAAAGCGGGGCAAGGGTGTTTATACAAACATATAATCCTGATTACTATCCTATAAAATATGCTGTAGATTATAACACAGAATTATTCTATAAAACAGAGCTTAGTTATAGAAAAGAATTATTATATCCACCATTTTCGAGAATAACCCTTATTATATTCAAACACAAGGATCTTAAAACACTTCAGTATGCTATGGAAAAGATTGCAAAGGTACTTACCAATGGACTTGGCAATGTATTCAATGGAGTAGATTTTTTTGGTCCTGTTCCGGCTCCTATGACAAAAGCAAAGGGATTTTATGTTTATCATTTATTGCTTAAATCCTCAAAAACAAAATTTTTGTCCGATATCCTTAATAAGCTCAATAGTAAATTCAAAGAATCGATTCCTGATATTAAATCTATCATAGATATGGATCCGCAGCATTTCATATAAAGAAAATTGCATACCGTATTGTCACAAGAAATTTTTTATGGTATGCTCTGGAGGGTTGTAAAACAACCTTAAAAGGAGGAAGGGTATGAACAAAAAATTTATAATGTTCATTTCTGTAGTAGCGTTGGTAATGGCTTCCGTCAAGGCGTATTCGCAGCAAGGCATGACTCAGACAACCAATCAAGCACCTGCACAAGAGAATGCAATATTCAATGTAGCAAAACTGGTTGTGTGTACAGGTGTGGAAAACAGAGTTCCTGTTGGAGCGGCTGAAACCTTTTCTGCAAGCACGCAAAAGGTTTATGCTTTTCTTGATGCTACAAAGATCACAGAAGATACACAAGTTACATTTGTATGGTTGTATAATCAGAAAGAGGTATCTAAAGTGGAATTGCCCTTAAAAAAGAGCTTCAGGTGGAGAACATTTGCCAGCAAAACCGTGAGCGGTATGAAAGGCGACTGGTCTGTAGAGCTTAAAGACGCAGAAGGCAACGCAGTAAAAACGGCTCAGTTCAAAATAGAGTAGAACTTCGTTCCAAGAAGGGCTGGTTTTTAACCCGCCCTTCTTTTTTACCCCGTTAGAAAACCCCACCAAATTATGGTGGGGATAAGATGATAATTTTTGAATTCCTTATAGAAAGGGCGTGCCGAAACAATGGAATCCATTGAATTATTGAAACACCACTAAATAGAAAAGAGTAAAATCACGGGGCGATTTATTATGTCAAAGCCCGAAAGTCAATTTAACGCTGTAAACCGGTATTTTTGAAAACGCAGCCTCAACGGCAAACCTCACGATTGCCAAATCAAGTTGTAATCCAACTGTGCCTTTGAATTCGGATATATCTTCCTCTTTTAGATAAACCCATTGGGAAGGTGGCTGGGTTGTTATATCAACGGCCGAACTTGGTATATTGTTGGGCTTACTGATGATGAATACATCGGACACACCTGCATAAGGTTCAAAGATAAATAATTTTTTGCTTATTCCAATAGATGCATCAATAACTTGCATACTGAGATTGCTTACACCTAGTAAAGAAGAGTACGCCGCCCTTAGACCGATTGCCGGTGTTGCTGTACCATCCTCAAGCAAAGCTAACTTTACTTCACCGCCAACAAGAGAGATGTTGGTGTTTGGAACCTGTAAATAGGAAGCGCCAATGTCGATACCCCATGGCAATCCTTTTCTGACGAGCAGTCTTGGTATGACAAGAAAATCCGGCGGGTTGTGATCGGCTGTTACTTTTTGCCAGTACGATGCCTTCTGATTTATATCTGCAAAACTTACAGCCCCACCAATCTCAAATCCAAGTAATCCCAGATTACTTGAAGGACCGAGCATATTATAGCTTAAAGCCAAACCAAGTTCTTCTGAGAGGTTTTTAAACTCGTCCTGAGACAATAGATAGTTTTGGATAAGAGGAAAGGTGATGTTTTTATTTGCATACACACGAACGGATAACGAAAGTAAAATTACTATCAACAGGATTAGATAAGTCGTTCTCTTCATGCCGCCTCCATCATAAATATTATTACAGAAATTATAAGCTTACGGCAATGGATATGTCAATAGCATTTAATCTAAAAAATGTATGATGACTTTTCCATAGCTTCATAAAACCCGTTTTCTATCCCATCGATTCGTTTGACAGCATGAATTTGCTGGGGTAAGAAAACCCTATGGGTGTCCTTGATCCTGTACGAGCTGTTGGCCATGAAAAAGTTGATATGTTTTTCGGTTATTTCAATACCGGTAAAAAAGTTTGTCATAGGAATAACTTATACAAAAAAAATTTTTCAACATATTTATTCTATTATCCTAAACATCCGGGGACTTTGTAAGAAACTCGGATGCAAGAGAGAGGCGGCACAGTTGACAGTATGTTTGTATAAATGCAGAGGAGGTTTATATGAAGGCGGCAGTATTTAAAGAATTTGGAGGAACGGATAAGATAAAGTACGAAGATTTTCCAGACCCGGTTGTAAAATCAGAAGAAGTGCTTGTAAAGGTAAAGGCATGTGCTCTTAATCATCTTGATATATGGCAAAGACAGGGGCTGCCCGGTGTAAAACTCCCACACATATCCGGCAGCGATGTTTCAGGTATTGTAGAGAAACCCGGTGAAGGTGTAGAATGGATAAACACAGGCGATGAGGTTATAGTGTCCCCGGGCATAAGCTGCATGAGATGCGAAAAATGCTTGATCGGTGATGATAACCAGTGCAATCAATTCAATATTCTCGGTTATAGGAATAACGGAGGATATGCGGAGTATGTGTCTGTTCCTGCCGTAAACATTCTTCCAAAGCCCAAGAACCTTTCTTTTGAAGAAGCTGCATCTATCCCCCTTGTGTTTCTCACGGCATGGCACATGCTTGTCGGCCGTGCAGGCATAAAACCGGGAGATACAATCCTTGTCCAGGCAGGCGGCAGTGGAGTTGGAATTGCTGCCATTCAGATAGGAAAGCTGTTTAACGCACGAGTAATAACCACTGTTGGCAGTGATGAGAAGATAGAAAAGGCAAAAGCGCTCGGTGCTGATTACGTTATCAATTACCGGCAAAATAATTTTGAAGATGAGGTAAACAAAATAACCGATAAAAAAGGCGTGGATATCGTGATCGATCATATAGGCCCCGAAGTTTGGGATAAAAATATACGTAGCCTCGCAAGGAATGGAAGGCTTGTAACATGCGGCGCAACCAGCGGACCATCCGCAAGTATAGATCTGAGGTATGTATTTTCAAGGCACCTCAATATACTTGGTTCATACATGGGCAGGAAATCAGAGCTGATAGAGGTACTCAAGTTTGTAGAATCCGGGAGGCTTAAACCTGTTGTACATAAAGTTTATGGGCTGAAGGATGCCGGTAAAGCACAGCAGGAAATGCTTGACCGCAAAAATTTTGGTAAGATAGTGTTACTCATATAACTTCAAACACTGATTTAATTGCCAATTTCTTTTATTTAATTTTTGTTATAAAATAGATATTATGAAAAGGTCTATTTTGCATGTTGACATGGATGCATATTTTGCATCCGTTGAAAGAATACTTAATCCGTTTTTGATGGACAAGCCCATCGCCGTTATAGGCACCGGCAAGAGGACTGTTTTGCTCTCGCCTTCGTATGAAGCAAGAAGATTAGGTGTTAAGACGGGTATGACAATAGGTGCGGCTAAGAAAAGGTATGCGAATATCATACTCGTTAAAGCACATATAGACGAATATAAAAAGTACTCCCGGTTATTCCTGAAAATTCTGTATGATTTTACGCCGCTTATAGAATCCTATTCCATTGATGAGGCATTCATGGATGTTGGGGGCTCTGAGAAGCTAATCGGGGATTCGTTGACCATTGCAAGAGATTTGAAGCACCGCATAAAACAAGAACTTAATCTTACCTGTTCTGTCGGTATAGCTCCCAATAAGCTGCTTGCAAAGATAGCGAGTAACCTGAATAAGCCTGATGGCATATCTGTTATTGACGAGGATTATATAAAGATACAACTGCCGCATCTGCCTGTAAGCGATATTCCCGGCATAGGACCTAATACAACAAGGTCATTGCAGGAAATAGGAGTTCGTACATGCGGTGAGTTATCAAGGCTATCACTACAAAAATTAAGGGGCATGTACGGCGTAATGGGTGAAAGGCTCTATCGCATGGCAAGGGGATTAGATGATGAACCGGTTACAACACAAGAGCTATTGCCTGATGCGAAATCTATAGGTAACAGCATGACCCTTGATAAAGATTGCATCGATACAGGTATGATAAAGGCATATATAATAGAGCTATCCGGACTTGTTGGACAGAGACTCAGACATGAGGGGTTCCAATGTAAAAGCGTTGTACTTACTATACGGTACAGCAACTTTGAAACCCTATCTTTTCATAAAAGGCTATCTATAACCACAGACTCAACAATAGATATTTATAATGCCGGCACTTCATTATTAAAACAGCATGGGATTAAGATGCCGGTAAGGCTCATAGGCGTAACTGCTTCAGACTTATCAAGATACTCTACAGAATCGTTGTTTCTGCCGGAGAGGAAGTTAAGAAAAGCTTTAAAGACAATGGATAACATAAATGATAAGTATGGAGAATCAACCATCACGATGGCGAGTCTTGCAAACGGCAAAACGTACAAGCCTGCAATTCCACCATCATTCAAACACAAAAAATAGGTTTAGGAGTGACTTGGGTTCGAATCAAATCATGTGAATTCTAACCAATATTGCTTGCGATTTATATCAAAACAGTTTAAATTTATCCGGTTGGAAAATTTAGCCGTTTATGGTGCGATAATTTGACAAATTTTAAATTTCTCGTAAAAGAACGCACAAAATGACACTCTCTTTATGATGCGGTTTATTTAAATTTAAATTTAATTTTATTGTTAATATTATGATAAACAATTACAGACATAAATTAGATATAATGATAACTTTTTGCTCATTGATAATCTTGACTGCATTATGCTATTTCCCGTCAATTGCAAATGCGGATAGTAACTATTTAAAAAAGGGTATAACATACTATGAATATGGAGACTATGACAATTCCATAAAATACCTTAAACAGATAGATACGATCTCAGAAACTACAAAGACCGATACGCTTGTCCACCTCTATCTGTCCCTCGATTATTATGCGAAGGGTATGAATGAGGATATGAATAAAGAATTGAAAGCCCTTTATCTGACAAATCCCGAGTTTGTGTTAAACCCGGTAATAGTACCACCAACGGTAATATCAGCTTACGATGAAATAAAGAAACAGGCCATATTGCTTTTGCAACCAATACCGAAACCAAAAGAACATAATTACTGGTTAAGGGTGGTACCATTTGGTGTTGGCCAGTTCTCAAAAGGTGATGACAAGAAAGGCACGATTTTACTTATCGCAGAGGTAACAGAATTAGCGGTGAATATATCTACTTATTATATAAGAAAATCAAAAGAAAACCATGATGGAAGTTACAATAATCCTGTATGGGCCAGTAATATGCAGGCCGTTCAACTCACAGCTTTCTGGCTTTTTGTTGGTACTGCATCTTATGGTATTGTGGATGCATTTGTCTGGAGAATGCCTTAATGGCACGGTTGATATTTAAAAATCATAATCACGCATTTATACTTACAAAAAAAATAACCACTCTCAGTACATCGGTTAATGCAGACATCGGGCTCACGGGTAAAAATGATTCGCTCTGTTATATAGAGAAAACGGATGATGATTCCTATCGTTTAGAAACGATAAAAGGGAAAGGTATAAAAGTAAACGGAAAAATAGTAAAACATTGCAAGCTGGAATTTGGCGATCTGATAGAAACAGGCAGTGACACCGCGGTATTTTTGGACACGAATGAATACGAACAAAGGCCCGAAGAATCGAAGTCCTCTAAAGATATTGATTTGTTGTTTGAAAACAACAAATCAAAGAATATATCAAGAATAATTCTCAATAAACTGATGGATGAAACTCATGCAGAAAAAGGTATGGTACTTTTGCTCGAAGGCGGTGAGCCATCCATCCTTGTCGGTGGCGAAAAGGATGGAATGGAATTTCTGAGCGGGTTCAGCGAAACAATAATAAAAACGGTTCTTTTGGGAAAAAAACCTATTATATCCAACAACGTCTTAACAGACGAACGATTCCTGCCGTCCAAAAGTATAGTTGCACTCAGGATAATGGCAACTATAGTTGTGCCGATCCTGAAGAGCAACAGCATTTATGGTGTGGTTTACTTATGGAATTCTGATGCAGCCCATCCATTTTCCAATAGTACCATGGAGGTAACAAGGTTCTATGCATGGATATTCTCTGTCCTGATTGAAAACGAGAGATTGAAACAGGGTATGCATACAACTATGAAACGGGTTCAGATAAATCAAAAACTCATGGTATGGCATAATCTTATTTCGCTCAATCCGGAAATGATACACATATTCGAACAATGCGATAAACTGGCACGTACGCAAAGCAATATCGTTTTTTATGGTGAACAGGGGACCGGAAAGAAATCTTTCGTCAAAGCACTGCATGAAATATCGAATCCCGGCGGATACCTGTATATGCTCAAAGTGAAGAATAAAACGACGGATGTCCTTTCGGATGAGCTCTCCCTGTTGTCCGGTATGGATTTACGGGAGAAAGAATCCGGTGGAAAGGTGTTTATTGTGGTAGACGGGCTTGAATATCTTCCAGAAGAGTTGTATTCGGCCATGATAGGAATCTTCGATACGTTTCACGATGCGAGGTGGATGTTCCTTATGGAAAGGAATCCCGATGCGGAAGAAGGTCCATTGGATAAAAGACTGAGGGCAAGACTTGGAGAGATTATTGTACGGGTGCCGGCTTTGAGAGAAAGGAGCGAAGATATCGATCCCCTTGCGGCAAGGTTCCTTGATGAGTTCTGCGGTGCGTATTCAAAAGATATAAAAGGTTTTACGGAAAAAGCCGAGAGGTTATTACAGAGTCACCGGTGGAATGGAAATGTTGCTGAGCTCAGGGACGTAATAAAAAAGGCAGTTATCAATGCGGACTCTGATATGTTGGGGGCTGATTCTCTTGAAATAGAGTCGTCGGATGTAGGGCTGACATCTCTTGGCAAAGCAAAAGATGACTTTATGAAACGCTATATAAAGATGGCATTGGAAATTACAAATGGTGACAAGATAAAGGCAGCAAGCATGCTTAAGGTAAGCCATAGAACTATATATAAGTACCTCAAAGATTAAAATGGAAATAACACCATCAAATGCATATAAAGGGTGGCACCGGGTGTTTATACACTTGGTCCTTTTGATTTCGATGCCGATAATTTTTTTTGGATTCAGTAGCTGCGGAGAACCCGACAATATACACGGCAAAACGAATATCGATACACCTCCTGTAATTACCGATTACTCTCCAACCGACGCCAATATATCAGCTTATGATGGAGAACTATTAAAATTCTGGATTAAAGTTCAATATCCTGATACTAACCTTCTCATGTACACTTGGCAATTGAATGGAAGCGATGTTTCAAATGGAACTACCTATAGTTTCTATGTTAGTATAACACAGGGTACCAGGCAAGTGCTTACCGTCGTGGTAAGCGATCCTTCGGGCTTACAGGCAGAAAAAATCTGGCTAATTAATGTAACGGCTAATTAATCCAATAAGGTGGGTTTATGGAATACATACCTCATAACGTAGTGCATGTTGAATTAAATAAACAAAAGCTAAAAGCATATATAAACAATGTTGAATCAGCAAAGCTCGTACAGTCAAATATACTTGACCCGCTTTTTTTCATAAAAGATGTTGAAAAACTGTATCTCGGCAGCTTTACCGGAATTATTCTGCTTGACCTTGCGGAGGCACAAAAGGTCGTTTATGTAAAAAGTGGAGAGGTTATTTTTGCAAGATCAAGCGTTAACGACGAAAGGCTTGGTGAGACGTTATGCAGGATGGGCAAATTAACCACAGATGAGCTTAACAAGGCTTCAAAGGAGATTACCCCGAACCGCAGACTTGGTAAAATACTTGTGGAAAATGGTCACATAACATCAAGGGAGCTCTGGCTTGGCGTCAAGAGGCAGATATTTGAGATATGGGGCAGCTACATCATGCCGGTTGCAAATCACACCAAGGGATGGTTTCATGTAATCAAATCAGAGATCGATGATATAAACGTAGTAAAACCGAACAGCAATATGCTCGAAAGCCTTTTCGAATTTTTAAGGGAAAGAGCCGATTCCGTAAACATCAATATGGAATCGGAGAATCTGGTTCATTTGAATTATCTTACCAACTCTGTATCATTCAATATATTTGAGCAATCGATAATAAAACATCTTTTAAAAACCAATGATGTGACAGTTACGGCATTAGCAAAAGAAATAAATGCTGATTTTGAATCCACGGGGATAGCATTGAAACCGCTAATTTATACAGGCATATTGGATATAGTAAGACAACTCTCTAAAGCTGAGTACAAAACTGAAGATGTAAAGATCGGAGAACTGATTAATTTAACCAATACAATAATGACGAGCATTGCCGAAATAATGGATAAAAAAGCTCCAGATGTTAATTTTAAAGACGCCGTAAAAGATTATATAAAACTATCTAACGGCATTTTCAAGAATTGTAAAATAAATGAACAGTGTTGTTTTGAGGTGAGTTCATTTATGGAAATCTACAAAAACTCGCAATTGCTATCACCCTATGACGAGGCTGTTGTATTCATTAAAGAACTTATACAATTCGAACTTTTTGAAATGAAAAATTATCTTTCCAAAGATCAAACAGAAGAATTAGAAAATATAATAGATGCTTTAGGATAGAAAATGGCCGACAAATTTAATTTGGAAAATTTTATAAAGATTATACCTGATACAGATTTTGCGGGTTTTCTGGAAAAAAAAGCCGAATTCCATATTTCCGAAAACACAAAAATAGATATAACCGATTTCGGTAATACCTTAATATTGATCAAGAAAAATGCAGAGAGTACGAATCACTCCATAAAGCCGGCTTTTTTAGGTAGCCTTGATTACTTCAATATTGCAGACATATTTTCTATGATAAATATATTACAAAAAACCGGCATGCTTATAATCAAAACCGAAGACAGAGTGAAGAGCGTTTATTTCATGAAAGGAGAAATAGTATTCGCGTCATCGAATCAACCCGAAGATAGACTCGGCTACATTCTATATAAAACCGGTAAGCTTACGAAAGAGCAATGGGAGTATGCGGAAAATAAGATGTTACAGAATACGCGGTTTGGTTCTGTCCTGTTAAAGAATGAGCTGATATCCCCCAAAAATCTATGGTGGGGAGTGAAATATCAGATAGAAGAGATCGTTTATAGCATCTTTGCAATTTCTAGGGGATACTTCTTTTTTTTAGAAGGTGCAATACCGGAAGGAGATCTTGTAAGGTTTTCATTAAATACCCAGAATATGCTCATGGAAGGATACAGAAGGCTCGATGAATGGAAACTAATTGCGCAAAAAATTCCATCCGACGAAACAAGCATAAGGCTTTCGTCTGATATGCCCAATGTCGAGCTGACCCAGAACATGCAGGCAATGGTAAATATAATAAAGGGAGACATGCAAATATCGGAGATAATAAGATTGACCCAGCTTGGAAGGTTTCATACATACAAAATATTATACACGCTTTTAAACGCCGGCATAGTTGAAATATCAGGTACAAAAAAACAGGATAAAACGTTGGATGAAACGACGATTCAGATACTCGGTATTATAAAAAAGTATAACAACATCTTTAAAAGATTATTTCGTGTTATAAAGTCTACAAATCCTAAATTCGATTACGATGAATTACTCAATAATTTTTTTTCCGAACTTTCGGACAGGTTAAAAAAATTGTACGAGAATGTGGATATGAATAAAGAAGGGGAACTCGACGAAACAAAATTACTTATGAATATAGATACAATGAAGCTAACGGAATCCGATTCTTTGAATAGAGTCGTGGGGCTGTCCGGTCTTTTAATTGCTCAGATGATCCTTGAAGGAATGAATGAATTTCTGAATTACGAACTTTTTATAGCGAGAAACCTACTTTCCCCGGATGTCTTCGAAACCCTGAACAGAGAAATAAAGGCAATACAATATGAAGGATGATGCAGAATATTCGAAACGGATCATAGTTGCCATAGACGACGTATCAAAAGATAAGATGAATGGAATTATTGATGCCACAGCTCCGTTTATAGAAATGTACAAAATAGGCAGCATAGCCTTTACAGCATTTGGACCCAAAATTATAGATGAAATAAAAAGCAGGCATAAAGAAGTATTCCTTGATTTGAAATTTTTTGATATTCCGAATACGGTTTCAAAGGCCGTTAAACAGGCTGTAGCATACGGCGTAAAGATGCTTACACTGCATACACTCGGCGGATATGAAATGCTAAAAGCCGCTGTCGAGTCAAACGAGGGTAGGGCAACATTGCTTGGTGTAACATTGCTCACGAGCCTCAATGCATCCCAGTTGAATAGGATAGGTATTGATAATGATATTGAAGGTATGGTACAAAGACTTGCTTTGCTCGCGATGGATGCCGGTATCGATGGACTTGTTGCCTCGGGTCAGGAGCTTGAACGATTAAGACATATATGCGGAAATCAACCGGTTATCGTAGTTCCAGGCATAAGACTTGAAAATGAAGCATCAAATGACGATCAGAAGAGGATTGTTTCGCCTAAGAAAGCATTCGATTCAGGGGCAGATTATATTGTAATAGGCAGACCCGTAACCGAAAGCAACAAGCCTGAAGATACCATAAAAAAGATAATAAAAACTTTAACAAGAGGAGAGAGATAAAATGATCTACGAATTTCAATGTAAAGATTGCAACAATGTGTTCGAAATAAGAGCTACACTTGCAGAAAAAGAAAAGGGACTTAAGCCGCAATGCCCTGAGTGTAATTCTAAAAACGCACATCAAAGAGTAACTGCATTCGCAATGGGAGGTTCAGGCCAGAGCTCATTCGAAAGCTTTTCTAACACTTCAAGTTCATCCTGTAATTCTTGTTCATCTGGTTCATGCTCTTCGTGCAGGCATTAATTATATTGTATAATGTATACAGAAAAAACAGTGTTTGTGAAAAATCTTGACAAGATTCTACCTATTCTGTAACACGAATCAACAGAAGATAATAAAAGAGAAACATATATATGCATATAATATATTCACAGGTACTAATACAGGCAGTTGTATTCTGGATAATATGGTTTTTACTGAATCAGGTATTTTTCAAACCTTTCTCCAGAGTTTATGAGAAAAGAAGTTCGAAAACGGTAAAGGCCATCGAAGAGGCTAAGTTACTGAACAAGGAATCCGAGGATCTCGAGTCTAAACTAAAAAATAAAATCAACGAAACTATTGTGGCTGCAAATAGCCTTAGATTGTCTGTAATCGAAGAAGCAAAGAAAAACCGAGAAGATACGCTGAAAAAGGCAAACGAGGCTATGCAGGAGCAGTTAAAGTCCATGATCGGACAAATAGAAAAGGAAAAAGTTGGAATACTGAACAGATTAAACTCGGATATCAAACAGTTCATCCCATTAATTTCAAGAAAGATGATGTTAAAATGAGAAATTTCTTATTTATCTTATTGTATTTGTTTTTAATACCTTCCGTAGCACAGGCAGACGAAGGAAGTTTTTTCACCATGAACCTTGTGTGGTCAATCGTGAACTTCATTATTCTGGCAGCTGGTTTTGTATATCTCTATAAGAAATTTCATGGCGAGAAATTCTTTAAAACAAGAAAAGAAAATATAGAAAAATTGATCGGCGAGGCTATGGATGTAAAAGAAAAGGCAACGACAAGACATGATGAGGCTGCAAAACAACTTACAGAATTCGATAAAACCAAGCAAGAAATCATGGACGACATGAATGCAAGGGCTGAAAAGGAGAAGCAAGAAATCGCCGAGGAAGGCACCGAGATGGTTCAGAGAATAAAAAAAGAGGGTGAGCGCATTGCCGATGCCGAGGTCCAGAAGGCAAAAGAGCTAATCAACGAGCATCTGCAGACACAGCTCTATGAGCTATCAAAAGAATACATAGAAAAATCAATGGATGTTGATTCTCAAAAGCATGTTACGGATAACTTTATCAGGAAAATAAAATGAATGTAAGCAGACGATATGCAAAAGCACTGTTTCAGATAGCAAAGCAACAAAATAAAATTGATGAGGTTATGCAAGAACTTGACACGATCAGACAACTTTTTTCACAGGACAAAGCATTTAAGAATTTTTTCGATGATCAACTGGCTGATAAAATAAAGAAAATAAAGATACTATCCATTGTGTCGGATAAATGTAATCTTTCCAAAGAGGTTATAAACCTTATAAAACTTCTTGTAAATGGTGGCAGAGAACATATTTTTGACGATATAATAATAAGTTACACAGAGATGTACGATGATTATAAGGGTCTTATAAAAGCAGAAGTATACACTGCTTATGATATGACACCAAACGAAATGAATGTCTTAAAAACAAGGATAAAGGATCTTTTTCATAAAGAACCTGTACTCACGATAAACAAGGATAGTTCAATTATCGGTGGTGTGCGATTAAAAGTAGGCTGGACCATATATGACGGGACTATTAAAACACATTTGAAGGATTTTACGAATTCAATAAAGATATAAAGTGTTAAGGAGAAAATTATGGCGTTAGGAATAAGATACGACGAAATAACCAGTATTATAAAAGAACAGCTTGAAGGCTATGATTATAAGGTTGAAAAAGCAGAAGTAGGTACTGTTATATCAGTTGGTGACGGTATCGTGAGGACTTACGGGCTGGAGAAGGTTATGGCAGGAGAGCTGGTCGAATTTGAAGACGGCACAAAAGGCCTTGTCCTTAACCTTGAAGAGGAGAGCGTCGGAATCTCGGTCATGGGAGAGGTTACAGGCATAAACGAGGGACAGACTGTAAAAAGGCTGTCAAGAATCATGGAGGTGCCTGTCGGCGACGGCATGATCGGCAGGGTTGTTAACCCTCTTGGAGAGCCTATAGACGGCAAAGGTCCGATAAAATCCACGGAGACAAGAAAAGTGGAGATTAAAGCACCCGGTATTGTCATGCGTCAGCATGTTAAAGAACCCCTCCAGACAGGAATAAAGGCAATAGACTCAATGATCCCAATAGGAAGAGGGCAGAGGGAACTTATCATAGGTGACCGGCAGACAGGTAAAACTGCCGTCGTCCTTGATACTATCATAAACCAGAAGGGCAAGAATATTGTTTGTATATATGTCGCCATAGGACAGAAACAGTCCACCGTGGCACAGGTGGTCGATAAGCTGACACAATACGGTGCAATGGCTTATACGATCGTTGTTTCAGCTACCGCGAGTGAACCTGCTCCACTTCAATACATAGCACCCTATTCGGGATGTACCATGGGTGAATATTACAGGGACAGCGGAAAGCATGCTGTTATTTTTTATGACGACCTTTCAAAACACGCTGTGGCATACCGTCAGTTGTCTTTGTTGCTCAGAAGACCGCCGGGAAGAGAGGCATTCCCCGGAGATGTATTCTATCTTCATTCGAGATTACTGGAGAGGGCTGCAAAACTTTCCGAAAAGAATGGAGGAGGCTCTCTTACCGCTATGCCGATCATTGAAACACAGGCAGGCGATGTGTCCGCGTACATTCCTACGAATGTCATTTCAATAACAGACGGACAGATCTTCCTTGAAACAGACCTTTTTTATGCAGGTATAAGACCGGCAGTGAATGTGGGTATATCCGTATCAAGGGTCGGAGGCGATGCGCAGGTTAAAGCCATGAAACAGGTCGCAGGCAGGTTGCGACTTGAGCTTGCCCAGTACCGGGAGATGGCAGCATTTTCACAGTTTGCATCCGACCTCGATAAAGCAACCCAGATGCAGTTGAACCGTGGTGCAAGGCTTACGGAGCTGCTGAAGCAGCCGCAGTACAAGCCGGTAGCAGTCGAAGAACAGATCCTCAGTATATTTGCAGGAACGAACGGCTATCTTGACGATTACCCTGTTGAAATTGTGGGCAGGTATGAAAAAGAGATGCTGTCGTTTGTCAAGGCAAAGTATCCTGATTTATTGAAGGGCATCGCAGAGAAAAAGGCTCTCGATGAAACGCTGATTAAATCTGTAAAAGAAGCGCTTGATAAATTTAAGTCAGAATTTAATGTTAAGGGATAAAAATGCCGACACTTGCTGTTATTAGAAAGCGTATAAAAACCGTAACCAATACGGCAAAGATTACAAAAGCAATGAAGATGATTGCCGCTGTTAAGCTGAGAAAGATGCAGCAGCAGGCGGTGAATGCAAGGGCGTATTCACGGAAGATAGAAGAGATGGTCCATGAGATTACAGCTCAGATAGATACAACAATGCATCCGCTTATGAGAAGGCCCGAAAAGATCAAAAAAAGTCTTATTATCCTTGCAACGTCCGATAGGGGACTCTGCGGTGGTTTTAACAGTAATATAATACGGTTGCTATCCCAGGAGATACTTGAAAGCAAAAAAGAAAACAGAGAGCTCGATTTTGTTACAACCGGCAGAAAAGGAAGGGACTTTTTAAGAAGGTACAACTTGCATATAAAGCTTGATCTGAGCGGCTCGTCCGGAAGTCCCGACTATAGTAATGTCATGGATATAGCAAATGCAGTCATGAAAGATTTCTCGGATGAAAACTACGATGAGGTTAAATTCATCTATAATAAATTTGTATCGATACTGACGCAGAAGGCAACCATGGAGAATCTCCTGCCGATCGGCAGGGCAGGGATGTCCGAGCAGAATGATGGGTCTTCAGGTGTAAAGGTTATATACGAACCGTCTCTCGCTGAAATATTGTCAAGCTTGCTGCCCAGGATGATCCAGAGCAGGATTTATCATACCCTGCTGGAGTCGGCAGCGAGTGAACATGCAGCAAGGATGACGGCAATGGATGCTTCGACAAACAATGCAAAAGAAATGACCGATCATCTGACGCTGGTAATGAACAGGGCCAGACAGAGCACGATAACAAAAGAACTTATGGATATTGTTAACGGTGCAGAGGCAATGCGATGAAGTCTGTTATGACAGGTTATGCCAGCTTCAGAAAATGTATGATGTATTATAACGGGAACATAGTTCAATATATGAGGAGGACTAAAGATGCCAAATGAGAGAACAAACGGTAAAATAAAGCAGGTTATTGGTGCAGTAGTTGACGTTGAATTTGAATCCGGAGTACCGCAGATCTTCTCGGCTTTAAAGACAACAAATAAAGCTATTTCTGATAAAGAATGGAACCTTACACTCGAAGTTGCCCAGCAGCTGGGTGAGAACACGGTACGGTGTATTGCAATGGACTCAACTGAAGGACTTGTAAGAGGTATGCAGGTTATGGACACCGGTGATGTTATTTCTATACCCGTGGGCAAAGAGGTACTGGGAAGGATATTGAATGTTATCGGTGAGCCTGTCGATGAGATGGGACCGGTAAACGCAGCAAAGAAATATCCCATTCACCGGGCGCATCCGGATTTTGAGGACCAGGCAACAAGCATAGAGATGTTCGAAACAGGCATAAAGGTAGTTGATCTGCTGGCACCCTACCAGAAGGGCGGTAAGATAGGCCTCTTCGGTGGCGCGGGTGTCGGTAAGACGGTTATCATCATGGAGTTGATACATAACGTGGCAATGCAGCACGGAGGTTTTTCTGTATTCGGCGGAGTCGGTGAAAGAACAAGGGAAGGAAACGACCTCTGGACTGAAATGAAGGAATCGGGTGTTTTGAGCAAAACAGCACTTGTGTATGGACAGATGAATGAACCACCCGGCGCAAGGGCAAGGGTCGGTCTTTCGGCATTGACCGTTGCAGAGTATTTCAGGGATGAAGAGCACCAGGACGTGCTGCTTTTCATAGATAATATATTCAGGTTTACTCAGGCCAATTCAGAGGTCTCGGCACTGCTGGGAAGAATCCCTTCTGCCGTTGGTTATCAGCCTACACTCTCAACCGATCTCGGTGAGCTTGAAGAGAGAATTACATCCACAAAGCAGGGGTCCATAACATCCGTCCAGGCTATTTATGTGCCGGCAGACGACCTGACAGACCCTGCACCTGCAACCACGTTTGCACATCTTGATGCAACGACAGTCCTATCAAGACAGCTGGTTGAGATTGGAATATACCCGGCGGTTGACCCGCTCGATTCAACATCGAGGATACTTGACCCTCTCGTTATCGGAGAGGAACACTATAAAGTTGCACGGGATATCCAGAGGATACTCCAGAAATACAAAGACCTGCTGGACATAATAGCCATCCTTGGTATTGATGAATTATCGGAAGAAGATAAGCTGGTTGTTTCAAGGGCAAGAAAAATACAGAGGTTCCTCTCACAGCCGTTCTTTGTCGCAGAGCAGTTCACGAATTTCCCGGGCAAGTATGTCAAACTTGCGGATACAATACGGGGGTTCAGGGAGATTGCAGAGGGCAAACATGATGCAATACCGGAACAGGCATTTTACATGGTAGGCACAATAGAAGAGGCTCTGGAAAAGGCTAAACAGTTAACAGTATAATTATATATATGCCGTTAAAATTAACCATCATAACACCTGAAAAGGTCATAGTTGAGAAAGATGTTGATGAAGTAGTGGCACCGGGCTGGCTTGGTGAATTCGGGGTCTTGCCCGGACATGCACGATTCATAACACTGCTCAATATCGGGGAACTGAAATACAAGACTGGCGGTAAAGAAGAGCATCTGGCTGTAAACTGGGGGTTTGCAGAGATAAACCAGACAAGGATGACCGTGCTTGTTGAAACGGCAGAATTTGATCGTGATATTGATTACAAACGTGCTCTTGCAGCAAAGCAGCATGCTGAAGAAGAGATTAAAAAGGTCTCCATGATAGATGCACAGTATGAAGCTATCGAAGCTGCGTTAAAGAGGGCGCTACTCAGACTCGAGATATATCAAAAATACGGCAATCGGAAATAATCCGTTTACTCAAACTATAAATCGCAGAGTTTCTAACGGGGTAAACATACAGAGGACTAAAAGCTCGTTTCTATAAGAAAACTTATATAGATATCAGGTGGATCGCACGACCCATGCCCCGCATGGATACCCCGAGTGAATGAACAAACTCTCCTATTGCATTTTTTGGGTTGATGAGGTTCGATAACTGATTTTGTTGACTGACAGCGTAAGAACGGCTCTAATAGAATCGGACTATGTATAAAATAGGTCGCTTGACAGATATTCTTGAACACCTTGAACAGGGTATCGCCCTTATCAATCAATCTTTTGAAATTGTATTTTTGAACCGCAAATTTAAAAGACTCATCTTAAAACACTTCCATACGCATGACATACCTGAGATGGTATTGGAGCATGTACGAAGCCTGGGTAATCGAAAACGGGCAATCATAAAGCTCGAGCCGGAAACAGCACCACAATTTTTCCTTACTATCAAATCATTCACGGTGGGTAATGCCGTATTTTACCTTTTGACCCTGCATAAGAAAAAGCTCAGAAAGGTCGACCTGTTCACGACATTGCAGTCCGAATACAAGGTTTCTGTCGAACAATTTAAGATCATTACGTATCTGTGCAAGGGTTTTAACAACAAGGAGATAGCGAGACTTTGTAATATAAAACCAAGGACCGTGAAATATCACCTTTCCCATCTCTACAAAACATTCTATGTTTCGAATCGGACAGAGTTCTTGAACAAGATCAAAGAAGTCGAAAACGAGACATTCTAACGATGAAGCAGAGTGCCACGGGCATGCCTATGGGTATCTACATCTGCAAATCGAAAAATCCAGCAAAATTAAAAAACCTTATATTCCGACATGTTGTATGTTTAGTCGTGGCCAGTTGGCCAGTTTACAGAAACATATTTTGGATGGATAATAATAGTGTTCAATAGTAAAAAACAACGCAGAACTGAAATTGAAGAACTACGCTGTAAACAGCGTGGATTCTTCGCTGGTAAGAAATATGATAATTATATAGACGGCCGTGATTTCCGCCAAGACGGGTTCATGTGGTTGTCCGTTCACCGGAGCTGTTGGTAATATTTCAATAAAAAAAGCGGCAGGTTAATTATATGCATGTTCCCGCGCTGCGGGTTCATGCATCCCAAAATTCAGAAAGTGAGGGTTTATGCCTGAAAAAAAAGACAAAAATGCATTGAACAATGATGAAATAGAGAAGAACCAGCTTAAACAACAGCTCAACCATGAGATTCGAAAGCGTACAATATCAGAGAAAAAACTGGACAGGATAACGCGGGCAATCAGGTCGCTGAGCGAATGCAACCATGCGCTGGTTCACGTGAACGATGAATCGGAACTCATGAACATCGTGTGCAGAAGTATCGTCACTATAGGGGGATACCTGCTCGCGTGGGTCGGCTTCGCAGAACACGATGACCGGAAAACGGTGAGACCGGTGGCATATGCCGGTGCCGAGGAAAACTACCTGGAGCATGCAATCATCACGTGGGACAGTGACGAGCACGGCCAGAGTCCTGTCAGTATATCCATAAGGACAGGTGCACCCTGTATGGTGAAGGACACGCGAAGCGATGCCTCTTTCGACCCGTGGTGCAAGAAAGCATCAAAATGGAGATATGCTTCGTCCATTGCCCTGCCGCTTGTCGTGAACAACATAACGTTCGGCGCACTGAATATCTATGCGAGCGAAGCAGATGCGTTTAGCGGCGAGGAAAACGAATTGTTCAACAAACTTGCAAGTGACCTTGCGTCCAGGATCGAGACCCTGCGGATTATGGAGGCAAAAGAGAAAGCAGAGCGTGAGCTTGAAAACAACGAAGTCTATTTCCGTTCAATTATCGAGAGCCTGCAGGACAGCGTGACCGTTTTCGATTACGACGGCACCATACGGTACCGGAACTCGGGGTTCGGAGATACGGGTGGTTACCGGCCCGAGGATCTGATCGGTAAGACCATGGTAAAAATGATACACCCCGACGACCGGCAGAGGGTCATAGACGACTTTACGCGGGGCATAAAAACGCCCGGCAGGACGACGGTCAGCGAGTTCCGCTATTTGTTCAAAGACGGTACCTGGCACATTCTTGAAGCGCAGATCAAAAACCTCGTTGACAATCCCGAGGTCAGGGGTGTCGTGGTCAATTCAAGGGATGTAACCGGAAGGAAACAGCTTGAGGAGAAACTGCGTCAGGAGATCGCAGAGAAGGAGAGTATCGAACATGCGCTGAAGAGAAGCGAAGAGCGCTTCCGAGCCCTGGTACAGAACAGCTCGGACGTCATAACCGTCGTAGACGAGCACGGCATATTAAGGTATGTGTCGCCGTCCATAGAGCGGCTGCTCGGCTATGCGCCCGGGGACAGGATAGGGAAGAACGCATTCGATCTGCTCCATCCTGACGATATCGGCATAGTCCTCAAGGGTATGAGCGATGTATTCACGGATCCGGATCATACGTACACGATCGAGGTACGGTACCTGCATGCGAACGGGACCTACCGGAACTTCGAGATACGGGGTACAAACCAGCTTCATAATGAGAGTATCAATGGCATCGTCGGGATCGCGAGGGACATCACCGAGCAGAAGCAGATAGAATCAAGCCTCAAGGAGGAGCTGGAAATAACGACCGATCTCCTCATGCTTTCCGAGGCAAACGCCGGTATAACGGATGGCGGCGCGCTTATGGATAAAGTCCTGAAGCCGCAGCACAGGATTGTGGGCCACAACAGAGCGTTGCCAGGTCTTGACGATCTTGTTATCGAGACAATCAAATCCCTGTCTGCCACCGTCGAGGCAAAATCTGCGTGGATAGCGGGGCATTCCGAACGGGTAACAAAATACGCCGTTATGCTGGGGAAGCAGGTGGGCCTGGATGCGGACATGCTGAAGAGCCTCGAGATTGCAGGTTTTCTGCACGACATAGGCAAGATTGGCACGTATACCATATTGGATAAATCGGCCGTATTGACCAGCAGGGAGATACAATTGATCCGGGGACATACTATCAGGGGAGCAGGTATACTGTCCCCCATACAACAGCTCAAGGGTATTATTCCTGCCGTCAAGTACCACCATGAAGCATTCAACGGCACAGGATATCCTGAGGGCCTCAAGGGTGAGAAGATACCATTGCTTGCGCGGATCCTGACGGTTGCAGATTCTGTCGGTGCGATGACTTCCGAACGGCCGTACAGAAATGCCAAGTCAGGGAAAGAGATTCTGCAGGAATTGAACAGGTGCTCCGGGACACAGTTTGATCCAAAACTGATAAAAGCATTTCTGCCTGTGTATATAACTCTGGGTCAGATAACGTGATTGTATGATTTTTAGACCTGCTCTCCATAGCCCGGGCATGGATGCTCACTGGACGCAAGCTTATCATTCATTCCACAAACTTTTCTATTTTTCAAACGCATTTTCCGGGTTAATCTGTTTTTAGCGGCAAGATACCATTCATGTATTATAGGCGCATCTTGGACAGGCTCAAGCCGTGGGGCAACATACGCAGTTTCGCCGTTGCCAAACTTTTCGAGTACAAAATACGTTGCTGTGACGCTCCACACCTATAGTTAGATTTTAGATGATTTGATTCGTTTGTTTGTGTAATCCTTTTTTTTGTTGTATACAATTAGAGGAGGTATTATACATAAAATAATTATATGAACCTTTTAAGAATAGCACTCGCACAAATGAACAGCCGCGTAGGCGGTCTAGGTGAGAATGTTGATAAGATAAAGGGATTTATAAAAGAAGCAAAAAAGTATCAAACGGATATAGTTGTTTTCCCGGAGCTTGCTCTTACCGGTTATCCGCCGGAAGACCTGCTTTTAAAGCCTGGATTCATAAAAGCAAATATCAATGCCTTAAATGATGTTATAAAGAGCACTGAAGATATAACTGCAGTATTGGGTTTTGTGGAACTTGATTCGGATCTTTACAACTCTGCTGCGCTTATCAGCAACAAACAACTGATAAGCACCGCCAGAAAGGCTTTTCTTCCTAACTATGGTGTATTCGATGAGTATCGTTATTTCCAGAGAGGAACAGTTTTTCCGGTTTATGTGTTGGACGGCATAAGAATTGGTGTAAATATATGCGAAGATATCTGGTATCCGGATGGTCCGATACTTTATCAGGCACTCGGTGGAGATGCCGAAGTAATAATCAATATCAATGCGTCACCCTATCATGCCAATAAACAAATCATGAGAGAGCGTATGCTTGCTACAAGGGCACAGGACAATGCGGCTGCTGTTGTTTATGTAAATATGGTAGGCGGACAGGATGAGCTTGTGTTTGACGGCGGCAGTGTAATTTTCTCCGAGTCCGGAGAATTATTATCAAGGACACATCAATTTGAAGAAGAAATGCTCATTGCTGACATCGACATAGGCAGTGTTTTACGAACCAGACTTCATGACCCGAGGAGGAGAGAGGATAAACTTACATTCGCTCCTGATACCGTGGTCAAAGAATACAAACTTGATTCAAAATTCAAAATTCAAAATTCAAAATTGAAAATCAAGCAGACCATACACAGCCTGCTCGGGCAGGAAGAAGAGCTATACACGGCATTGGTTACCGGAACAAGGGATTATTTATCAAAGAATGGTTTTCAAAAGGCTGTAATAGGATTGAGCGGCGGCATCGATTCTTCTCTGGTTGCCTGTATCGCTGTTGATGCGCTTGGCAGAGACAATGTAATAGGGGTATTTATGCCGTCGATGTACAGTTCAAACGAAAGTAAGGAAGATGCGTCCGAACTTGCCAAAAATCTTGGCATCACATTCAAAGAAATACCTATTACAGATGTATATAACGCTTATTTAGACATGTTCGCTCCTCATTTCAGAGGCAAGAAACCGGATATAACGGAGGAGAATATCCAGGCAAGAATAAGAGGGAACATACTGATGAGCTTTTCTAACAAGTTCGGATGGCTTGTACTTACAACCGGAAATAAATCGGAAATGAGCGTTGGTTATGCAACCCTCTACGGCGATATGGCAGGGGGATATGCGGTAATAAAGGATGTATCGAAGACATTTGTATACAGGCTGGCAGCGTATAGGAATAAATTCAAAACTCAAGATTCAAAATTCAACATTAAAAACTCAGGATTCAAGACGAACGTTTTAATACCGGAAAGGGTTTTCACAAAACCGCCTACAGCGGAATTAAGACCGAATCAAAAGGACGAAGATTCTCTACCTCCATATTCCATATTAGATCCGATACTCGCAATGCTTATCGAGGAAGACATGAGTGTGGATGAGGTAATAGCAGCAGGTTACAACAAGCAAACCGTCTTAAAGGTGCAACGTTTAATAGATGTTAGTGAGTACAAAAGAAGGCAGGCTCCACCGGGCGTTAAAGTAACCAAAAAGGGTCTCGGAAAGGACAGGAGAATGCCTATAACAAACAGGTATAAAGAATCTTAAGCTTTCCATCACTATCGTAAATGATCGGTAAAATGAGCGAAAGGAAAAACGTATTTAAGGTATTACCCCAAAAACAGTGGTTTGTCATTCCTGCGGAAGCAGGAATCCATTCTCAGTATTTCTGGATTCCCGTTTTCACGGGAATAACAAAAATAATTTCTTTTATGAATAGCCATATATTATGTTGACTATTGAAGATCTGCATAGCAGCTACAACGGGATTGAAGTGCTTCATGGTATAAATTTGGAGGTTAAAAATCGAGAGAAGGTCGCATTGCTTGGTGCAAACGGAGCCGGCAAGACAACGACGCTCTTAAGTATCGTCGGCATTGCAAAGGAAAAAAAAGGAAAAATTATATTCGACAGACATGATATTACGAATTTAGAAACACACGATGCAATAAAAAACGGTATTGTACTTATTCCGGAAGGAAGACATATTTTTACAAAACTCACCGTAGAAGAGAATATATTCATCGGTGGGTTTAAGATGTCGAACCGTCATAATAATTTAACAGAAAATATCGAAAAAGTTTACTCCGTATTCCCTATATTAAAAGATAGGAATAGGCAGATGGCCGGGACCCTCAGCGGAGGGGAACAGCAGATGCTTGCCATAGCACGAGGGCTTATGGGCAATCCTAAACTTATGCTTCTTGATGAACCCTCCCTTGGATTATCTCCAATTATGGTAACGAAGATCTTTAAAATTATTGACGAGATAAATAATATGGGTGTTTCTATACTCATTGTGGAACAAAATGCAAATATCGCATTGGATTTTACAGATAAAGTTTATGTTCTTGAACTTGGAAATATTAACATATTTGGATCATCAAAGCTGTTAAAGGAAGACGCAAGAATAAAGACTGCATACCTTGGTATGTAATGATAAATGTTATGGAGGATAAATGGCAAAGAGATTAACCAGGAAGAAATTGAAACAAAAAGATGAATTTATAACTATAGCAGAAAAACTTATGAATTCAGCGACAAAACACAAATCATCTTTCGTTATAGCGGGTATTGTATTACTGTTTACCCTTATTTTTGCATCAATAGGCTTCTACTATTACAAAGATTATTCTAAAAGGGGGAGCATTGCATATTTTGAAGATCTGCACCTCTATGAAGTAGCATTGAACAGTCACGACAAAAATGATGTAACAAATGCACTCAATGCATTCGAATCTCTCAAGACGAATTTCAAATTTTTAAAGATTTCGAAGCTTGCCATGCTTTATATAGGTAATTGCGAATACATGCTTGGCAATTATGATAAAGCTATAGAAACATATAAAACATTTCTATCCAGATGGGGAGATACCAGCAATTATATTGCATCAATAGCATATAATGGAGAGATTCAATCGTATATGGGTAAAAATGATTACAAGTCAGCATTAGTATTAATAAATAATGTCCTTAAAAAAAAGGATGATCCTTTTATACAATTAACTTATATTCACGCTGTTGATTGTTACCTTAAATTAAACGAATCGGATAAGGCTATAGAATTATTAAAGCTTGGTATAGATAACCATAGTGATAATAAAGAATTAGTAACACAACTTACAAATCTTATAGCTTATGTAAAAGCAAAAAAGCAAAACCATATAGTAAATTTTAATACAGGTAACTTTTAACCCATCATGCTTAAAATTATTGTATTATTAAATCTTTTGGTTACAACTACCTTTAATTCATATAGTATGTTATTCTTTTATAAAATAATACCTGCTAATCCGCCAATATTTCATGCTGATTTTACTTTTAATAAGAAGGAGCTGTGCTCGCCAATTATAGATAATAACATATTGTATCAAGCATTCCGAAGTGGACTGATAGTAGCGCAAGATATTGAAAATAAAAGATTTTTATGGGAATATCATGTAGTAGGTAAACCCACTGCTACTGCATATTATAAAAATATACTTGTGGTAACTACACTCAAAGGTAATATTTATGCTTTAAACACTAAAAACGGTGATTTAATATGGTCTTACAATACACATAAAGAAATATTATCAAAACCTATAATTGATGGCGATAACCTATATATTCAGACAACACTTGATACTTTGTATGCCTTTAACTTATTAAATGGAAGCTTGAATTGGCAATATACATCAAAAAACATATTAGAAGGGCTTACAGTACATTTAACACCTTCATCATACGTATCAAACAATATTCTTTATACAGGCTTTTCAAATGGAGATGCTGTTGCTATAGATGCCCAAACTGGAAAGTTGTTATGGACACACAAGCCGGTAACAGAAAAACAGTTGCAGGACATTACAATACAGCCAGTCGGTAATGACAGTATAGTTATATTTGCTAGCTACGATAACGGTCTCATGTGCTTGAATAAGAAAGACGGGACCATGGTTTGGGAAAGGAATGATTTAAAGCGTGCATTGGGCTTGTATATAACAGGTAACGCAGTCTATGCCATATTTATAAACGGTGAAATGTATAGACTTGATACGAGGACGGGTGACACTATATGGAAAATAGATCTAGGTAATGAATCAAATTTGCTTACACCGGTAGAATATAATAATTTGATCCTTGTCGGTGTTGGTAGAAATAATTACAAGGGGATAGTTTTACTGGATCAGGATAACGGACGCATTATAAAGTATTTTTCAATTGTATCAGGTATATCAGCAGCACCGATTATAGAGGACAATAAAATTTATGCGATATCAAATGGCGGTTATCTATATTGTTTTGAATAATATCTAACTTCCCATAAGAGATATTATGTCAACTAATATTAAGCTTGAATATTGAGCCTTTAATTTTGAATTTCTTAAACCCTTACGCCTCTTTCAAACTTGTTTGTAGAAAGGTGTCTCATAGTGTTGAGTGCCAGTACCTGTAAAAGGTCCTTTCTTGGGTATACAACCCTCTTCATAATGGAAGGGATTGAATAGAACTTTTTATAGGCATAGACAAGACCATCCAGGAGCTGCTGACTTGTTAATTTCTTGTGCCGGAAGACCACGTGGTTTGCATCGTACTTCGACCAGTCTTTATGCAGGAGAAGGCCTTCTTTCTCCATTTTTACAAATAGTTCTGTGCCGGGAAACGGAGTCAGTATATAGAAATTTGCCCCATCAAGCTTATTATCAATGCCGAACTGTGCCGTACGATCGAAAACCCCTTCGTCATCGTTTTCAAGACCGAATATAAAAGAACCGAAGACCTTTATGCCTGATGACTTTATCTTTGCTATTGCCTCAATATACTGGTCGCCCATATTAAAGGACTTATGTATGGACTTCAGATTGTCTGTAGAGATCGTTTCTATGCCCATAAACAGCCATTCACATCCGCTTTCCCGTGCAAGTTCAAGCAGTTCAGGGTTCCTTGCTATACGCATATCACCCTGGCCGACCCATTTGACACCGAGCGGCTTCATTTTTTTGAACAGTTCTTTTGCATGCTTTATATCTCCATAGATATTATCGTCTATGAATGCTATCCATTTATCCCCAATATCCGAGATCTCTTTAATAATAGTATCTACAGGCATATGCCTGAATCTATAACCATAGAATTCGGTTACAGAACAATAAGAACAATTATGAGGACATCCTCTCGAAGTCATGATAGGATTTGGCATCGAGTATAACTTCTTATTAATAAGGCCCCTGTTGATCAAGCCATTTCCATTAGAAAACTCATAAGCTGTACCTTTGTATTTATTTTTTAACTGATTATTGGTAAAGTCTGATAATAAGGTATGCCATACGTTTTCCACCTCTCCAACAACAATTGCATCTGCATGCTGCAATGCCTCATCAGGAAGCATGGAAACGTGAATACCTCCGAGTATTACCTTTGCACCCTTTTTCCTGTAAATGTCGGCAATATCATAAGCCCTGTTTATAACAGCGGTCATGCCTGTTATACCAACAATATCCGGAGTTTCATTAAAATCAATATCGGTAACATTCTCATCGATAATCTTTACCGCAAAGTTATCAGGTGTCAATCCTGCTATTATGGGTAGATTGATTGGCACCAAAGATGCCCTTCTCTTTCTGTGCTTTAGATCCCTGTTCTTTGCAGGCGCGGGATATATCAGGTGCAGTTTGTGTGTTTTAGTAATGTTCGTAACCTCTCTTTTATATTATTAATTTATAATAGTTGTTAAAATTCAATAAATCAAGTAATAAATTCTATATAATAAAACTATATTAAAACTCACTGCACAGGTCGAATATGTTTTTGATACCATCAACAAGGCATTTCAGGGATATTCTTTCATTGACTCCATGCATGGTATCTATCTCTTCCTGGCTGAACAGGCAGGGAATAAACCCATACGCTATTGCACCTTTTTCCCGGAAAAACCTTGAATCCGTAAAACCTGCTCCGAGTATAGGATAAAAGGGTATGTCAGGATGGTTCCTCTCCGTAACTTTTTTAATGACTTCCATAAATCTGTCTTTTGATGATGATTCGCTCGGTGCATGAAATTGCATGGTCTCTATATCAATATCAGGATCATGGATAACATGTTTTAATGCCTCTATAAATGCATCTTTGTCCTGCATGGGCAATAATCTGCAATCAAGGATCGCCTCGCCTTCGGAGGGGATTACGTTCTCTTTAAAGCCGCTCTTCATATTTGTAATAGATATGGTGTTTCTGATTATTGCGTTGATCTTTTTCATTTTTTTTAATCTTTTCCTGATGATATTGAGAAAAAGATTGTTGATGAACAACGGCGCTATCCATGGGACTGGGAATTTCATGTTCTTCCCTGCCTCGAGTAAAACACTTTTTACCTCGGGCAAAAGCATTATCTCCGTCTCATATCTTGCAATGCGTTCCAGTGCATAAACAAGCTTGTCGTTCGGATTTTCAGCAGTCGGCATTGACCCATGTCCTGATTTGCCTCTTGCCCTTAATTTTATCCACAAAGGTCCCTTTTCTCCGAAGCAAGGCATCATGAGATCTTTGCCGAACATACCTTTTATGCCCATGCCGCCTTCATTCAGAACATAGCCTGCCGCAACCTTATCCCAGTGGTTCTTAACCACCCATTCTACGCCTGCATCACCGCCTGCCTCCTCGTCTGCGCTGGCAAGCAGAATGATGTCCCTTTTTGGGGTGACCTCTGCCCTCTTCAAGAGCAAAAACGCCATGAGTTCCATGATGCCCATGCCCTTGCAATCAACCGTGCCCCTGCCCCACACATACCCGTCTTTTATCACACCCGAAAAAGGATCGACCTTCCAGTCGCTCGCAACAGCTCCGACAACGTCCATGTGGCTGAGGAGCAAAAGAGGCGGTTCGCTGCTGCTGCCCTTGAGCCTGCAGACAATGCTTGCACGCTTGTCGTTGAAGTTCAGGAGTTCTGGATTGTATTCGTCTTTTTTCAGTATGCCTGCAAGAAACTCCGCTGTGCGGCGTTCATTGCCCGGAGGATTGGTTGTGTCGTATTGAATGTATGCCGAGAGGAGGCTGCCTGCCTCTTCGTTAATTTTATTCCAGTCTATTGTATAGGTCATATTGTTTACCCTGTTAAAAAGCCGCACCATGAACAGGATAACGCCATGCTTTTTCTGTTGATCTTCTAACGGGGTAAAGCAACATTAAAAGATCATCAGGCCTTTGTCAAATGGTATGGAAATGATTTCCTGTCAACGCAGGGTACCGTCATAGAAGTCAAACCGAAGTAATCCCTCTTTTATAGCTACGGCTAACCCCGTTACACCTGTTTTTTTCAGGTGGCATGAACAATGGATAAATCAAAAATTCTTGTGACAGGTGTAACGGGGTAAACATAATGCTTGACTATTTATCTTTATTTAATATTTTATTTACTATCTTTTGTTGGGCTGTTAGCTCAGTTGGTAGAGCAGCTGACTCTTAATCAGCGGGTCGCAGGTTCGATCCCTGCACAGCCCATATACTTTTCATAGAGATGAATGCACCGCAAAAAAGGAGCTTATGACAGACAAGAAGACCTCTGAAAAAGAACAAACGCCTTTGGTAATGACGGATCCTGGGGTATGCGAGGCCATCGCTCAAGAGCTGGCCGTGAAGAACCGGAGCGGCGTTATCCGCATCGAACTTGTGTCTACCGGCTGCTGTGACGCTTCTCTGGGTCTGCGCCTCGACGAAGTCAGGGAAACGGATCTGATCGAGAAGGTCGAAAACCTGACGTTCGTTCTAAGCAGGGACACCTATGAGAATGTGGGCAGGATCAAAATCGCCCGCCGGAAGAATGCCGAGTTCGTCGTCACCTCAGAAAAGCCCGTAAGTGAATGGGACGGGTTCGGCGCCTGCACTCTCAAGTAGAAATTCAGGAACAACCGCCCTATTTTCCTTTTCCCCTCTACAAGAGACCGTGTCATAAAAGATAAAATGGGTAGAATGTCATGCTGAACCCTGATATTCATCAGGGCAGACTTGTTTCAGCATCTAATAAAATCAATAGATTATGAGACCCTGGAATTAATCAGGGTGACAAAAGGGAATTGTGACACAGTCTCCAAAGATTGACGCCTGGGTGTGTCTTGGATTGCAATCTTTCCTGTCATTCCGCACTTGATGCGGAATCCAGTTAAACCTGTCCCAAGTCAACGGATTTTTGTCTTCCTGTCTCAATAGCAAACATCATGGCTGCCTATTTCAATAAAATATATTCCTTCGTCATCGAGTATCTTAAAAACGATTCTATCCGAATAGCTGACTGAAAAGGCGTAATAACCACCGAGCTCACCTTTAAGTTTATGGGTTTTTAACCTCCTGTCAAAGATGCCTTCTTTAAATATTTCCAACCCTTTTTTAATCTCTGTCTTTCAGAGTCGGTCATCTGTTTTTTATATTCATCAAATCTCTTCTCAAATGCGGTGTCATACTGGATATATCTCGGCTTCATTGAAGTCAGATATTCGCAATAAATCGATCCACATTAACTTTTTTTACTTTGTCGGCTTTATAGTATCTGGGAAAGAAAGGAGGTATCATGAAAACAAGCGTTCACTTATAAATTGGCAGAATTCGAGCGGAAAGTTGGATCGCATGATGAGGCAATACGATCTCTTGTAATTGCTATCAAAGACCTGCTGGTAAAGCCCGAACCAAAACACCGCAGAATAGGATTCTTATAAACTGCTTCTCCGTCATTCCCACCTCGCCGTTGGCGGGATAAACTCCTTCTTTTATCTCCCTCCCTTAACGGGAGGGCGGGGTACCCATGAAACTATAATATTCCGGCGTGATGAAACTGTCAATAAACATCAACTTTCTATAGATGTTATTGCTTAACGACTTCAGCTATTTTATGTATAACATCCTCAGCTGCTTTTGCCAATTCATTGTTTTTGGATTTCTGAAGCTTATCCAGTAAAGGTACAGCCTTCTTTGAACCTAGCATTGCAAAGGCATTACACATGGTTATTTTTATGATGTCAGATTTCTCACGCATATTTGGTTTCCCGATACCTAATAGTTTTTTATGCTCGGGTGTCATTATATAGATCAGCGTTTGCTCTATTGCATCATAATACTCTTTTGAATGGCTGCCAATAAGACCGAGTGCAACCACAGCCTGGACCTGCAACGTATCAGGAGGTTCTTTTTCATCTACTGAACGCTTCTTGATAATGTTTATAAGTTCTTTTATAACATTCTTATCCGTACTCTTAATCATGCCGAGATAGTATATAGCCTTTTTTCTTACAGCGTCATTTCTGTCCTCAAGGGCTTCTATAAAAATCCCTTCTCCTTCTCTGTCAAAGATTTTGTATGTTGATGCCAATATTTCCTCCCTTACGCGGGGATGCTGATGCAGCCACAATTCAGAAAATAAATTGGGTGCCTCTTTAGATTTAATATCACCGAGTATAAGTATAATATTCCTGAGCAGATACCACGGCTGGCCCTTTTTTATAAGTTCCTTGAGAAGCACAGGCTCTGAATCCAGACCGAATTCCACAAGTATATTGATAGTCCTTTTTCTTATGCCGATGTTCTCAGCCTGTTTCAGTACGTTAATCAAATAAGGTACGCCGTCTTTCCCGCTAAGCCTGAAAACATCCAGGATTACACCGGCGGTATGAACATCTGCTGACTGTAATAGTTGTTCCAGCTGATTTAAAATACCTTCGGACTGAAGCAGGGCAATTGCATGCCGAACAACCTGTGATGCAGCACCGTGTCTCTGATACGATTTCATTACCTTTGATACGAGCTCGTAGTCCTTATGTTTTAATATCTCAGGTGCTGCAAGTATGATCATATCCGCTATGGTATTTGTTCCTTCAACAGGCTTATTATCCAGAATACGACCAAGATAATCATCCGGTGCCTGCATCAATGCCTTTGCGAACTTTTTGATTATAATAGCTCTTTTGATCCTTGCCGGCAGAGCTTCATACGTTACCATCTCTTTTGCATGGATCTCTTCCAAAAGGCTGTCGCCTGCAGTATCATTGTCCTCGATGAGCTTGAACGCGATCCTGCTTATGACTGTAAAATATCTTTTTTTCTTTCTCTCCGTAGCCTCATCAGATTTTTCTGAAAACTCCTTTTTTGATTCTTCGTACTCTTTCATCACTACCTCGCCGATCTTGGTAAGCTGCAACATCGGAATCACCGACATGATCGTGCCCGGGACATCCATCTCGGCTGCATCAGCCATCAGCTTTTCTGCAAGGTCACAGTTGAATAGAATACCTTTTAAGAGTATAGGTTCTTTTAACGGTCTTACAATCTCTTTTATAAGCTCTTTTTTTGCCTGAATAACCTGTGCATTGTCCTTGAAAACCGGTAAGAGTCTCAGGTCTTTAACAAACCTGGCAAGTGTGAGCCTTACCCGCCATGGCAGGGCTTTGATTTCCCCAAGCAGGTCGACATCAAATATTACAGACACATTGAATATGTCGTGTGTTCTCAGCTCATCAATAAAGGTTACTTTACGATCCTCATGTTCTGAATGCGGCTTGCTCATAAGTTCAAGAAAGTTTTCGAACGCCTCTTTCATTATAAGCTTCTTTATCGAGAAGCTCGCAAGGTTGCGCCTGACAAAATAATCTATGAACCTTGGTATAAACAATTCTGCCATGCCGCCAGACATGCCGGATTTAAGACTGAACTGATCCTCAAGCACACCTTCAATAAGCACATCCAGTTTTTCCGGCTGAACAAATTTTACAAATGTAATCTCGCCTTTGTCACCAAGAAGTTTTACAAAATCATCATAAAGTCCTGATTTTGCCTTTAGAGATGCCGGATGCTCCGGTGCATAATACCCGGTTTTTAGTAAAGCCTGAATAAGGGAAAGGGTAAATTGAGTAAGGTCATCTTTAAGCCTTTCCTGATCAACTGTACGTATATTACTTTCATTCACCCCATGTTAAGTATATCCCCCCTTCCTGTGAACCCACGTGCGTATTAGTGGTCTGCCCTTGACAGGCTGACTGAGAATTGTCATCCCGAACTTGTTTCGGGATCTCAAAGCGTTGTAACATATTAATAATACGAGATGCTGAAATAAATTCAGCATGACAACCCTGCGATATTTTGAATTCTCGGACAGCCTGTTGACATTGGACAAATGGCTGCTTGTTTGTTTCAAACTGTTCTATGAGTTCGGATATTGGTTGGGAAAAACACGAAATGACAGGGGGAAGTAACGCCGTCCCATCCCCCGGATGGGTACCCCGGTCCCTCTTATTTAAGAGGGATGACGCAGGAGCACATGCAGGTTTTGACAGTTGAGTGTCCATGAAGATTGTATAGCAAACCACATGGGAAAGGACAAGGAATGGTTTAGAGAAATTGGATGGCGATGAGAAGAAGTAACTCCCTTGTATCCCCCTTATGTAAGGGGGATACAAGGGAGCTTAAGCTCAACGTCTGCTTTTGACAACATCTGGATTCCCGTCTTCGCGGGAATGACGGGGAATAGGGGAAATGCCTGACGATTTTTCTTTAAAAGCTGTTCAGCTGGGGGTTCAACGATTCGTGACAGTGATTTGTAACGAAACTGCAACGAATTGCAACGAATAATTTTTAAAGTCCTCGTTTTACAGCACGTTGCAAACTTTCGTAACATCATTCGTAATATTTCACGAAAGTGTAACGAAATTGTTACGAATATGCAATGTAACGAATGTTACGAAAAAAAACTGATTTTGACACATTCCCAGCACAGCCCCTATTGCGTTTTTCGGGTTAACTCCCTGATTGCATCCGAAGCGATCCATCGGGCACTTTTTGAGTCTATCGCATGGATTCCTTTCGCGGTTTTGATTGCCGCCCTTTTCAGCACCGGATCTCTCTTGCCGATCTGCCGCAATGCCCGGTTGACCGCCTTTTTCACAAAATTCCTGTTGTCAACGGATTCTCTTATGATGAGCGGAAAAAATTTGATAAACTCTTTGTTCGATGCTGTTTTGTCATGCGCTGCCAATACAGCCATCAGCGTAAAACCTGCCCTCTTCACAAATTTCTCTTTCCTCCCGGTCCATTGAAACGCCTTTTTATAGGCAATTTTTGTTTTGTAAAAAAGGTTATTGCAACACTGGTCGCACACAGCCCAGGAATCAAAATCCTTTGCCCATGCATCCATCTGTTTTTCCGCGACCCTTTGTGGCACATCAACCATGCTTGCAAGTATTCGTGCCTCGTGTATGCCGGACGACCATAGCTGCTGTGCCAGATCATGATCTTTCCCGGCCTCCCGTGCTATTTTTCTCAGCCGGGGTATTGATACCCCATAAGTGTGTTCTGAATGAATCCCGAATCTTGCCATACCGGCAGCTGTATCAGGCTCGGACTCTGATGTTAAACGCCTGATAATCTCTTCATAGTTCACAACCATCTGCAGACAATTCCAAACCCTATAATCACTGCATTCAGAACAGCAAAATCTTTTTGCCTTTATGCATTTTGAGCGCCCTGGTGTAGATCCTGAATGCAATGGAAACATCCTGAACGGCAAGCCCTGTGGAATCAAAAACAGTTATATCTTTATCGGATATTCTGCCTTTTTTCTTGCCGGTCAATACGTCTCCAAGCTCGCCCTGTATGTCCTTGCTCTGTATCTGCGAGGTACTTATGCCCACGTTCACCTCTCCCGAATGGGTTGCCTGGTTGAAGTCGTCTACGAAAACCCTTGCCCGCCTGAGTATGCGGGTCTCGAGCTCCTGCTTGCCCGGTGCATCCGCACCGATAGCGTTTATATGGGTCCCGGGCTTTATCCATGCATCCTTTACAACAGGCTTCCTTGACGGCGTTGTCGTTGAGATGATGTCCACATCGCATGCATCCTGGATACCGCATGGTTGGACAGGTATACCTGTGCGCTTTTTCATGCGTTCTGCAAAGGTTTGTGCTTCTTTGGTTGTTTTTGCACACACCTTGACAAGCCGAATCTTCCTTACTCTGGCTATCGCTTCAAGTTGTGATGCTGCCTGCCTGCCCGCACCGACAAGACCGAGCACAGAGGCATTCTTTTTTGAAAGGTACTTTGCAGCGACAGCTCCGGCTGCACCTGTTCTCATGTCCGTAAAGTATGTTGCGTCCATGAGAGAGAGAGGCCTGCCGGTCCTGGGATCGATGAGCACGAATATTGCCATCACGCTCGGCAGTCCGAACTTGTAGTTGTTTGCATGTGAATTGACAATCTTTACACCGGATGCACCGAGCGGCAGTATGTACGCAGGCATTGCCCTGAGGTCGCCTTGATATGCGGCATAGTCCAGATAGATCTTTGCGGGCATTTGCACCTTTTTCTGTGCGTGCATTTTGAATGCATACTCAACAGCATCAAACGCATCCCGTGGGGTTATAGTGGACATGATATCTTTCTGGTTCAAAAACAGAATATCAACATGTTTCATAATCTAAGTCATATACACGTTTTTGAAAAAAAGTAATTACTTCTTTCCCTACTCTTCCCCAAAGTGCGGTCTCAGGATGTGCTCAGAAAATTGTTCAAACCCAGGTAGATACCCACGGGTATGCCCGTGGGTATCTACTTCATAGTTTTAGAAAGGGCTTTGTGAGTATACCTTTTTTACACTATTGCCTTTGTTCGAGCCTTTTTCTCATCAGGCTTCTCAGCCTTTGCCTCTGTTCCGGGGTCATGCTCTGCCAGATAAGATATTTTTTCCTGAGCATCTCTTTTTGTTGTGGAGACAGTGATTGATATATCTCATAATTCCTGAGTATCATCTGCCTTTTGACAGGAGGCAGCTTGAGCCAGCGCTCGTAAGACTTTACTATCAACTGTTTTTCTTCTTCGGGCATACTCTGGAATAATGAATAGTTCTTCTTGATGCTATCGCGCTGCTCCGGTGTCATGGATTTGAACAGCTCATAATTGTGTATAATCTGTTCGCGCCTGTCTTTGGGTAAAGACTCCCACTTTTTATACATCTGTCTTAATGCCTGTTTTTTTTCAGGACTCAACTGCTCCCAGCGGCTTTGCCCATTCATGGTATGCGATGTGCCTTGTACAGGAGTTCCGGCAAATGCAACGGATGGTAGTACAAATAATATAAGAATAAACTGCAAGTAATTAAAATATTTCATTTTTTGTCCTCCTGTTCGAAAACCTTCATGTATTCATACATGTCCATGTGTTCATACATGTCCATGTTCTCCAGTATATTGAGATGCTTTATGACCTCTTGGTCCTCTTGCAACTTGTGGTGTGCTAATGTGGGCGTTGTTTGTAATAATGCAGTTGTCCCTGTAATCGGAGTTGCATGGAGCGTAAATGGCAAGCCAAAACCTATCAAGAGGAGTCCAAAGTAAAATCTCATTTTTTTACTCCCTGAGAGTTTTTCGGTGTTTGGTTTATTGCCATGACCTCCTGAAGGTGTTCCATCATATCCATGTGTTCGTAGAGGTCCATACGCTGATACATGTCCATGGACGCAAACATCGTCTCAGTCCGCCTGGCGCTATTGTTGTATCTTTTTATACTGAAGGTTATGCTAACCGCAGCGATAACAATAAAAGCGGATGACAGGATATACATCCATCGGTGCGAACGCACGTTTGCCCTGCTTATGTCCTGAATTGCCGTGCTGCCGCGATTTATTATTGCGTTGTCAATCTTCTGTTTTATGATGTCCGGGGGCATGAGAGACGGTATGGCCTTTATTCTGCCATCAAGATGTAAAAGCCGTTCCCTGTACGCCTTTGCACCGGGACATTGCTCCAGCAATTGTGCGACCTTGGCCTCTGATGCCTTATCAAGTGCACCGTCTATGGAGGATGAGATCAGCCTTTTTGCAAAATAAAGTCTTATCTTACATATCAATGTCTTCATATTCATGTAATAACCTTTCCCTTGCCCTGCTCAAGAGCGATTTTACGGCCTTTTCACTTACCTGCAGTACCGCGGCTATCTCTTGATAGTCCATGCCTTCATAGCTTCTGAGGAGTATTGCTGTTCTCTGTTTTTCAGGTAATCTGCCGATGACCTTTAATAAATTTTGTTCCCTGTCTCCGAGTACTGCACGTTCCTCTGTTGAAAGTCTGTCGTCCTGTACGGCATCCGCTTCGAAGAGCTCTACATGACGTACCTTATGGTACTCGTTTATTGCGAGGTTTGTCGCGATGGTGAAAAGCCATGTTGAAAACCGTGCCGTAGGTTCATAGTTTTTTGCAGACATATACATTCTTACAAATACCTCCTGCGTAACATCCTCGGATACATAAACATTGCCCAGGTACCGGAAAACATAATTGTATATGCGGGTTTTAAATGTATTGTAGAGTTCGTCAAAGGCAGCCCTCTCTCCGTTTTTAAGCCTGAGCATTGTTTTTGTATCATCGTCCAACTCATCTCTCATAGTTTAAACCATTCAATATAAAAAAAGTCCCGGAGTTTACCACTTGATATCGGCACCAAACAGGACCTGGTATATGTCTGATATGTTGTAACCCTGAAAGAAATCCCCGGGACTGAAATAATCCATTTCGAACGGTAAAGACAAATACCTGTTCGCGGTATAGGTGAAGGTAAAGTCTGTTTCAAAGCCGTATGCCTTGTCCGTTATTTCGGGATAGATCAAAACAGGGGTAAGGGTAAATTCTATGGATTTTTCTGGGTAAACATCTATAATCCCTCCGTAAGCCACATCCCCCAGCCCTCTTCTCCCTGCCATTGATATGGTACCGGTATTAAGATTTTGATTAATACCGCCGTTAAAAAACAAAGATGATTCTGTATTGTACGGGAAGATCGCAATAAAACTGTTAAGTGTCCCTTGCTTTAGAATGGCCTGTGCAGGTGTTTTGTCCCCGGAAGAAAGGTTAAAAAATACACCGATAGTTGCCTTGTCCTTCAGATGATATTTTAATTTTGTGTCGGCAAGATAGCCGTATGTGGTATAGCGACGGGAGAATGGTGCTGCATGATCGTAACAATTGTTTCCGTTTATGCTGCCGCTGCCGTTTTCGAGTATACCGGTCAGATTTACCTCAAAAGGGCCGAAATACCTGTCTCCGGTAATACCTGTCCAGTTGATATTACTGTCCGATGAATGGATTGGCCCCCCGCTTGTATATTCCTGTTCAAGACACGCAATGATACGATCAGCCTTTGTTCTGCCATATCTGCTGATCAGGGCATCGTATTCCGTGCGGTTGAAAAGCGTGGAATAAATGATGTTGTTCAACAGGGGGGCAAACGTATTGTCCGTGTCTTCGAAATTCGAATAGAATATTGTAATGTACTCGAACAACGAGAAATTATAACTGAACTCCGCGTCATATAACATGCTTGTCCGTGAAGGATCGTACAGCTTGTAAGGTTCAACCTTGACGGCATTAAACTCAAATGAAAGCGGAATATCGATGGCGTCCGTCATGTCATAATCGAAGGTTACGGAAGGTTGATAGTTATCGAACAGAAGACATGAACCCCCGACGATCTCCCGCTCTCCGGCATAGAAATTTATTGATTTGTTTGGACTGAAATTCACATACGCCTTACGGATAAAGGAGGTATCATTGAAATAATCATTCACATTTTCTACACCGTAGAGGTTGAGGCTGTTTTGTGAAAATGTTCTCGGTGACAGCTCACCGGAGTATAACTCGAGCGCTGCATGAAACCACTCACCCTGAGCAAGATCGAGCTGCGGCATAAGGTATGCTGCGGCAAAACCTGCGTCCGGATAGTTGACCCCGGGGTTGAGAAGGGACAGGTTCTGGCCTGTCTGGTATCTCAGACTCACAACCCCGGTTGATGACGCAGAAAACGCATGGGCGTTTACCGGGAGAAGCCCTGCAATAAATAAAATAAGTATACCCCATTTAACCGGCATGAGTTGATTTATTATAACAATCCCCTATTAGATTCAATTGATTTGTTGATTAGCTTTTTTTACCGAAACTATTTTTCGTATCGCCTGTTTAATAGATAAAAACAGGAGGTAACGTTTATATTAAAAAAGTTATTAGCGGTTTTAGCGGTCTTAGGATTGGTTGGTTTTCAATTAACAGGGTGCGGAAAACAAACATCAGGGCTTGATACAACTTCAATTAACCAGACAACAGAGGGTTCCGTTAGTTCTTCAACCAGTGATTCTATTGCCATATCATCCGTTGCGGATAATCAGGCCGGCCTTGGCATAATGGGGTTCAATGCTTTTACCGGAAGCACTTCGTGCCCATCGGTGAGCAAACAGCTTGTTGGGCAAAATCCATTGATCTTTCTTATGTGTCAAACAGCCAATGTAGTGATGTTGCAATGCTGAATGGAAAACAGATCACTCTGGATCCGTGTGATTGAATCCAACGGATCAAGAAGCATATAAATAATTATAGATAAACAAAAAGGAGGTATTTAAAATGAAAAAAAGAATAGTGAGCTTTGCCGGTTTGATACTCGTACTTTCAACACTTGTGTTTTGCTCGACACCGGCAGTAAACGTAGCACAGGCATCAGGTCCCCATCCCCGTATCGCAAAAGCCATAATGATGTTAAAGGACACAAGAACATTGCTTGAGCAGGCTCCACCCGCATTTGGAGGGCATAAGGCAATGGCAATAAAGCGTGTTGATGAAGCAATACATCAGTTGCGCTTGGCGTTGAGATACGCAAGATAACATCATCAGCCGGCTTCTAAAATAGCTTACGGATACCCACGGGTTTTCTCGTGGGTATCCGTTTTGTACTTCGCAAGGTTACAGAATGTACTGGATACACGGAAGAATCCCCGCCTTTTTAAGGCGGGGATTAAAAAACGATCCAATACCGGCAAAGCTCTTAGACCATTGCCAGAAGCTTTGTCTTCACGACGTCTGCTGCTTTCCTTCCTGAGAGCAGCATAGCGCCGAAGGTAGGTCCCATGCGCGGCAGGCCGTAGGTTGTCGAAACCGACATCCCCGTTACAACAAGCCCCGGGAATACCTCTGAAGTATATTCGACAACACCGTCCTCGGACTCGTTTACCCACATCGGTCCCATGCCTTTTGTCTTGAAAAATCCCCTTTCTTCGAGCTTTTTCACGGCCTTTGCGTCATGACCTGTTGCATCGATTACAACCTGCGACTCGATGGCCACTGGGTCAACGCAGGTGATCTCCCGCGGCATTGCAGAAACCGGTGCATAATTGATCACAGCTCCGGTCACCCTGTTGTCCTTGACAATAAGGTCGTCAAGGAGCGTGAGGCTTAAAAACTTCACGCCTGCATCACATGCGGAAGCAATAAGCTTCGACGTTGCGTGCGGTCCATCCGCGACATACAGACCCTGGGTGGCCTCTTCATACGGCACACCGAGCTCGGCCAGTATCTTTTGTGATGGTTCCCTGACCGTGATCTTGTTCATCAGATAGCCTCCGATCCAGAACCCGCCGCCGAGATAGTTGTTGCGCTCGATGATCAAGGTCTTGAGCCCAGCCCTCGCGAGTTCGGCGCCTGCGGTAAGACCGCTCGGTCCTGCGCCTACAATAACCACGTCGGACTGTGCATACTCGTCAAGCTGTCTCAGATAAGCCCTTGTGATTGCCCTTGTTACATCTGCCTCTGATACAGAGGCAAACAGCCCTGCCTTTTTTACCATACGTACCTCCTGAAATTATTTCCAGAAGAGCTGCAAAAAAAACAGAAAAGGCGAGAATATAACGGACTCCAATCCCTGCGCTGGTATTATCCAGATCAGGTTCTAAGGGTTTATTCGCAAAGAATTCTCAGCCTTTTACAGCTCCCCTTGGATACAGGCAATAGAGTATAATCACTGTTGCATGTCAAGCGAAAAGTGGGATTATTGAGGACAGACGTACCCCTTGATATTTCCTGTTTTTTCTTTGTTATTGATGATAGAGCATACAGACAGGAGAATGATGTATGGATGGAACAAGACGTTCGGATATAAGACCGGGACTGCGTGTGTCTATTGTATTGAAAAATGATCAGCGGACCGAAAAGCTGACAGAGGGCATTGTAAAAGACATTTTAACCAATTCGCCTGTGCATCCTCACGGGATCAAAGTCCGTTTGGAAAGCGGACAAATAGGTCGCGTGAAAGAGATATTTGAAAAGTGAGCCGGTGCTGACCCACAGAAGGGGCAATTCATGAATTGCCCCTTCTGTGCACAAACTCTTCTATTTTGCAAATGCATTTTTCTGGTCAATTTATTTTAAGCCCTTACCCTTGTCAAAACAAAAAAACCTCTGGGCTTTTTAGAATTGTGGGGACGCGCTTTATCATATAATTCAAAATTTCATATTTCAACAGGCTGTCAAGGCCAGACCCCGTGATCTCTATTATTTGATTTGAGAAACTGCTTCGCTGTTCCTATTTTTCTATTTTTTCTTCTCAATATATTTGACGTCGGCGATATTTTTGAAATCGGTATCCTGTGTCCATAAAATGGCATTCTTTGCTTTTGCAGTTGCCAATATAACACTATCTGCTAAAGGGAGTTCGTATTCTAAGCCAATTTTAGCTGCACTTAACGCAATAGTGGTATCAAGATCAATTATCTTGCCCTGCATCATAATAGCTATTGTCTGAAGCGCAGCATCTTCACCTTTCTGACGAAGCACACTTTTAAACACCTCTACAACACATATAGAAGGGACAAGGAGGTTTTCAACATCTTCAATTGGGCTTGCAAAATAATCGGCATTAGGTGCATCAGCAAAATATTCGAGCCATCCGCATGAATCTACCAGGTTCATATTCTATCTTTTTCTCTTTTTATATCGGTATCAATACCTTTCAAAAAACCACGCATTGCCTTAATTTCTTTTACCGGTATATACTCGATGCGATTTTCGTATTGTAAAACATGAACTTTTGTACCGGCTTTGATCCCTAATGATTTTCTTATCTCCATAGGGACAACCACTTGATATTTAGGGGAAACTTTTACTATTTCCATACATTCCTCCATCGATACGCTATATGTAGCACAATAAGGTTGTCGATATCAAATGTCAAGATGTTCATCCTGCTCCAGAATCTTAAATCCTATCATACAAGCATCTTAGCGCCTGCTTTTCTGAGTAGCTCTGCAATACATGTGCGCCTGCGTTTTAACGCCGTCCTCAACGCCGTTCCGCCATATCTGTTCCCGACATTTACGTCCGCGCCATGAGCTATTAAATAGTTCGATACTGACGAGCTTCTGTTCAAGAATATGGTAAGTAATCTGTACGTTGCTTGCCGCACCGGCCAGGCTTATTC
>CAZJPN010000056.1:0-7350 GCA_964547905.1 uncultured Pseudomonadota bacterium | reverse complement strand
GCCGATACCAATGCCGATTGCCATACTGACGATGACAAAAACCGGCAGCAGCCTGAAGTTGTGTAATTTCTCAAGAAACCTTCTGATCATATCTTATCTTCTTTGTCTTGTACTCTTTCTGTCATTCCGTGCTTGACGGAGCCTGCCCAGCACTTGATGCGGGGGAATCTCCACCAAAGGCGGATCCGTCCTCTGGCGGACAGTTTTTTTCTGGATTCCCGCTTTCGCGGGAATGACAGGATAGAGATGTTCACCTGTCTTTCTCTTCAGCCGGATCGCTTGTTATCTTGAATGTGGTCATTGTCTCTTTACCTGTCCCTTTGATTGCCCCGGGATCATGCCGTATGTCCTTTATAAATTGAGCTATGCGTTTTTTTATCTCGTCCCGGGCCACTCTAAAGGCATTCATTATCTCTTGCTCCGTACCCATAGCCCCGACCGGATCGTCTATGGGCCAGTGGAGCCGTTTAATCTCCGGCGGTGTTTTGGGACACGATCTATCTGCATCACTGCACAGGGTGATAATGACATCCATTGTTTTCAGGAATGCCTCATCGATAGGTTTCGATGTCTGGCCTGAAATGTCTATGCCAAGCTCCTTCATCACAAGGACGGCACGCTGATGAACCGTGCCCGCAGGCATCACACCGGCACTCTGCACTTCAATAAGCCCTTTTCCCAATGTCCTTGCAATACCTTCTGCCATCTGGCTTCTGCACGAATTCCCTGTGCACAGGAACATTATTTTAAGCATCCACAGCCTCCATAATATTGGGATTAATCCTTTTCGTCATGTATTCTTATTCCATTTTTTATGAGCCGGTTCATAGTCTTTTCCCACACTTTACTTCCAATACCGACAGAGCAGGTACTTGCCTCTCTCAAAGAAAGCCTTGCCTTTAACAGCTCATTATCTCCTGAAATGACTTCATCACGAATACCGGATATTATTTGATATATGAGATGATAGAATTTATCCTTGCCGTCGTTCAGTGAATAATAGACCCATCTGCCGTTCTTCTTCCCCTGTATAAGTCTGGCGATCTTTAATGCTTTTAGATGTCTTGATACATTGTACTGGGGCTCATGGAGTGAATCCATGAGCTCACATACACAGAGCTCTCTATCGGCCCGGATAATCAAATGCAGTATCCTTATTCTGGTCTTATCGGAAAGAGCCTTAAATATGTTCATGCTTTCATCTATATTCATATATGCACTTATAAGCATATATTAAACAAGCTATCCACGATGTCAAGTAAACCCGGGTAGATACCCACGGGCAAGAGCGTGGCACTTTTGAATATTCAAGCTACGATAGATAGTGGTTTTCTACTACTTCACAAAAGTAATACCGTAATGATACGGTTTTAAGTCATATTGAGAGGGGTTATGAAATCCGGCACTCTGTGCCCATCGAATACAATCTTCCGGTTTTGGGCGAATTGCTAATGATGGACGTCTCGGTATAGAAGGGTCATAATTACAACGAATAATACCTGGCCTCTTCGCTTAGCATACGAATCAAATCAGGTTCAATGTCCATCGCAAAGATTGTTCCTTTAATTATTTTCTCCTTATTCTTCACTTGACAAATACGTATTATTGATACATATTTATACATATGTTTTTGCATATAAATTAAGGAGATAAAATATGAGAACAACTATTAACATAGCTGATGACCTTATTAATAAAGCGGCAAAATTGACCAACGTTAAGGAAAAAACATCTTTAGTAAAGCTCGGTCTTGAAGCCTTGATTGCCAGAGAAAGCAGTAAAAAACTTGCTAAGTTAGGAGGCACTGAAAAGCAACTGATAACGATACCAAGAAGAAGAGTTGGTTAACTGGATGATGCTTATTGATACTTCGGTATGGGTTTCTCATCTACGGGAAGGCAATAAAAGACTTAGTGAACTGTTAAGCGAGGGACAAGTATTGTGTCATCCTTTCATCATCGGTGAGTTAGCTTGTGGGAATCTTAAAAATAGATTAAAAATACTCTCACTTCTTCAATCACTCCCTATGGTAATTACAGCAAGTCATGAAGAAGTTATACAGTTTATAGAGAATTATCGGCTTATGGGTCAAGGGTTGGGCTATATCGATGTACATTTATTGGCATCGGCCCTTTTAACAGATATCCATTTTTGGACACTTGATAGAAAACTGAATGGAGCTTGTGCAAAGCTTGGACTTTGTTTTGATCAAAAATAGCGAACCAAATCGCATAAACTCTAAAAACGATCGCCGCTGTTTTATTGACATTCACAGAACCGGCATTTTATACTTTGCTCATGGTATGGGATGTTTTTGAAAAAAAGGCGCAGGAGTACGACAACTGGTTTGACAAACATTTTGGTGCCGATGCGTTTGCCCTCGAGTTGAAATGCATAAAAGAACTCCTTAATAATCTCCCTGAAGATTCACTGGAAATAGGCGTTGGTACGGGTAGGTTTGCAAGTTCTCTCGGCATAAAATTTGGCATTGATCCTTCCTCAAATGTACTGCACTATTCTCAAAAAAGAGGTATACATGTCGTACAGGCAGTGGCTGAGTTCCTGCCCTTTCATTCCTCCATGTTTTCTTATGTATTTATGATAGTAACCGTATGTTTTCTTGATAACCCCCCGCAGACCTTTACAGAAGTTAACAGGGTCCTCAAGCCGGGAGGCATGCTTGTCCTTGGTTTGATCCTGAGGGATTCAAAATGGGGTGATTTTTACGAGCATAAAAAGGCATCAGGCAATGAATTTTATAAGCATGCGTACTTCTGGAAGAAAGATGAGCTGTTGAATATCCTTAACAAGACAGGTTTTGAAGTAATAGATACGATGTCAACCCTGTTTGATCCGCCGGGCTCGCCCATGATTATAAATCAAAAAATACAAAAAGGCATAAATACCGATGCAGGATTTCATTTTATTGTTGCGAGGAAAGTTTAGGTTCATTGTGGATTAATATTATAGAGGTACACTTAAAATGGGCAAACTCTATTTCTACTTCACTAAAGTAACACCGTAATGATACGGCTTTAAGTCATACTGCAACGGGTTATGAAATCCGGCCATCAGTGCCCATTGTATGCAATCTTCCGGTTTAGGGCGAATGGCCAATGACGGACCTCTCGGCGTAGAAGGGTCATGATTCCAATGAATAATACCTGCCAAACCTCCGGTCTTTAATATTCTTCCGGCTTCAGCTAACAATGATGTCGGATTTTCGAGGTGAAGGATATTAAAAAGCATAACATAATCCACGCTTTCATCCGGTAACTCCGAGCCGTCAGCCATAAAATCACGCAGCACGGGATTAACATTACTCAAATTCTGCTTCCTCGCCTCTTCGCTTACCATACGAATCAAATCGGGTTCGATGTCCATCGCAAAGATAGTTCCCTTAATTATCTTAGCGGCCGGCAGAGTAAATGTTCCATAACCACATCCGAATTCAGCAACATTCTCTGTTTGCGAATTTATACCGAGCGTTAAAAGGATGCCATGGGGGTCATAAAATGTTTCCCACATGTTCCGATCCGGCATTCCGCTTTCGCGTATCTTCATATTGTTCAGTCTCACCCGGTTTCGGTTGCCATTCCATCAAAACGTGAAGACCTTATCGGCTTCTACAGTCCCTTGGGCAAGCTCCGCCATATTGCTGATCTCAACCCCTTCGATCAGCTGAAGACCTCCGATACCCCGTGTCTCTGCACAGGTGCCGCACATCTTTACCTTGCCACCCTTTGAGACCACTGACCCGAGCATGCGTTCAATATTATAATAACCCTGCGGGGTGGTCTGATTCGGCAGTCCGCAGGTCACGGCATCAGCCATCAGAAAAACATTCACCTGGGCATTGGAAGGCTCCTTCTGCAGGGCCATTGCCAGCCGGAACGCATTGTATGCCTTCTCCGTCCCGTAGGGTGCATCATTGATCAGAATCAGAATTGTCATAAAATCATCCTTTCTTTATTTTTCCTTTTTCGTTTGATTCATCAGCAAATTTCCTCTTTTTATATAATGTTCCAATAATACCTCTCTCATCATATTGCATACCTTTGTAACTTTGGGGTTTGAAATACGGTAATAAATTTTAAGCCCATCGCGTCGTGTATTAAGAATTCCTGTTTTCTGCATCATTGAGAGATGTTGCGAAACATTAGCTATTGGTATTCCCATGTGTTTTACTATATCACCTACGCTCATTTCATTATTCCTAAGTATATGGAGTATTTCCAGCCGCTTTGCATTTGCCAATGCCTTACAGACATCCGCGTGAAGCTGAAATATCTGTCTATTCATATTCACTCTTTTCTATCCGATTAAGTTGCATATTTTATAGTTATCGCAACTATTATAAAGATTGTCAATGGATTTACTCCTAAGAATTCCTCACCGTTTTTAGCCAGAGGACTTTCGCTCCCGGCACATCCGCCTTGGCAGGAGGTCGGTTTATGAAGAATTTTCTAACGGGGTTTATTTGACGAATTACGGGCATATGCTTATAATATATCGTAAGCTTTGTTCTATAAGGTTGAATGGTATTTACGAAAGGAGATATTGTAATGCTTACCTTGTTTGGTGCCGCGGTGGTTACTTTTATGATGGTGTTTTACGCCCTTGAGGCTCGTTCTCCGTGGTTTACCCTGTTTTTTGCCCTATCCTGTCTTGGGTCGTCGGCATATGGCTTTATGGCAGGTACATGGCCTTTTGGCATTGTGGAGTTCGTTTGGAGTACGGTGGCAATCCGGAAATGGTATCTTCTCCGTCATAGATGAGCAGGATAGAGGGATTTTGCTAAAAGTAAGCATATCGAAATGTCGTGAAGATAATGGATAACGGATGGGACTCAAAATGATAAAATCAGGCTCAAAAATGCCCTCTGTCCTTAATTTATTTCTTTCCTTCCTCAGGCTCGGTCTCACGGCCTTTGGCGGTCCTGCAATGGTTTCATATATCAAAGGACTCTCTGTAAAAAAGAACAAGTGGATTGATGAAGAGACTTTTAAAGACGGCGTCATCATAGCCAGTCCATACCAGGTGCAACTGCCATGCAAACGGCAGCGTATGCCGGGCTCAGGACAAAAGGTATAAGGGGCTCATTAGCAACATATATAGGATTTGGTTTGCCTGCATTTATTCTTATGTTGATCCTTTCATACCTTTATGTTCACTACCAGAATCTGAATCGGGCGGATTCATTATTGAGCGGCCTGGCTGTAATTGTTGTTGCCATTGTAGCCAATGCAACATATTCATTCGGCAGGGGTGCGGTAAAGAACTATCAGGAACTCTTCATAGCCGGGTGTGCAGCAGTACTCTTCTGGATAGATGTCAGTCCTTTTCTGGTGATTTCTGTAAAGGGACGGATAGACACCTTTGCTTATGGATAATAAGACATTTATGGATGGTATTGCATTGGGACAGATAACACCAGGCCCGATCGTTATAACCGCAACCTTTGTTGGTTTTATCATATATGGAATAATAAGGGCTCTCGTGGCAACTATTGCCGTGTTCACCCCTTCTTTCTTGATACTGGTTCTGGTAACACCATTCTTCGATAGATTAAAAGGCTCAGTATTGTTTTCAAAAGCAACAAAAGGAATATTGGCATCATTTGTAGGACTTCTGTTTTTTGTTACGGTAAAATTTGCCCTGGCAGTTCCGTGGGATGCTGCAATGGTTATATTGGGGATAGCTGCACTGGCTGCACTGATTAAAAAGGCAGACGTTCTCTATGTAGTGTTGATAGGAGCCGCAATTTCAATGTTTTTGTTATGACAGCTTTAATTTTCTACAGATATGCCCCGGAATTTTATAATTTCATTTTCACATCAAGCATAGGGGTTAAAGCCTTTGGCATGTGGTTGATAAACTCATTAAATTGAGTAATAAATTCAATATAAGCATCTACATCTACTCTGCCGTTTTTAATAAACGGGTTTTTCCATTGTGAGCGAAGCATCTCGATGTCTTTTTTAAAACTTTCAGATTTTGCAAGCTCGAGAAGCTCTTTTTTGGCCTGTTTTGAAAGTTTCATTGTTCCCCATCTTTAAATATTTTTTTGTATAAATCTTCCATCCCAAAAACCTTGAAATATTCGCTTACCAATTCCATATTGAGCAGATCTCTGTAGAGGGATACAAGCACTTCTATATCAGCAATATCTATTTTTCCTCTTGAAGGATCATTAAAAATAGACTGAAGTTTCAGTCCAATAATATCTTCAGGAAGCAATGTCTTGATCTTTAAGTTGCCGCCAAAAATATCTTTTGCTTTTGCCCTGTGTAACATTTCAAGGCTTGCTTTTCTAAAAGCATGAATGAAATCTATACCGCCGAAAATTTTCTTGGGCGAGATATATTGTGAAACATTCTCGGTGTGATTATACCGCTCATAGCCCATATCAACCATAATTTCGTGTACTTTGTTCATGTCGTCCTTGTGTACGAGAAAATCCAGATCCACGGTTGACCTTGAACCTCCCCATAAACCCATAGCAAAGCCACCGGTCAAAGCATAGCGGATATTATGCTCTTTAAAGGCAGTTAAAAGTTTTTCCAGAACAAGTTTAAAGTCCATTTACGTATAATCCTTAACCATACTATTTATAGATAGTATCAAATATCTACTGTATCATCAACAAAGAAATACCAGAGACGGTAATAATCGGTAGTTGTTGGTCTCATGTAATGATCCGTTTATGTCACTCTGAATGAAACGAAGAGTCTATTTTTCCTTGAGACTCTTCGCTTCTACATCAGAATGACTTTCCGGACAGCCTCTTTATAGCACAGGTCTATGTACCTGTTGCGGCTTGTGTTTGCTCATGGTCCACAATTTTAAGCTTTCCATCTTTTTCAAGCTGCTCATGTACCTTGTCCCATATCTTCTTTTTTGCATAGAGCAGCCTTAATTCTTTCTTATCAGGGCAACAGCCTTTTTCAGAAGTTCAAACCCCTTGATCTCGTCCTGCATCAGAGGGAATTGAAGCACCGGCAGATTGAACTTTTGTTTTATCTCCTGGAGATACTTCATCTGCATCTGCCGTCTGTTCCTGAAAAAGTCATTGAACTGTATGAACTTGTCGAATGCAGCCATCCCGGTCGTACAGGGTCCGCCGAAATTTTCTTCAAATGTGTTACGGGTTGAACTGTTCAGCAAGAACTTAAATCTTCACATGATCATTCGTCACATTCATCGCATGATCCTTCATCACAGCCATTTTCTCCACACGAATGTTCCTCCATACCGTTTAATACGAAGCCGCGCTGCTCGGAAAAATCCATTGAGGCCTCTGCAAGCGTCTCGTTCGCATCTTTTTCTATAAAAACCTTCAACCCATCT
>CAZJPN010000055.1:0-4490 GCA_964547905.1 uncultured Pseudomonadota bacterium | reverse complement strand
GATTCAGTGGCAGTTGCATTCAACTCGACGGGCAGGGACTTCGAGATAGCAATCGCAATAGCCATAACAGCCTTCAATCCGACTGTGGCACTCGCAACGGTCATCGGTCCGCTGATCGAGGTCCCGGTTATGCTCGGGCTCGTCTGGTTTGCGAAGAGAATGGAATTGAAGCTATTTAAAGAGAGAGAATAGCCATGTATAGAAAGATACTTTATCCGATCAAGTTTGATAAGTTTCCCGTTAATATTCTTTTCTGCATCCTTAATTTTTAGATGGCAGAGATAGGGGAAATAGATTTGCTTCAGGTAATAGAAATAGAAAAGCTTTCGATGAATAGATATGAAGGTTATCAACCTGATGATGTGAAAAGATCGACAGAGGGGGTTGCGTTTCAAGGAATTTGGTTGAGTACATTGACAGACCGGTGTTACTGATAAAAGGCGAAAAATGACCAAGCAAAACGAATAAGGGAAAGATGAGAGCCATGAAGATTCAAGTTCTGGGAGCGGATTGCCCGTTATGTAAAAGATTATACAAATTAACAATGCAGGCAGTGGAAGAATTACAACTCATGACAGAAGTCGAATACATTACCGATATTCAAAAAATAATCGAGATGGGTGTTCTGCAAACCCCGGTTTTAGCAGTAAACGGACAGCCGGTTCTTACCGGATTCTTGCCGGATGTAAAAATAATCAAAGGGACGATTCAAAATCTTCTATAAATGTTGGGAGATAAGAACATGAAAAAAACAATTATTATGATCTTGATTGGCATAGGCGTTCTTGGCTTTTTATTTTTTGTTTCAAGAAACAGTAACAAACAAATACAAGGACAGAACTACGGCGTTCAGACTTCAGAAAATCAAAACAAAGGTCAGATACAGCCGGCAGAAAAAATAGAAGTTGTTCATTTTCACGGGACTTACCAATGCCCGGCGTGCATAAAGGTCGGTAAATACGCGTTGGAAACAATCAAGACCGAGTTTCCAGAAGATTATGCGCATGGCAAAATTGTCTATAAAGACGTAAATGGAAATCTACCGGAAAATAGAGATATTGTCATAAAATACCGTGCCCGGGGCTCATCTCTTTTTATCAATACTACGAGAAATGGTCACGATAATATTGAAGAGGATTTAACAGTCTGGAGATTGGTTTCAAATGAAAATCAGTTTATTCATTATTTCCAAAACAGGCTCAATGCCCTATTAGGAAAATAAAACAATGGATTTTATCAATTCTCTAATTGATACGTATAACATTCCAATACTTACTGCCTTTCTTTTGGGTTTACTCACTTCCTTGAGTCCCTGTCCTTTAGCCACGAATATTACCGCTGTAGCCTATCTTTCCAAATCGATAAAAGTACCCAGTCAAGTTGTTTTATCGGGTCTTTTTTATACGTTAGGGCGGGGCATAACGTATACTCTGCTTGCGACTCTGATTTATTTTGGGATTTCGTCTTTTCAAATCTCCAGGCTCTTTCAAGGCTGGGGCGATAAGATACTGGGCCCGGTTTTAATTTTGATCGGTCTTGTCATGTTCGGAGTAATAAAAATCAATCTTAAATACAGCAGTCCAACAATAGAAAAAATAAAATTATGGCTGGCAAGTAAAGGATATTCCGGTGCGCTTGCCTTAGGCATAGTGTTTGCTTTTGCATTCTGTCCGTACAGCGGTGTATTATTTTTCGGCATCTTTGTTCCGTTGGTACTGAAGTCTTCAGGAGGATTGCTTTTGCCCCCTTTATTTGCTCTGGGTACTGGATTACCAGTAGTGGTTTTCGCTTTTCTTATAGCCTTTAGTATGCAAACCGTTGGGAAAGCGTTCAAAACAGTGCAACAAATTGAGAGGTGGTTAAGATATGGAATAGCTTCCATATTTATTCTGACCGGAATTTATTATACAGAACATCTTGTTGAATATTTAAAATAGAACAGTAGGGATGCAGGATTATTTAACATGCAGCAGACATTTGATCATACCATTTCCATCATAAGAAACAGGAAGTGCCGGAAAAGCGATATTGTTGTCCGCTTCCTCGAGAAAGAGGAGATACCGTTCAAGGCGTTCTATCTTGGAGAGGACAAGATAGCGGATGAACTCGCACGAAAGCACGGTATCCTCTCATCGCCCGGCATTATCATAGGTAAAAAAACAATAAATCCATACGATCTCATCGCACAGTGCAAAATTAAAAGTCCAGATTCGGTCAAAAGGCTGTTTTTGAAGCTTTTTTCCGGCTCTAAAAAATAATAGTACCTTGTTTTGTTGATGCAGGCTTATCGTTCGCTATATAAACTTCTTTATTTTCACATGCAAGTTTCTGGTCATCGGCAAAGAACCGTTTATGCACAAATGCGGCAAAACATATTTTACTTGACACATACCGGATTATGTTTAATATATCACTATATCACAATATAGTGATATAGTGATTAAGATATGGTGAGAACAGTGAGGAACAAATGGATACAACTCAAGTAAAGGAAAAGGCCAAAAAGATAAAAGAAGAAATTGGGTTGAACAGTTATCCTGTGGGGGTAAAATTCATCTTTAACGATCAACGGGAAATACCTGGTTTCGCCATACGATTGCTCGGTTATAGATACTGTCAGGCTGTTATGAAAGCCAGGCAGGGGGACCACGTTACCCTCGACAAAGAAGGTATCACCTGCGCCGCCGGAACAGCGGCATTCGGATTTAAACCGCTTCCCGAGGCATTAAAAAATGGTAAGGGACTGGTTGGTTTCGGAATAACAAAAGAAGAAAACACGGGTGTTAAGATGTTTAACGGGATGACCATTCTTAACCCGGGAGAACTGAAGAAACTGTATCTTTTCCCTCTGGAAACCGCTGTTGTTGAGCCTGATATTGTTGTGATAGAGGATGATGTCGAAAAATTGATGTGGGTTTCTTTGGCATATCTGAACGTAAAAGGCGGTCAGCGTGTAGAGAGTTCAACTGCAATATTACAGGCCATTTGTGTTGATGCGACATTAATTCCCTATAAACAACAAAAGATGAATTTGAGTTATGGGTGTTATGGATGCCGGGATGCTAACGATATTAAAACGGGCGAGTCGGCGCTCGGTTTCCCATTCAAGGATTTTGAAAAAATATGCGAACACATTGATTATCTTTCGAAAAAAGCCGTTCCAAATTCAAGGAATAAAGGTGCATACGCACAGCTTAGGAAAAAGGAAGCAAAATTGATAGCAGGTTGAAATTAATAACCATTAAAAAAGGAGAAATGAACATGCCGTGGATCGTAGGTTATCCGAGAGAGAAGGTTAGTTGGTATCCGATAATTGACCTGGAAAAGTGCTTGAAAGACAAGTGTGCAATCTGCATGAATTGCGGGCAGAAGGTGTTTGAGTGGACCAAAGACGGCCCTAAAGTAGTCAATCCCAACAGTTGTGTTGTGGGATGTACGACGTGCGGCAATTTGTGCCGTGGGACAGCAATCAGCTTTCCTGATAAAAAAGAATTAAGACTGCTCTATGCAAAAGAGAAGATATGGGACAAGGTACATGAGCAGCTTGAGAGGGATGGAAAGCTGAAGATTGTAAACAATGAACAGGTGGCTGTACCCGCTCAAACATAAGAACTCCGGGTTCAGCAGTTATGGGCGTAGCTTAACTACGCCCATAACTGCTCATGAAGACTGTATTTATCCTTTATATTATATTAAACATTTTTGATACTTCGGTTTTGATATTTAGATTATCATAGAAACCCACCGTCTTTGACGGTGGTTATGTAAAGCTGGGTACGCCGGTTTTGGTCATTCCTGCGGAGGCAGGAATCCAGTTTTGGAATTTCTTGATGCCCGTTTTTACGGGAATGACAGCGTGGGAGTATTCTTCAAAAGCCGCCGCCTTTGGCGGTGGTAGTTTACTTGACTAATAACGAGCATATGCTTATAATGTGTATAAGCTTAAAAGTATCAACGTGGGATAGAAGGAGGTGAATGCTATGTACGGATACGAAGGTTGCTGCCATGAAGGTCACGGCAGGGATATGCGGGGAAATAAGTATCAGTCTCAAAGAGGAGCAGGCTGCTGTGGAGAAGAAGGACACGGGTATGAACACGGCTATAGGTTCAGCCACAGATTCAGAGATGAGATATTTCCATCGCGGGAACGTTTGCAGAAAACACTTGAATGGCTGAAGGAAGAACAAACAGAATTGGAGAAGCGGATAAACGACATCGAGTCTTTACTCAAAGGCACTCAGGGCTAACTGGTTGAGAGATTCAGAATGAATGGACACAATTTTACACCGTGCCCATTCATTCATTCATATATAAAGGAGGTCAAGTAAATGAATGGGGTTATGTTAACAGCTTATGGTGCCAGTGTAGTTTTTCTTATGATGATATTCTATGTCATGGAATCACGCTCATACTGGTTTACATTCCTTTTTGGATTGTCCTGTTTTGCATCTGCAACATACGGGTGGCTGGCAGGTACATGGCCGTTTGGC
>CAZJPN010000054.1:0-6981 GCA_964547905.1 uncultured Pseudomonadota bacterium | reverse complement strand
GGAATTATACCGGGTAATAGCATATAAACATACAGAGGACCAAAACATCGTTTATTACCAAAAACTTAGAGATATCAGGTGGATCGCAGGATTGAGTGAATAAACAAACTTTCCTATTGCATTTTTCGGGTTAACCGCTGTTGGATCTCCACATTATTCAGATGCTCTATCTTATCGATATACCGTATGAGCTTCTTATATCCCTTAAAGTAACTTTCTATGTATATTTGCTGCATATTGAACCCTTTTAACCTCACCCTCTACACTTATTCTATATCTTTAAAACAGTCCAATAGGTTTCTGAACTTTTGCAGTGAAAATGTTAAGGACGAATTTTTATGTGAATTTGTACTTCCATTCGGGAATTTGCTGTGTTATAGTTTATATATAGGTCTATTCCGACAATAATAAAAAGATTTTTCTGGGATATTAAATTTGAAGACCTTGATATAAAAAAGCATGCGTATTCCCTCATTGAAAAACTCTTAGAGTATGGAGACACTGAATCAGCGCAATGGATGTTAAAGACTTATTCAAAAAAACAAATAGCAGAAGTTCTGAAAACTTCACGAGTACTTTCACCCAAAGCCGCTAATTTCTGGGCGATGTATTTTAAAACACCTAAAAAAGAGATCCTATGTTTGAACATGTCCTTCCAGAGAAAACGAAAGCGCTTGTGGCCGTATTAGGGAAATCCGGTATTCTTAACCCCCAAAATGCATTTGAAAAACAGGGAAACTTAGAAGGGGAATTATTATCGTTGATATTACTCTTTCAACATATACTTTATATCGAGGATATCTTTGAGATGCCTCATAAATGCATCCGTAATCTGCGGATCAAATTGTGTGCCTGTATTTGATTTTATATATTCAACCGTTTGCTCAACAGGGATGGCATCCCTATACGGCCTTTTTATGGTCATGGAATCGAATACATCGGCCACTGCTGTAATCCTTCCTTCCAAAGGTATGCCGTCTGTTTTCAATCCTTGAGGATAACCTGTTCCATCTATCCTCTCGTGGTGTGTAAGTGCTATCACCCCTGCCATATCGAGTAACTTCGAACCGGAATTGCTTAATATATTTGAGCCTATTTGCGTATGTTTCTTTACCTGTTCGAATTCTTCGGGTGTTAGGCTCGAGGGTTTTAACAGTATGGACGAAGGAACACCTATTTTTCCTATATCGTGTAATGAGCTTGCTATCGATACCGTCTCAACCTCCTCTTTTGTAAATCCCATTGCATCTGCTATGCTCATGACATACTTGCTTACCCTTATATTATGGTTCCCCGTATCATTATCTATATATTCAACTGCCCTTGATAACCTGTAGATTACATTGATATTTGTATCTTTTAGTTCCACAATTGCCTTTTGTAGTTCTTTCGTCTTCTTGACAATCTGATTGTTCAGATTATCTATATGGTTTTTTACCTTTAAAAGGTTTCCGACCCTTACAATGAGCTCATACCTGTCTATGGGTTTTGTCAGGAATTCATCAGCACCTACGGAGAGGGCTTTCATCTTTGAATCCGCATCATCCAGGGCGGTTATCATGATAACGGGTATTGAAGAGTACCGTTCGTCCGATTTGATATTTTTGCATACCTCTATACCATTCAACTCCGGCATAAAAACATTGATCATAGCAATATCAGGACGGAGTGCTCTTATTTTTTCCATGGCTTGCAAACCGTTCGCTGCCTTTATAATATTGTATCCCATTGGAGAAAGTGTCGCGCTTATCAACTCTATATTTTCCGGTCTATCGTCGGCTATAAGTATAATAGGGGGATGTATTGCGGTTCTTTGTTTCTCTGCCTTTGCGTACTTCTTTATCACATCAAGCACATCTTTAACATGGAATGGTTTGCTTATATAATCATCACAGCCTGCCTGGACGAATCTATCTCTGTCGCCTTTCATTGCCGCTGCTGTAAGGGCTATTACCGGGATGTTAACTGTCTTAGAACTTGTTTTTATGAGCCTTGTAAGCGTAATGCCGTCCATACCAGGCAAATTCATATCCATAAATATCAAATCCGGAATATGATCATTTATAATCCTCATGGCGGATAAGCCGTTACTTGCCTCAATGACAACATACCTGCGCAATTCGAGTATATCCTTTATAAGCCTTGCGCTCTTGGGATCATCTTCGACCACGAGTATTCTCATTGCGCCCTCTTTCCGCAAATCCTGTAAATCTCATTTAACAGGGTTGGCCTGTCAATCGGCTTTAATATAAACGATGATGCACCAAGCTTCAATGCCTCCTTGCCCTCTTCTATGGACGAAATAATCATTACAGGTATGTCCTTTGTATCCGGATCTGCTTGTAATGATTTAAGAACCATCCAGCCATTCTTCTTAGGAATAGAAAGATTAAGTGTAATTATATTTGGTTTTAAATCCCTTGCCATTGCCAATGCTTGTTCTCCATCGTATGCAACATCTACTTTATAACCTGCTTCCTGAAGGTATCCTTTCATGAGTTTTGCTATAGCTTTGTCATCCTCGGTAACAAGTATATGGTTGCCGTCTATTCTTTGTTTCCTGGTAAGATCTTGCAGAGGCACAGAACCATGTTTTATGTTTGAGGGGATTGAAAAGGTGAATTTACTGCCTTTCCCTACCTTGCTTTCAACCCATATCTTACCCCCATGCAACTCTATGATTGCCTTTACTATGGAAAGACCCAGGCCTGTGCCTTCGTGTACGGATGGATGTAATAACCTGATCTGGGAAAATGGATAAAACAGCTTGGACAACGCCTCTTCAGGGATACCAATGCCTGTATCCTCTATGCTGAACATGACATCTTTATCCGCTTTACTCACGATAAGCGATATACTCCCGTTATCCGGCGTGAATTTGATCGCATTGGTCAGAAGATTGTAAATGACCTGTTTTAATTTCCTTTCATCTGCATAGACTGTAGTTACATCCGGGGAGATTTTCTGAGATAGATTTATATAATGTCGTAATGCACGCTCTTTGATCATGGTAATGCTTTGCTCAACAACATCACGAACATAAAATTCTGATGGTTCGAATATCATCTGTCCTGATTCCACTCGCGCAAGATCGAGAATATCATTTATCAGCAAAAGGAGATGCTCACCCGCCTCAAACACATCCTTTATATACTCTTCCTGTTTCTGATTTAACTCTCCAAAATTCCGTTCAAGCAGTACCTCTGAAAACCCCATAATCGCATTCAAAGGCGTACGCAGTTCGTGTGACATGCTCGCAAGAAAATCAGATTTTGCCCTGTTCGCTTTTTCAAGTTCCATGTTTTTAAATTCCAATTCTGTCTGCAATGCTTTAAGAAAGTTTATATCTGTAAAGATCCCGATCTTGCCGACAAGCACACCATCCTCTATAATAGGTGCGCCGCTCGTAATGATGGGTATATTGGTATGATCTTTTGTGGTTATATTGATCTCGTATATCGATGATTCACCTTTGGCTCGCTTTTCGAATTCAGCCGCAAGTATTTTTTTATTTTCCTCATCGAATAAATCAAACATTGATCTGCCGATAAGCTCTTCTCTGGTATAGCCAAGCATCTGTGTTAATGCCGGGTTAACATCGGTTATCTTGTTGTCTTTGTCAAGCACGCATAAGCCGTCGTGCATATTGTTGATATAGAATTCCTTGTGCTTGAGGTCTCTTGTCCTGTCCTCTACCATTGCTTCAAGTTGTTCCGTGTACAACTGCAGGCTTGAGATCATATTGTTAATGGAATGCCCCATCTCAGCAAGTGAGCCTTTGACTTTTATATCCGCCCTTTGCGAAAGGTCTCCCTTTTCGACAGATTGTAGTATTGGAATTAATTTCCTTATAGGTAAAAAGATGACGCGGTAAAGGTAGTATATGGAAAACAAAAGTCCTATAATTATAAAAGATAATAGAACAGTCGTTATAAAATAAAGATTATGTATGCTGTTGTCTTTTATTGATTTCTGCTTCTGTAAAAACACATCAAGATTTTTATTTATAGTAAACCCCGTGCTGTCAACTTCCGATCTGTTGGATGATGCCAATCCTTCTTTCAATCTGTCTATATCGGTATTTATACTATTCAAAATACGCATGGATTCGGGATCTGGATTGGCATATCTCATGAGCAAATGAAGGTTCTGCTTGAGACCCGATATGGATTTTTCAGAAACACTCGGCCCTGGGGTGGAATTTATTGAAACAAGAACATCATCAATTATAGTACTTTCCGTATGGGCAGCCGAATCGAGTCTCTCATTCCTTGTGAGCAATTGAATGTCATACGACCTCAGCCCTATTATAATAACCAACAATACTATTATTAAGCTCAAGAATATATAAACATGTTGTGCATGCTTTTTCAATAGAACCTCTTTAATAAAATAAAAAATCCGTGTAGTTCTAAACACTGCAATATAATTTATATGATTAGTTCTATATTATTCGACTTTATATTGTCAAAAATAATCAAAAGCAAGCTTTTTCTGCACAGTATGGATAAATTTCAACATAAAAGAGTGGTATTTTAGTTTGAAAAAAACTAATATTATACGATTAATACCATCATTACCCCTGTTTTATTGGTTATAGTTCAACATGTGATGTTTTAATAACAATGAATATAAAATAAAATCACATGAATTATGGTAACACTTTAAAAAATAGAGATTTTGTTTGTGGCATAAAAGATGCTTCCTCTTTAATGTAGAGGTTAAAATTATGTGGGTTATAAAATTTACTTTTATATTGTTCGGAGTGATTTATGAATTGCTGCATTACATATTAACAAATACCTACAACACTATAAACAAAAGAATATCGGATTATTTTTACCCCGTTAGAAAGCCCCACCATGTTCAGCCAGAGGACTGATTCGCCTTTGGCTGACTTTCTAACGGGGTTTACAAAACAAATAAAGGTCAGGCATAGCCTACCTCGTCATCCAGGATTTGCTTTTTAATGTTGCAACGGCATAAGGAAATATCCACTGCAGCGTAAATATGGAAAAATAGGAATACAGAACACCATAAATAAAATCCGAATTCTTTTCAGCGCGGATGTAGTATATCATATACACAAGTGAAATCACCCCTACAACGGAAAGATATCTGAATATGTTTGCCGGATACATTACAAGATTTACGAAGAGGAACATTATTGCATAATACTGAAATGGGTAACGTAGGTTCACAATTACAAAATTAATAAACGGCAGCACTCTATGCTTTTTCCTGTACTTCTTCAGAATAAAAGTTGATAGGATGATGGACTCCCTTATGTTGCTTCTTTCCCACCTTAGATACATTTTGGAGAGTTTATTGTAGTTCGTTGGGACCTGTGTGCGTACAACTGCACTGTTTTGATATGTTGTATAAAATCCTTTCCGTAGTATCATGTTTGTAAGCGCCCTATCCTCACCGTACGTGCATACCTCCCCAAGAAACATCTCGTTAAGCCATTGTTCCATAACCTGCTTTACAACTTTGGCTCTGTACGCCGAGAACGCACCAGGGCAGCACAGAACAGCGCCGTAGGTAGACTGACATGCCCTTGTGAAATCAAAAGACAGTATAAAACTTACACCGAGCATCTTTGGTACTATGCCTTCATGCTTGTTCAATACCTTTACGTTACCTGCTACCGCACCGATTTGTTCGTTTCTCAAAAACGGCGCAACGATATGGGTAAGAGAGCCCTTCTCTATTATAGAATCGGAATCTATGGTTACGAATATATTCCCCTTTGCTTTTTTAAATCCATTGTATAAGGCATGACGTTTACCCATATTATGAGGCAGTTTTATGAGAGTAACATTATCGGGATACCTTGCTTTCGCCTTCTGCATATAGAGAAATGTGTCATCCTTTGAACCATCATCAACACATATCACCTCTAATTTATTACGCGGATAATCGGATTCCACAGAGGCTTTGATTGCCTTTTCTACAAGCATGCCTTCGTTGTATGCGGGTATGATAACACTGACAAAGGGTAGCTGGGCATCCTGTTTTATAGTGTAAGGTTTATACTTCAACCACAAAAAAGTTCTGAAAAGCAGATATAGAAGTGTTATTGCGGAATAACTTATAGAGGCATACGTGAAAAAACTGAAGACCTTCCCGCGTGCTATAGTAATCTCCCATACTTTTACGAACGAACCGAAATAAAGAGAGGCAAATACGAGTACCGCTATAATAGATAATATGCCTGCTTTGAGCATAAAGTCTAAAAAATTTGTTACTTTTGAAGCGACTGCTTCTGTCATGTCTTGGTTATCGGTACTGAGCAAAGGGTTTTTTTGCTGCCCGCTAACCTGTCTCATCTTTGATTCCGCAGAGGAAGATTTTATTCCTGATTCGTTGGAAGATACATATCCAAAGCCCATATTCTTCACATTTTGCGTTTTATCATAAGGTTTTTCTTTAGGCATATCCCAAACACCTAATATCCGGCTTTATCAAAGTCAAGTTTTTAAGAAAGTATATAAACAATAATGGTTCGTTGTCTTTAAGCATATCAAATATAGTCTTTTTAATTATCAACGAGACGGTCTATCTTTTGTTCCGTAATATTATGTCGATCTTAAAACAACTGTTGACATTGCTGTTGAAAATCATTATCAAAAATGTATGGAAACAGACAAGGACAAATTTGAAATAAACAAAAAAGAGCAGCCCCCCCTCATTCCGCTAAGCACTATGAAATCGGGGCAGGAAGGGATTGTAAAACAGGTTGCCGGTGGAATGGGGTTCATAAAAAAACTTATCAATATAGGTATACGCGCCGGAAGCAAGATAAAGGTCGTCAATGCTTCAGGCGGGCCTATAATTGTATCTTCTGAAGGTACGAAGGCTGCTATAGGAAGAGGAGCTGCATCGAGGATTTTGATCGAAGTTTACCAGACAAAAAAGGATGCGTCTAACGCAGGTATACATTGAAAAATTTCAGAGATTATATAAAAAACGATATAT
>CAZJPN010000053.1:0-123791 GCA_964547905.1 uncultured Pseudomonadota bacterium | reverse complement strand
TTACTGACACACAAACACAAAGAAACTACGGCAATGGTAGAGATGGTGATAACACCAAAGTATGGAACAGCCGTGAGAAACTCCGTTTCTCACGATAGGGATGAACTTTTCTCTTGACAGGTGCACTTTAAATGGGTGACCCTATTCTGCCCTCTGTTATTCTCGTACAGATACCATCAGTGATAAATGCAGATATGAGAACATTTGAATCAAAAACCACTTTCACGAAATAGCTCTGAATACATCTTCCTCTGTAACTATCCCAACTTTTTTAGCCCTTACGCCCAGTTTTCTGGAGATTTCCCTGAACTTTGAATCCCAAAGATAGAAACTTATGGATTCCTTCACGATATCGCTCTTGTTTCTACCCGTAGTCTTTGCATATGCATTAAGCTGAGACGATAGCTTTTCCGGCAAGCTAATAGACATTATTCTTCTCATAATGCTCCCCTGTATTACAGGATACTACATCATAAAATGGTGTCAAAATGCTAATATTTCATGTAAGAAACTACATGCACATCTTGATAGACTTCTGGGGGAAACCGGGGGCAGGGCTACACATTACACAATCAGTATGGGCTGGTTTCAAACCCTCACATACAACTTACCGCATCCTTTTCTTTTTGAAAAATTCCTTTAACACCAGGGATGACTCTCGTCCGAGGATACCGGGTACGACCTCAACCCTGTGGTTCAGTCTCCTGTCGTGAAACATATCAAACAGCGTTATTGCACCTGCCTTCGTATCGTAAGCACCGAATATCAGCTGCTTTATTCTTGCATGGATCATTGCTCCGGCACACATCACGCAAGGTTCAATCGTAACATACAGTCTTGCCTGGGTAAGCCTGTAATTCCCGATTGAATATCCTGCCTCTCTTAGGGCAAGTATCTCGGCATGGGCAGAAGGGTCATTCATTGCTATTACATTGTTATGAGCGCGTGCTGCAACGCTGTCCCCGATTACAACAACAGCGCCCACAGGAACCTCTCCCTGCTCTTGTGCTATCCTTGCTTCCTGGAGCGCCATTTTCATGTAATAAGCGTGTGTGTGCATGCTGGATTACGATAACCTATTTCATTGTTCTGCCATCTTTAACTTTGTTCCATACTGGAGTATACCCTTGACAACCCCATCCACAATGCTCTGTTCGTATCTTTTTTCTTCAAGCAGTCTTTCTTCTGTAGGATTCGTCACAAAAGAAGTTTCTATAAGTATACTCGGCATATTCGCATGCATAAGCACAAAAAAGGGAGCGCTCCTTACCCCGAGGTCCGGGGTATCGTAGCCGTCCTTCCGCAGGCTCTGAACCATGTTTTGCTGGATGTCGTTTGCAAAAATTGCAGATTCATTGATCTTTGCCGTTTTCATGAGGTCCTCGAGGATTAATTGCAGGTCGCTCAATTTTTTAGTGGACGTGGCATTTTCTCTTGCTGCAACAAGCATTGATGCTCTATCATGGGTGGTACTCAGATAGTAAGTCGTTATACCCCTTGTTCGGTGGCTCAGGCTTGCATTGGCATGTATGGATATAAAAATATCCGCATTGCTCATATTCGCAATAGCAGTCCTTTCCTCAAGCGGTATAAACACATCCTTGTCCCTTGTCATGATTACATGAAACCCCATGGCCCTTAATTTATCCGCAAGCATGGTACCTATTTTGAGGGTTATGGTTTTTTCCATTATACCGTTCGGACCTATTGCTCCGGGATCATGACCGCCGTGTCCGGGATCTATAACAATTTTTTTTATGAACAACCCATTATTAACATACTTGTCTGTTACCGGTACCGCAGGTTGTGTTTGCTTGTTTATATTCTCATAGTCTTTTATAATCTTTGATATGGAAAGTCCTTTAGGAACTGTTTCCTCTGTTGCTTGCTCTGCTGTAGTTTCGGAGAGTTTTTCATTCTCCACGTTATTTTCTTCGGCGGTCTTTTTACCCTTTACATCTATTATGATCCTGAACGGATCCTCTAAATTGAATATGGAATAATCATCTATATTCCCAACATCCAGAACCACTCTCGCTGTATTACTGTTAAATTGACCTGCTCTTACCTCTTCGACAATGCCGTCTTTTACGGATATGGGTGGAGTATCACACGTAAGCATCGTACCTTTGAGATCAATATAAATTCTCTTGCCCGGCATGTTGTCATCTGTTTGTTCAAGCAGATGACCAGAGTAAATAACCTCGTTTGAGACGTTGATTACAACACGCGTATAATCACCGGCTGACCATATCTTTATACCGTTTAAAACACCGGCGCTCTTTTTTGCATGCACTGGTTGTTTTACTGTTATACTGCCTCCAAGTTTTTTCACCCAGATCTTCGCCATCGGAGCCGAATTGCTGTTCGGATAATCTTCGAGTATAAGTTCATAAAAACGGAGTGCAGTTTCTGTGTCACCTTTTTTTGTTCTGTATATTTCGGCGATCTTAAACAGGGCATCGTCTGCAAGGGTATTATCCTTATAGTGTTGCTGTAGCATTTTAAATGCATTTATGCCGGCATTGAGATCCTTATCGAGGAATGAGCGTGTGTAAAGATTGTTGTAAAGATTACCTATATTGTAAAGTGCCTTGGGCGCATAGCTGCTTTTCGGATAATCTTTATATACCTGTTCGAATTTATTGATGACATTTAACCATGTATCTCTGTACTGCTGTTTCTGTTTACTGGAGTTGAGGATGTAATAGTTTTTTACAGCCATGCCGTAAAGATGTTTTGCCTTATGGCCTTTTGTTGAACCGTAGGCGGATATAGTTGTGATTAGAAATAGAGCTAAAGCTAAAGCTGCAAATCCTACGAGCACAGTTTTTATTGTGTTTTTACCCCCAAGAAAAAACAAAATCTTTCTTTTTACTCCAACCTTGGTAAGTGTTAGATTTTCTGACATGATAAATATTTATATCGAGGCATTAGTACCAGAACGGCCCATAAGGGTAATATCCCCACGGTGGAAACATAGGCGGGCCATAATCAAATCCAAAGCCAACAGAATATGCAGGCACTGTACTCTTGTGAACTATTGGCCACAATTTAATATATGTTATGTCGATTACGGGGAAGACATAGGGCATGCTGCCTATGGTTCCTTTTTTGGCATCCGCAACAACGCCAACAACGGTAACAAATCTGCCGGGCCTGAATATGTGCGTTTCAAGGTAACCTTTATATGATGCTATGAATCTTCCGGCCGACTTATCTCCTTTTCTGGGCTTGTAATCGCTGTCAAGCGGCAGTTCCATTATTTCGATTGATGTATGACCGTTGCTTTCATTTGCAGAGCTTATAATCTCACCGCCGGCAATAACTGTTTTGCCCTTATAAGTAGACGGATCATGTATAAGCATGTTGAACGTTATGGCTTTATCAACGTTTGAAATTACGTTTTCAGGGATCTCCTTTGCGCAACCTGTAACTGCGATCAGCGAGATTGCAAGGAGCATATAACTTATTGTCTTAACCATACTGCCTCCTTGAATACAATACAATTATATAACATCTGAAATAAATTTTAAAGCTATAGTTTACATTTGCTCAAAAATGCGGCAGGTCAGTTTTTTACTTTGCGAAAGGGTAAACCCCGTTACACCGGTAACGAAAAATTTATCTTTACTCATTGTTAATGCCTGCTTTAAAAAAGCAGGTATAACGGGGTTTACTTTTTAAAAATAAAACCACAGCGCATGCTACTACGTGTTGAGCAATTCAAGCATCTTTTCCGGTTCTGTTGTAGGATTCTCACATTTGTAGTTAGAGCATACGTATGCAGTCGCCCTGCCTTCGATGCTTGTCTGGTAGCGTATAAACGGTGCTATATCTTTTATACCGTCCGATTGCGCCGGGTCGTTTAAGATGACGACTTTGTCCGGTATAAAATTACTCCTTAAAGATTTCAACATGACATTGGTGTCGGATGCACCCTTACTCCCGGCTATTACAACCTCATACGAAGGACCGAGTGCAAAATCAAGCGCACACAGGAACTGGGTATAGGCGGAAGGATATTTAACAGCGTTTGCGGAAAACCTGCGCGCCAGCAGCCATGCCATGTTCTCAAACCCGGTATCCCCGGTTATTCTTGAAAGCCTTATCAGATTCAGCATTACGATAGAGTTGCCGGACGGAACTGCACTGTCATGCAGCTCTATGCGCCGCACGGGAAGATGTTCCGAGTCGTCTGCTGTAAAATAAAAACCGCTCTTTTCCTCATTCGCAAAATGCTTGATCATATCATCGTTCAGCTCGAGTGCCGTGGTAAGGTACCGGGCTTCGAATGTAGTTTCATAAAGCTCCAGCAGTCCCCAGATCAGAAACGCATAGTCATTCAAATATGCCGGGATTGCTGTTTCGCCATCCCTATAACGATGGAATAATCTTCCGTCACTGTTACGCATCTTTTTAAGGATAAAGTCCACAGCCCTTGCAGCGGTGTCCGCATAAACTTTTTCACCAAATGCCTCTGCTGCCTTTGCAAGACTTGCTATCATGAGGCCGTTCCAGTCGGTAAGGATTTTATCGTCTCTTTGCGGCCTAACACGGCTTTGCCTTGCTAAAAACAGCTTTTGCCGGATCTGTTCTGTACGCTGCCAGAGCACGTTTTCCGGTATTCGCATATCTGCCGCAATTTCAGGGAGCGATTTGCCGGTATAAGGGATGTTCATGCCCGTTTTCTCTCCTGTTGCCGTATCAAAGAAGTTACCGGATTCTTCTACGTTGAATATTCTTCCGGCAAACATACTGTCACTCACGGTCAGGATATCATCCAGCTCAAGCGCCTCATCCAGCTCTTTCGATGTCCAGAGATAAAACCTTCCTTCGGATCCTTCACTGTCCGCGTCCTCGGCTGAATAGAAAGCGCCGTCGGAAGAGGTCATGTCCCTTGTTATGTAGGTGAATATCTGTTTTGCCGTTATTTTGTACGCATCACTCCCTGTTGCCAGATAAGCCTCCGTATAAGCCATAGACAGCATAGCCTGATCGTAAAGCATCTTTTCGAAATGCGGCAGGATCCACTGTGCATCCGTAGAATACCTATGGAAACCAAAGCCCACATGATCGTAAATGCCGCCCTGTGCCATTGCTGATAATGTCTTTTCGACCATGTGCAGAGCATTCACTTTTCCTGTCCTGCGATAATAACGGAGCAGGAAAAATAGATTGTGCGCTGACGGAAACTTTGGAGCACTTCCAAACCCGCCGTTCAATGAATCAAAATACGTTTCGAGTTCCTTATAGGTAAGATCAAGCAGGCTTGAATCCGGCTTTTCACCTCCCGCTTTTTCCGTACTGCTCCCGAGTATTTCTATTGATTGATCTCCGGATTCCATTAACTTTTTGCGCTGGTCTTTCCATGACTTCTTCAGCATGGGTACAAGTTCGAGCATACCAATAATACCAAACCTTGTTTCCTTCGGTATATAGGTGGCCGCAAAAAACGGCTTTTTATCGGGCGACATTACAATGTTCAAAGGCCATCCGCCGCGTCCGGTAAACATCTGGCACACATCCATGTAGATGCTGTCAATGTCAGGCCTTTCTTCACGGTCTACCTTTATCGAGACAAACGCATCATTGAGGAGTTTTGCAACATCCGGATCCTCGAAAGATTCCTGTTCCATCACATGACACCAGTGGCATGTCGAATACCCTATGGAAAGAAAGACGGGTTTATTCTCTTTTTTAGCTTTTTCGAATGCCTCATCTCCCCATGGGTACCAGTCTACAGGATTATCGGCATGCTGAAGAAGATACGGACTTTTCTCTTCTTTGAGGTGATTCCCGAAACTATCAAAACCCCGGTAGGATTTGTGTTGTTTTGCATGTTCCAAAGCTCTTATCTTCATAAGGACCTCCTTGGTAGGATATAATAAGATAGTCATAAAAGCAGGAATGACAAGGGGGGTTTGGTACCACAAAAATGCATTTGCAAAATAGGGGGTTGTTAATGATCGATGAGGATACAAAGATTAAGAAAAGAAAGAGTTTGATCTGAAGTGAAGTGAAACACCCGCGAACTTCCTGATACTCTTTCATAATACTCTGCGTGGACTGCTTCTCTTTCCATGACAAAGATAAAATATCTATAAGGAAAAAATCGTTTAGCAAAAGAACTATTGTTTCACGAACAGAGGAGAAAACTCTTTCTTTTACGAGGGTCTGAGCTTCGCCCGCGGCTCAAGCCTATGGCCGATTTCCCTATTGCATTTTTTTGTTTAAAGACCGAACCGGGGGCATGTTCTTACAAAGCAGGGAACGGGAAAGAGCCGCTCACCGTGTTTTTTTTCTGACATAAACGGTCTTTTCCACCTGTGCAATAATGGCATTGTCGTCGTCCGTCAGGTCTACCGTAAAAACGGGCTCAGTTTTTCCGTTTGTGTCAGCGAGATGCCTGATCTCATGGATCCTTTCCTGCGGTATATGGAAGCGTACGTTGACCGCATTGCGCCCGGGTTTTTTAAACCTTATCGATGCGTGCTTGTCCCATACGATATAATCGCTGCCGAGGTTTTTTATGAGGATAATCGTAAAGAACGGATCACACATTGAATACAGAGATCCGCCAAAATGCGTGCCAAAGTAGTTCTTATTGTAGAACCTGAGCTTCATCCTGATATCAAAGGTCGTGTAATCACGGGATATATGGGTTATACGTATGCAGGACCCAATGTAAGGGGGATAAAGATTAAACATCATCCTGAATAAAAAAAGTTTTAAAGATTTAATTGAATTTTTAAACATAAATTACGTTTAAATAAAACATAGTTTTTTTATTGTTGCAATTGTTGTCAGTTAGAGGGGCGGCATTTGTCCCGCCCCTCTAAAATACTGAAGATTATTTTCCTGCTATTTTTTGTGCGGTCTTTGCAAGGTTTTTGCCGAACTCGTGCGCAAGCCTTTTCTCTTCCTCTCCTACAGGCTTTGAACCGTCGCCTGAGATATACGTGGGACCATAAGGATCGCCCGATCCTTTGATCGTGTAGCCCATGGGCATTATCAGCATGCCGTGATGGTATGCGAATGTACTTAAGGTGAGTATGGTTGTTTCATGGCCTCCGTGAGGTGTTGCTGCTCCCGTGAAAAAAGCCGCTACCTTGCCTGCAAGCGCGCCCTTGGCCCACAGCGGTCCTGTCTGATCGAGAAAATTCCTAAGCTGAGCCGTGGTATTGCCGAACCGCGTCGGCGTGCCGAATGCAATACCGTCCGCCCATTCGAGATCCCCGAGTGATGCCTCGGGTATGTCCTTTTGCAGCGCATAACCTGCGGAGAGTCCCTGGTTGCCTTTGATAATATCATCCGGTACAAGTTCCTTTACCCTTCTCAGCCGTGTTTCAGCACCTGCCTCTTTGGCCCCTTTTTCGATCGCCTTTGCAAGGTCAAGGGTATGACCGTACGCTGAATAATATACAATCGTTATCTTTGCCATAGCGTCCTCCTTTGTATTATTTTTTATCTATACTGTATTTTCCTGCACCCAGAAATGCTATATATATGGCACCGCCGATAAGCCCTATGTTTTTTAAAAGATTGAGCATCTGCATCTGCTTCTGCATAGGATCTGTCGCGTGGAGCATCCCCAAAAAATGTATCTGGTAAGTTACCGGAATAAGGAATAGAATCAAGATGATTGCACCGTAGGATATCTTCCATCCCAGCAGTATGGATATACTTCCTACAAGAAGCATTAACCCCGTTACAACTATGGCGAGCTTGGGGAACGGTACGCCGGCCGATGCTGCATATGCTGCCATTGCATTTATCTTTGTTAAATGTTCCATTGCTCCGGAAATAAATATCAGGGAGAACAGAACCCGCCCTAAAAGCAACAATCCGTTTTTGTATCTTTCCATAGAACCCTCCTTTATTATTCTATTATAGTTAGTTATAGTTATGTTGTAAAGTATGCACTTTATTGCCCATTGCGTTTTTTCGATTAAACTAAAAATTTACTTGCTAAGTTTATGAATTGTGCTAATGTTTTAAAAATTTATTATAAGGAGAGCAAAATGAAGCTAAAATTAGTTTATCTCGTTACGATTGCAAGTATGCTTATAGCCTCGAATGCTATGGCAAAAGATTTGTCGCAGAGAATTGGTGCCGGATTTAACTCCCAGATAGGTTTGTCCCAACATCTTGATGCCGCATCTGTTAGGTACTGGATAAACAAAAACGTTGGAATTCAAGGTGATTTAGCCTTTATGAATTTTTCGCCAAACAACGGCGCAAGTCAGACATCATTTGGTATTGGAGGTAAATTCCTGTACAATTTTATAGAAGAAACCAATATGAATTTATACGCAGGTGCTGGGGTTTACTTTTTTAGTCAACCGCCATACAACAATACCGACAGTACCGAGGGAGGTTTCAGTGTTTCTGCTTTGAGCGGCATAGAATTTTTCTTACAAGGACTTCCAAATCTTGGATTTAACCTTGAACTGGATCTCGGTGTAAGATACCTTAATGGAGATGGTACCGCTGTTGGCATTTCTGCCGATTCTATAAATGCGGGATTCCATTACTATTTCTAACATAGTTTTATCCCTTTTTGTAGATACGAACTTCAAATCTGTATAATAAGATTTTGGTGGCGCGGGATAGTGACAGGTTTTTAACCTGCCACTATCTATAATCAGGTAGTCTTTAATATAAATTGCGTTTTTTATAAAAACAGTATAATTGATTCCAATATATGGGGGTTGCATGAAAAAGATATTGTTGTTTATTTCAATTACGCTCATTATAGCTGGCTGCGGTACAAGCCAGCTGAATACAACAAACACATGCAAATCCTGCCATACAAACGCCAACATGTTACAAAACGCCGATCCAGCAATAAATCCCTCTGATTTTCTCGTTACACAGGGTTTCTTCGATTCGCCGCACGGTATACTGCAGTGTGTTGACTGTCATAAAGGCAATCCTTCAAGTGCATCAATGCAGCAGGCACACTCAGGCATGATCAATGACCCGTCGCTTAATCCAAATACTGTATGTGCAAATTGTCATGCAGGCATTGTCCAGAGTTATACGACAAGTCTTCATTACACCCTTGCAGGGGAGCAATCATACCTTGACAAAGTTTCATGTCCTTACAATGACAATTTAAATGTTCCATATACAGTAGACTGTCAGAGGTGTCATGCGTCATGTGGAAACTGCCATGTAGAAAAGCCACTTACAGGTGGACTTATCTCGGGTCATACCTTTATGCCCATACCGCCGATGCAACAAACCTGTCTCCAGTGCCACAAAGATCAAGCGAATGAGTTCCTCGGTCTGTCAGGCCAGGCACCCGATGTGCATTACACCAACGGTATGCAGTGCATAGATTGTCACGGTAACGGCATACACGGAGACGGCATAACATACACGACAATGTGGGATGTCAAAGAGATGCCCCAATGCGGTATGTGTCATACCGACGTTACAAACGGCACTTCAAATATAGCAGAGCATAACGTACCTCAGATGAAGGTACTCAATTGCACGGTATGTCACGCCCAGCCTTATACAAACACTTATAATTACACCAGTATGTTTGTCGGTGATCAATATGTTGGTTCTGTGGGTATGACGGTGACGGACTTCGAGATAGGGTTCAACACTATTCCAGCTGTACCGTATCTTTATACGACTGTCAGACATTATCCCATAACAAGAGATACATTCGATTACTTCGGGATAAACCTGCTGAACGGTTTTGATCTTGTGCCTACGTGGCAGACAACATCACCGCACAACATTCAGGCTGCAACTCCGCAAAACGCCGGTTGTAATGACTGTCATATAAACGCCGGTTACTTTTTGACAAGGGATATGCTTGATCCGAATGATTCTCTAGCAAACCTCAGCGTTGTTACTCAGCCGCCGCCTGCTGTGAAATAAGCTTATATTCATCAGTACTTGTTTTCACAGGTGATGCAGACATTTTTTCTGTTTTGTCATTCCGTGCTTGATGGAGCCTGCCCCGCACTTGATGCGGGGGAATCCATGGTGTATACCCTTCTGGATTCCCACCTCCGATCGTGGTCGAGGGCATGCTTTCGTGGGAATGACGGGGGAGGGAAGTTGGATTCCAATTGAAGTTTACCCCAAATACGGGTAGAAATGACGGAAGGAATTTAAAGATTATTTAAATGAACAAGAATAATAATACAAAACACCTGCTTATTCGAGAAATGTTAGAACAGCAAGAAAAACAAACCCTGCATCCTAAGGCAATGCTCAGTGTAAATTCAAAGGGGAGGGATTTACAGGAGCCTGCGTGTGATGTACGCCCTATATTTCAGCATGACAGGGACAGGATACTGCACAGTAAGTCTTTCAGAAGGCTTATGTACAAAACACAGGTATTGCTTTTGCCGAAAGGGGATCATTATCGAACAAGACTCACTCATACGTTGGAAGTTACTCAAATTGCAAGGACAATATCAAAGTCATTAATGTTGAATGAATCACTCACAGAGGCAATAGCCCTGGGACATGACCTCGGACATACCCCTTTTGGTCATGCAGGTGAGTCTGTTCTGAATAAGCTTAATCCCGGAGGGTTCCGGCATTATCAACAGAGTCTACGTGTCGTCGAACTGCTTGAAAGGGATGGCAGAGGGTTAAACCTTTCTTATGAGGTCAGAGACGGTATTGCAAAGCATTCCAAGGGCAAAGGTCCCATTATAACGACATCCCCTGATGTTACCGCAATCACGCTTGAAGGCAGGATCGTCAGGCTTGCCGATATCATCGCATATATCAATCATGATGTAGATGATGCAATACGCGCTGGCGTGATAAAAGATACCGATCTGCCGAAAAAGGCTGTAAAAATACTCGGAAACACATATTCAAAACGTATCGATACAATGATAAAGGGCGTTATAAGTGCAACACAGGCTATAGACTATCAGACCATCGGAATAGCGGAGGAGGTGTTGTTCGCTCTGAATACAATGAGGGATTTTTTGTATGAGGCTGTTTATGATAGTGATGTTGTCCATGGTGATCTTGTTAAGTGTGAAAAGATTCTGTATGAACTTTTTAACCATTATAAAACTAATCCGGACATTTTTGAGAAAGAAGCAGGATTCAATATCGCAAACGATACGCTTGAAAGACGCATAACGGACTTTATATCGGGTATGACAGACCGGTATGCCCTTGGCAGGTTCAACGATATCTTTATGCCAAAACCGTGGGACATTGTTTAATCCTCAAAATACAATAAACCCAAAACACATTCGAAAACTTACCTATTACATTTTCTGGGTAAATCACAACTATTTGACAGAATACTATCACAGCGGCTACTCTCTCTCTATCTATGGATAAATTGATTATAAAAGGGCACAATAAGCTTTACGGAACTGTTGCAATAAGTGGGGCTAAAAATGCAGCACTGCCTGCAATGGCTGCTGTAATACTGACTGCCGAAGATGTTCAGCTTAACGGTATTCCTTATCTTGCAGATGTAACAACAATGATTGAGCTTCTTGAAAAAATGGGCGTAAAGACAAAGGGGTACAGGGATCAGGGAGAGGGTAATTTTTTCAATAGAAGTATAACAATAAATACATCTGGTATTAATACTTATGAGGCTCCTTATGAGCTTGTCAAGACAATGAGGGCATCGGTACTTGTGCTTGGACCCCTTGTAGCAAGATATGGAAGTGCAAGAGTTTCTCTGCCGGGCGGTTGTGCAATAGGTAGCAGACCCATCGATTTACATATCAAGGGGCTTGCAGCCCTTGGTGCGGAAGTTTTAATTGAACATGGCTATGTCAATGTTAAGGCGGGAAGACTCAAAGGTGCAAAGATAGGTTTTGATAATACAACGGTAACAGGCACAGAAAATATTATGATGGCGGCAACGCTTGCCAGTGGTACTACCATCATAGAGAATGCGGCAAAGGAACCAGAAATAACAAGTCTTGCCGAACAGCTTATAAAAATGGGTGCACAAATTCGTGGTGCTGGTACAGATATAATCGAGGTTCAAGGTGTTGATCAACTTCACGGGTGCAGCATGAATATAATACCTGACAGGATAGAAGCCGGGACATATATTATTGCAGCGGCTGCTGTCGGTGGAGAGGTTGAGGTAACGAACTGTAATCCAAGGCATCTGGAGGCACTCCTTTTTAAGATGAAAGAAGCCGGTATAGATTGTAGTGAAACGAACAATAGTATTGTTGTAAAGAGGAAAAGGGATTCATGGCTTAACAGTGTTGATATAAAGACCATGCCATATCCGAATTTCCCTACGGATCTGCAGGCTCAGTTTATGGTACTTATGACTCAGGGCGACACTACAAGCGTTATCACCGAAACGATATTCGAGAACAGATTTATGCATGTAGCGGAGCTGAGAAGGATGGGGGCAGACATAAAGATTGAAAACAATGTTGCGATAGTCAAGGGGAAGACGCGGCTCATGGGTGCACAGATTATGGCGACAGACCTCAGGGCAAGTGCATCCCTTGTTATAGCAGGGCTTATGTCGGATAATGTTACGGAGGTATCAAGGATATATCACCTTGATAGGGGGTATGAGGTTATGGAGAAAAAGCTATCAAAGATTGGTGCAAAGATTGAAAGGGTGAAGGTATGACTATAAAAATAGGGCTGCCCAAAGGCAGGATGCTTGAAGAATCCATCGCAGTTCTGAGAAAGAACGGGTTTGATTTTTCCTCAGCCCTTAACAAATCGAGGAAATTGAGGTTTGCGACGCCCGACGGGAATGCAGAGGCTATTGTTATAAGAGCTGTAGACCTACTTACCTACGTAGAGTATGGTGCCGTTGATATTGGTATTATCGGTTATGATCTTGTAAAAGAGCAGAACAGGGATGTTATTACTGCCCTTGCATTTGATTTCGGCAAATGCAGGCTTTCAGTTGCAGGTGCGAATGGCAGCAACGTAATGGAGAAACAAGATCTTTCCGGCATACGGGTTGCTACAAAATATCCGCATCTCACATCGGAATATTTCAAAAAAAGGGGATTTCAGGTTGATGTCATAAAGCTGTACGGTGCTATTGAACTTGCACCGCTTTTTGGTATCTCTGATCTTATTGTCGATCTTGTTTCAACTGGAGAAACATTAAAGACAAACGGGCTGGAAGAACTGGAGGTTATCATGCAATCATCCGCACGGCTTGTTGTTAATAAGGCTTCTATGAGAACAAAACAGGAAGACATTAATAAGATAATATCAAGATTTAAGAGGGGTGTATGATAAAGGTTATAAATAAATCCGACATTGGACCAATCCTTTTGAAAAGAAAAAGCTCTTACAATGATATCTATGGATCGGTGAGGAAGATTATCGATGCTGTGAAGAGCCATGGGGATCAGGCACTCTTTCAATTCCGAAAACTGTACGATCATATTGACACAAAAGATTTAATCGTTGATCCGGGAGAAATAAAATCCGCTGTAATCCATCTGAGCCGCAGTGAGAAACAGGCATTTGATCTTGCTATAAAAAGGGTTACCGCTTTTCATAGGCAGGAGAAAAAGCACATAACCCCGTGGATGCTTATGGAAAGCAAGGGCATTTCTTACGGTGAATTTTTTACGCCTGTGCACAGTGTCGGTCTGTACGTGCCGGGCGGCAGTGCGTCGTACCCATCATCCGTGATCATGAATGCGATCCCTGCGATTATTGCAGGTGTAAAGGATATAACAATGGCGACACCTTCTCAAGACTATCATGTGCTTGCAGTTGCAGGGATGCTTGGCATTAAGAGGGTATTATCTATAGGGGGGGCATACGCAATAGCAGCCCTGGCTTATGGTACAGAGAGTATCGATAAAGTAGATAAGATCGTGGGCCCGGGCAATAGATATGTTACGCTTGCCAAAAAGCTTGTGTACGGAGATGTTGGGATAGATATGGTAGCAGGTCCGAGTGAGGTTGTCGTCGTTGCGGACGGTACGGTTAATCCATCGTATATTGCGGCAGATCTTATGGCACAGGCGGAACACGATGAACAGGCAATGAGCGTTTTGATTGCAAATGATAAAGCGTATGTCCAAAAGGTAAACCAACATATATTGGTATTAATCCGATCCATGAAAAGGAAGATCACTATTGAAAAGAGCCTTAAGACCTATGGTTTTGCTGTTGTTGCTAACAACATAAAAAAGGCAATGGATATAGTAAATATAATTGCGCCGGAACACCTTGAGCTTGCTGTAAAAACACCGCGGCCATACCTTGAACTTGTCAGGCATGCCGGTGCCGTATTTCTCGGGGCTTATACGCCTGAAGTGCTTGGTGACTATGTTGCAGGTCCGGACCATGTACTGCCTACCATGGGGGCAGCAAGGTTCTCCTCCGGACTCGGTGTATATGATTTTATGAAAAGAACAACTCTGCTTGAGGTCAAAGGAAACGGTTTTTCAAGGCTCGCACCGTACGCTGAGGAGATCGGCAGAGTAGAAGGCCTTTATGCACATGCACTGGCAGCCAGCATAAGGAGGTAATAGTATGGAGTTAACGGTTGGGAATACGGTCCTGTCTCTTGTGAAGGGTGATATTACCCTTGAACAGACGGATGCAATTGTAAATGCCGCAAACTCAAGACTTGTAGAAGGCGGCGGCGTAGATGGAGCCATACATAGAGCTGGGGGGCCAAAGATCACAGAAGAATGCACAAAGATTGGCGGTTGTCTTACAGGCAGTGCAGTCATTACGACAGGTGGAAACCTTAAGGCGCGCTATGTTATTCATGCAGTAGGTCCTGTATATAATGGCGGAAAACACGGAGAGGATAGACTCCTGTCCGGAGCTTACAAAACAAGCCTTGAGCTTGCAGTAAAACATAATTTAAAGAGCATTTCCTTCCCGGCTATAAGCACAGGTATATATGGCTATCCGATTGATAAGGCAGCGGAGGTTGCTATAAAAACAGTCGCGGATTTTGTTAAAACAAATAAAGGTCTCTCCCTTGTCAGGTTTGTGCTTTTCTCGGACAGCGATCTCAAGGTGTACGAACAAACCCTTAAAAGGCTGAAGGCTTAACCCGAAAAATGCAAGATCAAAGCTTGCTCATTCGTTCAACCCTGCGATCCACCTAATATCTATACGTTTTCTTATAGAAACGAACTTTTAGTCCTCTGTATTTTTATATGCTATTACCCGGTGTGTTCTCCTTATCGGATTTTCGAAGAATACCTTTATTTGACGCAGGGTTTTCACTCATTACACAAACTTTGATCTTTTGCAAACGCATTTTTCAGGTTAACCGATCCGCTTGTTAAACCTGCTTACACTAAGCAAGAAGAGGACGATGCCGAAGGCTGCAAGTGCGATTGTGTCGGGCCAGAGGATGGACATACCGGAACCCTTCATGAATATAGAGCGTACAATGACGATAAAATACCGCAGAGGTATGAGGAGTGTAAAATACTGTACAGCCACAGGCATGTTGTCTATGGGCGACATGACGCCTGAGAGCAGTATTATCGGCATAATAATAAGCATGGATATCATCATGGCCTGTTGTTGAGTTTTTGAAACAGTTGAGATCAGAAGACCGAGTCCGAGTGTTGTCAGCATGAATAGTGCCGAGAGTAAAAATAAAAGTATGAAGCTTCCATGAAGTGGAATTTTAAACCAGAATACGGCAACCATGGTAACGAGTGCTATATCGATCAAACTAATAATAGAAAAAGGTAGAAGCTTTCCTGCTATGAGTTCTGTAGGCTTTATGGGGGTAACAATGAGCTGTTCGATGGTGCCGCGTTCCTTTTCTTTTACTATGGCCATTGAGGTAAGTACCGTACTTATGATCATAAGCACGAGTGCAAAAACCCCGGGCACCATGAAGTCCCTGCTCTTAAGCGTAGGATTGTACCATACCCTTGGCTGTATATTCAGAGGGGTAAAAGGTATAAGCCCGTTTTTAGACATCTCCTCTGTTGAAAGTTCGAGTGCTCTGTTTGTTAGGATCCTTTCTAAATATGACCTTACCATGGTTGCATAGATGGCATTCGAGCCATCGATGATGGTCTGTATATGCGCTTTTCTCCCTCCGTTTATATCTCTCTCGAGCCCCTCTGGTATGACAATACCTACCATGGCTATACCGTCATCCAGGTTCTTTCTCACATCATGGAGAGAAGGTACTCTACTCTGTATTGCAAAGTAGCCTGAAGCGGTAATGTCATTGAGTATAGTCCTGCTCTGCATGCTCTGATCCATGTCACAAACGACCACGGGCACGGATTTAACGTCAAGCGTCGCTGCGTACCCGAATAGGGTGAGCTGGATGATGGGCGCTATAAATGCGATGAACAACATACGTTTGTCACGCCGTAACTGGATGAATTCCTTGCGTGCTATGGCCTTTACCCGTAAGGAAAATATTTTCCACTTATTCATATCAATCAAGGCTCTTCTTTGTTTTTAGGATGCAGAGCGTCAGCACGATAACCGAGATCAGGATCATGATTAGTATCTGTGGCATAAGAACAAACACACCAGAATTTTTAAGGAAAATACCTCTCAGAATCACAAGAAAATATTTTGCAGGCACAATATATGAGAATATCCTTAAGGCGAGTGGCATACTGTTGATAGGATATATAAATCCCGAGAGCAGCAGTGAAGGCAGCATGGTTCCTACAAACGACATCTGCATTGCAACCTGTTGGGATTTTGTTATCGCTGAAAACAAAAACCCTATACCCATGGCACTGACGAGAAACAAAAATGTTGTAACGGTTAAAAGCAGGATGCTGCCTTTCAGCGGCACACGAAATACCAGCACTGCGATAAAAGTAACGAGCGCTACCTGGACAAATCCTATAAGGATATACGGTACAAGCTTTCCTATGATAAGCTCGTATACCTTTACAGGAGAGACAATGAGCTGTTCCATGGTTCCCCGTTCATACTCGCGCGCAACGCTCTGTGATGTCATGAGGACGCCAAGGATCATCAGTATGGTCGCTATGAGCCCCGGCACAATGAAGTTTTCCGTCCGCAATGTCTGATTATACCATATACGGAGACGCTGCGACAGAAGCGGAAAATTCTTAAGAAGGCCTGAACCGCCCTGCTCATTCAGCACGCGCTTTGTAATATTGAGCGCATACCCCTGCGCAGCGGCTATGAAATATCCAAGGGCAACACCACCGACATTGGCATCGGTTCCGTCGATAAGAAGCTGTACGTTTGCTGTTTTATTTGCATTGATATCTTCTGCAAAATGAGGGGGTATAATAACGCCTATCTTGATATCGCCTTTTTCGAGCAGGGTATTTATTTCTGTCCTGCTGTTTGCATTGTCCGCGATAACGAAATAGGAGGACGCTGTTACAGCCCTTATCAACTGCCTGCTTTCCTGCGTATGCGACTGATCAAAAACGCCCATAGGGATATGCTTAATATCAAAGCTTACTGCGTAGCCAAACAGCAAAAGCTGAATAATGGGAATCAATATAACGACTGCAAGGCTGATGGGGTCCCTGATGATCTGGATAAATTCTTTTTTTATGACAGGCCTGAGCAAGCTATGACTTTTCATTGATGTTCCCCCTGCCTGTCCTCCTGCTTTATCAGGCTTATGAATATGTCCTCGAGGGAAGGGGGGATCGTATTTATCCTGTTGACCATTACCCCGTTCTGCTTCAGAAGTTGTGCGATGTTTTCTATCGTCTGATCGATGGCGCCTGCAGGGGTAGTGGTAACCGCATGGATGAGCCTGCCGAAAAAGGACACCTCATCCATGGCCGCCATGGGTTTTATAAGTTTCAGCGCGTCCGACGGAGCGTCCGTATCGAGCTCTATTATCGTTCCCTTCATCTGCGTGCGTTTTATTTCAAGCGGGGTTCCCGATGCGACCATCTTCCCGTTATAAATAAATCCGAGTCTTGTGCAGTTTTCCGCCTCATCCATGTAATGGGTTGTCACAAACATGGTCATGCCTTTTTGCGCAAGGCTGTAAATAAGGTCCCAGAACATCCTGCGTGAATTGGGATCAACCCCCGCTGTCGGCTCATCGAGAAACAGGATCCTCGGATTGTGAATGATCGAACATCCGAGCGCAAGCCTCTGTTTCCATCCAACCGAGAGCGTTGATGTTACGGCATGTTCCCTGCCTTCAAGCCCTGTTAATTTGATTATCTCCTGCTTTCGTGTCTTTAATTTACTGTTAGCTATACCATATATATTCCCAAAGAAATCTATATTTTCTGAAACCGTGAGTTCGCTGTACAAGGAAAATTTCTGGGACATATAGCCTATAGAACTTTTTACATCATCCGGCTGTGTGGCAATATCGAATCCTGCAACCTTTGCAGAACCCGAACTTGGCATAAGCAGGCCGCAGAGCATCTTTACGGTTGTTGTTTTCCCTGCGCCGTTCGGGCCGAGAAAGCCAAACACCTCGCCTTTTTCAACGCTGAGAGTTATATTGTCAACCGCAACAAAATCACCAAATAAACGCCTCAGATTTATCGCTTGCACAGGATACTCGTTCATGCGTGTTCCTTTTTAATGATAGATACAAAAACATCCTCAAGTGCCGGCGGGGTGAATCCTGTTTGGTCCACGGTTAAACCGCTGCTGGTGAGGATCTGCCGGACATCTGCTATGTATACCGGATCCGGTTTGTCCACATACACATGAATCCTGTCACCAAGTATATGCACATGTTTGTAAATATCGGTATTATTCAATACTTGCTTTGCACGCAGCGGCTCTTTTAAGACAACCTCGAGCATGGTACCCTTGACGAGGGTTTTGATATGCTGGGGTGTATCAACAACAGGCAAAACGCCGTTATTCATAAGTGCAATGGTTGTACACCGATCCGCCTCGTCCATATAGGGGGTTGAAAGCAGGATAGTCATGCCCTTATGCAGAAACGAATCCAGTATCTGCCAGAACTCTCGCCTTGATACAGGGTCAACGCCTGTCGTCGGTTCATCAAGGATCAACAATTGCGGTTGATGGATAAGTGTGCATGCAAGTCCGAGCTTCTGTTTCATGCCGCCGGAAAGCTTTCCTGCAAGCCTTTTTGTGAACGGGTCAAGGTTTGTAAACTTGAGGAGATAATTTTTTTGCCTTATAAAATTGTCCCTTTCAACCGAACGGAGCGAGGCAAAGAATTCCAGATTTTCTTCTACAGTCAACTCTTCATACAGACTGAATCTCTGTGGCATATATCCGAGCATCATGCCTGTTTCTGCCTTATGCTGTAAAGCATCTGTGTCGAATATCCTGATCGAGCCGCTGTCAGGCGTCATAACGCCGGTGAGCAGTCTCATGAGCGTTGTTTTCCCTGCGCCGTCAGGACCGATGAGGCCAAAGAGGTCTCCCTTGTTTATACGCAGATCAACACCGCGTACAGCCTCTGTTTCATCAAAATTTTTTTTAAGGTCTGATGTTTCAACAGCAAACATTACTTTGTCTCAAATACAGCATCTGCCGGCATCCCTGGCTTAAGAAGCATTTCTCTATTGTCGATATAAACCTTCACGGCGAACACAAGCGAAGTTCTGTCTTCCTTTGTTTGTACATCATGCGGGGTAAACTCTGCCTTGTTTGCTATTTGCTCGACTGTTCCTTCAAATGTTTTGTTCGGAAAACTATCCACCTTTAAATGAACATGCTGCCCCAGCCATACCTTGCCGAGGTCCATGTCACTTACATATATCTTTATCCACGGTCTATGAAGATTGCCCAAAGTAAATATTGTAGAACCCGGCATAATCACATCACCCCGTTCATAGTTCTTTGTTAAAACAACGCCGGTGATAGGCGATGCAATCATACTCTCATCATACTGGATCTCTGCAAGTTTTAAAGCACTCTCTGCCTCCTGTTTCATTGCAATTGCGGCATTCAATTGTGCTTTGGTCGAATCCGTTTGAGATCGTATGAGATCAAGCTGCTGCTGAGAAGCCCCGCCTTTTTTATAAAGTGCTTCGATCCTTTTCAGGTCTGCTGCCAAATATCTCAGTTGAGCCTGAGCCGATACGATCTGTGCGTTTGCAGCTTTAAGACTTGCCTGTGCCCTGTTCTTCTCTGCAGTCAGTTCCCGTGTGGTCAATGTTACGATAACTTCGCCATCGCTTACCGTATCTCCTTCGTCAACAGCAAGCCACCCTATTCTTCCAGGGATTTTCGAAGCTGCATCGTATTCCGTAACCTCTATGGTCCCGCTGCCTGTCACAAGATTTGCATTTCTATTTGAACAAGAAGCAACAAAAAAAACCGACATGCCAATCAATAAAAAAATTACCGTATGTGCTTTCTTCACTATCATTTCTCTCTCCTTTTAAATAGCCTTTCTGTTCTTCTTTGTTTTTTGAGGTTTTTATTGTAATGGGACCTTGCCTGGTCCGTCAAAACGCCGTTAAAAAAGATATTTATTATGCCCCGGAAGGCATCTTCGGTTGAAAAGGACTGGGTTGTTAAAATCTCCGGAGTCAGGATTCCCTCTACAGCAGAAGCGAGCACAAGCAAGATGAGATCTTTTTGAACATCATCTCTTACAATACCAAGTGTTATCCCTTCATCAAGCATGTTCTTGAAAATAGGAAATATTTCCTGCTTGCGATAAAGTTCTAATTTCTTCCACAGGTCGGGACGGTGTCTGAGCAGATCCTGCTGGGCTGTTTTATTCATCCTTGATAAAAACCTGCTGATGAATTCACAAAGTTTGTAGAGCCGTTCAAGATAATCGAAGGGTTCGCTCATGATATCGAGGAGGTTATTTTTTACGGAGCGTATGTTCCACTTGAAAACAGCGTCTGCGAGTGCATCCTTACTGGTAAAATACCGGTAAAGCGTTTTTTTACTTATGCCGAGTTCATCGCACAGCTCATCCATGGTAACCTTGGAGAAGCCCAACCGGGGGAACAGTTCTGCCGCTTTCTCGATAATCTTCTGTTCGATATCGTTTTCCATATGGGATAAGTATAAGCAGGCAAGGAAAATAAGTCAACTATTAAAGTTTTTTTAGTTTCCTGTGACAAATTTTATACAATTGGTGTTCCTTCCCTGGTGCGAATGAAATAGTCCTTTTTGGGATCTTTTCGTGGAAGGATAAGCAAACTTTCCTATTGGCCCTTTTGGCTTAACAGGTTGAGTACCTCTACCATCAATGTCTTTTTGTATTCGGTTTCTTTTACCTTGCCTACTGCCTTTCCGCGCTTGAATAAGATTCCACCGCCTTTTCCGCAGGCAATGCCGACGTCCGCCTCTTTTGCCTCTCCGGGGCCGTTCACAACACAACCCATAACCGCAACCGTGAGAGGCTCCTTTACATTAATCAGCTTTTTTTCGAGAGAATTGACAAGCCCAATCACATCAAATTCAGCCCGCGCGCAGGTGGGGCACGAAATGATCTCAACGCCGTAGTGGACGAGCCCGAGCGCTCTGAGAATCTCGTATCCGGCCTTTACCTCAATGACGGGATCGTCGGTAAGCGATACCCGTATCGTATCGCCAATGCCTTCGGAAAGCAGTATACCCATGCCTATGGCCGATTTTATGCTGCCTGACAATACTGTACCGGCCTCAGTTACGCCGAGATGCAGAGGATAATCCACAAGTTTTGATAATTGTCTGTACGCCTCTATCATCACGAGGACATTACTTGATTTTACGGATACTTTTATATTATCGAAGTTGAAAGCCTCAAGCTCGTGTATGTTTCTCATGGCTGTTTCAACGATAGCCCCTGCGGTCGGATGAAAATTATACCGTTCCAGTATATCTTGCGGTAATGAACCGGCATTGACTCCAACCCGTATGGGTATGCCTGCGTCAGCGGCTGCACGAACGACCTCCTGAATGCGTTCCCGGCTGCCAATGTTTCCCGGATTAATCCTCAGGCCGTCAACACCGTTTTTGATTGATGCCAGGGCAAGCCTGTAGTCAAAGTGGATGTCTGCTATGAGCGGCACCCGCACTGACTGCTTTATAGTCTTCAGGGCGAGTGCGGAATCCTTATCAGGAACAGCGAGCCTTACAATCCCGGCACCGGCTTCAGCAAGCTGGTTCACCTGCTTTATGGTAGCAGAGACATCCTTTGTGTGCGTGTTGGTCATGCTCTGTACAACAATAGGGTTGCTGCCGCCTATCTTTACATTGCCTACTTTTATGACCTTTGTTTTATGTCTTTTCATCATAACCATATAGTAAACATGATTTTAATATCTTACATAAGCCAAATATGCAACATCTCTGCATTCCTAAAAATTTATACGCACAGTGTCTAATACAATTGACCGAATCAATTTTTTTAGATAAATAATAAAAATGATAGTTTATACAACTATAAATGCACCGTTTATAGATATGCTGAGTGAAAAAAAACTCGCCTCCATTTTGAAATCAGGAAAATTGTCATCAAAATGGTCAGCCCAAATCTATTCCTTTTTTACCGATGTTCCTGTACAGGACATTGTTAAATTTTCTATGAAGTACGATATCCCGCTTGAACAAATCAGGATATATTATGAAAAGCATGTTAAAAAGCTCTATGTAAACAAAAATCTGGAGGATATTTTTGAATTCTAATATAAAAGATGGATGGGTAGTTTTGTTTCAGGAAGCTTTGATCATTCTAAAATCTGCTAAAATTCCAAAAACGAAGTGGACATTTGGAGGCGGAACAGCACTGATGTTATGGTTCAACCATAGGATGAGCAGGGACGTAGACATATTTATGACAGATGCTCAATATTTGAATTATTTGACTCCACGGTTAAATGATACAGCTTATTCGTTCACCGACGATTACACGGAAAGTTCAAATTTCTTAAAACTAAAATTGAAAGAAGGGGAGATTGATTTTATAATAGCTCCACATCTTTCAAAAAATCCAAGCATCAAACGTAAAATAAAAGGAGAAATTGTAAACTTAGAAACTCCTGAGGAGATCATATTAAAAAAGATATTTTATAGGGCGGAAGGACTAAAAGTAAGGGATATAGTGGATATTGCAATGGCAATAAAACGCCGTCAAAAAATATTGTTAAAGCAACGGGATTTAATTCTTTCCAAAGCGCCGATAATCTTAGACCGTTTAGATAAATTAAAGGAGATATACCTCCCCGAGGCAAAAAGGCTACAGGTTATAGACAATACAGTTATTGTTGATGCTCTTCAGGTTGTTAAACGATTTCTGCATAGATGTCAGAATGATCCGCGTTAGAAAGAACGTGGCTTGGGACAGCATATCTTCTATAAAGACTTTAATTTTTAGCCAGCATAGTTTTTTGTACTAAGATAGTATTGCGCTTAAATGCTCTGCCTGCGAGACTTTCCGAGACCCTTTTCAGCATCGTAAAACTGGCTGAACCGGAAAGAAGGAATTGTCCTGACCGTCTCTTTTTATCTGCCCTTCTTTTTATTGCAGTCAATATCTCAGGACATTTCTGTGCCTCGTCAATGGTAATCAGTTGATCTGTATTCGCAAATCCATCAGGGTCTTCTCTGGCAGATGCAAGCTGTGCAAAATCATCAAAAGATACGTAATGCCTCTTTTAAAGTTCCGGCTGATTTTGAAGGAAGGGACTTTTACCGGACTGCCGTATACCCGTTATCACAGCCACGATTATTTCACCAAGGGCGTGAATTATTGCGGGCGAAATATCGCGATGAAAATGTCCTGTCATAATACATCACCATATAATGGAAAAATGACAGCATATCAAGGATAGAGTTCGTTACTGTCATTTAAATTTGAAAAGTGCACAGGAGTACAATTTAAATTCTATACTTAGGCATTCATTGTGAAGGTTCTTTATAATAAGCGGACTGTGTTCAGTGTAAACTCCGTGAAGAATCTAACGCTGAAGCAGAGTTCCACGGGCATGCCCGGGAGTATCTACCGGGATAAATGTACAATCATCTTCTGCTTTTTCGTTGTTTTTATATGCATTTGGTTTTTCTATCATCCTTATCTCTCTTCTTCGTCATTCTGCACTTGATGCGGAATCCAGCCTTTTTTATTTTCTCTGGATTCCTTCTGGAGTTTATTCCGCCAAAGGCGGGACAGGAATGGCAACAGAACGTAGGCTTATCGCTTACTGCATAAACTTTCTTATTTCTCATAGACATTTTTTTAGGTGGGTAACAAGGGTTAAATATAAGCCGCTTTATCTTTTTGCAATTCTCGGGTTAAAGAAAAAGATTGATATTTGTATAAATATAGTTATACTAAAATCTTAAAATAAGTATAAAAAGTGAGGATAGTGTGATTGTTGAAAGAGACTTAATGTCAACAATAAGTTTGTTTATAAAGCGGTGGGAATTTATTTCTATAACAGGTCCAAGACAGTGTGGTAAAACAACTTTTTTTAGAAATGCTCAAACTGTATCTTACAACGAGGCTGCACATAGATGAAAGGCTTATACGGAATATTACCTTTGAAGACAGAAGACTCCTCATGGAGTTTGAAACTGATCCGATTGCATTTGTGAAATCTTTTATGCCCGCTGACGGAAATAAGCGGTTTTACCTTATGATTGATGAATTTCAAAACTTAGACAATGGCGGGCAAAAACTAAAATTAATTTATGATACAATAAAAAATTTAAAGATTATTCTCACCGGTTCTTCATCGTTGGATATCAAAGCCCATGTCGGAAAATTCATGGCAGGAAGGATATTGAATTTATCTCTTTACCCGTTCAACTTTAAAGAGTATCTCACAGCACAGGATCAAAGGTTGACAAATGCTTATCTTGAAAATCACGACACCTTGATAGGGTTTTTCTTCCATAGTAAGGGGCCAAAAAAAAGAGGGAAGGATTTCCTGAGTGAAGAGTTCTTAAAAATGTATGAGCGGTTTTCTCTATGGGGCGGTTATCCTGCAGTTGCTCTGTCAAAAACGGATTTTGAGAGAAAAAAACTTCTTTCAGACATTTACAGCAATTATCTTATTAAAGATATAAAAGTGTTCTCGAACTAACTACAGAAAAAAATCTGTTTTTGCTGTCACAGTATCTTGCAACACAGATTGCTCGAGTAACGGTGTATCAAAATCTTAGTCAGGTGTCCGGCATTGATTACCGTAACTTAAAGAAACATCTCGGCATTCTTGAAGAGACATTTATCTGCAAGGAAGTAAAACCATTTTTTGTAAATCCACAGAAAGAACTCTCTCATAATCCAAAAATCTATTTTTTAGATATGGGTTTTAGAAATAGTTTGATGGACAATATGAAAAGTTTAAAGATACGGTCTGATGCGGGTGCTATTGTTGAAAATACCAGTTTTATAGGGTTACATGAACCATCACAGGGAATAACAAGAATAAATTTCTGGCGAACCAAAGCTGGGGCAGAAGTTGATTTTATTCTGCATATAGCAGATGATATTGTGCCTATAGAGATAAAGTATTCTCCTTTCAATGAGGAAAGATTATCAAAGAGTTTGGTAAGTTTTATTACTACATTTAAACCAAAACGCGCTATTGTACTTACCAAAGATTATTGGGGGAGTGTGAAAAAAGATAAAACTAAAATTCTGTTTGCCCCGGTATATTATTTGTAGTGATAGTTTATACAACAATAAATGCCCCCTTGAAATTCCCAAAACGGAATGGACATTTGGAGGGGGAACAGTATTAATGTTATGGTTTAATCATAGGATTAGCATGGAAATAAATATAATTAAGTGTTACAGTGGAAGGTAAAGCTTTATTAATCCTCTGCCATGCGTTCGTACGTAAAATGTTTAAGCACATGTTTACTACAGTCCATTGCGGCGATATCTTTTATTCTAATAGACATAGGTGACTGCTTATCTGTAGAGCTAAATTTAATTAAACTCGAAATTGTAAATAGTTAAGTTGATGCTATAGAATTATAGACTTAAAACTGAAAATATGCTTTAACAAAGCAAATAATAAGGGGGGAATCCGTCAACGAATGAAAACATTTGTAATAAGCTTGCAACGGGATATGGTAAGAAGGAAATATATCATCGAGCATCTAAATAAATTGAATTTAGATTATGAAATTTTTGATGCAATTGACGGGAGAGATTTAACAAAAGAAGATATTTCAAAGTATTGTAGTGCGGAAATAGTAAAACAGTTCCCTTTAAAAGAATTCACTGAAGGGATTATTGGTTGTGCTCTTTCACACTACTCTATTTATAAAACAATAGTGGAAAGGGAACTAAAATATGCTTTTGTTATTGAGGACGATATTGCACTCCCTGAAAATATAAAAGATGTCTTAGACGAACTCGAACAAAATATTAAAAAAAATGAAATTATACTTCTCTATTATTTTGGTACTGGTAGTAAACCTTTACGGATTTCTGTTATAGGAGAGCAAATATTAAAAACAGGGAGATTATTGTATCCTCTTGGATTTCCTTATTCAGCATCCGCTTATGTTGTTGATAGTGAAGCTGCATTAAATCTTTCAAAACAATATTTACCCATTAGGAGTGCTGCGGATTGGTGGCAGAACTTTTATGATAGTAGAATGGTTAATTCTTTAAGAGTTTTATATCCATTAATATTGAGAAATGCCCCACTTAAATCCAGTGTAGGTCGTGTTGATAAAAAAGATTTTTTAAATAGATATCGGAATATATCCTTAATAAGAAGCATTTTAAAAATAAAGCGTAAAAATAGCATAACCAATTCCAGATCAAAAATAGTTTTAGTTTCAGAGGAATCCCCAATATATAAAAAGCTTATGGGTATTTCCGTTTAATCCTGCACAAATAGGTGTGTCACATTATGCCCTTGCACGCAAATTGTTTGAGAGACTTTCTATCCCTTTAGGTAAGGGTGCTATAATTATTTTTTGTACCGCATATACAGCTTCTTACCGACAAGCAATTTAAACATATTCTCGAGTGCAATGGATGACAATACAGAGAAAGGATTGTGTTTGACCGCACGTGAAAGGTACATCCCGGCCCTTTCAAAATCGCCGATGGATATGAATGCCCTTGAAAGCCTTAAATCTCTTTCAGAGACGATTTTTTTGTCAAGCCTGATGCCGTATTCCCGTGCAGATGCCATTATGCTGTTCCATGCGCCCTCTGTAGCTTTGACCCATTGAGTCTTGTTTTTTGAATAACTTCCAGCATGCACATATATATGTACGGTTGTTTTATCTATGAAACCAATGCCGCCTTTCATAGCGCATCTTGTGAAAAAGTCCCAGTCTTCACGAGGCGGCAGTTTTACATTGAACCCGTGTGTTTGTTCTAAAACGGTTTTTCTTACGATACCTGTTGACGGATACCCGATCAATGCACGGAGCATAAGTTTAAGATAGGGATTGCCTGTGCCTGTTTTAATCCTTGTGATGCCTGAAGTTTTTTCCTGTGTTTGTTCGTTTACGAGTGCCCAGTTTGAAAAGGCTATCCCGATATTCTTGTGTTCATTCATAAAGCAGTTCAGTGTGCCAAGATGCTCCGGCAGCCACTCATCATCATCATCAAGGAAGGTGATGAGCTCTGTTTTGGCGAGCTTTATGCCGGTGTTTCTGCAGGCCGACCTCCCCTGGTTCTTTTCGTTGCGGGTGAGTCTGATTCTGCCAGTGTCTATTCCTGGGTTAAACCCTCTTTGCAGCCGCTCATTGGTATTGTCTGTCGATGCGTCATCAACAACAATGATCTCGAAATTTTTAAAGTTCTGCGAAAGTACGCTTTTCAAAGCCCTTTCGAGCATTTCGAAACGGTTATATGTGGGTATGACAACGCTTATCTCAGGCACGGTATTTATCCAGTACAATTATCATTTTAATCAATTACCCCAGCAGGGGAATATGGTCAAGCAGGAGTTGGGCCTTGCCCAACGATTCAGTATTAAATATTCAAAATTTAATATTAAAAACTCAGACAAAAATGAAATTGAACATGAGCGCATTCTTTACAATTTCCTGATACTCATGTAAAACCTCTATCATACATGAGCCGGGGAATATAAATATGCCAAATCCGCAGCTTTCCATTATAATTGTAAATTACAATACCAAAGATGATTGTGTAAAGTGCATACAATCCATCTATGACAGGATATTAACCATGTCATACGAGGTGCTCGTGTGTGATAATGGTTCTTCAGACGGGAGTTTGGATGTAGTAAACCGGAAGTTCCCCTGGGTGCACACCATAGATAACAAACTAAATCTCGGGTTTGGCAGGGCCAATAATATCGGAGCAGCACATGCAAAAGCGGAAATCCTGTTCTTCCTTAATCCGGATACGGTTATCGATCACGGTATAGAGCAGATGTGCAGTTACATGGTTGAACATAAGGACACGGGTTTAATGGGACCTGTTGTCATGGATCGAAACAATGCCAGAAGTTTATTTTATCCGCCTGTGTATAGCAATATAATCCTTCAGTCCATGGATTTGATTGCTACGCCTGTTGCTCGTCTGAACACGACGTGGAAGAAATTTATTTATAATAGGTACATTGATCGGGGGCAAATATTCGATACTGGATGTGTCATTGGGTGTGCCATGATGTTCAGGAAAGATGCTTATTTCGCTATCAATGGATTTGATGAGCGTATATTTATGTACTTAGAAGAATTTGATATATGCAGGAGATTAAAAAAAAGGGATTACAAAGTACAAGTTTTCCCTCAAGCCGCCATTATACATTATGGTGGACACTCAACAAAGCAGCTTCCTTCTGATTTTATTATGAAAATAGGCACGCAATCATTTAAGATAGTGCTAAAAAAACATTTTCCGCATTCATGGCAAATCAGATACTCTATAGAAACATTAACGCATATCAGACAGGTGCTCAGTGCTATTTCAAAGGTAGCTGTTAATGTTATCGCTATGAGGGATAACCATGAGAATTATACATACCTGCGCAGCCATATAAACCAGTTTAAGATTATGAGGAAAGTTTTAAAAGAAAAAGATTGAGTCCAATACCTATTTTTCTCCGGTATAGATAGTCGCTATGCCGCGGGTCAGGTTTGTAGTTTTGATATTTTTAAACCCTGCGGATGCGAGCATGCTGCTGAATGTCCCGGGGTCCGGGAATGCTTCAACAGAACTCTTCAGGTAGGTGTACGCCTTTGTTCTCGAGATAAGATTGCCGAGTGACGGCAGTATCCTGTCGAAATAGACCTTGTAAACCTTACCGAAAAGGCCCTGCGGCATGGAAAATTCGAGTATCGCTATCCGGCCGTGCGGTCTCAGTACCCTGTAAAATTCTTTTATCCCGTTTTCCCTTGGATAGATGTTCCGTATGCCAAACGCACAACTGACAAGATCGAAGGTGTTTTCCCGGAAGGGCAGGGACAAACCCGAACCATTGATCAGGAGTAACCCCGCATTCTTGAGCCCGGCTTTTTTCAGCATTTCCCTGCTTATGTCCACGCCATAGACAGGGAGGGCATTGTTTGCGTGTTTATAGGCAAGCGCCATGTCTCCGGTGCCCGTGGATACATCGAGGATTGTTTTTACCTGCGGGATCAGGCTCAGGCGTACAACCCTGCGCCTCCATCGTACATCGGTATAGCCGGACAGGATATGATTTAACAGATCATACCGCCCGGATATTACATCAAACAGCCCGGCTATGTCGTGTTCCGTAGGTTCCATTTTAGCTCTTTAAAAAGGGGTAACAGTATGATCCGAATAGAACGGCACACCGTGAATTGCATGGTATACACCTGCGGTATGCTTCATGGGCGGCTCCTCTATCCATGTCAAGAATAAAAGGTTACGCATTTGTGCGCAAATCTCGTTTAGCAAAAAAAGCTTTGTGCCGTTCGGAATGAGGAGCAGACTGTTATCCCCTTTCTCTATCCTCAATACAGCCCCATCCTCTTTGCTATAATCTCCTTCATGATTTCCGTCGTACCTGCCCCGATGGTAAACATCCTCGCGTCCCGGTAAGCCCTTGCAACAGGGTATTCCTCCATATATCCATATCCGCCGAATACCTGGATTGCATCATACGTTACCCTGTTTGCCACCTCACAGGAATAGAGCTTTGCCATGGAGATCTCTTTTGTCGCATCTTCTCCCTGATCGAGCAGCCATGCACCATTGTATGCGAGTTGTCTTGCAGCCTCAAGCTGTGTTGCCATATCGACCAGTTTATGGGCTATTGCCTGGTGCTGTGATATGGGTTTGCCGAAGGTCATCCTTTCCTTTGAATAGGTAACAGCATCCTCGAGTGCAACCTGTGCGAGCGCTATGACACCGACAGATCCCATAATCCTCTCTGTCTGGAACCCTTCCATAATATAGTAAAAGCCTTTGTTGAGCTCCCCTACGATCATGTTTTCCGGTACAAAGCAATCATCAAAAAACAGCTCTGCCGTGTGTGATGTGTGGTGCCCGAGCTTCTTTAGTTTTCTGCCTACGGTAAAGCCCTTTGTTTTGGTATCCAGCAAGAACAGGGTAATGCCCTTATGACCTTTGGCGGAGTCCGTTTTTGCTGCAACAATAATATAATCCGCCCATGTACCGTTCGTGATAAAGATCTTCGAGCCGTTGAGCAGATAGCCGCCGTCAGTCTTTTTTGCAGTGCTCCGTATCCCTGCAACGTCCGAACCCGCGTTCGGCTCTGTGTAGCCTATCGCAAAAACAGCATCGCCCTTTATCATCTTTGTCAGATAGTTCGTCTTTTGCTCTTCCGTGCCGTGCTTGAACAGCACCGGCGTCGCCATATCCGTATCAACCATCACATCGAGGCACAGCCCCGGCATCCTTGACCGGTAGAGTTCCTCATAGAATACGATAGCGTAAAAGATATCCAGTCCCATACCCCCGTATTTCTCAGGGTAGCGTATACCGAGAAAATTCATATCGGCCAGTGTTTTAAATAATGCCTTTGGATAATCCTCTGCCTCTTCCCATTCGTTTGCATGCGGCAAAAGGTTCTTGGTTACGAAATCCCTTACACTTTTTCTGAACATATCATGTTCTTCAGTAAAGAAGTGTTGTTTCATGCATCCTCCAAAAGTCGAATTTTTAAATATAAACCCCGTTTATTCACAAAATGCAATAAAATGTCTTGAGTATTCTGCTTTTTAGGATTGTTTCCTTTCAAGGAAGCCTCTTCGGCTCATTGACAAAAAAACTATATCGATGATAGGTTTTAATTATGAACGATCGTTCATAATTAGAGAGATCCTACAGGAGAAGAAAATAGCAAATTTAAGCCGGAAAGAAAGAGATAGGCAATTACGCAGAGCCGATATTTTTACGGCGGCGGAACATTTATTTGCCTTAAAAGGGTATCATAAGACGACGATAAAGGACATCGCACAAGAAGCGCAGTATGCAGTCGGCACGGTATATTTACATTTTAAAGACAAGGATACCCTCTATTTTGCATTATTTCAGGAGAAGATTAAACGTTTATTATCCACAATTATTGAAGAAAAAGCGGGCCAGCCTCAGGACGCGCGAAATAAGCTGAAGATTTTTGCAGAGGAAAGCTCAGTCTTTTTTATGGAAAATCAGGATTTTCTGAGAATATTCAGCACGGAAGAGGATAGATTGTTCGTAGAAAGGAAACTCTTAAAAAGTCCTACCGGTAAACAGCTTCAAAAGTATATTACGAAGTTAATTATACAGGCACAGGAAGAGCGCGTCATTAGCAGGGATCTTGCTCCCGGACAAGTAAGAGATGTATTCCTCGCTATCATAAAAACGCTCATTCTTGAACGGCTTGCAGAAAAAAAAGAGCATAATGAGAGTTTTGCCGGCCTGTCCGACGTTATACTGAGATACTTTCTCAACGGTGTTGCGCATGAATAACTTTTGTCTTAACAATCTTTCCCGAGATTTCGTACCAAAAATACCTTGACATAAACAATTAATTATGAATTTTATGTCTTTATTGTGAACGATAATTCATATAATGACGATATGTTCAAAAAAGCCCAGGCTCTTGCTTCTCCCGAGAGAACGAACGCAATATTGAGGAGAGTAGAAATTTCTTTTTATAAAAAATCAATACAGTATCGGTTTATAAAAGATAGAAAAGGGAGATAAGATGAAAGTTTCAGGATCGAAAAGAAAAAAGCTGATAATTTTTATCATTGTAGTTGTTTTGGCCGCAATTGCAGGAATTTGGTACTTTGTGAGCAGTCGTAACGTTATTAGTACCGATGACGCTAACATAGAAGGTAGGGTCTATACTGTCGCACCGAAAATTCCCGGAACTGTCAAGGTGGTACATGTCCGGGATAACCAAAAAGTCAAAAAAAATGAACTCCTTCTTGAAATTGACCCCGTAGATTATGAGTTACACGTTGATGAAGCGCAAGCAAATTTAGATATACGAAAAAGTTTATTACATCAGGCCTTACGCAATGAACGCCGCGCAGATACCCTTATGAAAAGACAGGCTATTTCACAAGCGAAATATGAGGATATCCTTACTGCTTGTAAAGTAGCACAAGCTCAGGTTGAGGCTGCTGAAGTTCAGCTTAACATTGCGCGCCTTAACCTCGGATACACAAAGATATATGCCCCATCCGACGGCTATGTGGCTGAAAAATCCGTTGAGGCCGGCAATCAGGTGATGCCCGGGCAGGCGCTTATGGCGGTTGTTTCGAGCGATATGTGGATAGTTGCCAATTACAAAGAAACGAAACTTAAAAATGTGCGACCGGGACAGAAAGTCAAAATTCAAATCGATGCATATCCGGACAAGATCTTTGAAGGTCTGGTGAATAGTATTCAGCGCGGTACCGGTGCGGCATTCAGCATGTTCCCCCCTGAAAACGCCACAGGAAGTTTCGTGAAGATAGTGCAGCGTATACCGGTAAAAATTGTTTTTGACGGACAACCCGAAAAAAAATACGATTTTAGTATAGGAATGTCCGCGAGTACCGAAATAAAGATCCGGTGATGGTGAAAGCAGACAGCATGAGTTATGCTCAAGAATGGCGGCCGGGCAGCAACCCATGGCTGATCGCTGTCGCGGTTATGCTGGCAACAACTCTGGAGGTTTTGGACACTTCTGTTGCGAATGTTGCGGTACCACATATAGCGGGAACCCTATCCGCAACCCCCCAGGAAGGCACATGGGTTTTAACAAGCTATATTGTCTCCAATGCGATTGTCTTGCCTGCTTCTGCATGGTTCGCAAGTCTTTGGGGACGTAAAAGAGTGCTCCTTATAAGCATAGCTTTGTTTACCCTATCTTCTATGTTGTGCGGCGTAGCAGCGAGTCTCGGGCAATTGATTTTATTCCGGGTACTCCAGGGCGTGGGAGGAGGCTCTTTGCAGCCGTTTTCTCAGGCAATATTGATGGAAAGCTTTCCCAAGGAAAAGCAGACAACAGCCATGGCGGTATTTGGTATAGGGGTTATTGCTGCACCGATCATAGGACCCATCATGGGAGGTTGGATTACGGATAACTTCTCCTGGCGGTGGATATTTTTCATTAATTTGCCTTTTGGAATAGCCGCTTTTCTGATGATAAAAATGCTCGTGGAAGACCCTCCCTATATCCGGAAGATCATGAACGGAATTGATTACTACGGATTCGCATTGATGGCTATCGGCCTGGGTGCGTTACAGGTCATTCTGGATAAAGGTCAGGAGGCGGATTGGTTTCAGACGGCGTGGTTACGCTGGACCGCGGTCCTTGTTTTTGTTTCACTTCTATCGTTTGTTTTTTGGGAATTGCGCACGAAGCATCCCGTGGTTAATCTGAGTGTTCTGAAAGACAGGAATCTTGTCGGCAGTATGGTTGTTGCTTTTATGATTGGCGCTATTATGTACGGGACAATGGCACTTTTGCCGCTTTTTTACCAGACAATGATGCAATATACCGCCCTTTTAAGCGGTTTTATATTGTTGCCGCTTGTACTCGGGGCTTTACTGGGGACTATGGTGGTGGCAGGCAGCAATAAGTACCTTGATAATAGAGTTTTGATGCTGCTCGGGTTAATTTTAATCGGGACTGCAAGCTTTATGCTTGGTAATATCAGCTTGCAGGTTGCCCTTAATTCAATGATAATCCCGCTCTTTGTTCTCGGTATCGGCACAATGGCTGTTTTTATACCGCTGTCAATAACAGCGTTAGGAACGCTGGCTCCGAAGGATATTGGAAATGGATCCGGGCTTTTTAACTTAATGAGAAATATTGGCGGAAGTTTTGGCATTGCAATTACAACGACAATGCTTGCCCGCATGTCGCAGTTTCATCAGACGCTTCTCGTAGGCCAATTGACACCGTTTAACCCCTTATACCAGCAGGCAATAAAGGCATATCCCGGTATAGCGAATGGTTTGCTTTATAGAGAATTATTGCGCCAGTCCGTTCTTCTTGCGTATGTTGATTGTTTCCATTGGTATAGTGTACTCGCTTTTCTTTGTGTAACGATGATTTTTCTATTCCGGAAGGTAAAAAGCACGGGACCCATGATGGTCCATTAGGAAATCGCGGAGCAATTCACGGATTAAGAGGAGCGCTCTATGCTCTCCTTTTACACCCGCATGGCGATCGCCATGACGTAGACCTGTTTGATGCCTGCGCGCATAAGGACGCCGGTGCATGCGTTCACCGTGGCACCTGTCGTAATAACATCATCAATAAGTAATACCCTTTTCCCTTTGAGTGATACCCGGTTTGTAACCCTGTATACATCTTTAACATTTTCATGCCTTTTTTCGGCGCTGAGCCTTGACTGAGGCGGTGTTTCTTTTATCTTTTCAAGCACCTGTGTGAAGATTGGTAATGATAATTTTTTAGATAACCGCTTGGCAAGCAGTTGTGTTTGATTATACGACCTGTGCTTAAGCCTGCGTACTGATAGGGGAACAGGTATAATGGCATTGATATGCTCTGCTGAAAAATGTGCTTTATAGAGCTTGAAAAGCTCATCCGAAAAAAATGATGATAGATTCACCTGATCTCCGAACTTGAACCTATGGATAAGCTTTACTATTGCTCCATTATACTCAAAGACCGCTCTTGACATAATGAATTTATTCTTGTCTTTGATGCAGTCGTAACAGATGTGCGATATGCCTTTGTCTGTGGTAAATGGCTTACCGCACCGTGTACAAAACGGGTGATGTATATAGCTCATGTTATTGCTGCAATCCGTACAAACCGGAGAGGTAGTTCCCTTGCCGCATACAATACAGCCGTTTTCAAAAAATATACCGGATACCAGTTTCAGCCTTGCTACAATTCCCATTTTATGCTCAGGGCTTTTGCAGGAATAGAAAGAATTCCTGGTTGCCTTTTGTCCCTTTTATATCCGAGGGAACAACCTTAATCACATGAAATCCAATGTTTTTGGATATCTCTTCTATCTTCGAAACAGCCTTGTTCTGTTTTTTGCTTGACCTTATAATGCCTCCTTTTTCAACTTCCATCTGTTCAAGTTCGAATTGCGGTTTTATTAATGCAAGAGCATGACCCCGGCTTTTAAGACAGGGGAATACGTTTGGCAGTATAAGTTCGAGAGAGATAAAGGATACATCGATGGTTGCAAGATCTATTGCAGATAAGAGTTCCCTGGGGTCAAAGTGTCTGAAGTTTACCCCTTCCATGAGGATAACCCTTTTATCCTGCCTGAGTCTGTAGTCCAGCAATCCGTAGCCCACATCAATTGCGAACACCTTTTCAGCTCCGTGCTGCAGCAAGCAATCCGTAAATCCTCCTGTGGATGATCCGACATCCATTGTCACTTTTGACGTTACATCGATCCCGAGCGCTCTGAGAGCACCATCAAGCTTGATGCCGCCTCTGCTCACGTAGCTGACAGAGGGGAGGTTAAGGGATATTTCATCCGTTTGTTGAACCTGATGTCCGGGTTTGTCTACCCTGATGCCCTTTACCTGTACCTTGCCCTCCATAATATATGCGGCAGCAAGGCTGATGTTTTTGACCATCCCTTTTTCGACAAGCGTTTGGTCAAGCCTTTTTTTCATTGCTTAGGATATGAGGATTAACTGAATGTCCATTACATTTGTACCGGTAACGCCTGTTTTCAAGAGTGCACCTGCCTTATCAAGTACTGTATATGAGTCATTATTAAGAAGATATTTGTGCGGCTCCATACCCATAGTATTTATACGGTTTATGGTCGTGTTGTCAACAATTGCACCGGCAGCATTCGTAGGTCCGTCTGTCCCGTCGGTTCCAGCAGACAACATGCTTATACCCTTTTTGCCATGTATATCCATTGCAAAGGCTAATGCGAGTTCCTGACTCCTGCCGCCCTTGCCGTTTCCTTTGACAGTAACGGTTGTTTCTCCGCTGCTTATGATACAAACGTTTTTGTTGTTTATTCTCATATGGTGTGACATTTCATAAGCTATTGATGACAGCACATGTCCGACTTCTCGTGCTTCACCATGCAGGGTTGTTGTCAGAATAACAGGTTTTAAACCCAGTCTTAATGCCTCGGTTTTGCATGCGTTAACAGCCTTTCTATTGTCTGCAATGATAATGTTCCTTACAGGCGATGGTGCTGAACGGTTGTTCCGGACACCTTTTTTCTGCTCAAGCCTGTTTAGTACTGCCTGTGGTATTTTATCTTTTACATGGTAGCGATCAATGATATCCAATGCCTGTTTTGGAGTTGAAACATCCTCGACAGTGGGCCCGGAACCTATGATATCAAGACTGTTTCCTATAACATCCGAGATGATCAGGGTTACTGTTTTTGCGGGATAAAACATGCTGGCAAGCCTGCCTCCCTTTACCAGAGATAGTTGTTTTCGTACTGTGTTCAGCTCATCGATGCCAGCACCGGATTTCAAAAGCAGCGAGGTTGTTTTTATCTTATCCTCTAACGAGATGCCATCCGGTGCAACGAGCAAAGAAGATGCCCCACCGGACAGTAACATAATAACAAGCGTATGGCTGTCTATATTGGAGGACAACGACAGCAGATGTTTTGTTGCTTTAATGCCATTTATATCCGGCAGTGGGTGAGATGCCTCAAAAACATCTATGTGTTTTAAATGCCCGCCATAACCGTATTTGGTTATTACCGTACCTTTATCAATACGTGTACCCAGGGTTTCATCAAGTGCCTTTGCCATATCAAAAGATGCCTTACCTGCACCGATAACGATAATCTTGTTGAAAAATTTTAGACTATAAATTTTATTTGAAATTTCTATATTATCTTTGCCGTGTTTTACAATAGATTTTACTGCATCATAGCCTTTTACGGCATTGATACCCTTGGAGAATATCTTTTTTAATATCCTTGAATTATATGGATTCATTTAAAATAATATTTTAGTATTGCTGTAATCAGGGGGCTATAATTAGAAATATAATAAATATATGTCAGATAACAAAAATGTCGTCATACAATCTGAGATCGTATGCCCTTGTATAGCTGTCTTTTGCAAGGTACAAAAGACCTGTAAGCCCTGCATCTTCCCCGAGTGTACTCCTTTTGTAAATAATCCCATTTAATGGAAGTGAATATGCCCGCGCCTTCAATGTTGATTCTACCGCAGGCAAGAAAAATTTTAATGCTTTGCTTACTTCACCAGCAAAGACAATCGCTTCAGGGCTTATAATATTTATGATTGTTGTAAGCGCGATTCCAAGGTAATTGCCCATCCTGTAGAATGCATCGAGCGCTGCACTGTCTGATTTTTGGGCGAGTTTATAAATATCTTCTATCGTAATTTTGTTTTGTGAATGAATTTTTTTGTATTTTTTGTAGTATCTTATTATGGCATCAGACGAGGAATAAGCTTCTAAGCATCCTCTGTTAGAACACGTACATTTTCTACCGTGTGGCTCGATGATTATGTGTCCAAGCTCTGAGGTTGCGCCATCCTTGTTTCTTACAAGCCAGCCGTTTACATATATGCCGGCACTTATCTTTTTGCCGAGCAGAATAAGTATAAAATTTTTGTAGTTGGAGGTGAAGCCAAGCTTATATTCGGTGAATGCCCGCACATTTGCTTCTGTCTCAACGATTAAAAATTTCCTAAGTCTCTTTGTAAGGTTTTCCTTTATGTTTATCCCGTTCAAAAGGGGTATTGCAGATGAGCAGCCTATGTCGCCTTTCTTATAGTTGATCGTTGCCGGTACGCTTACAGCTATTGCATTGACATTATCAGACGGTATACCACTTTTTTTTAGCAGGGAGTAAAATCCCGTTTCCAGCAATTCAAGCAAATGAGCCGAAGGTACATTTTTAGGCATTGCGATCCTGTGGGTATTCTTTTGTTTAATGTCTTCATCGGCAATGCTGAATTTTAATTGTTTTTCAGTTATTTCTATGCCTGTAAAATAATTAGTCATGTATGCAATATATTATATAAAATTATAAATTTCAACAGAAATCTTTAATAGTGCAAATAAAAACAAAGCCTTATCGGTTTTGCTTCTGCGTACAGAAGGTATTTTTTGAATAAAAAAACAGATTTTACTTGACATAGTTTTAAATATTCTGTATATTGTATACAAGAATTAAGACTAAAAAGTTAAGATATAAAGGAAGGAGGAATAATGGCAAACGAAACAAAGAAATCTAATACACCATTGCTTGATGAACTCGAAAAGGGTAAATGGCCTAGTTTTGTAAAAGAAATAAAGAAAATGGCTGAAAAGAATCCCAGGGCAAAAGACCTGCTTAGCCAGCTTGAGCTATCTTATAAAGATAAGGTTACTCACTGGAAGCATGGTGGTCTTGTAGGCGTAAGAGGATACGGCGGTGGAGTTATCGGCAGGTATTCCGACTCGCCGGAGAAATTTCCCAATGTTGCGCATTTTCATACCATGCGTATTAATCAGCCGTCCGGTTGGTTTTACACAAGCAAGGTATTACGGGACATATGTGATATCTGGGAACAGCATGGCTCCGGTCTTACCAACATGCACGGCTCAACAGGAGACCTTGTATTGCTGGGAACATCAACCGATAATCTTGAACCAATATTCACTAAATTAACAAATAAGGGATGGGACCTTGGAGGTTCGGGTTCGGTCTTAAGAACACCAAGCTGCTGTGCTGGCCCCGCCCGCTGTGAATTCGCATGTTACGACACCCTCGGTTTAACCTACGATCTTACCCAGGCATATCAAGATGTGCTTCACAGACCGCAGTTCCCGTACAAATGGAAGTTCAAGATGTCCGGTTGTCCCAATGACTGTGTGGCAAGTGTTGCAAGGGCTGATATGTCCATTATCGGTATATGGAAGGATGATATCCAGGTAGATCAGGCCGCGGTTCGTGAATATGCCAAAAGCGGTGTAAACATACAATCAGAGATCTGTGATCTTTGTCCAACGAAATGCATGTCATGGGACGGGAATGACCTCAAGATCGTCAACAAATGGTGCAACAAATGTATGCACTGTATCAACGCAATGCCAAAGGCATTAAGACCGGGTAAGGAAAAAGGTGCGGCACTGCTTATCGGTGCCAAAGCCCCTATACTTCAGGGAGCTCAGATGTCCTCGGTCCTTGTTCCGTTCATGAAGATGGAACCCCCGTACAAAGAGCTCAAAGACCTTGTAGATAAGATATGGGACTTCTGGGGAGAGTACGGAAAGAACAGGGAAAGGATCGGAGAATTGATACAGAGGGTCGGTATGGGACAATTTCTTGAGGCATTGGAGATTGAACCCAAACCGCAGATGGTAAATAATCCAAGAACAAACCCATTCATCTTCTACGAAGAGTACTTCGAAGAAGAAGGTCAAGAAAAATAGTATAAGGAGGAAAATATATGGAATCAGTACAAGCAGAACAAAGAAGAACGGATATTGGTCCGCCGAAATATGACCAGTTTTTACATCCGGTTATCAAGAAGAATTATGGTAAATGGAAATATCATGAGATATTGAAACCCGGCGTACTCGTTCACGTATCCGAGACGGGAGAAAAGATATACACGGTCCGTATGGGATCCCCAAGATTAATCAATGTAGATACAATAAGGATGATATGTGATCTGGCAGATAAATACTGCGACGGCTATCTTAGGTTCACGAGCCGGCATAACGTTGAATTCCTGTTAGCGGATCAAAGCAAGATCGACCCGCTGATCAATGAAATTGAGGCAAATGGTTATCCTGTAGGTGGTACAGGCAAGAGTATTACCAATATCGTCCATACACAGGGATGGGTACACTGTCATACACCTGCGACGGATGCCTCCGGCATTGTGAAAGCGGTTATGGATGAATTGTACGATTATTTCAAGACCATGAAATTGCCGGCCAAACTAAGAATCGCGCTTGCGTGCTGCCTTAATATGTGCGGTGCTGTTCACTGCTCTGATATTGCCATCCTCGGCGTTCACAGAAGACCGCCAAAGATATTGCCAAACCTGAACAAACTCTGCGAGATCCCTACGACAGTTGCAGCATGTCCTACCGGAGCTATTGCACCGGCAGTCGTTGACGGAGTTCAGACCGTCGAGGTCAATGAGGAAAAATGTATGTTTTGCGGCAATTGCTACACGATGTGTCCTGCAATGCCTCTGGCGAATTCATTGAACGACGGTGTGTCCATATGGGTTGGAGGAAAGGTTTCCAACGCAAGGCATGCACCCATGTTTTCAAAGCTCGCTATACCATATATACCAAACAATCCGCCAAGATGGCCTGAAGTGGTAAACGCGGTCAAGAATATTGTCGAGGTATATGCAAAGGACGCAAAGAAGTATGAAAGAATGGGAGAGTGGATTGAGAGAATCGGGTGGCCAAGGTTCTTTGGTATGACGGGTATAGAATTTACCAAGTATCATATAGATGACTATAGATTCGCTGCTACAACATTCAACACGTCAACCCATTTTACTCTATAAGGGGGTGATTATATGGCAGACTTAGGTGCTGTGCCCATGGATGAACTACAGAATGAGATCTTCAAGATGGTTCAGGAAGATATGGGTAAAAAACAGCTAAAGGCAAAAGATATAACAAATGCGATGATACAGAAGTTTGGTGAGGCGAGATGCACAAAAGAGACCTGTAAAGAAGCCATCAGAACACTTATCGATTCAGGTAAGCTCGTATATGGATATTTTGGCGGAAGTAGTTCTATTCAGGTTCCCCATAAGGAAGGATCAGAGCCTGACAAATAAGTAGAGTGCGCTGTAGAAGGAAAAGAGGATATCATTATGCCAGAACTCAAGGTTGTCAAAAAGAAAAAAGGTTTAAGGCTTGGAGGAGGAGATACATCCGAGGCAATCGGAGGATCTTCACTGCGGCCACGATATACGCCCAAGGATCCCCCCTGCACTGTTTCTTGTCCTATCGGAACAAAGATCAGGGAATACATGACCATGATCAAAGACGGTGAAAGTTTTGAAAGGGTATGGGAGCATGTTACGGATTATAATCCCTTGCCTGCTGTGACGGGAAGGGTTTGCCCTCATCCCTGCGAAGGAGGGTGTAATAGGGAATCGCATGACGGTTCTGTCGGTGTGAATGATATCGAGCGATTTATTGGAACGTACGGCATAGAGCATAAACTGCAGCATAAAAAGATCTCGGATCAAAATTTTACAGAAAAGGTTGCGGTGATAGGCGCAGGTCCCGCGGGTATCTCCTGTGCCTATCATCTTGCAAGGCGTGGATATCAGGTAACCATATTTGAGGCAAAAGAAAAAACAGGCGGTATGTTGAGGTACGGCATACCGAGGTACAGGTTGCCGGATGAAGTAATAGATGCAGAGTATAATTCTATCATCAAGGATCTTGGTATCACGCTGAAAAGCGGTGTGATGATCGGCAGGGATATCCCCTACGATGAGCTAAAAAAAGAATTCCAGATTATATACCTGGCAATAGGTGCCCAAAAGGGAAGTAAACTGAATATCCCGGGCGAAGATGCAACCAATGTATTAACGGGTGTGGATTTTCTTGAACAGATTAGTTCCGGAAAGAAAGTCGATATCGGCAGCAAAGTATGCGTCATCGGCGGCGGAGATACTGCGATAGATGCGGCAAGGGTGTCGAAGCGTCTTGGCGCGGATGTTACGATCCTTTATAGAAGAACAATACACGAGATGCCTGCTATAAAGACAGAGATTCAGGAAGCAGAAGAAGAAGATATTCACTTTGAGTTCCTGACAGCCCCGGTTGAGGTTGTTAAAAATGGCAATAAGGCATCTGGTATTAAATGTATTAAGATGGAACTTGGTGCACCTGATGCAAGCGGCAGGGCGAGGCCGGTACCCGTAAAGGGGTCTGAGTTCATCGTAGAGGCTACGGCAATTATTGCAGCTATAAGTCAGGTGGTGGACTTTACAGGTCTTGAAAAATTCAAGAATGAAAAAGGATGGATCAACGTAAACGACCATTATGAGACAGCAGAAAAAGGTGTTTACGCCGGTGGAGATGTAACCCAGGAACTCGACATTGCTGCAACCGCAATAGGGCTTGGCAGAAAGGCGGCCATAGCCATTGATAACTATCTCAGGGGCAGGGAAGAACCGCAAGTAATTCCACTGCCGGTCATCTCATATAAGCAGATGAACTTGGGGTATTATGAAAAACTGCCGAAGGTTCAGAAACAGCTTATACCTGTTGCCGAAAGAATAAGTAATTTCAAAGAGATAAGTTATACAATTACTGAAGAACAGCTGCGTGCAGAGGCAAAGAGATGTATGAGCTGCGGACAGTGCTTTTCCTGTGAAAGATGCTGGATGTTCTGTCAGTATAATGCCGTTGTTAAACCGGCAGCCAAAAGCGATCCCTACAAGTTTAAGTTGGAATTTTGTATAGGGTGCAAAAAATGTGCAGAACAATGTCCCTGCGGATATATTGATATGGTTTGATGTCATGCTGTGGAATATACCAAGAATCATTATATCCGGATTGGCCGGCGGCTGCGGCAAGACGTTTGCCAGTGTTGGCATTACATCAGCCTTGAAGAGTCGCGGTATAGATGTTTATCCTTTTAAAAAAGGTCCGGATTATATAGATTCAGCTTGGCTTTCATCTGCTACTCAAAAACCATGTTACAACCTTGATACGTTTCTGATGGGTAATGATGGTGTGATGCACTCATTTGAACAGCATACAGGCATTAATCAGGTATGCAATTATTGTGATAATGCCTCATGTGCTAAATGTGATCGGTTAAAAGAGTTTTTTAAAAATAAGATAGCAATAATTGAGGGAAACAGGGGAATTTTTGACGGCATGGACGACAGTGGAACATACAGCACTGCAGAACTGGCAAAGTTATTAAAAACGCCGGTCATTCTTGTTCTGGATAGTACCAAATCAACACGCACACTTGCTGCAGAAGTTCTCGGTTGTCAAAAGATGGATGTGGATGTTCGGATAGCAGGTGTTATACTGAACCGTATTGCCGGAAAGAGGCATGAAGAAGTCGTACGTGCGTCAATAGAAAAAATATGTGGTATACCTGTGATAGGTGCAATACCGAAACTTGAATCAAATAAATTCCCGGAAAGACACCTCGGTTTGATCACCCCTGAAGAATATCCAGAGATCAAAGAAGCAACAGCATATGCGGCGAAAGCAGCAGAAGATTATATAGATATTAATAAACTTGTTGTTCTTGCCAAAACAGGTAACCCATTACTTATGAAAAAAAACGCTAAGCATATAATCAAAAACGATGTAAGAGATAGGGTGCATATCGGCATTATAAGGGACGCGGCTTTTTCTTTCTATTATCCGGATAATATAGAGGCACTGAAGAACCTTGGTGCAGAAATAATAGAAATTGATTCATTAAAGAATCATGCCCTTCCGGATATTGATGCCCTGTATATAGGCGGAGGTTTTCCTGAAACCAATGCATTAAGACTTGCCGAGAATGAAAAATTCAGGAAAGCGGTTAAAGAAGGTGTAGAAGATGGCCTGCCGGTGTACGCAGAATGCGGTGGGGCAATTTATATGGGGAAATCAGTTACGTATAAAGACAAGACCTACCTCATGACCGGTGTTTTGCCTGTTGAGTTTTATTTTGATAAACGTCCCCAGGGACACGGTTATACTGTATTGGAGGTAGAATCCGAAAATCCATACTTTGAACTCCACAGCATTATTCATGGACATGAATTCCATTATTCCAGAGGCACAAACTTAGCATCAAATAAAATCAAGTTTATTTTTAAGATTCACAAGGGATACGGATTTAATAAGACGCAAGACGGAATCTGTTACAAGAACCTGCTTGCAGTATACTCACATATACATGCAGCAGGAACAACTCAATGGGCAAAAAACTTGATACGTGCTGCAAGTGCCTACTCTATAAGCAGGAACCGAGATAGTAATCTTAAGAATAAAGATGAAAATAAGATTATTGGTCGGGGTAAGATAGCATCTTACCCGCCAATTCAATATTCAAAATTCAACATTAAAAAATTTGAACAGGATTGTAAATTTAACATTTAAACAAAGGAGGATAATATGGCAAAGGTAAATATGGGTGGAGTTGAAATAGAGGTTGATGAAGACGGGTTTATAGTAGACCCGACTTTATGGAACGAAAAGGTAGCGCAGGGACTTGCTTCAACAGAAGATGTACCCAATATGACTGAAGAGCACTGGAAGGTTGTAAAATATCTGAGGGATTACTATCAGAAATACAACATAGCTCCAATGATTAGAAAGATGTGTAAGGATACACAGGTTGATCTTAAACACATGTACGAATTATTCCCAACCGGTCCTGCCAAGGGTGCATGTAAGATCGCCGGGCTACCAAAACCAACGGGCTGTGTATAATTAAGGAATAAGCAGCCGATAACAATATTATACAGGTAAAGCATTACTTGGGGTGTCTGTGAATTTTAGGGTATCCGGTGTGTCAAAAGATTAATATTTAATGTTCTGTCATTGCGAGTTGTGGCTTTAGTCTCGCAATGACAGACGATCTTCAGTACTTGATACAAATTTTTCCTGTAAATATGTTTGGGAAATTACATGAAACTAACTAACATTTTATCAGAAAAAAGAGGAATTGTCCTGGAAAAATGGTTTGATATGATTGCAGCATCATATCCGACAAATGCTGCATCTTTTTTTAAAAAGCAAAAAAATCAGTTTGCGAATCCTGTTGGGTATACAATAGAAGAAACAATAAAAGCTGTAATTGATGTGCTGGTTAATGAAGAAACGAATGAAAAGGCGTATGAATCCCTCGATAGGCTTGTTAAGGTAAGGGCAGTTCAGGATTTTACGCTATCAAGAGCCGTTGATTTCCTTTTTATGCTCAAACAGGTGATTAGGGACGAATTCAAAAATGAACTTCAAGAGGTTGGTATGTATGAAGAATTCCTTCTCATGGAATCCAGAATTGATAGTATGGCCCTTGTTTCTTTTGAGAGTTACATGAAGTACAGGGAGAAGATCTACGAATTAAAGGTGAATGAGTTTAAAAATATGGCGTTCAGATTATTGGAAAGGGCGAATCTTACGTTTGAGTTTAAAGATAATGACCTTGCCTTTGAAAAGGACGCTTCAGATAGTGATAATGTGAAGTGAGGTAATGGTAAATGAAACTTTTATTCGCTTTCATTTCAGTATTAGTGCTTGTTGTAATTCCTTACATAGGAATTAAATATGCAGGCATGTACTATGTGTTTGGCGTCGTTATACCATATGCGGCGGTTATTATATTTATTACCGGTTTTGTTTACCGTATATTAAAATGGGTAAGATCGCCTGTTCCATTTCGCATACCCACGACCTGTGGTCAGGAAAAATCCTTACCTTGGATCAAACAGAATAAACTCGATAATCCGTCGAGTACAACCGGCGTTGTGGGCAGGATGGCCCTTGAGATCCTTTGCTTTCGCTCCTTATTCAGAAACACAAGAACCGAACTGAGGAATGGACCAAAGCTTGCATATAATTCAAGTGTGTGGTTATGGTTTGCAGCTATCACATTTCACTGGTCATTTCTTGTTATACTGATACGACATTTTAGATTGTTTTCAGAGCCGGTACCATATTTTATAAACGTACTTGAAAATGTGGACGGATTTTTACAAATAGGGATTCCGACATTGTATATAACAGACATCCTATTGCTTGCTGCCGTGTTGTACTTGTTTATAAGAAGGATTGCTATACCGCAGGTGCGGTATATATCTCTTGTATCGGATTATTTTCCTCTTATTTTAATATTCTGTATAGGATTGACCGGTGTTTTAATGAGGTATTTTTACAGGGTAAATGTTATCGGTGTTAAGGAACTGGTCTTGGGATTGATTGCATTTAAGCCGCATGTTCCGGCTGATATAGGTAGTTTATTTTTTATACACTTATTTTTAATCTCTACCCTGTTTGCATACTTCCCCTTCAGCAAGCTTATGCATATGGGCGGGGTTTTCCTCAGTCCAACAAGAAATCTGGCAAACAACAACAGGATGGTAAGGCACATTAATCCGTGGAACTATCCTGTCCATGTTCACACATACGCTGAATATGAAGATGAGTTTAGGGATAAGATGAAATCTGTTGGATTACCGATAGAAAAGGAAAAGGAGTAGACATGGCGGATGAACTGAAACAAGATGAACTTGTTAAAATAAATTATAAGCCATCTAAAAAGAGCTGGATGGACACGCCTGTTAATTTTAGGCACGGTACCTATATCTATCCTGCAAAGGCAAAAAACCTTAAATATCTTGATCTTCCCAATCCAAGGGAATGGAGCCCTATGGATGAAGATTGGAAATTACCTGACAACTGGAAAGAGATAATACTGAATGGTATGAAGGAACGCCTTGATAAATACCGTTCTTTCAAGGTGTTTATGGATATTTGTGTGAGGTGCGGTGCTTGTGCAGATAAGTGTCACTTCTTCATTGGCGGAGGCGATCCGAAGAACATGCCTGTGTTAAGAGCTGAACTCGTTCGATCTGTGTACAGAGGTAACTTCACAGCAGCAGGCAAGATACTGGGAAGACTGAATGGAGCAAGAGGACTTACGAAGGATGTAATAAAAGAGTGGTTTTATTACTTTTATCAGTGTACTGAGTGCAGGAGATGTTCTGTTTTTTGTCCTTACGGTATTGATACAGCAGAGATCACCATGATGGGAAGAGAGCTTTTAAACCTGCTTGGATGCAATGTTAACTGGGTTATTGAGCCTGTTGCAAACTGCTATAGAACAGGGAACCATCTTGGTATCCAGCCGCATGCACTCATGGACATGTTTGAAATGCTGTTGGATGATATTCAGGATAGGACAGGTGTTAAGATTGAACCATCATTTAACAGGAAAGGGGCTGAGATTCTTTTTGTCACGCCTTCTGCTGATTATTTTGCTGACCCTGGTATTTATACCTGCATGGGATACCTTATGCTTTTCCACGAACTTGGAATTGATTATACGTGGAGTACATACGCCTCTGAGGGTGGAAACTTTGGTTTGTTTACATCACACGAGATGATCAAAAGGCTTAACGCTAAGATATATGCCGAGGCAAAGCGTCTTGGTGTAAAATGGATACTTGGAGGTGAATGCGGACACATGTGGCGTGTTATGCATCAGTATATGGATACGATGAATGGTCCCGCAGATTTTCTTGAAGAGCCGGTGTCTCCAATAACAGGAACAAAGTTTGAGAACGCAAAATCTACTAGGATGGTTCACATAATGGAATTTACTGCAGACCTGATTAAGAATAACAAGTTAAAGTTAGATCCGAGCAGAAACGATAAACTCAAAATAACATTTCATGATTCATGCAATCCTGCAAGGGCAATGGGCATTTTGGAAGAGCCGCGGTATGTCATAAAAAATGTTTGCAATAATTTCTTTGAAATGCCTGAAAACACCACAAGAGAACAAACATTCTGCTGCGGCGGAGGTGCAGGACTGGGAACAGATGAGATGATGGAGATAAGGATGAGAGGTGGTCTGCCTCGTGCAAATGCCGTTCAATATGTTCATGATAAGCATGGAGTAAATAGACTCACATGTATCTGTGCTATTGACAGGGCTACACTTACAACCCTTATGGAATACTGGGTGCCGGATGTAAAGGTGACAGGCATTCATGAGCTTGTTGGCAATGCCCTTGTAATGAAGGGAGAGAAGGAACGATTAGTTGATTTACGCGGAGAGCCACTGAAAGAAAAGAAAGGTGAAGACAATGTATGACAGCGGTAAAATTATTACAGGTCTAATTATATTTATTGGTCTTGTGACATTGCCTCTCTGGTACAGCATAGGAAAGGCCCAGGTTAAACCCGATCCAAGCCTTAATACGCCTGTGATTAATCAGATGAAAATAAAACACTGCATTGAATCAAAACAGTTCATGATTGATAATCACATGGAATTACTCAATGAATGGCGAAACGCAGTTGTACGGGATAATAAGACCATCTATGTTAGTACGACCGGACAGTATTTCACCATGAGCCTGGAAGACACATGCTTCCATTGTCATTCAAACGAAAAACAATTCTGTAACCAGTGTCATAGTTATGTAAATATACAACCTTATTGTTGGGAATGTCACGTTAAGCCAGCGGAGGAGGCAGCCAATGGACATTGATAAAAGACAATTTCTTAAGGTAATAGGGATAACAAGCGCTCTGTGGGTAGGAAGCAGGCTTGTGGGTGGTATCTCCTCGGTATTTGGAATCGGAGATAAATTGGACGGGAAGGCACTTGCAGATGCGGGGTTTGAGATCAGCAAAACTTTACCCAACCCTCATGCTTTAACAGCGAAGCAATGGGCAATGGCTGTTGATCTCCGTCAATTCAAAACGCCGGATGATTATAAAAAATGTATAAATGTGTGTGATAAAATTCATAATATCCCAAACATTCCTACGAAACAGGATATCAAGTGGATATGGGAGGAGCCATACACTGCTGCTTTCCCGGGACAGGACAATAACTATGTGGAGGCACAGTTAAAAGACAAATCTGTAATCCTGCTTTGCAACCAGTGTGAATATCCACCCTGCGTAAGGGTATGTCCAACAGGTGCAACATTTAAAAGACAGGATGGCATTGTTATGATGGACTATCACAGATGCATTGGATGCAGGTACTGTATGGCTGCATGCCCTTATGGTTCAAGGAGCTTTAATTTTCAGGATCCAAGACCATTTATCAAAAAGATAGATCCTGATTATCCTACGCGCACAAGAGGAGTGGTAGAAAAATGTGATTTTTGTGCTGAGAGACTTGATCAGGGACTGATGCCCGCGTGTGTTGAGGCATCCAATGGGGCGATGATCTTCGGAGATCTCAGGGATTCGAATTCAGATATAAGGAAGATTTTGAGCAACAACTTCAGTATAAGGCGTAAGCCAGAACTCGGGACCCAGCCGAATGTTTTCTATATAATATGAGGTGGCAGTTATGATTGAAAAGGCGTTCTACGGGAGTAAAAAATACTGGATATGGGTAATATTCTTGGTTGCCCTTATAGGGTTATGTTTCCACTTCTATCTTATTCAGTTAAACGAAGGATTAAAAATTACAGGTATGAGCAGAAACGTATCATGGGGGCTTTACATTGCCCAGTTTACCTATCTTGTCGGTGTTGCCGCATCAGCGGTTATGCTTGTTATTCCTTATTACCTTCATCATTATAAAGCATTTTCGAGAATGATGATCCTTGGAGAGTTCATGGCCATTGCAGCAGTTACGATGTGTATGCTTTTCATCTTTGTTGATCTTGGTCAGCCGATGAGGGTTATGAATGTAATCCTGTATCCTCAATTGCATTCTGTAATGTTCTGGGATATGACCGTTTTATCGGGGTATTTGCTCCTTAATCTTTTGATAGGATGGACCACACTGGAGGCGGAGAGGAAGGATGTTGCACCGCCATCCTGGGTAAAGCCGTTGATTTATTTATCCGTGGTATGGGCAATCAGCATCCATACGGTAACGGCATTCCTCTACGCAGGGCTTCCCGGTAGACCGTACTGGCTGTCTGCAATCATGGCAGCTCGTTTTCTTGCGGGTGCATTCTGTTCAGGGCCTGCAATACTACTTTTGCTTGTGTTCCTTGTACAGAAATTTGTGAAGTATAGGGTGGGCGAAGAATCTATACGGGCACTCTCAAAGATTGTTGCTTATGCAATGAGTGTAAACGTGTTCTTTTTATTGCTCGAAATATTTACGGCTTTCTACAGCCATATACCCGATGACATGGATGTATTCAGGTACCTTTTTGTTGGTCTTGATGGACATACTACACTTGTACCGGCTATGTGGGTATCCGCAGGGCTCGCTATCGTGTCTCTTGCTATTTTGGTTCCTCCGCAGTTGCGTGACAATAGAAAACTTTTAACCGTAGCGTTGATTGCCCTTGTTGTCTCTACATGGATAGATAAAGGTTTTAGCCTGATAGCAGCGGGATTTGTTCCTAATCCGTTTGGCAGGGTAACAGGATACCTTCCTACGTTTCCCGAGATCATGATTGTGCTCGGTGTTTACACGATTGGTCTTCTTATACTGTCCATACTATGGAAGGTAGCCATCTCGGTAAAAGAAAAGACTACGGCATAATACCCTGATACTTGGTACTACATGAAGGTCTGTTTATACAGACCTTGGATCCCATCCGCACCCAGGCTTTCCCCAAGTCTGGGTGCTCACCACCATGACACCAATGCATTTTTCGGGATAGTGGAAATTCATGCAAGGCTATGATAGAGGATTCTTATACTTGATTATATTTCTCTCTTTCAGAGACTAAATGATGAAGACCATACTTTGGTACATAAATTCCAGTAAGATCTTTTCGCAGTTGAGCGAGAAAGACAAAGTAGATCTAAACTCTATGCTCAGGGTTACCAATGTAAAGAAGGGGAGCATGGTATACGGCATAGGGGAGAAGGCTGAAACTATTTATCTTTTGAAGGAAGGCAGCATCAAAGTAAGCCGTTTGTCAGAGGATGGAAAGGAATTGACCATGGACATTCTGAAGCCGGGTGATATCTTCGGCGAAATGGCTTTGTCCGAGGAAGGAAAACGGGAGGACATCGCAGAGGCTGTTGAAGGCTCCTCTATATGTGACGTCAAAAAGAAAGATTTTGAAGACCTTATCAGCAAGAACCCTGTTTTTTCGTTTACACTCGTCAAGCTGATGGGGCTAAGGATCAGAAAGATCGAGAGCCGCTTCGAAGATGTCATTTTCAAGGATGCGCATACCAGGGTCATCTCTATACTCAAGGATGTTGCCGGCAAATACGGTGCTCCAGCCCAAAGCGGTAAGGAAGAGGGGTCAGCCCTTGACATTGGACATTCCGTGTTGTAGGTTGGGGAAAAATGTTTAACAAAGGAGCTGACTGATGGCGAGACCGCTGAGGTTTGGATATAAAGGTGCCCTCTATCACGTGCTTGCACGGGGGAATGAGCGCAGGAAGATATTCTTTACAGATACGGATTATAATAAATTCAAAGATTCTATAGCCGGAGCAATCGAGAAATACCACTGTATAGTTTACTGCTATGTATTGATGGACAACCATTACCATTTGATCTGAGCTACTCTGCTGTAGCAAAGACCTATCGGAGGATAGTTGAGAAACTGCAAACCGATCGGGAGCTGAGAAATAAAATAGAGAAGATAGATTCCTCAATGTCCAATGTCAAGGGCTGACCCCTTTGCTTCTGAAGGGTTGACTTTTTTGATCATCAATTTACTTGATAAAACAACAAAAATAGGATGTAGAATATATTCTGATAAGACAATGCTGCATGCCGGGGTGGCGGAACTGGTAGACGCAGGGGACTCAAAATCCCCCGTCCTCCGGGACATAAGGGTTCAATTCCCTTCCCCGGCAATCTTCCTTATTTCTTTACTTAATGACGAAGTAAGCTATCCCGTAAATATAAAGCTTGATAATCCATATTTTTATCACTATTGATATGTTTATAAATTTTTAAAGGAGAATATAAACATGGCGGATTTGTTAGTGTCTACAACAGAAAATATTTCTGGTTACCGCATAACAGAGGTATTGGGTACGGTGTTCGGTGTAAGTGTTCGTTCCCGTAGTATTGTGGGAAATTTCTTAGGTAACCTGCGTGCTACGCTCGGCGGTTCACAAGAAGGGTATGTAAAGATGGTTATCCAATCAAGGGAAGAAGCGATGGATAAGATGGTAATGCAGGCAAAAGACATTGGTGCAAACGCAATAATCATGATGAGATTTGATTCAGGTGAATTTGATGCAGGACAAGGACAGGCAATGAATGAGGTTATTGCTTACGGGACAGCAGTGAAGATAGAACGAGCATAATATAGTTCCTTGCGGCAATTCAATCTAAAAACGCTGATCAAAAAGGGATTCTGGTTTGCCAATTTCGGCACTATGATCAAGCTTACCATGCGCTGGCTGCCTCGTGGGAAGCGCCCTTTTGTTGTTTTTGAAGAAAAAACATATACCTACCGGGAAGTTTATGCAGAGTCTATGCGCTATGCACGCTTCTTCCTGTCACGGCGTGCAGAGATGATCCACGAAGGCAGGCTTGGGAAAAGGGAGAAGATGGCCATCGGCATTTATCAGGAGAATACACCGGAATACCTCTTTACGGCATTCGGTGCTGGACTGAGCAATTGTGTCCTGTTTGCCCTCAATACCGGGTTCAAGGGGAAAACGCTCGCCACCGTCATCAGCCAGGCAGGACTCTCGCTTTTGATCACCAATCCAAATTCTTACGGTGAAATTGAGGCTGTAATCCCGGATATCGGACCTTTGAGCCGCCGGGATATTTTTCTGACCGAGGGAGATAGGGACGCCGCGAAGAAAGGATTTGCAAGCCTTGAAGAGGTGGTATCGGAAGCGGAAAACTCGGATCCGGTACGGTTCAGGGCGCCGATGGACAACACCGGGCCGGTGTTGGTGATATATACCTCGGGTACCACCAGCATGCCTAAAGGGGTGCCCATCTCTCATTTGAAAATGATCGGTGCCGGTTTTGTGGTACAATCGGCTGTTCATCTGACCCACAAAGACCGGGGTTATATCTGCATGCCACTGTTCCACTCCAATGCCTGGTATATCGGTATCCTGCCGACCCTAATTGCCGGATCGAGCTTTGTCCTGAAACGCCGCTTCAGTGCCAGCACTTTTGAAGAAGATATACTGAAATACGGTGTGACCTTCATGAACTATGTTGGCCAGCCATTTCATTACATCTTGTCTGCACTGGAACGGAAATATGGTGATGGGGTAGCCATTGAAAAGGCCCTGGCCAGACACCCGAAAAATAAGTTCCGTATCGCCTACGGGAACGGTGCACCGCTGGTTGACCGCATAAAGTGTATGCGGTACCTGGGGATGGAGCATATTTATGAAATCTACGGCTCAACCGAAGCGGTAATAACGTCGGTCAACATGCCAGGAGACCCAATTGACAGTGTCGGCAAGGTACCGGATTCGGTTGTTATTCTCAATGAGAATGGGCAGATCTGCCCGTTCGGCATTACAGACGAAAACGGGTGTCTTATCAATTATTACGAAGCGGTTGGGGAGATCTCAAAAAGGGTGAAAAGCTATAATTTAAGATTTGATGGGTATTTTGACAACGCCGATGCTACACAAAAAAAATTCAGCAACGGCTGTTATCATTCTGGCGATCTCGGGCACATTCGCATCATCAAGGGAAAGCGATATCTTTATTTCAACGGCCGCACGGACGACTGGATCCGCAAGGACGGTGAGAACTTCTCTGCCGAGAATGTGATTGAATACGCACTCAAGCTACCTGGTGTCAAGCTGGCGATTGCCTATGGCGTACCCAGCGAGGTGTCGGATGAAAAGGTGATGGTTACGCTTCAGCTCCGGGAAGACGTCATCCTTGATCCGAAGCAGACCTTTGACTGGTTTGTGCAGCAGCAGACAAAAGGCGGGATGGACCCGAAATGGATGCCGGATTATATCCGCATCGTTGATGCGTTCACGTTGACCAACACCCATAAAATACTTGTCCGCCCGTTTAAGCGGGACCATTTCAATATCGAAAAGCACCCAGATATGGAGATCTACTTCAGGCAACGCGGAGACGATACATTCCACAAACTGACCCTTGAGGCGTTTAAGACAATCAAGATGGAGTTTGGCAAAACAGGACGGGCAAATTTAATTGAACAGGAATAAAGTCCCAACGTATTCTACGGCTCACTATACTTGCTTTTGGTAAAGAATACATTTATATATTGTACAAACGAGAAAGGACTGAGTATATGAAATATATTATTTTGCAGGGCGATGGCATGGCTGACTACCCTATTGAGGAATTGAAGGGCGGCACACCGCTCTCGGTTGCACATAAAAAAAATATAGATGAGCTGGCTAAAAAGAGCATTGTAGGCATGGTGAGGACAATTCCGCACGGCATGCATCCAGGCAGCGATGTAGGTAATATGTCTATTTTCGGTTACGATCCGCAAAAATACTACACAGGCAGGGCACCAATAGAGGCGGCAGGACAGGGTATATCGCTGGATAAAGACGATGTAGCGTGCAGGTGCAACCTCGTTACACTCGATAGACAGGGTAGCAACATTACGATGAAAGACTACAGTGCCGGCCATATAACCACGGATGAAGCTGTAGAGCTTATCCATGCGCTTTCTTCTTCATTGAAGCATGACGGATTTAAATTTTATCCCGGTGTGAGCTACAGACACCTGATTGTTTGGCAGCATGGCATGGATAAGATCAATACATTTCCGCCGCATGACATAACGGATCAGGACATAGCAACTCACATGCCCGAAGGCAATGGTGCTGACAAGCTGATATCCCTTATGAAATCATCGTGGGACATACTCGAATCCCATCCCGTAAATCTAAAGAGGAAGGCACAGGGCAAGGACCCTGCAAACAGTATTTGGATATGGGGTCTCGGCAAGGCAATGTACATACCCGCATTCAAAAAATTATACAATCTGTCCGGCGCATGCATATCAGCAGTTGATCTTGTGCGGGGCATAGCCAAGCTCGCGGGCTTTGATATTATACAGGTTCCCGGCATAACCGGTTGGGTTGATACAAACTATAAAGGCAAGGCTGAGTACGGAGTCAACGCACTCAAGGATCATGACCTTATTTACATACATGTGGAAGCTCCGGATGAGGCAGGTCACAATGGCGATACAGAACTGAAAATAAAAGCAATAGAGGATTTTGACGAAAAGGTTGTGGGCGGCGTGCTGAACGGACTCAAACAATCCGGTCCTTTCAGAATGCTTATCATGCCGGACCACAGGACGCCGATAGCACGGAAAACGCACACAGAAGAGCCGGTCCCGTTCCTGTTTTATGATTCGGAGCATGAGGTCAAAAACGCGTACACGTATGATGAGTTTGGTGCAGAAAAGAGCAGTGTGTTTATAGACAAGGGTTTTGAAATGATGCCAAAGCTTCTGAACGGCTGGAGGTGAATTTTCCCGAAAAATGGATTTTTAAAGTCAGGAAGATTGTTTCATGAGTTATAAACAATACTGAGGGAAGAAAGAGTTTTCTCCTCTGCTCGTAAAACAACGCTCTTTTGCTAAACGGAATGGTCATTACAAGATGCATGATGTATTTTGACATTAAACGAGACGCTGTCCACGTAGCATATATGAAAGTATATCAAGCAGTGCGCAGGTGTTTTCCTTCGCTTCGTATCAAACTCTTTCTTCCCTGTTATAATCTTCAGTAATTCAGCAGGGGAATCCGCATCGGGAGGGGAATTAACAAATTTGACTACTGAAGCTTTTGAGCCAGTGCAGCTATATTCAGGAGCGTTATCGCGCCGCGCTCAGTGGATATAAAGCCTTCTTTTTCAAGCTCTCTTGTGATCCGTATTGCCGTTTCCACGGTCGTCCCACACATCTCCGCTATATCCTGTCTCTTTATTCTTAAGACCGGGCTGCCGCTCGCTTCATACATCTTCAGCAGCGTAAATACGATCCGTTTATCCACGTGCTCTGTTGCAATGCTCTTTACCGTATCAAGCATATCTCTGAGCTTTCTTCCAAGATCCGAGATTATATCAAGGGCTATCTGCGGTTCGTGATTGAGCAGCTCAATCAGTTTATATCTGTCAATGACAAAAATTTTTGTATCAACCATTGCAATGGCTGAAGCAGGGTAGGGCTTATTGTCGAACACCGCGACCTCTCCGAATATCTGTCCTTTATCTATAACGCGTACGATAACATCCTTGCCTTCGGGTGAATGCTTGACAACCTTTACTCTGCCTTCTGTGACCAGTCCCATTGATTTTGGCTCCTCTCCTTCGTTAAATATGCACTCTCCCCTTGCATAAGTTCTTTCAATACCTATTTTACCTACCTTTTCAAGCAGAATGTCCGAAACCGTGTAAAAGAATGGAAATTTCTTAAGTATATTAACTACAGAGTCCATTTTAGCGTTTTTCTCCATCTCATGGGTTTAAAGCCCCGTCCTTTCTAACGGGGTTTACTCGTATCGCAGTGCCTCGATTGGGTTGAGCTTTGATGCTTTTGTTGCAGGGTATAACCCGAAGAATACACCGACTGCGAACGAGAAAAAGAATGCGATGGCAACAGGGAATATATTTATGCTTATGGGTATCTTAATAAAGGATGCAGCCGTAAGACTGAGGACAGATCCGAGTATGATGCCTATTATACCGCCTATCGTACTCAAGGTAACAGCCTCGAGAAGGAACTGAAGCAGTATATCTCTTCTTTTTGCTCCAACAGCCATCCGTATGCCGATCTCCCGAGTTCGCTCTGTTACAGAAACGAGCATGATATTCATGATACCGATGCCGCCAACAAGGAGAGCTATGGATGCAATGCTCCCAAGGAAGATGGTAAGAATATTGGTGATGTTCATAATCGCGGATAACATATCCGTAACATTTCGAATTGTAAAATCATCGTCAGTTTTGTTTTTTATATTGTGCCTCTGACGGAGGATGGATTCTATTTCCTGTTGTGCTGTATTGACTGCGGAACTCGAGATTGCTTTGACAAATATGAGATTGAGATAATCTATACCAAGTAATTTTTTCTGGATGGTTGTGTATGGTGCAAGTATCATGTCATCCTGATCCTGGCCTATCCCAACCGTTCCCTTAGGTGACATAACCGCAACTACGCGGAAGGGTATGTTTGATATCTTTATAATCTTGCCGATGGGATCAATGCCTCCGAACAACTGTTCTTTTACAACCTGACCTATGGCACAAACATTTGTTGCTGCCTCCACGTCCTCTTTATCAAAGAAATTTCCCTCTTCAATAGGCCAATCCCTTATCATGGAGAAGCTTGTACCAACGCCCATGATTGTTGTTGACCAGTTTTGATTCTGATAAATCGTCTGGCCTACCCATCGGACTGCAGGCGATACATAGAGGACGTCAGGTGCCTCGTTTGCTATTGCTGTTGCGTCTGACGGCATAAGAGTAATAACCGATCCAATGCCACCATGAATACCACCCATAGAAGTGCTACCGGGAAAAACTATGAGAAGGTTGGAACCGAGTGAGGAGATCTGGTTCTCTATCTTTTTGCTTACACCCTGTCCTATGGAAACAAGGGCAACAACCGCTGCAATACCTATAATAACTCCAAGCCCCGTGAGCACGGAGCGCATCTTGTTCTTATACAGAGCCCTTGTAGATACCTTAAATGCTTCCGGTAAGTTCATAAACCCTTCTGTTCTTATTTTTTGAGCCTATAATATTGGAGTTTGTCTGTTCATCTAAACCCGCAGTCCACATAATCCCCCCTCTCCCCCCTTTAGTAAAGGGGCGGGGTACCCGAGCGGAGCTTGGGTCGGGGGATTTGTCTTTAGGAAAGGGAGCGGAACATCCATCGTGAAACCCCAGTGAAGAATGGAGAGGATGGGGAGGGAGATTGATGCGTACTATAGTAAGATTCTCGTTAAGTTTACTTTCCATGGTTCACCGTGTCCGATATGACAAGGCCGTCTTTGAACGTTATAATTCTCTGTGCATACTCGGCTATATCATGCTCATGGGTCACAAGTATTATTGTTACGCCCATTTCTTCATTAAGCTTTTTCAGTACGTTCATAATCTCGTAACTTGTTTTGCTGTCAAGGTTACCGGTCGGCTCATCTGCAAGTATGATGCTTGGCGAATTGACAAGAGCCCTGGCGATTGCAACCCGCTGTTGTTGTCCACCCGAAAGCTGTTGGGGGAAATGCATTTCAAACCCCTTTAATCCCATCATCTCAAGCAGTTCTAACGCTCTTTTTTGTCGTTCGTGCTTTGGTGTGCCTGCGTATACAAGGGGGAGTTCCACATTTTCCACGGCGCTTGTCCTTGAGAGCAGATTGAAATTCTGGAATATAAAACCTATCCTTTCGTTGCGTATTTCCGCCAGCCTATCCGGTGTGAGCGATGAAACATCCGTACCCTCGAGTATATATTTTCCTTCCGTGGGTTTATCAAGGCATCCAAGGATATTCATAAAGGTTGTTTTCCCGGAGCCAGACGCACCGGTTATGGAAACAAATGAGCTTTTTGGTATCTCAAGATTTACCTCTTTCAGTGCAGGTACAGCAACAGCGTCAAGGAAGTAAGTCTTTTTCAAACCAACAGCCTTTACAACAATTCCATTATTGTCCTGTCTGATATCCTGTGACAATCTCGTCTCCCTCTTTCAAATCGCCCTGAATGAGCTCTGTGTAGTTGTTATCCCTTATGCCGGTTTGTATAGGGATGGGTATAAATTGATCATTTCTGTATACCCATACCTTTGTTATACGATACCATTCTCTTTTTTCATCGGAACTGCTTACTTTTACCCAATCAGGCAGTTTGTTGTGCAGACTGTATGTCCTTATAATGGTATCAGAATCATTTGGTGCGAACCGTAATGCTGCATTGGGAATCATTAAGATATTATGCCTTGTACCAACATCTATGGTAACGTACGTCGTCATGCCGGGCTTTAATCTAAGATCTTTGTTGTCAATGTATATGATAACATCGTAGTTAACAACATTTTGTATTACCATTGGAGCGTTTCTTACAATAGCTACAGTACCAGTAAAAACTGTATTGGGATATGCATCAACAGTAAACTCCGCTTTCTGTCCAACCTTTACTTTCCCTATGTCGGTTTCAACAATGTTCGTATCGCTTTCCATCTTTGTAAGATTTTGTGCAATATCAAACAGGTCCGGTGTCTGAAACGATGAGGCAACGGTTTGGCCGCTGTTCACATCCCTTGTTATCACAACACCGTTGAGTGGAGATAGTATTCTGGTATGTTCAAGATTGAACTGCGCTATTTCATAATTCGCCTGTGCCTGAAGAACTGCTGCCTGTGATGCTGAAAAATTTGCAGCGGCAACATCGTATGTGGCCTTTGCTGTTTCAACGTCCTGTCTTGATATGAGCTCGGGAGGAAGCGAAAGGTCTCTTTCATAGTTTGATTTATCGAGTTCCATTGTTGCTTTTGCCTGTAATATTCCTGCCTTTGCGCTCAGCATATTAGCATACGCTTGTGATAGTGCTGCCTTAAAAGGGGTGGGGTCTATCAGTGCAAGCAATTGGCCCTTTTTTACGACACTGTTAAAGTCGGCGTAGAGCTTTATGATTTGCCCTGATACCTGAGCACCCACCTGTGCCCATACTACAGGGTTTATCTGACCTGTTGCACTCACGGTTTCGGTAATATCGCCTCTCTTTATCTTTTCAAAACTAAGCAAAGGTTTTTTATCCCGTTTGACAACAACTATTACTATGATTACTGCTATTAGTATTATGCCCGATATAATCCAGTATTTACTCTTCATGATCCGTACCCCCATTCGAGATTATATATCCTGTAACGTATTCAAGGTTTGCTACAGCTATATTGTACGACGCAAGTGCTGTTGCATACGATGACTCAGCACTCTGATATGTGCTTACAGCAGTAATATAATCGAGATAGTTGTTTATACCTGCACTGTAGCCCTTTTCAGTAAGTTCCATATTGGCATCGGCCTGGTTCAACGTGTCCTTTGCAACGGATATACTCTTCTGTGCCTGTGCAAGATTATCAAGTGCCGATTGTACTGACAATTCTACGGCAAGTTTTTGCTGATCGATCGTATATTTAATGTTCAACATCTGAGCCTTTGCAACCTGCTTTGCAGAGGTATTTTCAAACCCTGAAAATATATTAAAGCTGAGTTCAAGACCTATTGCCCAGTTCCAGGTGAGAGGAAAGTCCTGGCCAGCCCAATTGTAGGAGGCATTGCCTGACAATGTCGGAAAATATGAGCTGATAGATTGTTTGTACGAATATCGTGCAGAATCAAGCTGTCTTTTCAAGGACAAATAGTCCGGTCTGTTATCAAGTGCCTTGCTTACATAAAGGTTCGCATCCGTTGATACAGGAACAGCCTCAAGCTGTCCTGTGAACGATATGCCTGAAGTAAGCGGCAGGCCCATGAGCGATAACAGATTAAGTATATATATCTGTTTTGCGTTCTCCGCTGTTATCAGGCTTAATTTGATATTTCCAAGGCTTGCCCTCGCACTGAGTACATCGATCTTTGTTTTGAGGCCTGCTTTGTAGTAAGATTCTGCTTGGTGTAGCTGCGTTTCCATCTGTTTGAGCAGATATTGGTCAGACTCTATAATCATATTGTACTGGAGCAGATTAAAAAAATTCTGCTTCACATTATAGATAAGCGTATTGCGTGCGTTTACGAGGTTGTATTTTGCTGCATTGATAAGCTCTGAAGATGATTTCATGCCGAAGTAGTTCTTGCCGAAGCTGAATAACTGCTGAGTAAGGGTTACCGATGCAGTGTAGTATGGATAATTTGTATTGTCCGGCTGTTGGTAATATAAGGAGGCATAAGGACTCTGGTGTGTAACTATAAGGTTTGAGGTCGTTCTTTGCGCATCTGCAACAGCGTTTATCTGCGGCAGAAGGACAGATCTTGCTATGCCGTAACTGCCCTCGCTTGACATAATACTCATCTCTGATGCCTTTAACTGTGGGTTGTTTTCAAGGGTGGTCATTATGCAGTCATTCAGTGTCATAACCTGTGGTTCATCTGCACGAACGTGTGTAACGGCCGTGATCGATAATAATAAAAACAGAAAAAAAATAAAAGTTTTTTTATAAGTCATATACGTCCTAATTAGTCCTATGAGTTCTTCAATGACCGGGGCCGTGTGGTCCATGCTTTCCGTCCTCTCTTTTTGTTATTATAGTTTCTATTAATCCGAAAAACTTCTTCTGTTGATCTTTATTCAGTATGGTTTTAACTTCAATAATATGAGCAGTTATTTTTTTCTGAATGTCCTCTTGCATGCTTCCTATATCGGAAATGGTTTGATCGATCTTTTTTGTATCAGGATTGTCGGACTTTATTAGATTCAGCAATTCCAACCGCTTCAGGAATATCTGCTTTCTCATGCTGTCTATATCATCATGAAAAGATTGCTCATCTTTTATCAATGCATTAGCCTGTTCAGGATTTAAAGCGAGTTCCTTAACCAGAAACCCACGCCTTCCAGGCCCAAATGGAAGAGGTTTATGGAAGGAATTCATGTAGTACGAATATCCGATTGTACCGAGAATAGCTACATTTAAGATCACGGATATTAACAGTAGGAACTTCAATGTGCTATTTTTCATTGTTTCCCTCCATCATTGCCATATACGCCCCGCCTATAGAATTGGGCTGTACCGCCTCGAATGTATCAAGAGAAAGAGATGATGTGATGCTTGTTTTCTGTCCGGTAAAAGCTGTTCCAAGTAAGCCACCTACTCGTGTACCTATAATTATCATCAAGATAACAACAGCAACTTCTATGAGCCTGCCGAGTACGGGAAATAATGACAATCTTCTTGTTTTTTTCTCCTGTACATGAGCCATAACCCGTGTTGCAAAACCGAGCGGTGCACTGAGACTTTCCATGGAGCTGAATGTATGGTGTATAGCCTGTATTTCTTCAAGCATTGTACGGCATTTAATACAATTTCTTACATGGACATCGAAGAGCTCCGCTTCGGCTTTTGTCAATTCTTTATCTATGTATGGGGATAAAAGCTTTCTTGCCTTTGAACACCTCATATCTTCCTCCTTAATTTATAAACGATACTTCCTTACTTTTGTTCCATAAATTATATATTTTTATGAACGCCATTTTATTGGTTAAACCCTTTCATTATTGCCTTTAACTCTTCTCTTGCCCTTGAAATTCTTGATTTTACAGTACCTATGGATATGTCAAGCGTATCAGCGATCTCTTCGTATGAAAGTCCTTCCACCTCTTTCATAATAATAACAGCTTTTAGTTTTTGTGATAACTTTCCAAGGGCCTTTTTTAAGGCAGTCACGGTTTGTCTTGATCCGTAAAGACTTTCGGGTGACGGATCCCGGGATGGCTCATTTTCAATAATGCCTTCATTATGCTGCTGGTGTCTGAACATGGATTCAAACGATACTTTTCGTTTATAATCTATACACGTGTTTACAGCTATGCGGTAAAGCCATGTATAGATAGATGCTTTAGGTTTGAACGTCTTAAGATTCTGGTAGGCCTTAAGAAAGACATCCTGTGCAATATCCTCGGCATTGACCGGATCTCCGGTCATATAAGTACATAGGCTGTAAATGCTGTTCTTATAAGCAAGTACAATCTCTTGAAACGCAGATGAATCACCATCTTTAAAACGTTTTAGTATAACTGTATCATCAATTTTTTTCATTTCGTTATAGTCCTGGTAGTTTCAAAAATGCCGGGCAATAATGCAAACCATATCGTATGAAGGAACATGTAAAATACCATAAATTTTAATACCGTAAATATAGTATCTGAAATGTTGTAATGCAAGAAAGCGGCATGTTATGCGAGAAGACTTTGTTTTTATACCGTTTTGTATTACCTTATAAAAAAAGGATGAATGATGAAATTAAGGCTTTCGAAAACAGATGCACTGGTAGTTGTAGATGTACAAAAGGACTTTTGTCCTGGCGGTTCTCTTGCGGTGCCATCCGGTGATGAGGTAGTACCGATACTGAACAACTATATAAGTTTATTCGCATCAAATTTCCTCCCCGTATTTGCTACAAGGGATTGGCATCCCAAAAATCATATCTCATTCAAGGCATACGGAGGTATATGGCCTGCGCATTGCGTGAAGGAAACAGATGGTGCAAAGTTTCATGCCGGTCTGCAGCTTCCGGAATTGGTAACAATCATATCAAAAGCAACAGCCGCCAAAAAAGAGGCCTATTCAGGATTTCAAGGAACGAGGCTGAAATCCATGCTTCGAGAGCTAAAAGTTAAACGACTATTTGTCGGTGGTCTTGCTACGGACTACTGTGTAAAGAACACAGTTCTTGATGGGCTCAAGGCGGGCTTCATAACATTTCTTCTTATGGATGCTTCACGAGGGGTAAATGTTAGTCCACAGGACAGTGAAAAGGCGATTGAGCAGATGCTTGAGGCTGGTGCCTTAGGTATTACGATCGAGGAGATTGTTTAAAACCGAGAAATGCATTACCATCTACTTACTGCCTGTTGCCGCGGAATAGTTTATCTGTCTATACTGGCATTATGAAAACCAAGCACCGTGAATCAGGTGCAATAAAAAAAGAATGGGGAGGGAAGCTTCCTGTACTGCTTGTTTATCCTGACACCTATAGGGCAGGTATGAGTAATCTTGCCGTGCATACGCTTTACAGCATATTGAACAGCATGGATAACGTTGTTTGTGAAAGATGTTTCTGGCGCAAGGGGCAAAAGGCCCCTGTATCCATAGAAAGCAGCAGACAGATAACTGATTTTGCTGTTATTGCCTTTTCAATCTCTTTCGAAACGGATTACATAAATGTGGTTGATTTCCTGAGGGCATCGAGCATTGAACTGTACGCATCTCAGCGGATGCATGGACCCATAATAATGGCAGGAGGCATTGCAGTAACACTGAACCCTGAGCCTATAGCAGAATTCATGGACGCATGCGTTATCGGCGAGGCAGAGGGTCTTACGGAAGATATTATGTCTGTTGTTCATGATGGTCTTAAAACAAGAAAAGAAAAGGTGTTTATACTGAAGGAGCTTGATAATCTTGTGGGTGTATATGTGCCTTCGTTCTATCGGGTCGAATACAGCTTTGATGGCGGAATTGAAGAAATAGAGCATAAATTCAAAAAGGGTAAAAAGATCAGACGCCACCTATCATCTTTATCAAACCGCGTCTCATCAACCGTCGTTTATACGGACGATACAACATTTTCCGGTATCCACCTCCAGGAGGTCTCACGGGGGTGCGGGTACCGGTGCAGATTCTGCATATCGGGATATGCGTATCTGCCGCCAAGGCATAGAAAGCTCGAAGATTTGAAAAACGATCTGCTGTCCCTGCCTCCGGGTGTTAAGAAAGTCGGTATTATCAGCCCAATGGTAACCGAGTATCCGTATCTGAACGAACTGCTGAACCATATCCATGCCCTCGGACTGAAGGCATCCATGTCATCCATGCGTGCCGACAGTCTTGCACTCCTGGATATAAATAATGTAGAGATGTCTACCGACCAGTTCTCCGCTGCAATAGCGCCAGAGGCCGGTACATACAGGTTGAGAAGGGTCCTGAATAAGCAGCTGAGCGATGAGCAGATACTGCAAGCAGCACGGTTCCTCGGTGAACATAATCTCAATACCTTAAAACTGTACTTCTTGATAGGCATACCTTATGAAGCAGATGATGATATAAAGGCCATTGCAGAGCTTTCGTTACAAATCAAAGAGGCATTGAAAGAAGGGAAGGGAAGGGTGAGCATAAGTATCAATCCTCTCATACCGAAGCCTTTCACTCCGTTCCAATGGCTTGGGGTAATAAAACCGGATGAGCTCAGAAATAAATTGAATATTGTAAAGAGAACATTAAAATCCAGCGGTATAAAAATTGAATGGGAGAAGCATTATCTGCTTCAGGCAATTCTTTCCAGAGGGGACAGGCGTCTTTCGGAGTTCCTTGTGTATTTGTCAAAGACAGATAAATCCATGAATAGTGCGATAGCTCAAAGTAATCTTGATGTTGAATATTATGCATTCAGAGAGCGAGGGCAGGATGAGGTGTTGCCATGGGATTTCATAGAGTACGGATTTAAAAAGAGCTTTCTGCTCAATGAATATAGATTGGGTATGAAAGGTATTGTTACCCCTGTATGCCGGCCTGTTACGTGCACTCTCTGCGGGGTATGCGGTTAAGACGGGTTAACCGGAAAAACACAATTTCCGTAAAAAAATAATCTTGCTTTTTTAGGAGGATTTGATAGTCTAAATACAAGATTCTTATGCGTAAAATGAAGAAAAAAAATAAAAAAACGATCAAACTGCATAGAAAAACTCCAGTCAGGGAAAAATTATCAACTCCTGTTGTACCGTCGCAAAGTATATCTTCCTCACAAAAAGTCTACAATACTGAAGACGTATTCAAGGCACTGGCTGATGCGTCACCGGTGGGTGTATACCTTATTCAGGACGGGATCATAAAATATGTAAATCATAAAAGCGCAGAGATATTGGGCTATACTATCGAGGAGATACTGGGAAAACTACATCTCAGCGATTTTGTCCCATCCGGGGACCTTGGGCGTGCAGAAGAGACTGTAAAAAAACGTATAACCGGTGAGCTACCTTCAACGTATTACGAGGGCAAATTCATAAGGAAAGACAAGCAGCTTATTCATGTAGAGGTTTATGGTGCACGGATACTGTATCAAGGAAGGCCAGCGGTTATAGGGAGTCTGCTGGATGTTACAGCACGAAAAAGTGTAGAGCAGCAGCTGATAGAATCGGAGGAAAAGTTCAGGACACTCTCCGAGTTTTCGCTTGTCGGCGTGTATATTATACAGGACGGTGTTTTCAAATATGTAAACCCAATTGCTGCAAAGATATTGGGTTATTCCGTAGAAGAAATAACAGACAGGATGAGTCCAAAGGACATTATTGTGCCGGAAGAATTAAAATCAGCCGAAGAAAATATACAGAAGCGCACGTCCGGGCAGGTGCAGTTATCGCCAACCATGTTCAGGACAATGACAAAAGATAAAAAAATCATTTATATCGAAACATACGGTACCCGTATTATATACAACAATAAGCCCGCGGTTTTAGGCAGTGTGCTGGATATAACAAGCCGCAAGCAATCGGAGCAGCAGCTGATAGAGTCGGAGGAAAAGTTCAGGACACTGGCAGAAGCATCGGTTGTAGGTGTTTATATTTATCAGGATGGCATATACAAATATATAAATCCCAAGGCCGCTGAGATAATGGGATATACAGTTGAAGAAACAGAAGGTAAGGTTGGGCCAAAAGATATCGTCCTGCCGGAAGACCTGCCGTTTTTGGAAGTGGAGATACAGAAACGTCTTTCCGGTGAAGTTCCATCAAGACACTACGAAGTGAGGGCTATGAGAAAGGACAAAAAGATCATCCTCTGCGAGGTGTATGATTCAAGAATAACGTTGCAGGGGAAACCAGCAATTATGGGAAGCTTTATAGAGATTACAGCCCGGAAAGAGGCAGAGGAAAGTCTGAAAGAGTCGGAAGAAAAATTCAGGACGCTCACAGAGGCATCTTTGGTTGGTGTTTATATATTGAAGGACAATGTTTTCAAGTATGTTAACCCCATGGCAGCTCAGATATTTGGTTATTCTGCGGAAGAGGTGATCGATAAGATAAAACCGGAGCAAGTTATCATACCAGAAGAATGGCCTTTTATGCGTGAGAATATCAGAAGGCGTATAGAAGGTGAGGTCGCATCATTGCAGTATGAATTCCATGGCTTAACGAAAGACAAAAGGATAATTGATATTGAAGTTTATGGCTCCCGGATAATGTATCATGGTAAGCCGGCAATTGTTGGGAGTGTTATTGATATAACCGAGCGTAATCATGCAGCCAGGGAAAAGGAAAAGATGCAGGCACAGGTCTTTCAATTACAAAAAATGGAGGCAATCGGTATCATGACGAGTGGTGTTGCTCATGACCTTAACAATATACTGACCGTGATCCAGGGACATGCAGAACTCGGAATAATAAGACAAAATGAAAATAAACCCCTACGTCATGACCTCGAAGAGATCCTCGATGCTTCGATAAAAGGTACAAGCCTTACACATCAACTTCTTTTGTTTGGTCGTAAGAGCCCTTTGGAGCTTGTCCCGGTAAATATCAATACTACAGTGAACGGCTTGTATAAAATGCTGAAGCGGCTTATCGGTGGAAACATAAAGATAAAATTTGAACTTCCCGATGATATATGGATGATTATGGCCGATATCGGAAACATACAGCAGGTCATTATGAATCTTGTGATTAATGCAAGTGATGCAATAATAAGAGATGGTACGATAACAATAAAGACGGAAAACTGTTCTATAGATGAAAAAAATAGTATTGATATGCCGGAATCACATCCTGGTAATTATGTTTGTCTTACGATTACAGATACAGGGACTGGCATTGACAACGAAATTATCAATCGTATATTCGAGCCGTTTTTTACAACAAAAGGCAAGGAAAAAGGTACAGGGCTTGGTTTGTCGGTAGTCTATGGTATTGCAAAGCAGCACAATGGCTGGGTACATGTTTATAGCACATCCGGTAAAGGTACGACGTTCAAGGTATATTTCCCCGCTGTCTTAAATATGCCGGCAGAGATAATCAAGGAGACTTTATCTTTTAAAGATCTCCATGGTAATGGCGAACGGATACTGCTTGTAGAGGATGAAGAATCCATGCTGAATTTCGTTAAGATAGCATTGAGTGAAAATGGATATACTGTATTTCCGGCATCCAGTGCGCAAGAGGCTGTAAAAATGTTTAAGAGGGAGGACCATACATTCGATCTTGTATTCATCGATGTGGTTTTGCCCGACTCAACCGGAATCAGACTTATAGAAGAGCTGCTATCATATAAGCCAGGATTCCTTTGTTTGTTAACGAGCGGCTACACCGATGAAAAATCTCAATGGGCTTCAATTAAAGAGAGAGGCTATCCTTTTATCCAAAAACCATATACACTTTACGATCTGTTCAGAACCATAAAAGATTTAATTACAACTCGTGTGCAAATTAGATAATTTTGAGTATCGTTAGCTGCAACATAACATGGGCAAAGTCGAACAAATAATAAAAGACACAATAAGGCATAGTGGCCCTTTGACATTCGAACATTTTATGAATATGGCGCTTTATTATCCGTCTCTCGGGTATTATACATCGGGCAAGCAGAGGCTCGGAGCAGAAGGGGATTATTATACCGCGTCTGATGCCTCATCGGTGATGAGCATGCTTATCGCAAGGCAGATTGCACAGTTTTTTGAACTACTTGGAAAACCAACCCCTTTTTACGTCATGGAAGTGGGAGGGGGTACCGGCAAAATGGCTGATGATATCATAGAGTCAGCGTTTCGATGGCATAAGGATTTTTATGATGCTTTGCGGTATGTGATAATAGAAAAGCATTTCCTGTCAGGCATTGAACATAAGGATAAGATAGAAATCCATGAAACCCTATCCAGTGTAAAACCCTTTACAGGATGCATTGTATCAAATGAGCTCTTCGATGCGCTCCCCGTGCATGTTGTTGTCATGAAAGACAGATTATATGAGGTCTCTGTTTCCATTGAGGATGATCATTTTCAAGAAATTTTAATACCTGCATCAGAGGAACTTGTCCGCCATTTCGATTTTATAGGCGTGAAGCCTGTTGAAGGTATGTGGACAGAGGTTAATTTGCAAGCAAGAGATATGCTCAAAGCCATGTCGGAAGTCCTCCTGCTCGGGCATATACTGACAATTGATTACGGTTATACCGCACCCGAATACTATGCTCCGCACAGAAAAAATGGTACTCTGGTTTGTTATCACAACCATAAGATCGATGATAACCCGTATGAATTCATTGGAGAAAAGGACATAACAAGCCATGTGGACTTTACCAGTCTTGCAAAATGGGGCAGGGAGTTCTCGTTAAACACCGCGGGATATGTGAGACAGAGGGACTTTGTGATGTCCATGGGATATGAAGACCTGCTGACGAAGATCAAAGATATCGTGAACGATCCGGTTGATTATTACAGGCTTACCTCGGCATCAAAGTTCCTGATCATGCCTGATTCCATGGGAGATATTTTCAAGGTTTTGCTGCAGTACAAAGGAAATACCCCACTCCCTGTTCCCAGGGGGTTTACCTACAAAAACAGCATTGTTTAGCTTCATGTGAAAGCCCACCATCTTTCAGATTGTGTTGCAATCTTTTTTATATTCCTCCCTTGAGGGGAGGGATGGTGGTATCCAAGCTGGGCTTGAGTCAGAGGGTGAATTTTGCCTTATATTTCACCGCCGCCTAACTCGTATATAGATTACTTGTCTATCTTGTTTTTTTGGCACATAGTATGAATAATGTTTCATAAAACACCATTATACTTTATTATAGGCACGGTGGTAATTTTTTTATTTGATTTGAACACCGCCCTTGCTGCCTCTGTGACAGGTGTAATTACGGATGGATACACAAACCTCCCAATAAAAGATGCTGAAGTTTATGTAAGGACAGGTAGCTTTATTGTTAAAAAGGTCGCCTCGGATAAGGACGGGATGTATGAGATCGACGGTATATCCGTCGGTACCTATACATTTGAGGCTTCATACCCCGATTATGAGCCTGTCGAAAAAAATATTCTTTTGAAAACTGAAGAAAACCTAAAACTAAATGTCCAGCTTGTACCGGTTTCTGTGATCAAAAGTAATGAGTTTGTCGTTACATCAAGCAAGATTAATCAGAAACACATAAACAAGGTTGAACTCAGCAAGCCATCAACAGAGTATGTTGTTGGCGGTCAGGAGGCAAAGAGGATTGCGGCAAACATAGAGAATCCAGTGCAGGCTATTGTTACTCTGCCGGGCGTTTCCGATGCCGGTGAGCTGTCATCTTATATGTACGTGCTTGGCGGCGGTGCGGATGAAAACACCTATTATCTCGACGGCATACCTCTGTTTGATCCAACCCATCTTGGAGGTACGACGAGCGTTTACAACGATGACATGGTTGATGTTATGCAGTTCTATCCTGGCGGTTACCCATCATGGTACGGCAATGCACTCAGGGGTATATTGAATGTTAATTACAGGAACGGCAACATGGATAAATATAAAGGTAAAGTCAATCTTAGCCTTATAGACGGGTCATTATTGGCTGAAGGACCCATTAAAAAAGATAAAGCCTCGTTTATTATTACGGCAAGGAGAACATACTATGATTGGCTTATAAAAGCATTGAACCTTGCAAATAACACTGTCATACCGAGTTTCTACGATGTCCAGGTAAAACTTGCCTATGTACCTGATGACAAATTAAAGATCTTTGCCGATTATATACTATCGGGTGATAATGTTTCCGGTTATTTGAAGCAGTCAGACCAATACAATCAGCCTGGATACGGCAATGTCTACTGGCTGCATAGACAGAATATACTCGGCATAGGGCTTGAATACACGCCGAATAAACTTCTGAAGTATGAGCAGGTTATATACGGAGCAACGGACATAAACGATGCATCCTTGATTGGCTCAAGCTCAAATATAGCAAATACACTTATAGAACAGGCTGGGTCAAGAGGGACTCTGAACATATATCCGTCATCATGGGATGATCTTTTTCTTGGATATGAAATAGAATATGCACCTGTATCTGCATCTGCGTCTGTGATGAGCGCCCTTATTGTTGGATCTGCTCAAAATCAGACCACGAACTACAGTTCGAGAAACCAGGGACAGGCAAACCTGTCTTTTCAGGATATATTCAGAATATACAGCGGATTTATCGGCAATAGATTTACCATAGCAAAAAGGTTTTTTATTACGCCTTCGTTACGGTACGACTATTTCAGATTTAATGATCAAGCTACGTACAGTCCCCGGGTAGAATTAGGGTATAAAATTGATAAGGATCAGACAATGAAATTCGTAACAGGTCAATACCATCAGCTCCCACTTGCCCAAATTGTGATGACGACGAATACGTCGCTGCTGCCAGAAAGGTCGAACCATTTTATACTCACGTACGAGGCTAACGTCGGTAATTATTATTTCAGAGCCGATGCCTTTTATATACGCGACAATAATTTAATCTATACATATATAAACCCCGCTGATATTCATTTCGTAACGCCATGCGAGCCTGTAGTTACGATAAGCTCGGCCAATTCCGGCAGAAGAATGACGTACGGAGGGGACATTATGATCCAGCGTTATGTAACAGGAAAATGGGACGGCTGGATAAGCTATACATACCTGTTCACGAAGGAACAGGATCAGCCTGGCGGACCATGGTACTTCCCGCAGCAGGATCAAAGGCATACCTTAAATATTGTTGCGGATTATAGACCATTGACGAACTGGGAATTCTCATGGAGGTTGAGCATGCATTCAGGTAATCCATATACACCTGTTACCGGTACCACGGTGATACCGAATCCGTTATCACAATGTCCTGATCAGCCTAAAACGGTTGTCATGCCGCTTCAAGGCTATCCTGATTCATCAAGATTCCCATTCTATAACCGGCTTGATTTCAGGGTACAGAGAAGCTTTGTGTATGCCGATTCAACGCTCAAAGTATATCTTGATGTTATAAATATATTGTACAATCAGAACGTTGTCGGTTATTTTTATAATACCGATTATACACAGCGTAAGACAGTCAATTCGCTGCCTATTATACCGTATATCGGTGTAGAGTATGATTTCTAATGTTAGAATTAATGCCGAAGGGCATCATAGATAAAAGGTTCAAATATTTTTTAGCGGGTTCTCTTTTAGCACACGCAATTTTTCTGTTTTTTGTGATCTTTTATCGTATACTTATACCGCAAGTGCAGATATCAACCATAACCGTTAATCTTAACATGCAGGGTGGAAACGGCTTACCTGTGCGGCAAGCTAAAAAAGTAAAAGCTCATCGAATCATCCAGAGGTATAAAGAAAAAATGACAATCCCTGAGAAACGGACTGTTCGGAAACAAGCTGCGGAACAAATAACGCAGCAAACAATAGGAAGAGTAGTGACTGCAACAGCAGGAGAGGCAGGCATAGTGGAGGCAGGCATAGTGGAGGCAGGCACAGGAGGGAGCGGCACTGGAACTGGATATGGTGAAGGCCACGGAGTTGTTTCGTCCAATCAACTCGACAACCAGCCGACACTTATTGAATTTAGGAATCCTGTTTATCCTATCGAAGCAAGAAAACAGGGTATTGAAGGGGTTGTTGTATTAAAGGCGTTCATAGAACCAAATGGGAAAATAAAAGAGGTAAAAATCTTAAAATCCATTCCTGTATTTGATAAATCCGCTGTAGGAGCGGTTGAACATTGGCGTTTTACCGCGCTTACTTCGCACGGTAAGCCTGTTTATATATGGATGATCATCCCAATACGGTTCCAGCTCAAATAGAATTGATTCAATATCGGGGCGGGCGGATTTGGACCGCCGACCTTTCGGTCCCGAACCGAACGCTCTACCAGACTGAGCCACGCCCCGTATATTTTTTTATTGATAACCTACTTTATTCAATTGGTCAACAGAATATTAGGAGTTAGCAATGGGGGAGGGATTTATTAAGGTGCACTTCAATTTGTGTTTTTAAACATATTTTGTCTAATTTTAAACAAAATTGAATATACATAATATATTATTGTCTTAAAATTCAAGTGGTTAGCTTTTTCAAAGCTGGCATATTAAATGCGAATAACTCTACTGGAGTTGTATAATGCAAAATTTGGTAAACATAGAAGAAGTAGCGCTGCGAAGGGCCGTACGTGCACTTAGAGCAGTTACCGAATGCAATCATATTTTGGTGCATGCAAGTGACGAATTAGGGCTTCTCAACGATATATGCAGGATAGTTATAGAGCAGGGTGGATACCGTTTTGCATGGGTGGGGTTTACGCAGCATGACGAAAAGAAAACAATAATGCCAGTGGCAAAGGCTGGTTTTGAACAAGGGTACCTGAGTGCTGTAAATGTTACATGGGCGGATGAGGAAACAGGCCGTGGTCCTATAGGGACGGCAATACGATCGGGTAAGCCCTGCATTGTAAGGGACACGCTTCATCATGATGCGTTTCGTCTATGGAGGAGTGAGGCTGTAACGCGAGGATATGCCTCTGTAATAGCCCTTCCACTGATCATAGATTCCAACATCATCGGCTCGATAAATATCTATGCAGCAGAGCAAAATGCCTTTGACGAGGATGAGGTCAAGCTTCTGCTGGAATTGGCAAACGATCTCTCATTCGGGATCAAATCCCTCCGCATGCAGTCAGAAAAGGAAAGGGCCGAAGAAAAGCTACAAAAAAGCGAACTTTATTACCGTTCCATTATAGAAAACTCTCAGGACTTGATTTGTGTTTTGAATGTTGACGGCATTATACGCTACATAAGTCCTTCTATTAAAACAACACTCGGTTATGAACCCGAAGAATTGATAGGCACGAATATCGTCAAATTGATGCACCCGGAGGATAAACGAAAGGCTATTGAACAATTTTTAGCCGGTGTACCCATGCCGGGTTTTACAAGTATCATCGAGCATCGTTTTAAACATAAGGATGGTTCATGGCGATTTTTTGAGGCAAAGGGCAAGAATCTCATTGATAAAGAAGGTATTACCGGCGTTGTTTATCATTATCGTGACACTACGGATCGAAAATCGGCTGAGGAAATGCTGAAAAAAGAGATGGTGACGATAAATACAATGTACGAGATCGATCAGGCCATTCTTTCTACACTGAAACCGCAGCGTATCTTGTATTCCATTTTAATGAAGGTAAATAGTCTCGTACCGTGCGATGCAGAGGGGATCACGCTTATAGATAAAGAAAGAGGCGGTTTTACTCTTGTTGCAGGATTCGGTATACCATTGTTTACAAAAGATTTACTTGTCAGGTTTTCGGATACAAGCATGACGGATGTCGTTATGACAGGAAAGCAACAATACATATCTGATCTGTCAAGCACGACGGATAGCCTTTTATTAGAGAATATATTTATGGGGCTAGGTTTTGTATCGGTTATAAGAATACCGCTCAAGATTAAAAATGAAATAATCGGCGTTATGAATTTTGTTTCGAAAAAACCAGCTGCATTCGATAAAGATATCATAGTAGTTTTAGAGAAACTTGTGGCACAAATATCCGTTGCCTTCTCCAACATAAGACTTGTGTCAGACCTTGAGGAACTTTCAATAGGGGCGATAAAGGCACTTTCGAATGCCATAGATGCAAAATCAAAATGGACCGCCGGACACTCAGAGCGTGTTACTCAATATGCGGTTGCCATAGGAAAAGCAATGGGGCTGGAGGAAAATGCATTACAGGAACTGGAGATCGCAGGTCTCCTCCATGACATAGGAAAGATTGGAACCTATGAAAACATACTTGACAAAAAAGAAGAGCTTAGCGAAGAAAATATAAAACTAATCAGGCAACATCCGGTTAAAGGTGCTGAAATCCTATCCCCGATAAGACAATTGAAATACGTTATACCAGCGGTTAAGCATCACCATGAGCGGTACGATGGCACAGGATATCCCGACGGTTTAAAGGGTGATGCAATTCCGTTTACGGCAAGGATCCTTGCTGTTGCGGATGCTGTCGATGCAATGGCATCGGACAGACCTTACAGGAAAGGCAAGCCAAAGGACGAGATTATCGCAGAGTTGGAAAGATCCTCCGACTCGCAATTGGATCCTTACATCGTAAAAGTTTTTTTGCTTCTCGATATGTTGAAATAAAAAGTCACAGCGGATAAAAAATAAAAATCAGCATCTACCCCAAAAATTCCTTAATATGTTTTTGACACTTACTATTGACAAACATTTTGCATTAGCATATCACGCATATAAACCCCGTTAGAAAGGATTGGTTTTTAGCCAGGCAATTCTCTACGGCAGATAAAAATAGAGGGTTACGAATTATGCATGACCAAACGTTCTCATGGGGTAAATATACCAATAAAGGAGGTAAAGGATACATGAAGAAGTTAATGCTATTAGCGATTGTTCTCGCTTTCACAGCCGGTATGGCAGGCTGTCACAAAGAAGAAGCAACAGAGCAAGCAGCACCTGCAGTCACAACACAGACTACTACAACAGCAGCTCCGGCATCACCGACAACAGCAGCTCCGGCAAAGTAAGAAAAGCACTGTTTTGCGAAGAGGGAGCATTGACTCCCTCTTTTTTTTATGGTTAAGGCAGCTTACTTGAGAATTCTATCTGCAAAATCCTTATCATGCATGATGCGATTGAATATGCTGTAAAGGCTTATGGAAGGGTCTGATAGTTCTTTTTTGTAATTATACTGTACTTCTTCATTGATTGTACTGTCTATCATAACACAGAGTTGTTCGATGATAAGCTGTTTTAAGCCGTGCAGTCTTTTACGAAAAAATAATGCCGTTTCCTGATGACGCTCCATAAATTCGATATACTTTTTTATTGTTTGAAGTAGCTCTGCTGTACCAGTACCGTCAAGCCCATTGGTAGGCATTATTGGTATTTGCCATGTGTCGTGCCCCGATGGGGATGTTTCTGTAAGAAACTTCAGTGTATTTACCATCTGTTTTGATCCTTCACGATCGGATTTGTTTACAACAAATATATCGGCAATCTCCATAAGTCCAGCCTTCATCGCTTGAATAAAATCTCCGGACTCGGGAACAAGCACCACAAGCACTGTATCGGCTATATTCATTATGTCCAATTCCGTTTGTCCTACCCCGACGGTTTCGAGTATGATAAATTCGTAGCCCGCTGCCTGCATGAGGTGAGAAGCATCTCGTGTGATCCTCGATATTCCGCCTTGAGCACCACGTGACCCCAGACTTCTTATAAATACGCTATCATCGAGGAAATGATGCTGCATCCTTATCCTGTCACCGAGTATGGCACCGCCGGTAAAGGGGCTTGATGGATCCGTGGCAAGCACACCGACCCTCTCACCACTATTCCTTATGTGTTTGATAAGCCAGTCTATCAGTGAGCTTTTGCCGGCACCTGGCGGACCTGTGACCCCTATTTTAAAAGATTTGCCTGTCTTACCGAGAAAGCGATCGACGGATGGTATATCCAGTTCTCCTTCTTCGAGTAACGTTATTGCTCTTGCAAGTGCACGGGTATTTCCCTGTTTTAATCTGTTTATTAGATCTATTGTATCACTACTTATTTCCATAAGACTTTTACTTTATCCCCTATATTGATACCAAGTTTTTTATGAGCACTGCCGGAATTTATAGCAATCTCGAGCAGGTTAAAACTATTTATGATCGCACATGGTAAATCATTTCCGCACCGATCATAAGTATCATTTATGCCTTTTATTTTAACCCCTTTCAGAAATATATCCAGCTCTTTGTTTTTCGGGAGCGTATGGAGTCTATCCGATGTTATATTTGTTATGAGATTATCAAAATGGTCTCTATGGATTATTTCGCCTGTTATGCCTCTGCTGCCGATGATGGGTTTGGGAATATCGAGTATGACGGGTCTCTTTATTATGCTGCCTATTATGGATTTATCCCATTTCACGGATAAACTTGCCGCAGCCGGAGCGAATACATCCCTGCCATGGAATGTAGCTGAGACAGTATGTCTTATGTTTATTTCATAGCATATCGAAGGCTGATTTATAAGAACATAGCTGAATACACCATTGTCAGGGCCTATGAATATATAATCTTTCGTTCTCAAAATCATATCATACCTCTGCCCGCCGACACCGGGGTCCACAACGACAACATGCACACTGTGCTTTGGAAAATATTTGTAATATCCATGCAGTACAAAAGCTGCAAAGGCAATGTTGTGCCTGGGAATATCATGGGTTACATCTATGATATTTGCCCTGGGGTTGATGCCCAATATTACCCCTTTCATACTTGCGGTGTAGCTGTCTTTGGTACCAAAATCTGTGCAAAGTGTTATGATAGACATAATATACCGAAGCTAATGTTCATTGGCTATGTGTCTTAGATGTCTTCTGAGATAAAGGATAAACAGAAGTATACCCGTTATGAGTATCACATAATCAAACCTGTGGAAGTATGGCCCGAGTGTATCCCATTGTTGTCCGAGTTTGAAGCCTATCCATGTGATGAAAAAACTCCAGATGAACGAACCTATAAACGTATAGAATAAAAATTTGATAAAATTCATACGTGAAATGCCTGCTGGAAGCGATATAAACGTTCTTATGACAGGCAAAAGTCTGCCCGTGAAAACGATTATATTGCCATACCTGTCAAACCATCTGTCCGCCATGTTAAGATCATGTTTGCTTATAAGGATGTATTTGCCATATTTTTCAATCAATGGTCTTCCGCCGTATGCACCGGCTGCATACGCAATTATAGAGCCGATGACGCATCCAAAAGCCCCTGCAAGAGCAACATAGATTAATCGGAATTTTTGCATAAAAACAAGATAGCCTGCGAACGGCAGTATAATCTCGGACGGCAGAGGTATGCATGCACTCTCAATAGCCATTAAAAGAACAACCCCGCCATAACCGAAAATTTTTATGGTAGATATTATAAATTCTGCAACGATCCCGAATAGATGTGATACCATTTACCCCCGCTCTATTTTGAGCATTTCCCCGGCTGTTGACCGGCAGGGAAGGCCATTTTTCCTATTATGGGAGATAGTTCGAATATACCCACCGACTGTGAAGGATCGGGCGCATTGATAAACTCGGTATTGTTAACAATCATTGCGAATTTTGCCTGTCCTATATCGAGTTTTGAAGCAATGGCATTGTTATGGGTTATCTGTTCTTTTATAACCTTTTGGTTAATCCTGACTTTATGGTTTGAACTGTTAAACGCCTTTAAAGAAATGCTCGAATGGAGTTTTAGCAGTACGGAAAGCATGTTTTCCATTGGCAGTTTTTCGGCACGTTCTATGATAGCGGCGGTTTTTAATGTCTCTGGGTCAAGATTTTTGCCTATAACATTGAACACCGGATGATATTGATTTTTTTTGTAATCCATCAGCAATCTGACAATGGATATGCAAGCATTTACTGAATCCTTGTTGTTTATATCCGTGAATATGATCATGCTGTTGTTGCGGGATGGTCTATCGAGCAGATGTCTGTATCCCATATCATTCATGTAATCTATGTAGTCACCGTTTACCTCTTTTAATCTTTGTTGAATCGTATTGAAGCTGGTAGTCATTGTTACATGGTCGCTGAAAATCATGGCTGGTACTTCCGTTATCTTGAATTTTTCGGTAAGCTCTTTGCCCTGTTTCGTATTCGCATCTACAAGATCGATGTTTGCTTTATCAAAAAAGTTGACAAGGTTCTCCTTTATAATATTTGGATGATATATATTGTCCCATCCTCCTGTCAGCAAGGTTATCTGCACATCTACCGGTGGTTTTAATGTCTTGCAGTAAGAAAGCTGCGGTATATCAGAACATGCGGTCCTTATTATATGCCCTGACTGGATGGGGCCTTCATAACGTTTGGAATTTATGTAGAGGGTAGGACTTGCGTTTATACCCAATTTTTCTGTTGTGAGGAAATCGCTGTTCAGAATCTTTTCTGCTTGTCCTGATTGAACGAATGAATCTATTTCGTTTTTATTTATAGTGTTGTCTTTCAGACATTTGTCTCTGTTCATACTGCTGTTGTAACATAAAAGATAGCTATAGAACTTGTTGTTATAGAGTTTCTGTATTGCTATTTGGTGGAGGTCCTCATCAAGTTCCGCCGAACCATGCAGGCTTGCAAAATTATTTTCTCCCTGTTTGCTTACTATGTAACGAATATGAAGTTTTAACTCGTTATTAAAATTACTTATAAAACCAAGTATAATATCCTCTGCTCTTATGCCAAAAGGACAATGACTCATAACATACAGGTTAAGCGTTGGTCCTTGGTCATTCTGTTTTGTGCATGATATTGCTGTTATGCAGATTGCCAAACATACGATCAACACGTTTCTTATAGCTTTATACATTTTCAGTTCTCCATCGTATCAATTTTTTTTTCTCTTTTATAGATTGCAACTTCATAGTTTTGCACATCAACCACATAGTGGTATTCATCAATATAGATTTCGTACATTTCCGGTTCATAAGACAGACTGTACCTCTCCTTATCGAATGCCTCTTCTTCGATAAGATAGTCCAGCAGTTTTCTTATTTCAACGAAACTTATATCTTCGTTCGTTAGAATATTGAATATTAAATTTTTGTGTACAATTGGATATACATCCATAATAATTCCTCTTGTAGAGGAGCATTTTGGCGCTGTCAAGATAAAAACTATGTTTCATTACTGATTGGTTGGCTAAGAAACAAAAAATCTGATACAGTATTATTTATGCTTGCAAAAAAAATTTTTATAAGATAAGGACAATATATAATTCTGAATTCGTTCATTCGAACAAAGAATCAATAAGCAGGCATTTTACATATTGTGTATCTTTCTGGTCCTATCGTCTAGAGGCCTAGGACGTTGCCCTCTCAAGGCAAAAACGAGAGTTCAAATCTCTCTAGGACCATTTTTAACCCGTTAACCTGAAAAATGCATTTGAAGGGTGGGTTATTCCAAACCGTTGAAATTTACAACCCGTGGTGATTGTTCACTTTCTTATGGTCCAGAAGTCGTCTGATAGGGTCTGGAGATACTTGTAAGGCATTGTGAAATAGCCATTCATGCCCCAGTCCTTGCCCCAGGAATTTCTTACAAGGAACCTCTTTGCCTTATCATCATATCCGACTGCCATGACTGCATGTCCGCCAAGCATCCTTTCCGATTTCTTAGGCATGTTTACAATCCCGGTCCTTGCGACTTTCTGTGTTTCAAAGCTCTCGTATACCGAAAAACCGAAAACAAACGGAAATCCCTCTGCAAGACATGCCCTCATTTCGTCGATTGTCAGAATTCTGTGATATGATACGATCAGGTGTTCCTTTCCATCGGTGTATGCCTTTTTATCCGGCTTAACAGCGAACCTATTTACGTTATAAGGCCAGATTAGCTCGTCGCATGCTCCGTATTTTGCGCATACCTTGATCCCGTCTCTTATCATTGCACCGCTGTCCTCATTGACATGTCCCTCAAGTGCCCTTTCATTATAGTATATGAAAAGCCTGCTCTTGTCTTCAAACGACTGAGCTGAAAGACTTTCAAGAAATTCAATGTTGCCTGCTATTGCATTGGCGGTACAACTTCCAAGTTCTCCCTGATCCTCTACCGCGGAACAGTAATTAATAAGGTCAATCCTTGGTGGCAATTTTTTTGGTATACGCACTATCTTTGAATATAAAAAATCCCTCTGGTCGGGTACATCCGGTCTCCAACCATAATTCCTTGTGACCATAAATACTCCTTTTTAGTTTTTGGCAATTATAAAACGATAGTAAGCAATAATGTCAAGCCGGTTCAAGGTTATTGTATTGCTGAAGGTTAGCCTAACGCAGGATATTTTATTCTGATATGATTTATCCTCTCTGTTACGGGCGGATGTGAGTAATAAAAGGTACTGTAAACGGGATGCGGATGAAGATTTGAAAGGTTATCCTTTGAAAGCTTTACCAATGCACTGATCATGCCGGCCGGATTGCCTGTAAGTTCACATGCGAATGTGTCCGCTTCCCTTTCATGCCTTCTTGAAAACAGATTAAACACAGGTGTAAATGGGAATGACACAATTGTACCAAGCAGGAATAAGATAACGATCTTTGCAAATATGCTGTCGACTGTAATACCGAAAAGATCAAGCAATAGATTGCCCTGCATTAATCTAAAGGATATATAGAGAACAGCCAGAGAGATTGTCTCCATAAGCATTAATTGTTTTAAAACGTGTTTCTTTCTCCAGTGTCCGAGTTCGTGCCCCAGTACAGCGAGTATTTCTCCGGTGTTCATCGAGTTAAGGAGCGTATCAAACAGGACGACCCTCTTTACTCTTCCAATACCAGTGAAATACGCATTTGTATGCTTTGTCCTTTTTGATGCGTCCATCTTGAGTACCTTGCTGATCTTCACGCCGACTTTTTTTGTCAGCTCATCTATGCCCTTTTTAAGGTTTTCATCATCGACGGGAGAAAACTTATTAAACAACGGCTCTATCACATAAGGAGAGATATACATCATAAAGATGCTGAATATGAGAAAGAAAAGCCACACCCATAGCCACCAGTGTAATGGACTTTTTCCAATAAGCCGTAAACCTGCGAATGTTATGAAAGATAAAAGAATTGTCGATATCAATACGGATTTTATAAAATCGGTGAACCATAATTTTGCTGTCATTGTATTAAATCCATATTTCTTCTCTATCTTGAATGTCTGGTAAATATTGAAAGGGATTGTAAGGAATGTGTCTGCATAAAGCAGAAGCATGAAAAAGACAATGCCCGAGATTATAAAGCTCGAACGCAGCGATACAATCCATGTATTATAAACATTCAGGATGCCTGCAAAGAAGAAGAGTATTATCAAGATATTGTTGAATACGGAGGAGAGGATACCGAACCTTGTTGATTCTATTGTATAGCTGTTTGATTTTTCCAAAATTTCACCGTCTATACTGCCGGCAAACTCAGACGGTACAATATTGCCATACCTCTTCAGATGTGAAAGTTTCAGGTATTCAAGCCAATATCCGGAAAGCGCTACGAGTATGTATGCGATTAAAATATAAATGGTATATGTATTCATAAAAATACAGTTCTATCTTTCCGGGGGCTTGCAGCACCTGAAGCCGACTTCATTGCTTGTTGAGTTCGGAAGCATATTATACCTGTATGCACATCGTGTAGCCCAATCGGGTTTTGTGAATGAACCGCCCTTTACAACCTTATCTGATGTATCCTGCGAAGAAAACACGCTGTTTGTCCATTCCATTACATTTCCGCTCATATCGTACACTCCATAGCCGTTTACACATGCCCTGTAAGTGCCGGATGGTACTATCGATCTGTTTGTTCCATCGCTATTTTGGGTATTACACTTTGATGCATCCCATACATTACCATAAGGATACTTCAGATCCAAAGGTCCTTTGCATGCCTTTTCCCATTGTTCTTCTGAACACAATTGTTTGCCTTCATCTTCACATAATTTTTTAGCTCTGTAAAAACTTATATTTGTCTGAGGAATAATGCCTTCCTGGTCTGGATACTCGTATTTATCGATGCAGAACGCCTTTACATAAGTTCTTACATCTGTCTTTTCAGAAAAATCCCTGAGAGGATCCGATAGGCTGCTTCCCATTATGAAATAGCCATAAGGTATATAGACCATGTCTTCAGGGCATTTCGGGGGCAGTGGTTTCGGCACTACAGCGACAAACCTTCTTTCACGCTTTTGCTTTTCGACCTGTTTTTTTATTTCTTGTTTTGGAGTAGCCTGTATTTCGACGGGAGGAACAACCTTTACTGTGGTTTCTGTAACTCGATGTTCTGCAACTATGATGGATTGCGTAAAGGTTTTACCATTGTTTTTACCTTTTGTAGAAATAATGCCAAGGACATCAGTTTTGTAATGAAAGGACTTTAACAAAAACCATCCGGCGATTGCCAATGACACAATGACAATCAATATGATACCCATAGTTAAGGTTAAAGGAGACCTTTTTTCTACTTTAGCTCTATCTTTTAGGCGTGCGGATCTCGGTTGCATTCCTGTGTTTTTGTAGGACTCTTTTTGCGGAGAAAGCTGGTTTTCCTTATTTGATTCGTTTTCAAGAAGAGGATGTTTCCCGTGTGCAGGTTCCAAGGGTTTCGGTTTTTTAAATCCTTTACTTTGGATCTCATCCGTAACGATGTCCAGATGTTTTGCAATGTCCTCTATGCCTAACCTCTCCGGTTCCGGCTTTGCCTGTTCAAGCTTTTCTGGAGCTGTATCCGTGATTGCATCGAGGATTTCTTCCTGTTGTATCGGTATTTCATTCCTCGGTTCTTGCTTTTCTGCTTTTATGTTTTCCCCTGTGCCTTCATCCTCTATAGGTTTTCCTGTTGGTTTTGAAGTTACTGATTCTGCACCGGTTGTTTGTTGTTCGGCGGATGGTCCTTCTTTCGTTGTTTGTTCAAGAGCCAGCGGTGGTTCTTGTACCGGTGTCTTTATTTCTTCTGCCGTTTTATCTTGTTCTGGCTGTTTTTCCTGGGTGGGTGTTGTTGGTATTACGGGTGTTTCAGGTGCGGGTTTCGTCACGGCGGTTTGTCCTGGTGCAGCCTGCACCGGTTTTTCCTCTTCTTCTACGGTTTTTGGTTTGTCTGTTGCGGGCGGTGTTTTTGTTGTACCACTTTCTACATACATAAACAGGTCTTCATCTATCTCCGTTTGTAATTTACCCGCCTGTTCTGTTTCGGCTGTTTGTTTTGTTATCCATGGCTTTTCTTCAAATTCGATTGCTTTTTGACCAAAACTTTTGAGTAAATTTTTGTAAAATTCAGATACGTATTGAGTTCTCTGTTCATGATCCTGACGTAGTGTCTTGAGAACAACATCGTTAACAGCTTGTGGAAGCTCACTGTTGTAATTTGTCGGAGGATTTACAACTCCTCCGGGTATTATACCGGTCAGCATCTCATATACTATAGCCCCGAGTGAATATATATCACTCGATTTAGACAATGCGCCCCCTATGACAACTTCAGGGGCTATATACTTGTAAGCATCCCCTAAGTCTTGCTGGATGGAGGTAAAATCAAGAGGTGAAAATGAACCTGTTATACCAAGTTCTGTAATTTTAAGACCACTTGGCAAAATAAATATATTTTCAGGCTTTAAATCTCCATGAACGATCCCATTGTTATGTGCGGTTATCAGTGCCTTGCATATCTGGGTTATTATAGATTCAAGTTCTTCACCATTAAAAAACTGTTTCATCCCCTTTCTTACGTCCAATAGTTTTCTCAGGGTTAGGCCTTCTATATATTCAGAAACAAAATAGATTGCTCCACTGTCCTCTCCGTAATCATAAATTGCTGCGATCTCATTCAGATTGAGTTTGATTATTTCTTTTATAATATCAAAAAAACGTTCCTTTGATTCATCCGAGGTTATAAGCGAATATTGTATCTGTTTAAGCACGAAGGGTTTTTTCTTTTCTTTATCTCTTACCTTATAGGTAAATCCTGTGCCTTTCTTGCTGAGTACCGCCCTGACTTCATAGCGATCCTTTATGATATCGCCTATCTGATACTCTTTCTGTTTAATCTGGGTGCTCGCAGGGTCTTTCTTTTCATTGTTCTGCTTTTTGACCTTTGGTATAAGGATTTGTCCGCAATGCGGACATACCTCTGTCCCTGCTGGTACTTCTGTAAGGCATTTAAAACATCTCACGCATGTGCCTCCTTAATGCACTAATTTAACTTGTATTCAATAACACAACTATAGAGATAAGCAAGAAACCCGTACGGTTACAGAGTTCAGAGTTAGGATGGAGTTAAAATTCCCAACCCCCCCCATCCCCTTTATCAATGGAGCTTCCGCGTCATTCCCGACCTGAAGGAGCCTGCCCCGCACTTGATGCGGGGGGAATCCAGTTCTTGATTCAAAAGTTAGAAAGTTTTAAAGTTGTGGAGTGTTGAGTTATACGCTACATTCCACCACTCCTCAACTCCACCACTCCTTAACTTCTTAACTCTTAAACTCGAGGACTCTCCTAACCGGGTTTAGATTAAAAAATTTTAATCTTATTTTATTGATAATTTAATGATTAAGATATAGTTTTTAACGGGATGTATAATATGTATAATGAAATTTGGAGGGGGATATAAAGATTAAAAGAACGGGATTTTTGATCCTGATGTTCATAGTGACAAATATAACAATGTTTGTCTCGGCATCTGGTATGACGTATGCGGATACACCGGTTACATTGAAACTGTGTATAGAGAAAACAATTCAGCATTATCCCCTGTCAGGGTATGCAAGCGCTGATGCCGGTATTTCAAGCAATGAATATAAACAATCACGTGCTTTACTGCTGCCTTCCGTAAATCTGTCGTCAAGTTATGGCAGGGCCTATGGATATGATCCTGCTGTTACGAACGGAGGCATTGCTTCGCTTCAGGCAATAGCTCAGGTTGATATATTTAATCCTTCGAGATGGCTTTCTACAAAACAGCTAAGGATGTCTTATGAGTCGGCAAAATACCAGCAAAATGCTGTTGAAACCGGACTTGCATATACAGTCAAGAATGCATTTATAGATGCTGTAACTTATGGGGAACAGATAAGGATTCTTCAAGATAATGTAAGCAGTCTTGAGGATTACTTGTCACTTACAAAGAGATTACTCTCCACAGGGCTCGTAACGGAGAATGACGTACTGAGAACTCAGATAGAGCTGGATAACACAAGGGCCCAACTTAAATCATTCCAGATAAAAAGGCTTTCACAGTTGAACGCGCTCTCGTCATTAACGGGTATTCAAATTACGTCGGGAACAGTTTTAGAACTTGAATCAGTACCTTTTACGATTTCATCCATGAACACGGACAGTGATTCAATCTTCAATGGCAACCCAACATTGCAGGCTGTAAGGTATGAAGAAAGGTCTCAAAAGTACAACGTCAGTGCGCAAAGGGCAAAGCACCTGCCTACTCTGAGTATCGAGGCTGATGCAGGATGGATGGCTGAGCCACGGCCTATGGCTTATAGCCAATATCGTGGCTATTCTTACCTTGCCATGCTTAACCTGCCCGTTTTTGAGTGGGGGGCTATTTCATACAGTGTGGATGCAGCCAAGATGCAGCTTGAGAAGGTACATTATAAAGAACGATTGCTTATCAGCGAACTGAGGCTTTCATATAAAAATGCCTTAAAAAACCTGACAAGTGCGGTTGAACGTATAAATCTTTATCAAAAGGATATAAAGCTATCCAAGCAGAATTTTGATTATTCCGAAGCAAGGTACACCGGCGGCGGCAGGATAAGCAGTTATGAGGTTTTGCTTGACAGACAACTCATGACAAATACCCAGATGGATATGGCAAATGCACAGGCTGATTTTTACAAGGCATTGTACGAAATACAGTTTTTAAGAGGTGAAATATATGGACAGTAAATTCCGGTTTACAACCACCCCAGCCCCCCTTGCCAGGAGGGCAATCTCCGATCTCCCCCTGTCAAGGGGGATTAAGGGGGTTTATGGATTTGCGGTGTTTCCCCTTCTTGCCTTATTCCTTCTTGCATCTTGCTCTGCTAAACCTCAGGTCACGGAGCAAGCCCCGCAAATTGAGGTCAAAGCTGTTCAGGTAGCACGAGGGGATGTCAATCACCTTATTCAGGCAACAGGCAGGGTGGATGTTTTAAAGAAGGTAGATATAAACTCGCCTGTAGAGGGTATTGTAACAGGGCTTTTGGTTAAAGAAGGGGATTTTGTAAGAAAGGGCAGTGTGGTTGCAATGCTTAGGCCTATCGAAGCAGAGGCAGCTATAAGGGGGAGCTCAACTCTACCGCCAACAATGAGACAATCATTTTTAAGGTTAGGTGTTATATCTTTGTCATCTCCGTTTAACGGATATGTGAGCAAGAGATATGTCAGCACGAATGCACTTGTTCAGGCAAGTGCACCTATTGTTACATTGGAGGATTTATCGAGTACATATCTGCATGTAGATCTCCCTTCTCTATATCTCGAACGGATCAAGATTGGCGATGTTGTACTTATACATTTTCTTTCTTTTCCGGACGACGTGTTCAATGGCAGGATTGTTACAATCAACCCTACAGTATCTCAGGAAACCCAGACTGTTGCACTGAATGTAAGTTTTTCTAATAAGGATCAAGAGATAAGAGACGGCATGTTCGCTGTTGTAGATATTATCAGCAATACCCACAAAAACACGCTTATTGTGCCGAAAGACGCAATACTCTTCGATCCGGATACAGGAAGAGAATATGTTATGGTTGTCGGGCAGGATTCCATTGCAAGGGACGTTACCGTCAAGTCAGGTTATGAAGAGGATGACAAGGTTGAGATTCTCAACGGCCTCAATCAAGGGCAACTCGTTATTACGCAGGGTAATTACGCATTGGCAAGCGGGACAGCAGTAAAAGTGGAAACCGATCTCCATGAGAACAAACCTGGACAGGCCGTCAAACCCGAAGATAATGATTGATAGATATAATCTCTCCTATCAGGCTGATCTTCCTCTGAGGAGGCTGTCCTGCAATTCCTTTTTCTATCCCTTCCTTGACGGAAGGGACGAAAGGGAGGGTGAAACTTCCGCCCAATCGCCTCCACCCGACCCAAGCCCCGCTTGGGTACCCCTCCCCCGTCAAGGCGGAGGGACTGAAACAAAGAATTGGTGAGTAGATACGATGGACATCTCCAAATTTTTTGAGACACATAAAAAAGGCATCATATTCCTTTCCGTTGTACTGGCGGCAATAGGTATTATCCTGCTCAACACCATGCCTGTTGCTATCTTCCCGGAGATCACATTTCCAAGACTTGTTATTCTTGCGGACAACGGGGACATGCCTATCGAAAAGATGATGATAGAGGTTACGAAGCCCATTGAAGAGGCGGTATATTCTGTTCCGGGCGTAACGGATGTACGGTCTGCAACAAGCCGTGGTTCAATGCAGATCTTTGTAAACTTTGTCTGGGGTACGGATATGTTCAAGGCACTCCAGTTGACCCAGAATGCAATAAATCAGATCCGGTCAAAACTACCGCAAACCGCATCTGTTACGGTAAACTGGATGCGGCCAAGCCAATTTCCTATTATAGGGCTAAGCCTGACTTCAGAGACACTCAACATGGTCCAATTGAGGGATATAGGATATTACACCCTCAGACCGATCCTTGGCAGGCTTAAGGGCGTGTCTCAGGTCGTTGTACAGGGAGGCAAGATCAAAGAATACCACGTTATTGTAAACCCGCAGAGGCTTGTTGCATACCATCTTACGCTTGATGATGTAATCAATGGGTTAAAGGAAACGAATATTATTTCCTCTGCAGGTTTCATAAATAAAAATTATGAACTGTATATGGTTCAGCCGACAGGCCTTTTCACTTCAACGACAGCGATGAAAGATACGCTCATAGCAAATAAAAAGGGTGTGCCTATCTATGTCAGGGATGTCGCAAAGGTAGAAACATCCGTAAAAAAGCAATACATACGTATAACAAGTAATGGGCATAATGCCGTTTTAATGAATATACTCCGACAGCCTGGTGCTAACACCATAGAGATAGCAAAAGAGCTCAAAAATAAACTCGAAGAGCTGAAGCCCCAATTGCCGCCGTCGCTGCATATATCAACGTGGTATAATCAGTCCGAACTTATCGAGCAGTCCTATGGGAGTGTAAGGGATGCAATTCTCTTTGGTGTGTTTATAGCCATTGTTATTATGTTTTTGTTTTTGAGGAATGTAAGGATCATGTTCATTACCGCTATAACCCTACCTATTACGCTTATTATAACAGTGGTTCTGATGAAGCTTTTTGGTCAGACATTGAACCTTATGACACTGGGCGGCATGGCTGCATCAATTGGGCTTATTATAGATGATTCCATTGTTGTACTTGAAAACATTATCAGGCATTTTCATGCACATGGATCGAAGAAAAGGGCGGTTGAAACAGGTGTTAAAGAGATGCTGCCTGCTATTGTGGGTTCAAGCCTCAGTACGATCGTTGTTTTCTTTCCGCTTGCTTTTCTCGGGGGTGTAACAGGTGCGTTCTTTAAGGCGCTTGCCCTGACAATGGCATCCGCCCTTACGGTATCAATGGTCATTTCAATTACACTTACACCCGTACTTGCCATGATCTTTCTCAAGGATACTGAAAAGGAGGCAAAAGAGGGCAGGTTCATGAAGACATTGATCGGCAAATATGAGATTGTCATGCAGAAGATTATATTGAAGCCTTTCTATGTCGTGCTGGCCATTGTTGTGCTGATTGCGGGCTCGTGGATTATTTATAAACATATGGGGACAGGATTTATGCCGGCAATGGATGAGGGGGCATTTGTCATGGATTATTTTACCCCGCCCGGAACGACACTCGAGGAAACGAACCACATTCTTAAGAAGATAGAAAAGATCATCCTCAGCGTTAAAGAGGTTAAATCCTTTTCAAGGAGAACAGGTACGCAGCTTGGGTTTTTTATAACAGAGCCCAACACAGGCGATTTCCTGATACGTTTGAAGAACCATAGAAACAAATCCATTGAACAGGTGATTGATGAGCTTAGGCAGAAGGTTTATGCCGCAGAGCCGGGCAAGGTGTATGTGGATTTTGGGCAGATCATGCAGGACCTGATTGGGGATATGACAGGCTCCCCAATGCCCATTGATATAAAGATTTTTTCCGACAATACAGGCGTTCTCGATACAATAGCAAACAAGATAGCGGATATTATCACGAAGATAAAAGGTGTTGTCGACGTATTCAACGGTATTACGATCAGCGGTCCTGCGATAAACATACATGTCGATCCGCTGAAGGCAGGGCTTGTTGGCGTTACCCCTCAGTATGTGTCCGATTATGTTACTACAGCCTTGTGGGGCACTGTGGCAACGAATGTAAGAGAGGGAGAAAAGGTGATCGATATAAGGGTGCTGATGCCTGCATCCGAAACGGACACGATAAAAAAGCTTGAATCAATGCAGATCGTTACGCCCAATGGGCTTGTGGTTCCGCTGAAATATATTGCCAATCTTAAGGTTGTCGGAGGTCAGGCAGAAATAGACAGAGAGAATCTGCGGGAGATGCTTGCGGTTACAGGCAGGATAAGCGGGAGGGACCTGGGAAGCGTTATGAGGGATGTCAAAGCAGAACTGGCAAAGAAGCTTACATTGCCGCCTGGTACGAGCATAAGCTATGGAGGTGTTTACAGGAATCAGCAGGAATCATTCAAGGGACTGCTCATGGTTTTGCTTATGGCAGTTGCCCTGGTATTTACCATTATGATCCTCGAGTTCGAATCCCTTGCAGTGCCGCTTATCATCTACAGCGTTATACTGCCGTCGTTTTTCGGCGTGCTTGGTCTTCTCTATTTGACAAAGACCCCTCTGAATATCTCATCTCTTATGGGTACGATTATGATCGTCGGCATTGTTGCTGAAAACGGCATATTTGTCGTGCATTATATTCAGGATGCTTTAAAGAGCGGACTGCCTGTCAAAGAGGCTGTTATAAAGGCAGGCAGCCTGAGGATACGGCCTATTTTGATGACGGCATTTGCGGCAATACTTGCTTTAATGCCGCTTGCTCTCGGGCTTGGAACAGGGGCACAGATGCACAAGCCCCTCGCAATAGCCATTATCGGCGGATTTTCATTGTCCGTGTTCCTGCTCATTATCGTTTTGCCGGTGATGTATTATGTGTTCATGCGCAAGGGGAACAAGGTATGAGACATAAAGAGATTTGATATTTTATGTTTAAACAGATCATACATTTTTCGTTGACACACAGGTTTTTGATCCTGCTGGTGGTTGCACTGCTGACCATCAGCGGTATCCTGACCTATAACAGCCTTGACAGGACATTACTGCCTGACCTTAATTCTCCCATTTTCAAGATATTCATTCCTGATCCAGGACTGCCATCCGAGTATGTCGAACGGGAGATTACATTTCCTGTGGAGCAGGCAACAAGGGGCTTACTCGGAGTTGAAAAGGTATGGTCGAAATCAAAGATAGGATTGTCAGTTGTTATTGTAAAATTTGTCTGGGGAACAAACTATTTTCAGGCACTTGAACTGCTTTCTCAACGCATATCCGCTATCGAGTCTTCTCTTCCGCCGGAGATAAGGCCGCCAATCATATCGAATGCCGCGGACAGGATGTCAGAGGTTATTCAGTATTATCTGACCGGCGATGTGAACCCCAAGGCATTAAGGGCTCTTGCCGAGTATGATATCAAATATCAGCTTGAAATGATCCCCGGCATCTATGACATTACCAATATCGGGGGTGAGACTGCACAGTACCAGGTTCTTGTAAATATGGATCGCCTGAAGTCGTATGATATCGGCATTGACAGCGTTGTTCGTGCGGTGAGATACAACAACGTGATCTTTACCGGCGGGTATTTATTCAAAGGGCCTGTTGCTTATTCGATACAGGGTAACGGCTTGATTAAAAACTTCCGCGATCTCTCGCACATTGTTGTCGCAACGCATAACAATATTCCTGTTTATCTTGGTGATGTTGCCGAGCTTCACATAGGGCATCATATCAGGCAGGGCAATGCAATGGTTGATGGCAGACCTGCTGTACTGGGCACAGTGGTCAAGCAGTATGGATTAAATGCCATGCCCATCATTCAAGCTATCAGGGATAAGCTCAATACCATAAAAAAATCTTTACCAAGCGGTGTAGCACTCCATACCTATAATGATCAATCAACGCTTATTGATACCGCAATAACAAACTTAAGGGATGCGATTATCATAGGTACGATAGCTGTTATTATTATCATATTTCTGCTGATGGCGGATATAGATACAACTCTGGTTATATCTATCATTATACCTATAGCCATTATTATCACGTTCATAGTTATGCGGTTTTTCAATTACAGCCTTAACGTTATGAGTCTTGGAGGTCTTGTTGTGGGGCTTGGTATCATGATAGACGCCGCTATCATAGATACAGAAAATATCTTCAGACATCTGAAAGCAAAACCCGATGACCCGCTTATGGCAACGCTGGAAGGTTCTCTTGAGGTGAGAAGGCCTGTTGTGTATTCCACCATTATCATCATTGCCGTGTTCCTGCCCCTTTATACACTACCAGGCTTTACAGGTGCTATTTTTAAGGACTTCAGTTTTACCGTTGTAACATCTATCCTTATAGGATTTGTCCTCTCTCTTACATTAACACCGGTGCTTGCTTATATGATCCTGCGAAAGATGGTCAACAAGGTAAAGAATGAAAGCCCGGTGGAAAGGGCTGTTTTAAAGGTTTATAAGCCGTCGCTTGATTTTTCATTAAAGCACCCTCTTTATATCATCGGTATCATGCTCGCATCACTGCTCCTTGTTATAGCATCAGCAGGCGTTATAAAAACAGGGTTTCTTCCATCCATCGATGAAGGTGCGATACTGGTAAAGGTACACATGCCTCCGGGAACAGCATTATCTGAGACAACAAAAAGGGCCATAGAGATCTCCCGGATCTTAAAGCGTGCGCCGGATGTCGAGGACGTTATCGCCCACATGGGCAGGCCCGAGAATGCACCCAAGGACGAGGGTATAAGGAAATCCGGAATATTTTTAAAGCTTGTGCCATGGGCAAAGAGGAAATACACAATTGCTCAGATTGATGACTGGATCCGCATCCACGTTCCCTCTACAAAGGATGTACCCATTATCATTACAACGCCGCTTACGGAACGGCTCCAGGAGGCATTATCCGGTATAGCTGTCGGTGGCTCTCTTGCTATTAAAATATTCGGCAATGATCAGAAAGTACTGGATGGGAATGGGGCAAGGCTTTACACAATGCTCTCAAAGATCCAGGGCATTCAAGATCTCTACATAGAGCAGACAAAGAGTGCACCAGGTATATCCATACAGCTCGACAGGGCAAGACTCGGTATATATGGTATTACGCCGCAACAGGCCGGTACAGATATTCAGACCGCACTTGCAGGCATGGTTGCGACAATCTACAGACAGGGTATCAGGCAGTATGCGGTGTATGTCCGTGCCATGCCGCGATTCAGGAACAGCCTGAAAAGTATATCGAACCTTCTCATAGATGCTGGTAACGGTAAGAAGATACCGCTTTCATACGTTGCGGAGGTGCGTTATCAGGCAGCCCCATTTATTGTAAGAAGGGAGAACATGGAAAGGGTGCTTGAGCTTTCGTGCAACATATCCGGAAGATCAACCGGTGCAGTGATACAGGATATAAAAAGTGCAATAAAAAGGCTTAACCTGCCGCCGGGCTACTCTATTGCCCTTGGTGGTGAATACAGGACGCAGAGTGAGATGGTTACAAGAATTATATGGATTATGGCTGTAATAGCGGGGCTGATATTCGTTGTACTGTATATCGCATTTGATTCATTTGCCATTGCCGGACTTGTACTTTTGTTTATACCGTTTTCTCTTATCGGAGGTGTGCTTGCATTGATTGTAACGCATACAAGCTTGAACATATCCTCCATTATAGGCTTTCTTGCCCACTTCGGACTGTCTGTGCAGAAGGCAATACTGCTTGTGGAATACATACTGTACAATAAGGCCTCGGGCATGAATGATATCGAATCGGCCCGGCACGCAGGCCTGACAAGGATGCGACCGGTTCTCATGACAGCCCTGAGTGCATCCGTTGCTGTCCTGCCTCTCGCACTCGGCATAGGTACCGGGGCAGAGATAGATAAGCCCATGGCAATAGTGCTTATCGGCGGGCTGATAACATCGACGATCTTTACCCTTATTGCATTGCCTGGTATATATGTGCTAATTAATAAATACTCAAGCCGGGGACCGGCCGGCCGACCAAGGGTTGGATAGGTCGCATGGCCCAAGGGGGATTAAAATAAAAAACTCATTATCAAAATCTGTAATAGTGGATTCTCTGGTACAGAAACGGGATTTATTGAACAACAATATTCTTCTTCTTGCGCATAAATTCAAACGCTTTTTTGCTGTGCACTTCAGGATCAAGTATGTAAGAAATGCCTTCATGGCAAGGGCAGGCGAATGTAATCGGTGCGGTGTATGCTGTAAGATCGTTTTTAATTGTCCGTTTCTTTCCGAGAAAGACGACCACACAACCTGTCTGATTTATAAATACAGACCCATTCAATGCAGGGCATTCCCTTTGAATGAGCATGATCTGATGGATATAGAATACAAATGCTCATACAAATTCAAAAACACCAATGGCATATAACACTGGTATACCCTCTGCTGAACAAAAGATTATTATAATAACAGGTCCTACTGCTACGGGTAAAACCGAGTGTGCTATTGGTCTTGCCTTATCATTCAATGGCGAGATAATTAACTGTGACTCGAGGCAGATATATAAGTATATGAATATAGGGACTGCAAAGCCGGATCGAGAGCAGTTAAACTCTGTAAGGCATTTTATGATAGACATCGTGGAACCATCTGTTCGGTTCAGCTCGGCAAATTATGTTGCCATGGCCGATACGTGCATTCATGAAATGGTCAGTGCGGGTCGAATCCCTTTTATCGTAGGAGGAACGGGTTTTTATATCAAGGCTTTGCTGCACGGTCTTGCACCCATTCCCCCTATAGATGATGAGATAAGAAACAGTATCAGAGAACAACTAAAAATATACGGTAATGATGCCCTGTATGAGCGTCTCAAACAATTGGATCCCGGAGACGCGGTACATATTAAAAAAAACGACAGTTACAGGTTGATAAGGGCACTCGAGGTGTTTACAGCAACCGGCAGGCCTTTCTATGAATATATGGGGCAGCACCGTTTTTCTCAAACAAAATACAAATACATATATATTGTTCTTTATAATCACGACAAACAGCATTATCATGATTCTATAGATAAACGTGTTGATAGAATGCTTGCAGATGGTCTGATAGATGAGGTTAAGTGGTTGATCCAGAGAGGTTATAGTCCTGATCTTCCTGCAATGAAGACTGTCGGGTACAGCGAAATAATCGATTATCTGAATAAGAAAACAGACCTTAACACTGCTTTGGAGCTTATAAAAAGGCATACAAAGGCCTATGCTAAAAGGCAGGTTACATGGTTTAAAGGCATAAAAGATGCATTATGGATTGATATGAATGACAGAAACAATGGATTAAGCGAGACTATAGAGAGGTTTCTTTATGCCTAAAACGCCGAATGGTTTTATAAAACAACTGAACAACAAGAAAAAACAGTTGACAGCACTGTATGAGATAAGCAAGCAGCTTGCATCGACAATAGATTTTAGCGCATCCATACATTCAAGTCTTAAATTGCTTGCAACATACCTTGATATTCAAAGGATAGCATTGTTTGTTTTCGAACCTGCGACAAAAGAGTTTGTCATACACTATGCGTATGGGTTTACCCATGAGGAACGGCAAAAGGGCAGATATAAGCTTGGCGAGGGTATAACAGGTAAGGTTGGTAAAAGCGGTGTGCCGATTGTTCTGCCCAATATGAAAGACGAGCCGATGTTTATGAATAAAACAGGGAAAGAGTTCATAAAGGACAACCTGTCTTATATAGCGGTACCTGTTAAAGTAGATAAAAAGGTTGTAGCGGTTTTAAGCGTTCAAAAGCTGCTGACCGAGGAGAGTTCATTTGAGGAGGATGTCAACCTGCTGTCCATGATAGCAACACTTATGGGGCAGGCTATGAGCCTTAATCGGATAATAGAAAAACAGCGTCAGGATATGGAGCAAGAAAAGTCTGTCTTGATTAAAGAATTGAAATCCAAATATAGACCGGAAAATATAATAGGGATAAGCCCCGGCATTGAAGAGGTATTCGAGATTATAGACAGGGTGAGTCCCACAAAGGCAACGGTCCTTCTCAGGGGTGAGAGTGGAACAGGCAAAGAACTCGTGGCAAGGGCAATACATTTCCACAGTTCCAGAGCAGGCAAGCCGTTTGTTAAAATGAACTGTGCTGCCCTGCCGGATACGCTGCTTGAAAGTGAGCTGTTTGGACATGAAAAGGGCTCATTTACAGGGGCTTTCGAGACAAAGAAGGGCAGGTTCGAACTTGCCAACGAAGGAACAATTTTCCTCGATGAAATAGGAGAGATAAGTCTTTCAACGCAGGCAAAGCTTTTAAGGGTAATTCAGGAGAAGCGTTTTGAGAGGCTTGGTGGAAACAAGACTATTGAAGTGGATGTCAGGATTATAGCGGCTACGAACAGTGATCTCGAAAAAGGGATAAAAAACAAGATGTTCAGGGAAGACTTGTATTACAGATTGAATGTCGTACCTATATTTATGCCCGCTTTGCGCGAGCGTAAAGAGGACATTCCTCTGCTTGTAGAACATTTTTTAACAAGGTTTAACAAGGAGCATAGTAAGTCTTTGAGATTATCAGAGCGAGCAATGGATTTTATGATAAACTATAACTGGCCCGGCAATGTGAGAGAACTTGAGAACATGATAGAGAGGACCGTGATCATGGCAAAGGGCAATGTGATTGATGTAACCGATATCCCCTTGCCTGTTGTAAACGGTGAGCCTGAGAAGATAAATGCATCGCATTCTCACCAGGCAATCATTGAACATTACAAGCTTGACAGTATGGTGGAAGATATGGAGAAAAGCAGAATTATAGATGCGTTGAAAAAGACCGGCGGTATTAAGGCAAAGGCCGCACGAATGCTTGGCATTACACAGAGACAGCTTGGATACAAGATACAGAAATACAGGATTGAAATCGAGGTCGATGCCGCTATTCATAGCATGGACAGGGAATAATGCACCTATACTGCAATTTTGTTTCTTTACAACAAAATTGTAGTGGAAATACAACAAAAATGTAGAGAAAAAATTATTTTAAAAAATTATTTTAAAATAAGGATGTTTGTGTAGGGGCTGGTTTTAAAGCCGCCCTTACTATCATGTTTTCCATTGTTATTGACATAGCGAGATGGCATGTTATGTGCTAATATTTATCTTAAAAAAGGAGGTACTATGACACCAAAAGATGTTTTAAAATTTATTGAGGAGCAAAAGATACGTTATGTAGATCTGAAGTTTCTGGACTTCATCGGAACGTGGCAGCACTTTACTGTACCGGTCCATGAATTGAAAGAGGATGTCTTCGAAGAAGGACTCGGCTTTGACGGCAGCAGTATAAGAGGCTGGCAGCCTATACACGCGAGCGATATGCTTGTTATACCGGATGGAGCAACCGCTGTCATAGATCCCTTTATTCAGGAACCTACACTTAGCATTATCTGCAATATTCAGGATCCTATAACAAAAGAATATTATTCAAGGGATCCGAGGAATATAGCCAGAAAGGCGGAGAATTATTTAAAATCGACTGGCATCGGTGATGTAGCTTATTTTGGTCCTGAGCTTGAATTTTTTATATTCGATGACATCAGATACAATCAGAGCGTTCAGGAGGGCTATTATTACATAGATTCAGTGGAAGGGCAGTGGAACACAGGCAGAATAGAGAACCCGAATCTTGGTTACAAGCCGCGGTATAAGGAAGGTTATTTCCCGGTATCTCCGACCGACTCACAGACGGATATAAGAAGCGAGATCGTAACAGCAATGGAGAATGTAGGTCTTAAGATAGAAAAGCATCACCATGAGGTTGCAACAGGAGGTCAGGCAGAGATAGACATGGTATTTGATTCATTGCTGCGCATGGGCGACAATGTGATGTGGTATAAGCATGTAGTTAAGAATGTGGCAAACAAACACGGCAAGGTGGCGACTTTTATGCCCAAGCCCTTGTTTGGTGACAATGGATCCGGTATGCATACACACCAGAGTATATGGAAGGGCGGCAAGCCTTTGTTTGCAGGCAACGGCTATGGCGGCATGAGTGAGCTTGCGATGAATTATATAGGTGGTATATTAAAACATGCAGCGGCTATCTGTGCGTTTACCAACCCTACTACAAACTCTTACAGAAGGCTCGTCCCGGGCTTCGAGGCACCGGTAAACCTTGCTTACTCCAGCAGAAATAGGTCGGCATCTATAAGGATACCAATGTATTCTCCGTCTCCGAAGACGAAGAGGATAGAGGTGAGATTCCCGGATCCGGCATCCAACAGCTATCTTGGGTTCTCAGCCATGCTTATGGCCGGTCTTGACGGTATACAGAACAAGCTCAAGCCAGGTGAACCGCTTGATAAGGACATATACGGACTTTCGCCTGAGGAATTGAAGAATGTACCGAGCACACCAGGCAGCCTTGAAGAAGCACTCAACGCATTGAAGAAGGATCACGAATTCCTGCTGAAGGGTGATGTGTTCACATCCGATGTTATCGAGACATGGATTGAATATAAAATAAAAGCAGAGGTGAACCCTGTTAAACTGAGACCGGTACCTTTGGAGTTCAGTTTATACTTTGACGCATAAATTAAATTTGTACAACAGGGACGGTTACTGGACCGCTTCTGCAATTATGAAGAGATCCATTGCTATTATACGGCACATAGGTGTTGAGGGGCTTGGCAGTATAGAAGATGTATTAAAGGCACGGAACCTCCACTACAAGTATATCGATACATGGCGGGATTCTATGCCATTAAATGTATCCAATTATAGTGCCGTTATAATTCTTGGCGGTCCAATGGGTGTCTATGAGCAGGACAAATATCCGTTTATCAAGAAAGAGCTGTTTCTTATTGAAGAAGCCCGCCGGTTAAACATCCCTGTTATAGGCATATGTCTTGGTTCACAGATGATAGCCCAGGCACTCGGAGGCAAGGTATACAAAGGCAGTGCAAAAGAGATTGGATGGTATGATATTCATTTTACACAAGAAGCGTCACACGACAAGCTCTTTGCCTCAGTGAAAGCTGCCCAGGATGAATCCACAACCATAAAGGTGTTCCAATGGCATGGAGATACATTTGATCTGCCCGGTGAGGCTGTTGTGCTTGCAAGTTCAAAGCTCTACACGAATCAGGCGTTCCGGGTTGACAATATTTATGGGTTACAGTTCCACATCGAGGTAAAAGAGGCTGATATAAAAAACTGGATCGATGAATATAAAATAGAATTGGATAGCTTGAAAGCAAGCATAGATATTAACAAGATACTCGTAGATGCAAGAAAATATATAGGCTTGCTTAATAAAACGAGTATGCGGGTATTCTCCGCGTTTTTTTCTTCACTTTAACTCAAATCAATCTTTTATGTTACAATCATACAAACTTGTGGATTGAGTGTAACAAAATTGTAATGGAATGACCTTAAAAGCGCTGGCACATAAACTGCATTTTACCCGTTAGAGAAAACCATTGACTGAGAAACTGTGTTATAATGTACAAAAATACTTCTCCCCCTTGACGGGGGAGATAGAGAGAGGGTGAAAAGTGTTTATGTCCCATCTTGTTATCATCCTCCCCTTAGTCCCCTCCCGTCAAGAGAGGGGAAGTTGATGACCATCATAGTATTGTTGGGGAATTAAAGAGGAGAAAATATGAAAAAAATCTTATCGTACGCACTTGGTCTGTTTGTTTTGTTTCTACCGGTCATGGCATTTGCAGACGCAGGCGCCAATACAGTGCAGAAGATTAATAGCGGGGATACCGCATTTGTTCTTATTGCAACAGCACTGGTCATGCTTATGACGCCTGGACTTGCATTGTTTTACGGCGGTATGGTGAGAAAAAAGAATGTCCTTGCAACGATAATGCAGAGTTTCATACTACTTGCAGTTATCAGTATTCAATGGGTATTGTGGGGGTACAGCCTTGCTTTCGGTCCGGATATCCATGGTATTATAGGGAGCCTGAAATGGTTTGGACTGAACCATGTTGGGTTTGCTCCTAACCCTAATTACGCACCTACAATTCCTCATGAGGTCTTTATGATATTCCAGATGATGTTTGCCGTTATAACCCCCGGACTTATTACCGGTGCATTTGCCGAACGAATGAAGTTTAAGACGTTTCTCGTATTCATCGTTTTATGGGCAACACTGGTTTACGATCCCATAGCACACTGGGTATGGGGGGCTGGAGGATGGATACACAACCTTGGAGCCCTTGATTTCGCAGGCGGAACTGTCGTCCATATAAGCTCTGCCATATCCGCATTGGCCGCTGTCCTTATCATCGGCAAACGGCACAATTATGGTAAGGAACATAACCCGCCTCATAACCTTACTATGACTGTAATAGGTGCATCATTGCTCTGGTTCGGATGGTTCGGGTTCAATGCAGGCAGTGCACTTTCGGCAGGTACTCTTGCAGGATCTGCATTTGTCGTAACAAATATAGCCGCTGCCGCAGCCACGCTCGGATGGCTTGCTGCAGAATGGAAGAAAAGCGGTAGACCTACTATGCTGGGTGCAGCGAGCGGTGCTGTGGCAGGGCTTGTGGCAATTACACCGGCATCGGGTTATGTCGGACCAATCCCGGCTATCATTATAGGCTTTTTTGCCGGGGTGCTGTGTTATTATGCCGTAAGTTTGAAGCCAAAATTCGGTTATGACGATGCACTCGATGTCGTTGGTGTACATGGAGTGGGCGGAACGTTTGGAGCGCTTGCTACTGGACTTTTTGCCAGTGTGGCCATCAATGCAGGCGGTGCAAACGGATTGTTTTACGGTAATCCAAAGCAATTATTTGTTCAGTTGATAGCAGTCGTAGCGACCATAGTGTACGGCTTCATTGTAACATTTATATTACTGAAGATACTGGATGCGACCATGGGTCTGAGGGTCACACAGGAAGAAGAGGTAATGGGCCTTGATATCACACAGCACGGTGAAGAAGGATACAACATGTAATCGGGTTCAGAAGTTCCGGAGTGTAGAGTAAGGACGGAGTATTCGAAAAGCCTCCCCTTGGCAAGGGGAGGATGGTAGGGTGTGTCTTGTTCTTTCCAGTCATTGCGAGCCGCCTTTGGCTGCGAAGCAATCTCATCCACATTTCGTCATTCCCGTCCCGCGGAACGCGGGATAAACTCCAACGGGAATCCAGTTTCTTGATTCAAAAGTTAGAAAGTTTTGGAGTCGTGGAGTGTTGAGTTATTCTTAACCTTTTTTAACTCCCAACTCCTTAACTCTATAACTCCTCAACTTTCCTAACGCTTCATATTCTTGACGTATATGTCAATTGAGCATAAGTTCTTGCTATGAAAAGTGTCGGATTGACAGGCGGAATAGGCACAGGCAAAACTACTGTTGCTCATATATTTGAATCGCTCGGCGCTGTTATTGTTGATTCTGATACTTTTGCAAGATCTTGTTTGTCTAAAGACATGGATGGTTATAAGCAGGTTTTAAAGAGGTATGGGGATAAAATACTGAACAGCGATCTTGAAATTGATAGGCAAAATATAGCTGAGATCGTATTCAAAGATGCAACAGAAAGAAGGTGGCTTGAACAGCTCATTCATCCATACGTGTTTGAAAAAATACGGTATGAAATTAATCTCAGGAAAGATAAAGACGGCATCATGATTATAGATGTGCCGCTGCTTTTTGAAACCGGTGCTGATAGCTGGCTAAGGCCCGTGATTGTTGTCGTTTGTAGCAAAGATACCCAGATAAAACGCATACAGGGCAGGACACCGGATATGCCGTATGAACACATCCTTGAAAGGATCCATGCCCAGATGCCGATCGAGGAAAAACAAAAAAGGGCGGATTTTATTATTGATAATTCGAACGGTAGAGAACAAACAAAAGAACAGGTGGAAAGTATCTGGCATACATTGATTCAGGATAAACGTTAGATGTTGAAGAAAGGGATTTCACAGAGAGGGGAACATAGTGAAAATTGATAGATGCTCAAGAGTGTATAATGGACAAACATATTAAAGAGAGACTTGAATTTTTAGCCCGTCTTCCGAAGGAAGACGGGAAAGATAAGATAATGAGTGCGGATGAGGCAATAAATAATTTTATAAAACCTGGCATGACCATCCATATAGGCATAACAAACAGTATACCCTATGGACTTTCCTATGAGTTGATCAGACAATTTTACAAATCAAAACCGGAATTTGATATAATAACCCTTGGTGCTATCAACCACATTATCATTATGATGCATCTGGGCATGGTAAAAAAGGTTGTAACAACGTACGCCGGCGACCCTTATCCGTCTCCAACACCGAACATAGTTGTTCAGAACCTCTATCTGAACAAGCAGGTGGAAATAGAGAACTGGAGCATCCTTGCATTTACGCTCAGGCTGATGGCCGGGGCAATGGGGGTTGGATTTTTACCGGTAAACTCTATTATGAACAGTACTATGGAGATAGAAAACCATGACAGTTTCAAGAGGATACCGTTGCCGTTTGAACCGTCGAAAGAGATAGGTGTGTTGAAAGCCATTAATCCGGATATTTCAATTTATCACGCCTTTGTTGCGGACAAATCCGGTCATGCTATATTCACACCTCCCTATGCAGAAGATTTCTATGGTGCTTATGCAAGCCGCAACGGAGTAATCCTTTCGGCAGAGCATATCGTTGATGAGGATGTTATACGTAGATACTCCCATCTTTCCAAGCTGCCTTCATATCTTGTAAAGGCGGTTGTGCCTATGGAATTCGGTTCACATCCAAGCGGTATGGCAGAGAGTGGATTTGCCGAATTTGACGGATACAGCGAGGATTATGATTTTATACTCGGATTCAGGGAAGCGGCAAAATCCGTGGATACCCTTGATGAATGGATTAATGACTGGATAACAGGAGTAAAGGATCATAACGGATATCTTCAGAAGCTTGGCAGCCAAAAGCTGCTTTATCTTAAAGGAAAGGCAAAGCCTCTTTCATGGGCTGATGAGATCAAGGATGTTCAGGATAACATATCCACATCAGAGCAGCCATCGAAAAACGAACTCATGACGGCAATGGCATCGGTTATTCTCGAAGAGAAAATACGCGAGAAATCATACAGTGCCATTCTTGCAGGCATTGGTAATTCAAACATCGCAGCGTGGTTATCCGCTTTGAAGCTCAAGAGGGAGAAGATCGATATAGAACTCATAGCAGAGGTAGGCTTCTACGGGTATTACCCGAGGCCCGGAAATCCTTTTATCTTTAATTTTGCGAACATACCGACATGTAAAATGCTGACTGGCGCATTTGAGGCGCTCGGTTTGATGGTCGAAGGCTATTCAAACAAAACAATAGGTATAATCGGAGCCGGTCAGGTCGACAGGTTCGGCAATATCAATTCAACAAGGGTCGGGGACGGCATATTCCTTGTCGGCTCCGGCGGCGGGAACGATGTTACCGTGGGGGCAAGGGAAACTATTGTTGTATGTCCGTTGAACCGGATGCGCTTTGTTGATAAGGTGTCTTATATAACAGGCCCCGGCGAAAAGGTTAGTACCCTAATAACAGATATGGGTATATTTGAGAAAGATGGTAATGGCGAATTTATCCTTACAAGATACCCGTATAAAGCCGGTATGGATATTGATGCACATGTAAAAGCTGTTAAAGAAAAAACCGGATGGAATGTGCGAATATCGAATACCTTAAAGCCTGTAGATTATCCATCACTTGAAATGCTCATCACCATGAGGCTGTTCGATCCGAAAAAGGCGTTTCTATGAACGGCAACATGATTGCTAACAAAGTGCCTGCATATAAACGTACAGAGGACTTTAAGCGGCTTAAACCGTTTGAACCGTTTAAACTGTTTCAATCGTTAAGAAAAAGTTTTAGCGCAGGATTTGGTGAAGGGGGAAGCTTCCTTATTGTATTGTTTGGGGTGATAATATTTTTATCTCTCGTCAAACCCGCATTTGCCGACAGTCCTGTTTCCGGCAGTCTCCTGGTAGACACAAGGGCGCAGACCTCAAACGGTGACATCAGTAGGGAGGAATACAGAGTAACCTTGACTGCTGCCAAAAGGATACATGAACTGTACGCTTACGGCGAGGTGTGGCTGAGAGGTTTTGGCATAACACAACCAACTACCTATTTACCGCAGCTTCAGCAGTATAGTTCCGAACCTCCTACTTACCTCGATGTCAGACAGGTGTATATTGAGTTTTACAGCTTTTTACTCGAGAATCTCGATGTTAAAATCGGCAAACAGATCCTCAACTGGGGTACTGCGGATGAGTTGAATGTTACAAACAATGTAAACCCTTACGATCTTGAAGACCCTTTCGCCTTCAACAATAAATTGCCGGTACCTTTGCTTGTTGCAGAGTATTATTTCCCGCATGAAATTTCTTTAACCGGCGTAATAGAACCAATATTTGTTCCATCTGTTCTGCCGGCGGATAAATGGATAAGTGCATTTATCCCTTCCGAACCGATACCGTCGTGGCTGCACATCAACCAGATTAACATAAATCTGTCGGAGCCGGCACAATCGATGCCAGGCAATTTAAGTTACGGCATCAGAATTGCAAAAAAGGCACTGTATGGTTATGACATTTCATTGAGCTATTATAACGGTTGGTACACGCTGCCGGAGCTTACATCCGCGAATATCACTACATCTTCAAACGGTATTATAGCACATGCGGGTCTCGATTTCCCACGGCTTTCCATTATAGGCGGAGATTTCGCAGGCTCGATCGGTAATCACGGCGTATGGGGAGAGGTTGCTTTAAATATACCCCAGCAGCCGGTTAGATTAAGCAGTTATGTTTTGAACGCGCCGTATCCGGCAGCATCTTATAATATAGCAACAGCACCCTTTGTTAAATATGTATTAGGGACCGATTATACATTCAACGATGGTACCTATGCGAATCTTCAATTCCTTCATGGAGAGTTTTATGAAATAGGCAATCAGCTCCAGAACTACCTTACCCTCATGGCTAACCGCAGTTTCTTTTATGATCAGCTGAAGGCACAGATAGCAATTATGACGGAATTAGCCCAGCATAATCTTACAAGCTATATGTTTTATCCGGAGCTTGACTGGATGCCGTATGACAGTATCACCATGGCTGTCGGAGGATACATTTTTGCAGGCGACAGCGGAACGGTCTTCGGCAATATCGTCGACAACTCAGAGGTGTTCATAAAGGCAAAGTATGTGTTTTGAAACTGCACGGGCTGAGCGCAAAAAATAAACGCAGGAGAGAGCAGGGACACCGAGGCTGTGCCTGGGGTCGGTGTGCATTCTTCTTCCCCCCTGTGTTAAGGGGGAGGAAAGAGGATTAAGAAAAACAGTTATAGGGGATAGCGCTCTATTCCCGGTTGCCGATCTCTTTCGATTTCAGCGTTGCCGCTTTGATGGCCTCTACGATTGCCGATCTTAAGCCTTTTGATTCGAGTACTGCCAATGCCTCTGCAGTCGTACCGGCGGGAGAGGTGACAGCCTCCCTCAATGTTGCAAATGAAAGCTCGGATTCCTTTGCCATTTTTCCTGCACCTATGACCGTCTGTATGGCGAGTCTGTTTGAAATCTCTCTTGAAAGACCGATTCTAACCCCTGCATCCGACAGGGCTTCAAGAAACATAAATACGTACGCAGGTCCTGATCCACTGAGAGCGGTAACTGCGTGGAACAGTTCTTCGTTTTTCAACTCTACGACATCACCAACACTCGAAAGTAATTCCTTAAGCAAGTTTATATCCGTGGCATCTGCACTATTGTTCTTCATGATAACACTCATGCCTTCTCCTACAGTTGCAGCTATATTCGGCATTACCCTTATAATTCTCGTTTTTTTGTCAAGGACGCTTTCTATGAATTTAATGTCAATGCCCGCAGCAATAGATACAACAACTTTTTGTTCAAGATGTGCCTTGCATTGCTCAAGTACATCCTTTATGTCATTGGGTTTTACGGCAATGAAAACAACATCACCCTCTTTTGCACATGCCGTATTATCAGAAGTGGATTTGACATTGTAGACTTCTTCTACTTCTATGCGTCTTTTATCGTATTTATCACTTATAGTGATTTGTGTGTTTAATACCTTTTTTGATGAAATAAAGCCTGATATAAGGGACTCTGCCATTTTACCCGCACCTATAAAGCTTATCCTTTTTTCCATAATTACCCCCTTGGACCAAATAGAGCTGTTCCTATCCGTATCATGGTTGCACCTTCTTTTATAGCAATTTTATAATCGGAAGACATACCCATGGAAAGTTCTTTGAACGATTGTCCGAATACTCCTTGTTTTTTAAGTTTGTCCCTCATTTCTCTTAAACCCGAAAAATATCCTGATAACTGTAATTCATTATCGGTTGGCGGAGGCATTGTCATAAGACCGGATGGTAAAATATTTTTAAGTCCCTTGAAGACGGGTATCGCTTCATAGAAGCTGTCAGGTGTAAAGCCAGACTTGGTTTTTTCAAGAGCCATGTTTATTTCAAACAATACAGGCTGTTTGATATCAACATGCATAGCCCTTTTATTTATCTCCTCTGCGATATCCTTACTGCCGACGGAGTGGATAAGCTCAAAAGATTGAACGATAAATTTTACCTTGTTCTTCTGAATATTACCGATGAAGTGCCAGTGGATAGATGGAGCAAGTGCGTTTATTTTCTCAAGAGCCTCTTGAACGTAGTTTTCCCCGAACGTATCAAGCCCGACAGCGATTGCCTCTTGTATCTTATCAATGTCCATAGTTTTTGATACAGCGATAAGCTTGATATCATTTATATTCCTGCCCGATTTCATGCATGCATCAGCTATTTCTTCTCTTAATTTGGTTACGTTAGTCAGTATGTTATTCATATAGACGTAATCAATATTACAGTTAATCCTTTTATGCAATTATTAATAAAATTGACTCCGTTAGAAAATCAGGTCTTCTAACGGGGTTGACAATTCGGCTGAATTAATACAATAAATATATATGACACAAGGTCCTGAAAATAATTCTTTATTGGTAGCTGCAATTAAGCAGGTAGGTATTAAAGGCTTATTCAAATATGCCTTTTATTCTGTTGCGGTTTTCTTTTTTAAATTTATACCGTTACCGCAGTTAAGAGTTTATTATCTCAGATTGCTTGGCGCAAAGATTGGAAAGAATGTATATATTGGGAAAGTCCAGTTTAAAAATTACCATAAGGCGTCTTTCCAGGGATTAACCATAGGAGACTGCTCCTACATGAACGATGATGCTCTGCTCGATTTGTATGACAAGCTTACAATAGGAAAGTATGTGACCATCGGTTTCAGAACCATGGTGTTCACGCATTTCAAAGGCAGTCATGTGGATCACCCGCTAAAACGTTTTTTCCCCGACAATCATAAACCTTTAACAATAGGAGATTATACATTTATTTCGAGTGGATGTACGATAACCCCTTATGTGAATATCGGCAGATACGTTATGGTGCATAGCGGTTCGGTAGTGATAAAAGACGTTCCGGATAAAGCGGTATTCGGAATGGAAAAAGCAAAAATACTTTACATGTTGGATATAGAAGATAAAAACTGATTGAAACCTTTTTCTTGAAGATAATGTATATAAGACATGTGGATGAAAGATAACCCCTATATTCACGTATATTGGAAATATATACTTGCTCTTGTCCTTATAGTATTTGCGGTTCACGGTATAAGCCTCAGAGATCATTTTGTGAACTGGGATGACGAGATGATGGTCATCAACAATCCGAGGATCATGAATCTATCCATAGCTGGTATTCTGCATATATTTAATCCGCGTAGTATATTTGCAGATAGATTCACCGAATATTACCCGATCCGGGATCTCAGTTATATGATCGATTATTTTATATGGGGATTGAATCCCCTTGGTTATCACGTAAGCAACTTATTGTTCGAGATAGCAAATGTTATACTTGTCTTTATACTGTTTCAAAAGCTTTTTGATGACAGGACAGTTTCCGTACTGTCGGCATTGGTCTTTGCAGTTCATCCCCTCACCTCCGGTGTTGTATCGTGGGTGTCATGCAGAAAAGATCTTATGGCGATGACCTTTTATCTTATCGCATTTATATATTTTGTGGATTTTTATAGGACTAAAAAAGCAAATGAACAAGAAATAAGATCAACAGATACTATGATGGTAATATCGGAAAAATTTCCTGAAAAATATCTAATTTTTGCATCAATTATGTTTACCGTAGCAATTTTTTCGAAGGCTTCCGCACTGCCTTTCCCGGGTGTGATTATAGCATACATGTTTATCGTCGAGGATGAGAAGCGGATTAAAAAATACAGCTTGTATCTTGCTGTACCCGTGATCATTATGATTGCTTATGCACTTTACAGCTACAGCTATACCACTTACTTCGGAACCGGAACTCTTCGGCAGAGTTATGGCTGGGATTGGTTTTTTATGTTTTTCCCGGAGCTTTTTGTTATTTACACGGTTAGGTTTTTACTCCCGTTTAATCTTGCTCCTCTTTATATAGAACCCGGCAATAGCAGTTTATTGGAGCCGCTTTTCCTTATCTCTTTTCTCTTTATTGCCTTCATCGTTTATCTGTTTTTCAAATATATACGGAAGGATAAGATCCTGTTTTTCGGATTTGCATGGATCTTTCTCAATATGGTTCCAGCATCAAATATCATAAGCATACAGATCAAAATAGCGGATCGATTTACCTATATAGCACTTGCAGGATTTGGATTGTTTTTGGCAAGGGTATTTCAAATTGCAGCTCATAAAGTAAAAGGTATTTCTTTTTCTGTTGCAGCAATTTCCATTGCATCGTTTGCTGTTATCAGCTTCATGCTGAACCTTACATGGTATAACGGTGTTACCCTCTGGACAAGGGAGATACAAACAAGGCCGTATATGCCAGGTGTGGATGCAACACTATGGGGGTATGCGATGCTTGGGCAGGCATACAGGCATGAAGAGGATTATGAAAATGCATTGAAGTATACGCATTTTGTGTTAAGCATCGATCCCGACTATTTTCCTTCTTTGAAGGAAATGGGTGATATCTATGCACACGATGGAAATTATGAACAGGCAGTTTTGATGTATAAACAGGCATTGAAAAATGATTTATATAAATCTACCGACTATATCGTTATTGCACAAATGTATGAAAAGATGCATAAGTATAGAGAGGCAATCCATGCCTATGAGATGTCAGAAAGAGTACCGCATCCGACGTACAATGATAAAGGATTGGATCTCAGAATAAAAAAGCTGAAGGATTTGATCAATGAAAAGTAGGGTTATTTTCGGTAAGCCGGATATAAAATCGGATGACATCGTAGCGGTAGAAGAGGTTTTAAAAGGTGGCTGGATAGGTATGGGAGGGGTTACCCAGTTGCTTGAACAGGCATTTGTTAAATTTACGGGTGCGAAATATGCCGTTGCTGTGTCAAGTGGATCAGCCGGCTTGTTTTTATCCATGCTTGCGTGCGGCATTGGAAAGGGTGATGAAGTTATTACGTCTCCCCTGACATTCCCGGCAACCGCCAATGAAATTATACATACCGGTGCTGAGGTACGGTTTGTGGATGTCGATAGCTCCGGCAATATGGATGCCGGCGGGATACAGCAGGCTATAACATCCAGAACAAAGGCAATACTGCCGGTACATCTTTATGGTAAGCCGTGTGATATGGGCATCATTATGGGCATAGCCCGAAAGCATAAACTTTTTGTTCTTGAGGACGCAGCACATGCATTCGGGGCATCGTACAGGCAGAAGCGTATCGGCAGTATCGGTGACGCATCGGTATTCAGTATGTACGCGACGAAGAATATAACATCAGCCGAAGGCGGCGTTGTGACGACGAATAATAAAAAGGTTGCCGATATGATCAGGCTCTTGAGGTCATACGGTATAACAAAGACAGCGTGGTCAAGGTTCGGGGGAAAGGATAATAATATGCCGTACGATACGCTTGTACCGGGCTATAATTTTGAGATACCGGACACGCTTTCGGCTCTTGCGTTGTCCCAGGTACGCGGTTATGCAAAAAGGTTCGCACGGCGGAAATATATATGGGAGTGCTATGATCATGCATTCAAAGGACTGGGTATTGAACTGCCCGGGGACCATGGTAGGGATCATCTCCACGCACTCCATCTTTATACAATAAGGGTCGATAAGAAAAAAATGGGTATAGACCGAAAAACATTTATCAAAAAACTCGATGACATGGGTGTAGGTACGGGGATCCATTTCATATCACTGCACCTGCATTCCTACTATAAGAAAAGATACGGCTATAGACCCTCTGATTTTCCAAAAGCATTCATGATTTCGGACCGGACACTTTCACTCCCTCTTTCTTCCGGGATGAGCGAGCGTGAGGTGGACAAGGTAATACATGCAGTAAGGCAGATCTGCAATGGCTAATCCGCAGCTGAGTATTGTGCTTGCATGTTACAACGAGGTATCACACCTCGAAAAGAGTTTCAGCAGGTTAAAAGATATACTTTCATACGCCAATTTTACCTACGAGGTTATATTTATAGACGATAAAAGCACCGACAATACCCGGCACATTATCGATAACGTCATAAAGAAACATCCTTATATGCAGATGAAATGTATTGTCCATGATGAAAATACAGGCAGGGGCAGGGCAGTGACAGACGGGTTTAAGGCTGCAGAGGCGGATGCCGTTGGCTACATAGATGTGGATCTTGAGATAGATGCAGTTTATATATATTCTTTTTATCATGCTATTAAGCAAGGTTATGATGCTGCATTCGGTGAAAGGGTCTCTCGCCTCAGCCTGCATTTAATTCCGAGGATTTTTACGGGCAGAAGCTATAACATGCTGATGAGGACATTTATAGACCTTCCGCTGCATGACACGGAGTCCGGTATCAAGTTTTTCAACAGGCAAAAACTCATGGCGATCATCGACAGCGTTGAAGACCCGCACTGGTTCTGGGATACCGAGATATGTGCCAGGATGTACAAAGCCGGGTATATGATAAAAGAAATACCGTGTATTTACGCAAGGAATAGGAATAAAAAATCAACGGTAAAACTGCTCTATGATTCAATCTATTATTTTAAGAAATTAGTAAAGTTCAGGAAGGTTTACAAATCTTTGTAAAAGGTATTATATTATTAAAAAAGGAGTTTGGTGTATGGCTATATATCCAATCCATAGAGGCAGAAGGATCAGATCATCAAAGCAGATACGTAATCTTGTGGCGGAAACGCATTTGAGCGTGGATGATTTTATCTATCCGCTGTTTGTGACCCATGAAAAGCATGTTCAGAAGGAGATCCCGTCAATGCCCGGGTGTTACCAGGAGTCTATTGATTATGCAGTGGCAGAGGCACAAGAGGTAAAAGAACTCGGCATACCTGCAATAATACTTTTCGGAATTCCCAAGGTAAAAGATGCAACAGGTTCCGATGCATATTGTGAAACCGGTGTTGTTCAGGAGGCAATCAGGGAGATAAAGAACAAGGTCAAGGACATTGTTGTTATTGCAGACCTTTGCATGTGTGAATATACATCGCACGGCCACTGCGGTATTGTTGAAAGCGGTGAGATTGATAATGACAAGACACTGGAATATTTATCTCAGATAGCCGTTGCTCAGGCAAAGGCAGGTGTCGATATTGTTGCACCTTCAGGCATGATGGACGGCATGGTCCAGGCAATAAGGAAAGGGCTGGACGCAAATAAGTTTACCGGCACACCGATTATGAGTTATTCTTCGAAGTACTCGAGCAGTTTTTACGGGCCGTTCAGAGATGCGGCAGAATCAACCCCGCAGTTTGGAGACAGGCGTTCCTATCAAATGGATTATAGAAACGCACGTGAGGCAGTCAATGAGACCATGACGGATGTCGAGGAAGGTGCTGATATTGTGATGGTAAAGCCAGCGTTGAGTTATCTCGACGTCATTTACAGAGTCAAACAGGCAACAAACCTGCCTGTTGCCGCTTACAATGTGAGCGGAGAGTATTCCATGATTAAGGCTGCTGCGCGGCTCGGGTGGCTGGATGAACAATCCGCTATGATGGAGGTTCTGTACTCGATAAAAAGGGCAGGGGCCGACATGATACTTACATACTTTGCAAAACAGGCGGCAAAAGTATTAAATACTCAAAATTCAAAATTCAAAATTTAAGGTTAAAAAAAGAATAACTCTGTTTGCAATAATGTATTGTTGTATGGTATTAAATTAAAATCAGGAAAGAAGAAAACACGATGGAAATGAAACATGTGCCAAGATTGATATTCTGGGAGTTGACTGCACAATGTAACCTGAGATGCGTTCATTGTAGGGCTGTTGCTATGCCAGAAAAGATGAAGGGCGAACTGTCTACCGCAGAGATATTTAAGATTATTGACGATATAGCCCGGGTTTATAAACCCATCCTCGTTTTAACAGGAGGTGAGCCTCTTTATAGGGAGGATATCTTTGATATCGCCTCGCATGCTGTTTCAAAAGGTTTGAGGGTTGCGCTTGCAACCAATGGAACGCTGATTGATGATAAGATTGCGAAAAAAATCAAGGATTCTGGCATCTTGAGGGTTGCGATCAGTATAGATGGTGGCGATGCAAATGTTCATGATAGCTTCAGGGGTATACCGGGTTCTTTCGACGCTGCAATGAACGGACTAAAGTTTGTCAAAAAAGCCGGTGTTGAGACGCAGATCAACAGTACAATTGCAAAGCACAATGTGCACCAGGTTGCCGATATATTTAACCTCGCCTTGGGTATGAAGGTTAACGCACTCCATTACTTCATGCTTGTACCGGTTGGATGTGGTGTAATGATAGCTGACAGTGAAATGCTGCCGTCACAGCAGTATGAGGAAGTATTGAACTGGCTGTACGATCAGTTCATTGCCCACAAGGATATCGAACTCAAAGCAACCTGTGCCCCCCATTATTACAGAATCATACGGCAGAGGGCAAAACAGGATGGTATAAAATTAAGCTTTGAAACACATGGTATGGCTGCTATGACAAAAGGATGTCTTGCAGGCAGTGCTGTTGCGTTTATTTCACGGCTTGGAGTTGTACAGCCGTGTGGTTACCTGCCTGCTGCTGCCGGTAATCTGAAGAAACAAACCTTTGAAGATGTATGGGAGCACTCGAAGATCTTCCATGATATGAGGGACCCTTCCTTGCTCAAGGCTAAATGCGGTGCTTGTGAATACAGGGCTGTCTGTGCAGGATGCAGGGCACGGGCTTATTACCAGACAGGTGATTATCTTGACGAAGAGCCGTACTGCATATATGTACCTGAAGGATATGAGACTAAGTCCAAAAAAAATGGCATAAAGATAAGCGTCGGCAGCGGCTTATAGTATAATGGGTACTGTAGAGTATAAGGTTGTCGAGCTAAGTACAGTAACTGATGTGGAGATAGAGTCTGTGCTGAACGAGTGGAGTAAAAAGGGGTGGGAGTTGGACAGAATAACATACGCAATGCGGGAAAGTCAGAAAAGGCCTTCAATGGCGTTTATAGTATTCGTATCTCAAAAAGGACAACACGAAGATGACTAAGGCCACATTCCTTGAGAGGGCTTCAGCCAAGTTCATAGATGTTGCATTCGCACTGATACTTGCAAGTGTGCTGTCTCCTATAGGTCCTGCTATTGGTCTTGTATACAGTCTTATAGCAGACGGGCTTATGGACGGGAGATCCATTGGTAAGTGGCTTGTCGGCATAAAGGTTATAGATGTTTCTACGAACAAACCGTGTTCAATACATAAATCCATCTTAAGGAATATACCATTCGGTTTTGCTATCTTGATGTTTATCGTGCCTGTAATCGGGCTGTTCCTATTCATTTTTATCGGCTTGAGTGTTGTTGGAGTTGAAACCTACTTTTTATACACGGACTTGGGCAGTATGCGTATTGGCGATACGCTCGCGGATACCATCGTTGTTAAAAAGGGATAGAACTATATTCTTATTGATAAACAATGTTTATGAGATCGTATATTACTGCTGTTGCTGTTATTATTGATACCATTATTGCAGGGGTTCTGGTTATAGTTACCGGACTCTTTGACTATACAGGCGGCATATATGATTTGATATCAAGGGCATGGTCAGGCTTAATCTTCTTTTCAGCAGGGATCAAGGTCAACATACAAGGTCTTGAACATCTTGATAAAAATGCCTCTTATATATTTATGTCTAACCATTTAAGCCATCTTGATGTAGCTGCTTTTATGGCAAAATTACCGTTTAAAATAAGATTCTTCACAAAGAAAGAGTTATTAAAAATACCGATATTCGGACAGGCGATTTATATGTCAAAGCATATTATTATAGACAGAAAAAATACAGAAAGGGCAAAAAGAAGTATAAACGAAGCCAAACAGAAAATAAAAAAGTATGGGTTCAGTGTACTTGTATTTCCGGAGGGAACAAGGAGTAAGACTGGCAAGATGGGAGAATTTAAAAAAGGAGGATTTGTACTTGCTATCGAAACAGGCATACCTATAGTACCTATGGATGTAACCGGGAGTTTCGAATTGCTGCCGACGCATACATTGCTTATAAGATCCGGAACAATAAACATTACGGTTGGAAGTCCTATCCCTGTTAACGGCTATACTATCGAGAGCAAACAAGGACTTATGGATAAGGTACGATCGGAGATAGAAGGGCTTGGCAGGTAGTATAAAGAGACTTATGAGAGCGTATATTACAATATTTATCATTATAATCAACACGATAGTAATCGGTTCAATCATTGCATTGGCTGGGATCTTCGATAGAGGAGGCAGGGCCTATGACATTGGGTCACGGCTATGGGCAAGGGCTATAATGTTTTTTGCCGGAATAAAAGTGGAAATAAAAGGTTTGGAGCATCTCGATAAAAGTAAGTCATACATATTTATGTCCAATCATCAGAGCCATCTTGATGCCGCTGCCTGGGCGTCGAACCTCCCGTTCAGGATACGGTTCTTCGTAAAAAAGGAACTGATTAATATACCGATATTCGGACAGGCGATTTACATGTCAAGGCACATTATCATTGACAGAAAAAATATTGAAAGTGCAAAGAAAAGCATTGAAAAAGCAAAAGATATGATAAAAAAATATGGCTTATCCGTATTGGTTTTCCCGGAGGGAACACGGAGTACAACCGGGAAGATGGGCGAATTCAAAAAAGGAGGATTTGTACTTGCCCTCGAAACCGGCATACCGATCGTACCTATGGCGGTAAAGGGGAGTTTCGAGCTTTTGTCTCCCCACACACTGAAGATAAGGCCCGGACAGATCCATCTCAGCGTCGGGAAACCGATCAGCATGCACGATTACATAATGGACACCAAACAGCTCCTGATAGACAGGATAAGAAATGAGATAGAAAGGCTTGGAGCTTAAACGCTATTTTTATGGTTTATATTTGACAGCCATGCATAACTTTCATATAAGTCTATGCATAAATTATAAACAAAGGAGGCAAAAAAGTGGAAGAAAAAGAGCGATTGCTTGTTATAAAGTTTTCAGAGGAGGATCCGGAGTTAAAGAAGCTATGGACCGAGCATCTTGACTACGAAAAAAAATTAAAAGAATTAGAAAAAAAACTGCATCTGTCATCTGAAGAAGACATAGAAAAGAAAAGACTGCAAAAACTCAAGCTTTCGGGCAAGGATAAGATGTTTGAGATTCTCAAGAAATATACAGTAAAGGAGCATTGACACCCATGCGCAGTGATGAAATTAAAAAGGGCATTGAAAGAGTTCCGCACCGGGCACTGATGCACGCGACCGGTGTTGCACGTTCTGAATTTGAAAAGCCGTTTATCGGAATAGCATCGAGTTTTACCGATCTTATCCCCGGCCATGTAGGTATGAGGACGCTGGAAAGATTTCTCGAGAACGGGGTCTATGCAGGCGGTGGCCACCCATTTCTCTTTGGTATACCCGGTATATGCGACGGTATAGCAATGGGACATGTCGGTATGCATTACTCCCTTCCTCTACGAGAGCTTATAGCTGATTCCGTAGAGACCGTTATATCAGCACACAGGCTTGACGGTATGATACTGCTTACGAATTGCGACAAGATTACACCCGGCATGCTTATGGCTGCCGCACGACTCGACATACCTGCAATAGTTTTGACCGCAGGACCAATGCTCGGCGGGAGATATAAGGGCGAGAGGCTTGATCTTGTTCATGATGCATTTGAGGCGGTTGGTAAATATAACAGGGGCGAGCTTACGGAAGATGATGTAGTTGCAATGGAGATTGGTTCATGTCCTGGTGAGGGCTCATGCCAGGGACTATTTACCGCCAATACAATGGCGTGCCTTACCGAGTCGCTCGGTATGTCTATGTATGGCGCAGGCACGGCACTTGCGGTGTCATCAAAGAAAAGACACCTTGCGTTTGAAACAGGGAAAAGGATTGTAGAGCTTGTTAAAAATAATATTACAGCACGACAGATTATGACGCAGAATGCCTTTGAAAATGCAATACGGGTTGATATGGCCCTTGGAGGGTCCACCAATACCGTATTACACATCACTGCTATTGCACATGAGGCAGGCATAGAACTTCCTTTGGAATTGTTTGACAAGATCAGCAGTGAAACACCGAATATCACACGCATAAGGCCTTCGGGCGATTATATGATGGAGGATATCGAATACGCAGGTGGTATTCCTGCAGTGCTCAACAGACTCAAAGGTATGTTGAAGGATAACCCGACTGTTACAGGGCCATCCATACTCGAGCTTGCAAAGAGGGGCACGGTCTACGATAATGAGGTTATAAAGCCGCTTGACAAAGCCTACAGTAAAAGCGGCGGTATTGCGGTACTGAAGGGTAATCTTGCACCCGACGGTGCTGTTATAAAGGTGGCGGGTTTTGGTGCGGAGATCCAATACTTTAAGGGTAAGGCAAAGGTGTTTGATTCCGAGCAGGATGCAATGAAGGCTATAATGGGGAAAAAGATACAGCCAAACGATGTGATTATCATACGTTATGAAGGGCCAAAAGGCGGTCCTGGTATGCGTGAGATGCTTTCTCCGACGTCGGCGATCTCCGGCATGGGTATGGGTGAGAAGGTCGCACTTATCACGGATGGCCGGTTCTCGGGAGGAACAAGAGGGCTTTCGATTTGTCATGTTTCTCCGGAGGCTGCCGTGGGCGGGGCAATCGCACTGGTGAAAGATGGCGACACAATTACCATAGACCTTAAGAAAAAGACTATTGATATTGATATAAGTAATGCTGAAATTAATAAAAGGCGTGAAGGATTTAAACCGCCCGAACAGAAATTTAAGAGCGGCTGGCTCGCTAGGTATGCAAGGCTTGTAACGTCGGCCAACACAGGTGCTGTGCTGGAGTGATACACATATGCTTCTGCGTTGTCCCTCTTAGATTAAGAGGGATAAAGGGAGTTACGAAAAGCAAAATCATAACGCCCGACCCAAGCTCTGCTTGCGTACCCCGCCCTCTTATCTGAAGAGGGGGATGCAGAAAAAAATAGAAGGAAAGGGTTAAGGAAATGAAGATGAATGGCGCAAAGATATTTGTGGAGAGTCTTAAAAAAGAAGGCGTGGATACAATCTTTGGTTATCCCGGTGGAGTGCTGTTGAACATATATGATGAGCTTTATCACAGCAATATAAGGCATATTCTTGTCAGACATGAGCAGGGAGCGGCTCACATGGCAGACGGTTACGCAAGGGTTACCGGCAAGGTCGGCGTATGTCTTGTAACATCCGGTCCTGGTGCTACAAACACGGTAACAGGGTTGGCTACGGCATACATGGATTCTATCCCTATAGTTGTATTTACAGGACAGGTGTCTACAAATCTGGTTGGTAATGATGCGTTTCAGGAGGCAGATATTGTAGGTATAACAAGGTCATGCACAAAGCACAATTTTCTTATTAAAAATGTTAAGGATATGACGAAAACCATAAAGGAGGCATTCTATATAGCAAGGACAGGCAGACCAGGACCTGTTGTCGTTGATATTCCCAAAGATATTACTGCAGATTCAGCCGAGTTTTTTTATCCTGATGATATTGAACTTCCGGGATATAACCCAACTTATGAAGGTAATACAAACCAGATCAAGCGTGCAATAGACATGATCCTCGGTTCAAAAAAACCCGTCATCTATACAGGCGGTGGTATTATTAGCTCTGATGCTTCAAGAGAGCTTCTTACATTTGCCGAGTTGTTGAAAGCGCCTATCACAAATACCCTCATGGGACTCGGAGGCTTTCCTGGTGAGCATCCATCGTTTTTGGGTATGCTTGGCATGCATGGAACATACGCGGCAAACATGGCTGTTACACACACGGATATGCTTGTTGCAATAGGGGCAAGATTCGATGATCGGGTAACAGGAGATATAAATGAATTTGCACCCGAGGCAAAGATTGTGCATATCGATATAGACCCGACATCCATTAGTAAAAACGTAGAGGTGGACATACCGATTGTGGGGAATGCAAAAAATATTCTAACAGAAATGAACAAGCTTTTAAAGCAGGATAAGAGGCTGAAACGCTTTGTAAATGAAATCGAGGACTGGAAGAAGCTTATAAATCAATGGAAAGAATCTCATCCGTTGACCTACAAGGATAATGGCAAGCTTAAACCGCAATTTGTGATAGAAAAGATTTATGGATTGACCAAGGGCAATGCTATTATAACGACGGAGGTCGGCCAGAACCAGATGTGGACAGCCCAGTTTTATAAGTTTAGCAAACCAAGGACCTTTGTAACATCCGGTGGACTTGGAACTATGGGGTATGGTTTTCCCGCGGCTATCGGTGCAAAGGTTGCAATGCCTGAAACAACGGTAATAGATATTGCAGGGGACGGGAGCATCCAGATGAATATTCAGGAGCTTGCAACTGCTGTTCAGTACAAGGTAAATGTTGTTGTGGCAATTCTCAATAATAACTATCTCGGAATGGTCAGGCAGTGGCAGAGTCTTTTTTACGGCAAGAGATACTCACATACGGATATGTCTCATAAGCCTGATTTTGTAAAACTTGCCGATGCTTATGGTGCTAAAGGATTTGCGGTAGACAAAAAAGATGAGGTCATACCTATATTGAAGGAAGCATTCAAAAGTAAACTTCCGGTATTGATTGATTTCCATGTCGAGGAGGAAGAGGATGTTTATCCGATGGTACCGTCAGGAGCTTCACTGAAAAAAATGTTATTGGCATAGAGGTGGACAATGAGACATACAATATCGCTTACCGTGGAGAATAAATTTGGTGTACTTGCAAGAGTGGCTGGTTTGTTCAGCGGCAGAGGTTATAACATAGAAAGCTTAAGTGTTGCAGAAACACTGGATCCTGCTGTATCAAAAATGACGATAGTGACCAGTGGCGAAGACAAAATTATAGAGCAGATTATAAAACAATTGAACAAACTTATAAATACCATAAAGGTCGTCGACCTCACGGTTACCGAGCATGTGGAAAGGGAGATGGTACTTATAAAGGTGTTGGCATCCGGTGAAAACAGAACGGAGGTCTTGAGGCTGGTTGATATATTCAGAGGTAAGATTGTTGATGTAAGCCCCGATACCTTTGTTATAGAACTCACGGGCGATGAAGAGAAGATCGGTGCTGTCCTTAATCTTTTAAAACCGCTCGGAGTAAAAGACATCGTGAGGACGGGAAAGGTTGCCATGCAGAGGTCGATTCAGCATAATGATAAAGACAGCAAATAAAGCTGAAAAAAGAACGAGCTGTGATTCATCCATCCCTTGTTAGCCTTTTTTGTCATTCCCATGAAAATGGAAATCCGGAGAAAGAAAAAAACTGGATTCCGCATCAAGTGTAAAATGACAAAATATGCAATTAGAAATTAAAATTTAGAACATAAAAGGAGGTAATATGAAAGTTTATTACGAAAAAGATATCGACACGAAGCCCTTAAAAGGTAAAACAATAGCTATTATTGGCTACGGAAGTCAGGGATTCGGACATTCAAATAACCTGAAAGACAGTAAAATGAATGTTATTATAGGTGGCAGAAAAGAAGGTAAATCATGGGCAAAGGCCGAGGCTGCCGGATTTAAGGTATACAATGTTGCAGATGCTGTAAAGCAGGCGGATGTGGTGATGATCCTTTTGCCGGATGAACTGCAGGCCGATGTTTATAAAAGCGAGATAGGACCGAACCTCAAGAAAGGGGCGTATCTCGCATTCGCTCACGGCTTTAATATACATTATGGTCAGATTATCCCGTCATCGGATGTTAATGTGTTTATGGTGGCTCCCAAGGGACCAGGACATCTTGTACGGGGTGAATATACCAAGGGTAGAGGTGTGCCATCATTGATAGCTGTGCATCAGGATCCCTCGGGCGACACGAAAGAAATCGGGCTTGCATACGCAGCAGGTATCGGTGCAGGCAGGGCAGGCATTATAGAAACAACATTCAAAGAGGAAACAGAAACGGACCTTTTCGGTGAGCAGGCTGTGCTGTGCGGCGGTGTTACAGCCCTTATGCTTGGAGGGTTTGAGACACTTGTCAATGCAGGCTATGCACCGGAGATGGCATATTTCGAATGCATCCATGAGATGAAACTTATCGTTGACCTTATATATGAGGGAGGCATGTCGAATATGAGATACTCAGTAAGCAACACAGCCCAGTTTGGAGACCTGACGAGAGGTCCGAGAGTCATATCGGATGCCGTTAAATGTGAGATGAAATCGATACTCAAGGAGATACAGGAAGGCAGCTTTGCAAAGGAATGGATCCTTGAGAACAAGGCTAACAGACCCGTATTCAATGCACTTACAAGAAAGGGTGAAGAACATCTTGCAGAGAAAACCGGTCAGAAATTGCGAGAGATGATGCCTTGGCTTAAGAAAGAAAAGCTCGTGGATAAGAGTAAAAATTAACCACAATAACACGATAAATTTGCAGGGACTTAAAAGGTTAAGTCCCTGCGGCTTATTCTTTAGTTAGAAAGTTTTAGAGTTCTGGAGTGAATGCCCATCGGTGTTATCCCTCTTACATAAGAGGGTGTGGTACCTAAATTTTTTTCTTGGCTAATCTTTAATATGGATGTATGCCGTTTTTATATGAATAAGAAAACAAATGAAAAACAAGCTCTACAGAAAGAACATTTGGAAATACTGCTTGAAGATATTCAAGATAAAGTACAAACCATTGCAGAAGGGCATGGTGTTTTAAATAACAAGATAGACAATTTAACAAACGAACTCCATGCGGGTTTTCACAATCCGCACATGATGAACTCACTTTCTTAATCAAAGCCGTTAGTGAACATGCAGAAGAAAGATTAAACAAAAGAAGGTAGACGGTCTCGAAAAAAAGATTGAAGACGGAGACAAGGCTGTTATGGAGCACGTAGATCATAGGTTTGATGAAACGAATCAGAAAATTGATGAAATAAATATTACCCTGGGAGCACATGCAGTTAAGCTTGATGAACATGATGAAAGGATTTCAAGGCTCGAGCATAAAAATTAACCCCCACTCCTTAGCAGGGGGACAGAATTCCCCTTGTCATTGCGAGCCGCCTTCGGCGGCGAAGCAATCTCATTCTTCCCTGTAATTTTAACCCCCAACTCTCACTTCTCAACTCCCAACTCTTAAACGCTACCCCTCTGTAACCCTTTGCCTCTCTAATCCGCCCCCCTTGGGATAGGGCAGGGTGCCCTCTGTTCTTTTCATTACCGGGTCGCTATGGCAACAGGCTGGTTCGTCAGATAGAGGTTGATCATGTGCAGGGCGAATAGCGATGTACGTTTCTGGGCAAGCTCCCGTTTTCCGGGTGCGACGAAGGTGCTGGCAAAGACCCCGGTGTCAGTGGCCAGTGCAACATACGTTGTTCCCGCAGGATAATTCCTGGGCGGACCGTCCGGACCTGCCTGTCCGCTTACACATAAGCACAGGTCCACGCCTTTCTTGTCCTTCACGTGCGTCGCTGCCCTTTTTACAAAGTACTCGCTCGTTGCTCCGTATGTTTCATATTCATCCCGGCTTATCCCGAGATCATCGATCGATCCGGTGTCGTAAAGAATTATGCCGCCCCGGTAGCAACAGGAGGCACCGGGTAGCTTGATGAGATTATAACTAACGAGTCCACCGGTGTACCCTTCAATAACGAACAATGATTTTTTGCCCGCTGCCAGGTTTTTTACCACCAATGATTCTATCGTTTCATCGTCTTCTGCATAGATGTTGTTGTTCAAAATATTCCTGATAGATTCGATCAGGACGTTGTACCGAGTCCGGCACTCATCGGCATTTTGACCTTTCCCGGTCAGGTGAATATGGATACTGTCATCCTGTGGATAGCTGCCGAATTCAACATCACCTGCCCTTACAAGCGAATCCCGAATCAGCTCGTTGATCCGGGATTCGGAAATACCGAGGACCTTGAATATTTTAAACGTAATGACCGACTCATGACCCGGAGTAACGCCCAGAACGCTTTTAGTTTCATCCGATGCGACAATCGACCGCAGCTCCCGCGGTACCGCGGGCAGCAGCAGGAGCTGCTTGCCTTCCTGCGTCGTGATCAATGAGCCTGGAGCAAGTCCTTCGGCATTGGTTATGACAATCGCACCGTCAACAAGCATTGCCTGTTTCTCATTGTCCTTCGTCATGGGAATATTGCGTGCACGGAAAAGGCTTTGTACCTTCGCAAATATCTTTTCATCCAAAACCAATTTTCTATCCAGCAAAGCGGCAATGCTTTCGACGGTTATGTCATCATCCGTCGGCCCCAAACCGCCGGACACCACGACAAGGTCGTTTTTACGCAGCAATCTTCCAACCTCGTGCCTGATGATCTCCCGGTCGTCCGCGATGCTGAGGATGGCGCTGACCCTGAACCCGTACTCGTTGAATTTCCGGGCCAGAAATGTGGCATTCGAATTCAGTATCTTACCTGCGAGAAGCTCATTACCGATGGTTACCAGCGCAACGTTTTTCATATATCCTTCCTGTCCTTTTCAAGTCCTGACACCTATTTTTATGCCGCCTTTCCCAAAGTGGGGATTACCACGGATGACTGAGGTATTACAAGGAAACCTTCGGTTTTATCTCCCCGCGAACTGTTTCACATACCCAACATACCGCATCTTCTCGTCCTTCGTCAGTCCGAAAAGATAATACAGTCCCCAGTAGAAAAGGCCGATAATCGCACTTTCAAGAACAAACACGATCAGCTTGTGCGGTTCGTAGTAGTGCCGTATCAGCAGGGCAAGGATGATTGCGTACACCATTTGTTTTGAGTGCAGCCCTGCCGCATCGTTCTCCCAACAAAAAACGTCATATTAAGCAGTGAGAATCCACTTTGCACGCTTTTCTGAAAGTATTACAAGATGATCTTGAAATTGATCTTGGGTATGTTCTTGCAGGAAAGGCATTAGAAGGTTTAAAATCTTTTCTGAAGTGGTCGGATGAACTTTCATGCGAATGACTCCATGATGCTTACTAAGAGGTAAGATTACCCAATCGCCAAAATGTTCATCAAGTGTGATGAGAATGCGATTTTCAGAGATTGCCTTTTGTAAAATTTGCTGGTCATCTGCCCTGGCATCACCTGTCTCTAATGCTCGCAAAATATCATAACCCTGTCCACGTAATATTTGTGCTATTTCTACTCCGAACATTTGATCAAGGTAAAGTTTGTACTTTTTAGGCATTTACTTCTTTAAGCTCGATATGGTCAAGTGATGCCTTTGCATAATGTAAAGCAGCATGGACGTCTTCTCGTGTTAATTCCGGATAGACAGCAACAATTTTATCCCAGGACTCGCCCTCCTCTAACTGCTCAAGAATAACTGACACCGGAATCCTTGTTCCTTTAATCACCGGCTTCCCATTACAAACTTTCGGATTAATCTCTATTTTATCTAATAAAGTCATTTACTGTACCCCCTCTTTCTAAATATAAATTGTTCCTTAAAAAAATTCAACTTATTTATTCCAAAACTTTCCGACTTTTTAACCAAATAAAAATTGCTTCGCGTACCCAAGATACCGGGTCTTCTCATCCTTCTTCAGGCGAACAGGTGATAAAGTTCCCAGTAGAAAAAACTGATAACAGCGCTCTCAGGACACAGCGGCGCACGGGTGCTACGAACGACGAGATCGGGACTCTGTTTGGACGTGTGAGCTACTCTGCTGTGTCGAAGATCTATCAGAGGATAGTTGAGAAACTGCAAACGCATCGGGAACTGAGAAAGGAAATAGATAAGATAGTTTTCACAATGTCAAATGTCAAGGGCTGATAATCATATAAAGTGCACCTCCTGAGCATACCAGGATGATCAGCTATCTGATATGCTCATAGATAGAAAGACACAAACCAGTTTGCCACAGGAGGTGTCTTAATAACCACAGGAGGTGCTTTGTATGAGA
>CAZJPN010000052.1:0-9878 GCA_964547905.1 uncultured Pseudomonadota bacterium | reverse complement strand
ATATATAGCAGTCCTCTGAGTCTCGTACGGAAAACAGATAAAATTGGAATCCGGGAATCCGTATTTCAGCATGGGCAATTCCTTGCCCTGCCTGTATTGAAGGTTTAATATGCTTGAATCCGTAGCAGGCACCATGCCTGTTGCAAGAACAACCATATCGGCTTTTATCGTTATGTCTTCACCTATCAGGGTGTTTTTAACAGTAACACTCAGAGATTTGTCTGCGTTTTCCGTTATACCGGAAACATCTCCCTTGGTAAGAAATATCCCGTCATCCGCCTGCTTGTCTTTATAAAAATTTTCATATTGACCCGGCGTACGCATGTCTTTATACACTATATAAACCTTTGCATCCGGATTGCTGCTCCTGACGTAAGACGCCTGTTTCAAAGATACAAGACAGCACACAGAGGAACAGTAGGGAAGATGATTCTTGTCTCTTGAACCGACACACTGCACGAACACAACGGATTTTACATCTTTATTGTCCGATGGGCGTTTGATCTTACCTTTACCCTGAACCGCTATATCTTCCATGATAACATTGTTCACGACGTTGGTATATTTTCCAAAACCAAGGCCTTCTACCTTACCGGCATCATAAGGCTTCCAGCCCGTCGACACAACTATAGATCCCGCCTTTTCAACTATGGTTTTACCGTCCTGTTTTATCGATACATCAAACATGCCCGGCTGTCCCGCTATATTCTCTATCTCGGCGGAGGTGAACAGTTTAATGTCCGGGTGTTTTTTTACTTCGTTGATCGTATTCTCTATATCAACATCCTGCAGCTCTTTATACGGGGGTTTTTGCGGGAGCTGCTTGTACCATCTCCGCATCCAACCGCCGAGCACCGGGGCCTTTTCCACGAGAATTACCTTGTACCCTGCCTTCGCAGCCTCGATGGCCGATGTTATACCGCTTATACCTCCGCCGATGACAAGGAGTGTCTTGTTAATAGTTTCTATATACGGCTTCGGCGGGTTCGCCTTCTTTGCCTTTGTAATCCCCATTCTTACATAGTCTTCTGCAAGCATCTGTGTGTCTTCTTCTTTAGGAACATGTGACCATGCAACGTGCTCCCTGAGATTAACACGTTCCACATATACGGATGGATCAAAGGAGAACGTATCAAAGTGAACTCTTGGAGAACAGGCAGCAACAACAACCGAGTTGACACCTTGCTCCTTAATATCCTTTTTTATGAGTTCTACACCTTCTGCATTACACAGGTTTGCATGTTTAATACAGATCGGTATTTTTTGTTCTTCTTTTGCAACGGTTAGAAGTTTATCTACATCAACCGAATCACCAATATCACATCCCGAACATATATATACGCCTAATTTTTTATCCACAGTTTATACCTCCCAATTGCCTAACCAAATGCCTAAACAAATATTTGAATAGCTTTCAATGCTGCGCCGGTTGCATCCAGAATACAGCTTGCAACATCTGATGGCTTCTTTGTGCAGCCCGCCGCATATATCCCGGGTGATTGAAGGTCCGGGACCACAAAGCCGAACTCATCATAAACAATGTCTGCAGGCATTGACGCTTTTATGCCATTGGGCACCATACCTGTTGCGAGTACAACCATATCTACTGTTTTATAGATCTTCTTTCCCGAAAGGATGTCCTCTGCAACCACAGTAAGCGACTCTGTAGCGGCGTCTTCTGTAATTTTTGCAACCTTGCCCTTTATAAAGGATATCTTGTTGTCAGCTTGAACCTTTGTATAAAAATCCTCAAATCTGCCCGTTGCCCTTATATCAATATAAAATATATAAATATCCGCATCCGGATACTGGCTCCTTACATACGTTGCCTGCTTCATCGAGGCAAGACAGCAAATCGAAGAACAATAAGCAAGATGGTTTTCATCCCTTGAACCCGCGCACTGTACAAAGGCTATGCTCTTGATCTCTTTTTTGTCCGATGGCCTCAGTATCTTTCCTTTTGTAGGTCCATTGGGTGCAGCAAGCCTTTCCATCTCTACATTTCTTATAACATTTTTATAAATTCCATACTTAAGATTATCTATTTTTGTAGCATCATAAGGCGACCATCCGGTTGCTAAAACAACGGAACCAACATTGATGTTAAATGTCTTCGGTTTCATTGATAATTCAATTGCATCGTACTTACATGCAGATACACATTTTGCACACTGCTCTTTTAAACAAACCTTGTCATCAATTACATACTTCATCGGGAAGGCCATCTCGTGTGTTAGGTAAATAGCCTTTGTTTTATCCATATCATAGTTGTAATCGCTTGCCCGCTCAACAGGGCATATCTCAACACATTTGTTGCATGTCGTGCATTTATCATTAACATAACGGGGATTCAAACGTACCGTTACGTCGAAATTACCCGGTGTGCCTGAAATCTTTTCAACCTCTGCAAGGGTAAAGTATCGTATTTTTGGATTCACCCTTATTCGCTTGTAATTTATTTCAACACCGCATTGCGGGGGACAAAGCTTGGGAAAATACTGGTTCATCTGTACCACTCTGCCGCCAAGTGAAGGTGACTTTTCTATGAGGTATACTTCATAACCTACTTCTGCAGCTTCTATGGCTGTTGTCATCCCGCTGATCCCTCCACCAATTATACACACACTTTTATTATCGTTCGTTATTGCCATACGCACCTGCTATTTTTTAAAAGACGCAGGGGCGTGTTGAGCGCCCCTGCGTTGGAATATGTTTTATTGTACTATCTTTACTACCGGTTTCTTCGTCATCTGCCAGTTTCCTGTCTGGGGATCCCATCGGGAGTTCACAAACACCTTCCAGTTTGCTTCATCAATCTTCGGGAAATCCGATCTGTACAGGTAACCCGGATATCGTGTCTCTTCTCTGAACATTACATGCCTCAGATGAACCTCTGCTGTCCATAGTCTGTGGTAGTTCTCCCATGCTCTCATAAGCTCATGCAGGTTCTCTGCTCCAAGTTTTTCAGAATCCTCTTTGAGCATGGTGAGTAATTCAAGTCCTCTTTCGAGCATTGGTTTATTGGTTGTATACCATGTTGATGTTCCGCCAACATACTCGTCCATAATCTTGTTCAGTCTGAATAAGAACATCTTTGGCTTGATATAGTTCGGGTTGATGTTCGAATCGCTTGATAGATTCTTGAACTGTTCGAACGTCTTTAGTGGTTTGTATGTTCTTTCTTTTAATGCCTCTATCTTCTTTGGATCTACACTCGGAGCCTCGGGATGATCCTTTATGTATCTTATTGCTTCTTTACCGGCAATCCTGCCCTCTGTACATGATCCGGATGAGAATTTGTGGGCGTTCCCGCCTACACCGTCACCTGCTGTAAACAGTCCTTCTACGGTACTCATTCTGTTGTAACCCCATGTATATTCCTTTGGTGCAATATCAGCAGGACCGCTAACCCATGCACCTGCACAGGATGCGTGTGAACCGATAAAGTACGGTTCTGAAGGCATAATCTCCGAAGGCTTTTCTTCCGGTGATATGTTCATCGATGCCCATAGACCTGCCTGGGTTATGGTCATGTCAAGGAAATCTTCCCACGCCTCCGAGTCAAGCTCTTTCAGCCTCTTCTTCTTGTCTTTGTCCGTGCCCGGTGTGGTATCTGTAATTTTCTTTATGGCCTCTTCTGTTCTCATGTAAACCGGTCCTCTGCCTTCCCTGAGCTCTGTAATCATCTGATGGTTACGAAGGGGTGTTGGTACAGGCTTTGCACTTGCATAAGGCTCCCATTTCTTGATCTCTTCAGCCTGTGTTTGCAAGTAATCCTCGCCAAACGCGTTTGTTGCTCTTGACTTAAAGAGCAGGAACCATGCACCTACAGGACCATATCCGTCCTTGAATCTTGTAGGTATAAATCTGCTTTCCATCTGCGTCATTTCTGCACCTGCCTGCAGCATTGTCGCGTAGCTTGAACCTGAGTTCCACGGTGGATACCATGCCCTGCCGAAGCCTTCACCTGTTGATCTTGGCCTGAATATGTGGACTGCACCGCCTGCTGCAACTATAACTGCCTTGGCCTTGAATACATAGAATTTGTTCTCTCTTACGCTGAATCCGACTGCCCCTGCGATCTTATTGGGATTTTTCTCATCCACAAGCAGATTCACAATGAACACCCTCTCATAGATGTTGTCCATACCAAGTGCGCTCTTTGCTGCCTCTGCCACAATTACCTTGTATGACTCACCGTTTATCATGATCTGCCATCTGCCTTCATGAACGTAGCCACCCTTTTCATCTTTCCATATAGGCAATCCCCATTTCTCAAACAGATGAACAGTGGAATCAACGTGTCGTGCTATATCATACACGAGGTCTTCTCGTACAGTACCCATTTGGTCGTTCCTCACATACTTAACAAAATCCTCAGGCGTGTTTGCGCCGTCCTTAATGCCGATGTAGGTGTTAATTGCAGAAAGACCCATTGCAACTGCACCACTTCTCTCCATAGCTGCCTTATCGACAAGTGTTACTTTTAAACCGTTTTTCTTTGCCCAGTAAGATGCTTCAACAGCAGCACCGCATGCTGCCATACCGCCGCCTACTATCAAAAAATCCGTATTTACTTCTATCGTTTCAAAATTATCCATACTTCCTCCTTATTTCTTTGGTACTGAAAGTTGAGCTAATCCTAATGAGTCCGGCTCTGTTACAAGCAATGGGCTCTTGAGATCATCCGAACCCGGCTTGAAATCTGCATACGGCTTAACCTCACCTTCTACCGTTGTTCTTATCGGGAATTTAAACCTCTTGATCGTTCCGTTACGGAATTTTACAGTCCACATGATATCCTGCGAACCCCTCATCGGTGTTACGCTGGCACCAAGGGGCATAAAATCCGCATAACCTCTCACGTCAATTGCCTGCTGAGGGCATATCTTTACACATGAATAACATTCCCAGCACATTTCCGGCTCTCTGTTGAAAGCCTTCATCTTTTCTCTGTCTAATACCATAAGATCATTGGGACATATGTATTGGCATGCTGTTCTTTGAAGTGCCTTGCAACCATCACATTTTTCCGTTATTACATAACTTGGCATAAATTAACCTCCTTTTATTTTTTATCCTCTTTTATTTTTTTACGTCCATGCCTATGCCTTCAGAAGCTGCATGTGTCTTGATTTCAACCTTATGTTCAAGGTGTGCATAGTAATCCTGTAAGACCTCGAGAACTTCCGGCCTGCTGAAATCTTCCGATACGGGTTTACCTTCTGACAAAGATTTACGCAGTGCGGTGCCGCTCAGCAACAACCTGTCTTCTTTGCCATGCGGGCATGTTCTTGTTGAAGCCATACCCCGGCACTTGGAACAATAGAATGTCCAGTCGATCTTGAATGGCTTTAATTCAAGTGCATCTTTCGGAATTTCATCGAATATTTTGTGCGCATCAAATGGACCATAATAACTACCAACACCTGCGTGGTCTCTTCCGACTATCAAATGGGTACACCCGAAGTTCTGTCTGAATACGCCGTGCAGTAAAGCCTCCCGTGGCCCTGCGTATCTCATCTCCATTGGGTATCCACCCATGACAACGGTATTTTTAACAAAATATTTATCTACGAGAATATTTATACATTTTGTCCTTACGTCTGCCGGTATGTCGCCTTCTTTCAGTTTTCCAACAAGCTGATGAATAAATACACCGTCAACGACCTCAATCGCTATTTTCGCAAGATATTCATGCGATCTGTGCATCGGGTTTCTTAACTGAAGAGCCGCTATTGTTTTCCATCCTTTTTCTTCAAAGATTTTGCGGCTTTCTGCAGGTCTCATATAGATATCGCCAAATTGCTTTGGATAATAGCTTTCACTTAATACCTTTACCGGTCCCGCAAGGTTTATATCCGCCTGCGACATTACCTTTGCAACGCCCGGGTGCTCTGTATCGTTTGTTTTGAAAACCTCTTTGCATTCATAAGCCTTGTCAATGGAGTACTTTTCTGTTATTTTCATTGTACCCATAATTTCGGAAGTTTCTTCATCCACAAGTGCAACCTCTGTACCGTTTTTTAGACCATCTGCAACAGACTTCGATGCTGAGAGGGTTATAGGAATAGGCCAGAACAAACCATTTTTCATCTTATATTCTGCACATATACCTTTCCAATCATCATATCCCATAAATCCTTCAAGCGGAGTAAATGCCCCGATCCCAAGCATGATCAGATCGGATGTTTCCCTGCTTGTCATTTTAATCTTTGGTAAGCCTTGAGCCTTTTTTAGCTCTTCCTCCCGTGCCTTTCCTTCCAGCAGAAGGGGCTTTAAAACCTTAGAACCGTGCGGTGAGATTAATTGTCCCATCTTTTACCTCCTTTCCTTTATTAATTATGTATACAATATACAATATATTTATTTTGTGTCAAGTAAATTCTTTTTTTGTGTGCATGGCAATCCTTCCAATGTATTTGAAAACAAAAGTTTGTAGGGACGAGGTTACCTCACCCTTTTGGTGGGCACTATCAGCTCAGCCATGTATATCCAAACATACCGCATTCCATGTACTTGATATTCTTGAAGCCTTTACCCTTCAATACAGTATATGCCTCATAAGCACGCGTGCCGTACTGACACGTACATATAATCTCTTTGTCCCGTGGCAATTCCTGAATATGGGCACGCAGATTTTCTAATGGTATGAACATTATTCTTTTATCGTCTAATTTCTTACCCTCGGCTACTTCCTCTTTTGTGCGTAAATCCAGCAATAGAAAATCATCCAGGGTATTAAGCCGCTGTCTTACCTCAAGCGGTTTAATGGTTTTGACCGAGCCTGCCAGTTTATTACGCATAATATTTGCGGTATGGATAATACTGTCCATGGCTCCTGCAAATGGAGGAGCATAACAGAGATCCAATGATGCAACATCATCAATCTTAGCTTTAAAAGATAACGCCGTAGCCGCAACATCAAGCCTTTTCGCGATATCTCCTGTCCCCACTATCTGGGCTCCAAGAAGCCTTCTGTCATGTACGGATGTTATTAATTTGATAACGATGTTTTTGCTGCCGGCAAGAAAATGCGAAGTGTCTCTGGTTACAGAAAGGCATGTCTCTATTGGATAATTGAGCCTTTTGGCCTGACTTTCGTTTAATCCTGTTTTACCCATCTTTAATCCAAGGCTCATTAAAATACAGGAGCCAACGACGCCCGGAAAGGTATCTTTTATACCTGTCAGGTTGTTTGCTATAACCCGCCCATGTTTGTTTGCCACAGACCCAAGCGGCATATTGATCATCTCACCAGTAACGATATCCTTAGATTCAACACAGTCGCCACCTGCATAAATATCGGGTATGCTTGTTTGCATATATTCATCAACTGCTATTGCACCTGTTTCTCCGATCTTTACGCCTGCTGATTTTGCAAGCTCTACATCCGACTTTATGCCAACTGCAAATATAACAATATCGGCATCAAGCTCCCTTTTATCTGTTATAACCTTTTTTACCTTGTTATTTTCATCACCGGAAAGTTCTATAACAGACTCGGACAAGAATAGATTAATCTTCTCGGAATGGATTGTATTGATAGGATATTGCGACATATCGCTATCAAGAACATCGGGAAGCACCTGTTTTGCCATCTCTACTATCGTTATATCAAGCCCCTGAGCATTAAATGCATCGGCAAGCTCAAGCCCGACCCTACCGGCTCCAACTATGACGGCATTCTCCATGCCCTCCGACTCTACAGCTTTTCTGATCTCTTCTGCCTGCTCAAGACTTCTCAAAACAAAGACATTCTTTAACTGAATACTTTTAACCGGAGGGGTTTTTGCTTTTGCACCTGTCGCAAGAACAAGTTTTGTATAATCTATAATTTTGATATCACCTGACTTGGTGACAATCTTTATGGTTTTGCTGGCGGGTTCTATGGATTGTACAGAAGTGTTTGTATAAACTGTAACATCCTTTGAATCCTTAAAGTACCTTTCATCCCTTACCGTACCCCACAACATGCTCATGAGATCCGATGACCGCTCGACTGCACCTGCTATATAATACGGCATACCGCAGCCCGCGTACGAAACATAGGGGCCTTTCTCTATCATTATTATTTCTGCATCCGCAGCATTCCTTCTTGCCCTTGCTGCTACCTTTGCCCCGCAAGCCCCGCCACCTACAATTACGATCCGGTCTTTATTCATAGTGCCTCACTTTTTACAACACGGTTAAAGCATATTGTATACAATATACATCGTCAAGAAAGAATGCAAATCTTGATTAACCCAAATTTGCATTTTGAAAATACGGGGGTTGTGTAAAAAAACTGCGTTCTGTTTTGTCATTCCCGTCTCGCGGAACGCGGGATAAATTCCAACGGGAATCCAGAAAAAACAAAAACTGGATTCCTGCTTTCGCAGGAATGACAGAAATTAAACATGGGACATAAAGACGGGCGGCCCGTACTATTCTATTTCAATAATTTAATACAGTGTTGCATTCGGGATATTACCGCCTGTTAGATTATAAAACGCATTTTGCAGCAATTCTACATCAAACCTTGTATTATGAATACCCATACTGCCTTCGTTAGCAACAAGGTTGTAGTTGTACACCGCATCAATCTCCTGCTGCGTGAATGTGCTCGTAAATGTAAATCCTGCGGTACCATTTGATGGAGATAAAACATTGGATGTTCCTCTGGTTGTAGGTATATTAACGAACCAAGACACAGGGTTACTGTTGATGTCAACGGTATTTGCTGTGCAAGTACCAGGGCTTAAAGGTGTACTGGTCGTTGTAATAGCACATGCAAGCACGCTCAAAAGCCCCTGCACACGATCCTGAATGCCTTCCTGCCCCGCTGGTGCTGTTGAGCCATCCCAGTTTGGAACTGGCTCTGCAAGAAACGGGTCAATCCATGTATCAAAACCGGTTACTATATTATTATACCCTGCACCTGTTGGCTGCTCCACTGTATGACACTGGGCACATGCATCTGTATCATCAACAAGGCCGTCCGACATGGCAAAGCTGTGATTGCCTGTTGTAATGGTAAAATATGATGGATTATACATGTGGCATGTTACACAGAGATTTTGTCCGTTTCCGGAATATAAAGCCCATATTGCATGAGGTGAACTCTGGACTGTAGCAGCATAAGCACCCGCACCCACAAGCGTAAAGCCCTGTCCTGCTGCAAATATTTCTGCAGTTGGTTCATGAACATCTGTTACTGATGCTGCTGCCGCCGCCGCGGACGATGTTCCTGTTAAGCTCAAAGCATACTGAATAGCCGTATTGGGATTGGATACCCCATCAGTATGACACATCGTGCATATGGCACCCGTACCGATATTGGTAAGCGTAAAGCTACCACCTGCAACAGCCTCAGAGCCATAAAGCCTCAGGTCATTTGGATTTGCAGCACTGTGAGGATCATGGCACGCAACACAATTTATCGGGTATGGGTTTGTTACTATGGTAGGTGTCTGGCCTTCAAAGTTCACAGCTACTATTTCCTGGGATACATGGCACTGAACGCAGCCGGGATTCTGAGTTACAAATCCGCCTGCTGCTGTCAGGCTCTGCGCATGTACCGATGTCCTCCATTCATTCGGTATGTCCTCATCATCTGTATCGTCATGACACTGGAAACAGACTGCCTGATCATAACTCTGCGTGCCGGTATGTACGCTACCAGGACCATGACAGTTTTCGCACTGTATATTGCTCATGTTCTTCAATGCCTGAGGCATGTTGTTCCAATTGTTCTGGTTTATTGCAAAGCTGTAATTGTTCGCAACAAACGGAAATACCCATCCTGAGCTGACATACGCGTCCCACCAGCCGTTGCTCGGTAGTGTTTCTTCGGGAGTATTGCCGAGCGTATGACAGGTTGAACACCGCAGTCTGTA
>CAZJPN010000051.1:0-3616 GCA_964547905.1 uncultured Pseudomonadota bacterium | reverse complement strand
AATTCAATATTAAAAATTAAATATTCAAGATTCACGAGATTAAATATTAAAAATTAAATATTCAAGATTAAGAAATTCAATATTCAAAATTCAAGATTAAAGATTCACGATTAAGAAATTAAAGACTTATTATTGAATTTTGAATCTTTAATATTGAATGTTTTTAAGCTTGAGAGGATTTATTGAATTCTTCTAAAAACTCGTTAACTTCATCTTGCATACTTTTATAATGCTTCCGGAATTTATCACCCTTAAGCCGGGAGCCTTTGAGATAATCTATCAGTCCGCTTATCTGACCGGAAATATCTTTGCATAATGCGCACTCTGTTTTAAACTCCGAATCAGATATATAATTCAGATCATGTGCAATGTAAAGTTGTGTTCTCGTTTCACCCGCAGACCCTTTAGCAATGTATAGAAATTGAATGAATTCTATATTTGAGCCCCTTTCAAAACCTTCGGCAATGTTTGACATGATAGATGTACATGCACGCCTTATCTGATCTGCCAACCCATAATCTCTATGAAAGGTAGTAACCTTGGTTAAACTATAGATGTTTTTAACGAGTTCTCTGGACTTCTGCCAGACGGGAAGATCCTCGAATGTTTTGGCCATTGTGTTCTCCTTATAAGAAATTAAATATTCAAAAATCAAAACTAAACACCAAAAAACAATTACGAATATTTTAGTTATAATGAAAATAAAGTCAAGCTTTTTTAGAAACTCAAAATTAAAAATTCAATATTCAAAGTTAAGAAATTAAAGATTAAATATTCAAAATTAAAAATTAAGAAAGAATACAAGACTCAAAACTCAAGATTCAAAATTATGAATCCAATCTTGAATATTGAATCTTTAATTTCTTTCGGCTTGAGAGTTTTATTGAATTTTGAATCTTTAATATTGAATTTCTTAATCTTATCTGAGCATGGCAAACAACACAAATGAAAGTATATCGCTGAGCCAGTGAAACACGACGGACCCCGCGATGTTGTCATCCTTTTCCCGCAGCCAGCTAAAGACAAGACCCGGGAAGAATACGGCCAGTCTTGCAATGTCCGGTATAATGATGAGGTGGCCTGCGGCAAACAGTGCATTTACAATCAGAAAAGACGCGCCCGTCTTAATTCCAAAAATGCTTACCCTTTGCCGGTCGCACTGCCGCAGTTCCGATTGCAGGTACCCTCTGTAAAAAACCTCCTCCGGCACGGCAACCATGAACAGAGAATTAAAGGCAAAAACCAGTGCCTGCGGCTGGTGGATCACCCTCGTTATCGAGAATACAACATCAAGGCTGTAAACATGCTTCATGTAGATATAAAAACCTGCAATGTAAACGGGAAAGATTATGATTGCCGCGAGCAATGCCCTGGCAATAGATTTTAATAAACTTTTTTTGCTTATGCCGTAGAACGCGGGTTGCTGCTTTTTTATAAATAAAAAAATTATAGGGATGTAGAGAAATAGAACAGCGGCGATGACTCCGAGGTACGACCTTATTAAGGCAAGCCTGCTTGCCGCTATGAGGGCGAGCATTACCGCAAGATATATGATGTACGGCGTTCTGCAGTGTTTCATATTTTTAAACCCCCTGTATCCCCCTTATCAGGGGGAAGATAAGAAGGGTGTTCCTTATCGGGGGGAGATAAAAGGGATGCCCTTTGACAGGGAGGAATCAAAAAACGTTCCTTTACCAAGGAGAAAATACATATTGTGTACATATTATTTTTTCCCATCCATAGCCTCTTTGATCTTGATCAGAAATTGCAGTGCCTCAAGAGGGGTCATGCTGTCCGGGTTTGCCGTCTTGAGCATCTCGAACAGCTTTGCATCGTCCGGCTTAAACAAGGCATACTGCACCGCATGCGATTGCGCTCCCTCTGCAAGCCTTGGCCTTCCGAGGCTGTCGATCTCTCCGTCTTGCAGTTTCTTGAGCAGTCTCTGTGCAAGCGCTATAACATCCTTCGGCAGGCCTGCCATCTTTGCAACCTCGATGCCGAAGCTTTCGCTCGATCCCCCATCAATGAGTTTCCGTACAAAGATAAGCCTGCCTTGCCATTGCTTTACCGGTATGGACTGATTTATCGCCTTTGGATGGCTCCGCCCAAACTCGATCAGTTCGTGGTAATGTGTCGCAAACAAGGTCTTTGCCCCTATGGTGTTCGCCAGGTAATCAAGCACTGCCCATGCAATGCTGATGCCATCATACGTACTCGTGCCCCTGCCTATCTCATCAAGGATGATCAGACTTTTGCCGGTGGCGTTGGTCAGAATGTTTGCAGTTTCCGTCATCTCCACCATAAAGGTACTCTGTCCCTTTGCAAGATGATCGGACGCACCTACCCGTGCAAAGATCCTGTCGATAACACCAAGCCGCGCGGAGCTTGCCGGCACAAAACAGCCCACCTGTGCCATAATCGCAATCAAGGCGGATTGCCGTATGATAGTGGATTTGCCTGCCATATTAGGACCCGTAATGATCACAACCTGCCGGTCTGTGCTGTTCAGGGTGATGTCATTCGGTATGAAGGCAGCTTCCCTCAAATACTGTTCTATAACAGGGTGGCGTGCATCTTTTAACTCTATCACATCGCTGTCATCGATAACGGGTTTGGTATACTTATTTCTCACGGAGATCTCTGCAAAAGTTGCAAGCACATCAACCGCGGCTATTGCAGATGCAGACTTGAGTACGCGTGATGCATTCCGGGAAACCGTTTCATTCAAAGAGCGCAGGTAATCGCTTTCGATATTCTTTATCTGTTCTTCCGCGCTGAACAGCTTGATCTCCATCTCTTTCAGCTTCGGCGTAATAAACCGTTCACCGTTAGCAATAGTCTGCTTCCGTATATAATCCTGCGGCACCAGACGGAGGTTCGGCTTGGTTACCTCTATATAATATCCAAAAACGCTGGAGTAGCCCACCTTGAGTGAACCTATGCCTGTTTTTGTACGCTCTTCCTGTTCAAACCGCCTGAGCCAGCCTTTTGTGTCTTTCACCAGCAGCTTTACCTCGTCAAGTTGTGCATTGATACCCGCGCGAACAAACCATCCGTGCTCATTCTGTTCGTCAGATAGATCTATTGTAGATGTAATCGCTGCATGGATCTCCGAAAGTTCGTCTGTTGATTCATATAATTGAGAAAGCAGGGGTATGTCTTTCTGTATCATCTGTTTGACGTCTATGATGGCATCGATGGATAGGGCAAACCGCTGCAGGGATTGCGGGGTCAAGGTCATGTTATGTGCCTTTGTAACAGTCCGTTCTATATCGCTTATGTCCTTCAGCCTGCTCCTGAGCTCTGCCCGTGCAACCGGGTCCTGAAAGAAATATTCCACAACAGCATGCCTTGATAAGACCTCCTGCATGGATACTGACGGAAATCTGAGATACGTGCGCAGCATCCTTGACCCCATAGAAGTGACGGTTTTATCCATTACTCCGATAAGACTTATTTTTTCAGAGCCGTCTATAATAGAGCTGAACAGCTCAAGGTTGCGTATGGTCGCGCTGTCCATATAGAGATACAGCGAGGGCAGTACCCTCTTTATGGTAATATTGCTTATCGGGGTCTTGGTGTCTTCCAGATACCGGAACAAAGCTGCTGTAACAGA
>CAZJPN010000050.1:0-76465 GCA_964547905.1 uncultured Pseudomonadota bacterium | reverse complement strand
CTTTATGAACTGGGCAAAGAGAGGGTGGGGCGCAATGGGCCTTGACTTGAACTCCGGGTGGAATTGGCATCCAAGAAACCATGGATGGTTCTTTAACTCTATGATCTCTACAAGCTTCTTTTCAGGGTATTCACCGCTTATGATCATACCTTTGGATATGAAGTTTTGCCTGTAATCATTATTGAACTCATACCTGTGTCTGTGTCTCTCGTAAATTATATCTTTACCGTAAGCCCGCGATGCATGAGTGCCCGACTTGATTCTGCATTCATAGGCGCCCAGCCTCATTGACCCCCCAAGTTGTTTGTTTCCTTTTTGCTCAGGCATAAGGTCTATTACAGGATTTTTTGTTTTCGGATCGAACTCGCTGCTGTTTGCATCTTTTATATTGAGAACATGGCGTGCAAATTCAATGACCGCGATCTGCATGCCGAGGCATATTCCGAAGTATGGTATCTTCTTTTCCCTCGCATACTTTGCGGCAAGTATCTTACCCTCTATCCCCCTGTTGCCGAAGCCTCCCGGAACGAGAATGCCGTTTACATCGCTTAAAAACTTTGCAGCACCTTCTTTTTCTATCTCTTCCGAGTCTATGTATTTGTGGTTGATCTTTACGTTGTTTGCAATACCCCCGTGCGTTAATGCCTCATGCAGGCTCTTGTACGAATCCCTTAAATGTACATACTTGCCCACGATCCCTATGGTTACCTCATCCTTTATCCCGGCCGTCCTCTTTGATAGTGATTCCCATTTCGAAAGGTCAGGGGCGCCTGTCCAGATGTGCAGCTTTTCTATGATCTTTTCATCGAGTGCTTCATTGTGAAATTCGACAGGCACGTCGTATATTGAGTCAACATCGATGGCGGCAATTACGGCATCCTGATCAACGTCGCTGAACAGCGATATTTTTGCCTTTAATTCCTTATCAATATGCCTCTCCGTTCTGCAGAGCAGGATGTCGGGCTGTATGCCTATGGCTCTCAATTCTTTTACAGAGTGCTGCGTTGGCTTGGTTTTAAGCTCCCCCGAAGCTTTTATGTAAGGTACGAGCGTAAGATGTACATAAAGTACGTTTTCCGGACCCACATCCTTTTTAAGCTGTCGTATAGCCTCGAGGAATGGAAGGCTTTCTATATCGCCAACAGTGCCTCCGATCTCTATGATGGCTATGTCCTTGCCCTTGGCATTTTCTCTTATCCGTCGTTTTATCTCATCAGTTATATGTGGAATTACCTGTACCGTGCCTCCGAGGTATTCCCCCTTCCTTTCTTTATTTATCACCGTGTCGTATACCTGTCCTGCTGTAACGTTGTTTGAATGTGTTATGCTGATATTCGTAAACCTTTCGTAATGGCCGAGATCAAGGTCTGTTTCTGCTCCGTCTTCGGTAACAAACACCTCTCCATGCTGATACGGATTCATTGTTCCAGGGTCGACATTGATATAGGGATCAAGTTTTTGCAGGGTTACATTCAGCCCTCTTGCCTGTAAAAGGGCTGCGATAGAGGACGAAGCAATACCCTTGCCAAGAGACGATACGACTCCTCCGGTAACAAATATAAATTTTGATTTCATAATACCTTCCTTTTTTTCATAAAAAAAGCCTGAGCCCTTGTTAAATCTTCAGCCGTATCTATGCCGGCCGGCGGATTGCCCGTAACAGCAACCATGATCCTATAACCATTTTCGAGCAGCCTTAATTGTTCAAGCATCTCCATTTTCTCGAGTGCAGACTGCTTCATGCTTACGAACTCCAGCAGTACCTTACGTCTGAATATGTAGATACCTATATGTCTGTAATGTCCATTGATCTTTTTGACAAGCTTTCCCTTATCGTTCCGGATGAATGGAATGGGAAAACGCGAGAAATAAAGCGCATACCCATGCTTATCCACTACAACCTTTACATTGTTCGGGTTATCGAGTTCGTCAATGGTTTTTATCTTTGCAGCAAGCGTTACGACCGGTATGTCTTTGTTTGACAGTGCCAATTCTAATCCCCTGTCAAAGAAAGAAGGTTTCAAGAAAGGCTCATCTCCCTGCAGGTTCATTATGAGTTCGCTGTCTATATGTTTTGCAACGTATGCTATCCTGTCTGATCCGCTCTTTATGCCTTCGGGTGTCATTCTGCATTCTCCGCCGAAGTTTCTTACTGCTTCCTCTATACGCCTGTCATCGGTGGCAACGATCACCCTGTCAGCAAGTCTCGATGCTTTTGCGTTCTCGTAAACATGCTGGATGATAGTTTTATTCCCAAGTTTTAAGAGTGGCTTTCCTGGCAGACGCTTTGAACTGTATCTTGCGGGTATTATTATAGCAACTTTAACCATGCCTCCATATTAAATGTGTGTTTAAAACAAGTCAAGAATTGGGAAACCAGGATATCGAAACATGAAGTTTTCTCATAATTAAAAATTTGTTTCACATCCGAACGAAAACATGTTTTAGTATTTAATAAACTGGAATTTGGAGATAAATGTGAATGATTTGAATACAAATGAAGACGTAACAATCTCCTGCATTATACCTGCATATAATGAAGAGAAGAACATCTCGCGTGTTCTGGATGTCGTAACAACCTACAGCAGGTTTAACGAGATCCTTGTCGTTGATGACGGATCGGACGATCGTACAACACAAATAGCAAAATCATATCAGCAGGCTTGCCCCGTATTGAAGGTCATCACGCTCCCTCAAAAGAACGGTAAGACAGGCGTAATAAAAAGGGGTGTGATCGAGTCGACCGGCAATCTTATTGTTATGCTTGATTCTGATTTGATCGGTTTAACCCATAAAAATATGGATTCATTGATTTCGCCGGTTATACATGAAGAGGTGGATCAAATGATCCTTGACAGGGCAGGTGACAGAACTCCGGTATGGGGCTGGACAAATTGTGCGAAATATTTTGGCGGCGAAAGGGCTTTCTGGAAAAAGGATTTCCTTGAGATTGATATACCCGACAACGCCGGCTATTTGCTGGAGATAACGAACAACCTCCATTATATAAGACAGGGCAAAAAAATCAGGACGGTATTTTGTAGTAATCTGTACACGGTACATCAATTCAATAAATTGGATATGCTTACAGGTACAAAACATTATCTTCATATGGCTGTGGATATAGTAAAAAGAGCAACATTGGCTGGTTTTGTGAAGCAGTTTTTCTTTATAGAGAATAAAAACATGCACAAACTGTTTCAATTTTATAGAGAATATCCTAAGTTGAGACCGTTATCCGGATCTCTTATTATAGTTTTTCACCTGCTGGATGGTATTTCTGTTTTTTTATTAATAAACACTATAAAAATATTAAAACTCCCCATCAAACTTGTTCATTATTTGAATAGATAAGCAGGAATAAATGGGAACAGCTACCGGTTTTGGGTTATACCCGTCTGTGAAAGAATTTTTCAATCTCTACTTTCGGCAGGATGAAGACAAATGGTCTGCCGTGAGGACAATTGAGCGGTATGCCAAGCTGATCAAGCTGCATGAAAAGCGCCTTTATCTTTTCAACGGGCAGAAAATCACCTGCCCTGACCGCACTTTTGCATGCTACATCTGCCATAATCTTGTATAATGGATCTGTTTTTTGATCAGCGGTAAGTTCCGTATGGCTTGAACCATCTTTCTGCATGATGTTGTCTATAAGCTCTATCAGCGACAGTGGTGTAAATACAGTGTCGGCAGGTATTGCATGAACATGCACACTGTTATGCCCGATTGTCAGCTCATAGCCTATTTTACCCAGAGCATCCTGTATTTCCATGATAGTACTCATTCTGTTTTCATTTAAAAAGATCTCCTGAGGTGCCGTTAGAAATTGAGATTGCCTCTGCCTTGCCTGTGAGTTCTTTGAAAGCTTTTCAAATATAATCCTTTCGTGCATTGCATGCTGATCTATCAGCACTAAGCTGTCCGAGGATGATGCAACGATGTATGTCGCATTAAATTGTGCATGAATGTTCAAAGAGGAGAACTCTCCATTTTGTAAAATAGTCTGTTGAATACTTGTTCCAGAATCACTCTCGATGCCAGGGTTTGTATATTGAGAAGTAAAATCGGTCTGCATTTTTTTTGACGCGCCGTATCCATTATATATATTATTGATGTGCTGATGCAATGTTGTGTACGACTCGACTGCTTCTTTTACCTCCTCTTTGTATTTGTTTTTATTCAGCCCGGGATCGATAGAAGTATAAACGATGGCTCTTTTATTGATCGAGTCTCTTATGGCATTACTCACAGCATCGTATACCATTGACCTATCGGCGAATTTTACAGCAGTTTTTGTTGGGTTAATGTTAACATCGACAAAATTATGAGGTATAAAAAGATTTATAACAGCTACAGGATAGCGTCCTCTTTCAAGGGCTGTCGAATATGCGTTTGTTATACTGTAATTAAGGGATTTATCAATGATATATCTTCCATTAACAAACAGATATATATACCTTGAAGAATTGGTATTATAGTCGGGATCCGATGTATATCCTTCGACCTTTATTATACCGTTGTCAAAATGAACATCGTATAACTTGTTCTTAAGCCTCTGGTCTATCCTTAATAGTGCTCTTGCTTCAAGCTGGGCAGGCTGTATATTAAAGACCTCTTTTGAATTGTTGATGAGTCCTATGCCTATATTTTTATACCCAAACACAAACCTGTCTACAACGTCCAGACACGCCCTGTATTCGGCTTGAGGGGAGCCGAGAAACTTCTTCCTTGCCGGTGTGTTGAAGAAAAGGTTTGATACCGTTACCGTTGTACCGGTATCATGCGCAACCTCGGCTTTGTTAACAACATTTCCACCCCTGACATTGATAATGGTACCGATATCCTCACGTTTATGTTCTGTTACAATCTCCAATTCAGAGATTACACCTATACTATAAAGTGCTTCGCCTCTGAAGCCAAGTGTTACTATTTCATAAAGTTCATTTTCATTGTATAGCTTGCTTGTAGTATGCCTCTGCACTGCAAGCTCGATGTCTTCTTTTAGAATACCAGTCCCGTTATCATGAATCCGTATGAGATCTATGCCGCCGTTCCTGAGTTCTACTTCTATTGCATCTGCACCAGCGTCAACTGCATTTTCAAGCAGCTCTTTTACGATGGATGCAGGTCTTTCTATGACCTCGCCAGCTGCTATCTTGCTGACAAGTTCACCGGATAGTTTCTTTATGATACCCATTTGTATTATTGTTGTCCCTTATTAATAATTTCTTTTCCCTACAGGCCTTTTTATAAATCGTTTTGTTTTTTTCAGTATAGACCTTAAAAAACAATATTTCAATCGTTCTCTTGTAATTTTTGTTGAACATGCTAATATTTTGTTTATAGTGAAAAACTAAATTTATATGAAGGCGCATATAGAATCACTTGTCGAATATATGCAATACCTTAAAGAACTCGGGTATGACGGGTTTCCCATGCCTTCTCAACCCAAACATGAGTGCAGTGCTGTTTTAAACGTCCATGACGATAATAAAAAGATATCAATAGAGAATATCAGACTCGCGGTTGAAGAGTGTCATAAATGCAGACTTGCCAATGCAAGGACGCATACGGTGCCGGGTGAAGGAGATTATAATGCAATACTTATGTTTATAGGCGAAGCTCCGGGCTATGATGAAGACCAACAGGGAAGACCTTTTGTAGGAAGGGCAGGCAAGTTACTCACAGATATTATCAAAGCAATGGGTATGACGAGAGAAGAGGTGTTTATAGCGAATGTTATTAAGTGCAGGCCGCCTGACAACAGAGGGCCGATGGATGATGAAATAACGGCATGCGTGCCATATCTATTTAATCAGATAGATATTATTAAACCAAAAGTCATAGTTACGCTCGGCAGGTATTCAACGGCAGCAATACTCGGACTCCACGAGCAGATGAAAATTTCTGAATTACGAGGGAGATTCTTTAGTTATAAGGGGATAAAAGTTATGCCTACGTATCATCCAGCATACCTTTTACGCAACGAAAAGGAGAAAAAAGTTGTATGGAACGATATGAAACTCGTATTGCAGGAACTTGGAAAGCCGGTCCCGACAAATAAAGCCCGATGATCTTCATAATTACCGTAATTAACTCCAAAATTGCATTTAAAAACAAGAAAGTTTGTGGAGAATGATATTGTCATGGATACTTTGGGTATCGGTATCGATATTGTCAAGGTTTCGCGTATAGAGAGATTGCTTGAACAGAAGGGCAAGATGTTTATAGAGCGGATTTTTACAGATGCAGAACGAAGTTATTGTGAGCGTTTCAAGTACAAGGCGGAGCGATATGCTGCAAGATTTGCTGCCAAAGAAGCGGTCAGAAAGGCAATATCACCGATTTATAGGGGCTATTATAATTATAGGGATATAGAGGTTATAAGAAGGGCTGACGGCATGCCGGATATAAAACTGCACGGTAAGTTATCAGTACTTGAGAATAAAGATGTGAGTTTCAATATATCTTTGACACATGAGCATGATTTTGCTGTTGCCGTTGTTGTAATGCAAAAGAATAAAGGGAAACGCGGGTAAAGCATTTCCCTTTATAACTCTTATTCCATGTAGTTGTACCGCAAAGTTGTGTTATTGAGGTGTATTACATGGTGAACAACCCATCATGCCGCCCGGTCTCATACCTTTCATCCCAGGTTTCATACCTTTTCCCATCATGCCATGTCCCATTCTGCCGAACCATGGTCCAAGCTCTTTATCGAGTCCGTATTTCCGTGCAGCATCAAGGATCTTTGTTTTGAGGTCTATAATCTCTTTTTGTATCGCTGCTATCCTGTCGTAATTTACTTCTTTTTCCTGGTATGCTTTCACCAGCTCAATACGTTTTATGATAAGTTCATTACGTGTTGCAGAAGTATCTTTTAGAAAATTCTTTACAGACTCTATGTTTAGGTTTGCAACTGCTGTAAAACCTCTACCTTGCCATGCACCAGGGCCCATAGCATAAACACTCCCCGATATCATCAGTCCTATAAGGACTGCCATACCTGCCATAATTGTTTTTTTCATTTGTTCTTTCCTCCTTGCCTTATTAAACGAAACACCTTTTAAAAAAGTTCCGTTGCTTTTATTTGTTTTGTTGCATAGTTGACAGAAACTATTGCAATACCTGCATGATCTACTATAGTTTTTTATAGCTAAAGACTATTGTAGATTGGAGGTAAAATGGAAAATATAACAAAAATTGTATGGCTTATAGATGCTGTAAGAACCCCGATAGGCAAACACGGCGGAATATTGTCTTCTATAAGACCGGATGACCTTGGTGCTATCGTTTTAAAAGAGATAATAAAGAGAAACGGTATCGCAATAAAAGATATCGAGGATGTGTATTTGGGATGTGCTAACCAGGCAGGAGAGGATAATCGCAATGTTGCTCGTATGAGCTTGCTTTTGGCAGGATTTCCGATAGAAATTGCCGGATGCACCGTGAATAGATTGTGCGGTTCCGGACTCGAAGCTATTTCCGAAGCAGCCCGCTGCATAATGCTGGGAGAGGGAGATGTTTATATAGGCGGAGGTGTAGAATCTATGAGCAGGGCACCATGGGTAATACCGAAACCAGATCAAGCATTCCAAAAAGGCAATATTACTACATACGATACAACATTGGGCTGGCGTCTCGTAAACCCAAAGATGGAAGCTTTGGGGCACACGGATTCGCTCGGAATGACTGCGGAAAATCTCGCGGATATGTATAAAATTCCAAGAGAAGAACAGGATAAATTTTCACTATTGAGCAATCAAAGGTCTGTACAGGCAATCGATAACGGCTTTTTCAAAGATCAAATTGTACCAATTGAAACTAAAAAAGGTGCTGCGGAAATGGATGAAGGTCCAAGGAGAGATACATCTATGGAGAAATTATCAAAGTTAAAGCCCGTGTTCAAGAAGGATGGGACTGTTACTGCCGGCAACTCAAGCCAATTGAGTGATGGTGCCGCGGCAGTTCTCCTTGTATCAGAAGAGTATGGCAGAGCGCATGGATTAAAGCCTATTGCAAAGATAAAAAGCATAGCTGTAGCCGGTGTTTCCCCAAGAATCATGGGAATAGGACCTGTACCTGCAACAAAGAAGGCGCTGGATAGAGCGGGATTAACCCTAAATGATATAAAATCAATTGAACTAAACGAAGCCTTCGCAGCCCAGTCATTGGCTGTTTTGAATGAATGGAAAATGGATTACACTGATTCCAGATTAAATCCCAATGGCGGTGCAATAGCAGCCGGGCACCCGCTTGGTGCAACCGGTGCAATACTCATGACAAAATTACTCCACGAAATGAAGAGAAGGAATAGTATTCAATTCGGACTTGTTTCAATGTGTATCGGGGTGGGGCAGGGTATATCAATGATCGTGGAAATGTTGTAGGCTAATGTCTTTAGGGAAATTTATAGAAAAAAATAAATCAATATTCGAAAGGAGCTAAAATGGCTTTTGATGATAAAGATACTCTTACCATTGGCATTGTTGGCGCTGGGGCTATGGGTAGAGGCATTGCTCAGGTTGCAGCGCTTTCAGGTATGAACGTATTGCTTTACGATACCGAATCAAAAGTGGTTCTGAGTGCAATAGATTTTATAGAGGAAATGATAAACAAAAGTTTAACAAAGGGGAAGATAAAAGAAGCTGATGCAAAGAAAGCGATGTCTTTGATAAAAAAGGCAGATGGGTTGAAGGATTTTTCTCAATGCGATGTTGTTGTCGAGGCCATCATAGAGAATCCAAATGCAAAGAGAGAGTTATTTAAGAAGCTTGAGGATATCGTTTCTAACGAATGCATTATTGCTACAAATACGTCTTCACTATCGGTTACCGCGATTGCTTCTGTATGCAAAAATCCTTCAAGGGTAGCAGGCTTCCATTTTTTCAATCCGGTACCTCTTATGAAGCTTGTGGAAGTTGTTAAGGGATTGGCAACAGAGGATCGAACGATAAAAACTTTGGTCGGAATAGCTAAAAAGATTGGACATACGCCTGTTCTTACAAAGGATACTCCGGGCTTTATCGTAAACCATATAGGCAGAGCCTATGGAACAGAAAGCCTTGCCATAGTAAGCGAAAATATTACCGATACCTTTCAGATAGATAGTATTCTACGGGATGTTGCCGGTTTTAGAATGGGGCCATTCGAGCTGTTCGATCTAACCGGACTTGATATTTCACACACCGCAACAGAGGCTATATACAATCAATTTTATCATGACCCAATGTTTCGGCCATCATATATTGCACAAACGCGTCTTAATGCGGGATTATTGGGACGCAAAACAGGCAAAGGGTTTTATGTCTATGAAAATGGAAAGCCTGTAATTCAGGAGCAAATCAAGAAAAAAGAGAATGTAGATATCAAAGGCATAAAAGTATGGGTTGATAATACCAATATCGAAGGCTATAAAATCTTAACTTCTTATTTGAAATCGATAGGCATTGGTATTGATGCGGATAACAAACCCAATGAAGGCTCTATTATAGTTGTATCGCCGATAGCTGAAGATGCCACAACAATCGCACTCAATCGTAGCCTGGATCCAAAAAGGGTAATCGCCGTAGATACATTTATGAATTTCGGCAAACATAGGACAATTATGTCTACCCCCGGTACATCGAAACATATAAAAGATATATCAGAGGTTGTTTTTAGTGCGGACGGTGTAACCGTTGATTTAATCAATGACAGCCCGGCCTTTGTTGTTGGGAGAGTATTATCCATGATCGTTAATATTGGCTGCAATGTTGCCGAAAAGGGCATTGCATCGCCTGAAGATATAAACCTTGCGATAAAATTGGGACTTGGTTATCCTTTTGGTCCGCTTGAATGGGGTGATAGAATAGGTGCAATAAAGGTACTGAATATACTTAATTTCTTGTACAGTTTTTATGGTGATCCCAGGTATAGACCAACCCCATGGCTGATGAGAAGGGCAAGGCTCGGAATTTCATTGACTGCCCAAAATGTATCTTGATGACTATAAATATAAAGATTGATCCTTATTCTAAAAACAGATAAATAAAACCGAGGGAGGTTTTATGAAGGTTGTCACATCCGAAATAATAAGATCCCTTGATAAAAAGGCCGCTGAATCTTTTGGCGTAAAAAGCATCGTACTCATGGAGAATGCCGGGCGTTCCGTTGCGCAGACAATTATAAAAGAGTTTGATGCACAGGCAAAAAAGGGGGTTGTCGTGTTCTGCGGAAAGGGTAACAATGGCGGTGATGGATTTGTTGCAGCAAGACATCTTATAAATAAGGGGTATCATGTCGATGTGATTTTCTTTGGCAAAAAAGAAGAGCTTTCAGAGGACGCAGCCATAAATTATACGGCATTGAGCAGGATTACGGATGTTATACACGAGCTTAAGGATATCGGTGAATTTGACAAGACGGATATTAATCTCAAAGAAAGGGGCACTATAATAGATGCATTGCTCGGTACAGGTATAAAGGGGAATGTTAAAGAACCGTATGCAGGTGCAATAAATCTTATAAATAACTCCGGTCTGCCTGTTGTTGCAGTCGATGTACCATCAGGTATCGATGCGGACACAGGTGCTGTTGCAGGCATTACAGTAAGGGCAAAAAAGACCATTACATTCGGATTGGCAAAGATAGGGCTGGTTGTTTATCCCGGCGCTGAATTTGCAGGAGATGTGGAGGTTGTTGATATATCGATACCCGACAGGCTTATCAAACAAACATATATTCCATATACCCTGTTAGACTACAACTATATAAATTCTATATTAAGGACACGTAACTATGCTACAAACAAGGGTGATTATGGACATACATTGGTTATAGCAGGTTCTGAAGGTAAAAGTGGAGCTGCAATACTCACTGCAAAGGGCGCATTGCGTGCAGGCAGTGGACTTGTTACTATCGCTGGGCCAGAGGGCTTGATACCGGTCTTCGAAACAACGGTTATCGAAGCATTAAAAGAGCCGTTAACAGAAACCCTTGGCGGTGCTATAGATAAATCAGCCATTACACAGGCAGAAAGGCTTTTACAGACAAGGGATGTTGTGGCGATAGGGCCTGGCATTGGTACCGAAAAACAGACAACCGAGTTTGTCTTTGATTTTTTGCATAGGTGCAAATTACCCGTTGTAATAGATGCAGACGGGATCAATATTATTGCACAGAATCCTCATATTCTGCTTGAAATCAATAATGAAAATATTGTCCTTACACCCCATCCAGGGGAATTCGGCAGGCTCATCAACATGAATCCGAAAGAGATCAACCAGGACAGGATCAACCTGTCTATGGATTTTGCAAAGAGATATAAATGTACCCTTGTCCTGAAAGGTGCGAGGACTATCATAGCAAATAAAAATGGAGACATCTGGATCAATCCTACCGGCAATCCAGGCATGTCTACCGGTGGTATGGGTGATGTGCTCACCGGCATTATTGCCGGTTTGATCGCTACAGGTATAAGTACGCAGAATGCAGCTATTGCGGGCGTTTTCATACATGGTATGGCAGGTGATATTGTTTATGCCTATCACAAAAACAGTGCTGTGCTCGCATCCGATATGCTTGAGCGCATACCGTACGTAATCTCAAGCCTGGTATGACAATTCCAATTGCAAAACGTCCGCTGCTGTTTATCGTTGATGGCAGCACCTATATTTTTCGTGCATACCATGCACTCCCGCCATTAACCAATAAAAAGGGTATACCGACGAATGCCGTATACGGCTATGCAAACATGCTGATAAAAACTATAGAGAAATACAAACCGAATTACCTTTTGGTTGTGTTCGATTCGAAAGGGCCCACATTTCGAGAGCAGATTGATACGGAATATAAGGCAAACAGAGGCGCTCCTCCCGATGACCTTTCAGTCCAGTTTCCCTATATCTTCGAAATCACCGATGCTCTGAGAGTAAAGCATATATTCAAGGAGGGGTTCGAAGCTGATGACGTTATAGCGACTATTACAGACAGAGCAAAGGCAGCGGGGTTCGGTGTTGTTATTATCGGTAGTGATAAAGACCTTATGTCTGTCGTATCTGACGAGGTTGTTATGCTGGATACGATGAAGGATCAATGGATAACAGCCGATGATGTGGTTGAGAGATTTGGTGTAAGTCCTTTACAGATGACCGAATTTCTTACTCTTACAGGCGACAGTATCGATAATATAAAGGGCGTGCAGGGTATCGGCAAAAAAACAGCAATGGATCTGCTTATGAAATATCATAGTATCGACGGCATTTATGATCATATTGATGAGATTACAAATCAGCGTATAAAGACTTCCCTTATAAATTCAAAAGAACAATTATACAGCATCACGAAACCACTGGTACAATTGAAACACGATGTACCTGTTGATATAGAATTTGAGTCATTAAGATTGCCACCCTCTGTCTTTAGCAATGCTACGGACGAACAAAGAGCAAGGCTGATAAAGCTGTTCTCCGAACTTGAGTTTCATAAGCTTATAGATAAGCTCGGCAAACCAGAGGTATCAAATGAAGAATCTGATTATACAGAGATAAAAAATATTAAAGATATCGAAGATGTAATACGGCGTGCAGAAGAGATCTCTTTATTCTTTGTAAACAATGAAATGGTCATCCATGCCGACAGAGCGTACTATTTAAACAGTTCAAACAGTTCCAACCGTTTAAACGGTTCCACCATTCCAATGGCTATAGATGTCATAAAGACAGTGCTTTCTTATGATACGGGAGTGATTGTGCATGATGCAAAGGCTGTTTATAAATTGTGCATGGAAAATAATATTAATGTAAATGCAAAACTGTTTTCCGTGGAGCTGGCTGCATACCTTTGCAATCCTGAAGCAAAAAGCTATTCTATAGAGTCTTTATCATTATCCGAATTCGGAGAGCAAATACCGCCCGCACCGTTGGAACAGTTTAAACCGTTGCAACCGTTTAAACCGCCTGAACCGCTTGAACTGTTTGAACGGCTTGAACCTCCTCATATGCTCAATAATAATAAGCAAGCATGGCAGGGCAGGGCTGCTTATCTGATAAAATGTGCTTTACAGTTAAAAAGGCTTGCAGAACTTTACACACAGCGGCTGAAGGATGATGCCTTAGAGCCGTTATTCTACAAGATAGAGATGCCGCTATCAGCAGTCCTTGCAAGGATGGAGTATACAGGGATAAAGGTTGACTATCTATATCTGAAAGAGCTGTCAGAGCGATTTAAAAAACAGCTTGATAGTCTTATGGGCGGTATGCGGTCATATACAGCAAGCTCTTTTAATCCGGATTCGCCAAAGCAGATAGCTGCTATCCTGTTTGAAGAGCTCAAACTGTCTCCTGTAAAAAAGACAAAAACCGGTTATTCTACGGATAATGAGGTGTTAAACGAGCTAAAGGACAAACATCCGTTTATCAATTACCTGCTTGAACACCGCAACCTGTCAAAGCTTAAAAACAGCTTTATAGATGTATTACCTGAATACGTGAATCCGCATACACACAGAATACATACCCATTTTATACAAACAGGCACTGCTACAGGCAGGCTTTCAAGCAGCGAACCAAATCTCCAGAATGTCCCTATCAAGGATGAGTATGGTAAGATGATAAGGAAGGCGTTTATAGCTGATGAAGGTTATTCTATATTGAGTGCTGATTATTCTCAGATCGAACTCAGGATCATGGCACACCTTTCATCGGATGAAGTGTTGATCGATGCATTTATGCATGATCAGGATATCCATACCACAACTGCATCAAGCATATTTCAGGTACCGGTACCGGATATTACTTCGCAGATGAGGAACACAGCTAAGGTCGTAAACTTCGGCATTATGTACGGCATGTCTGCTTACGGGCTGTCAAAACAGCTCAATATATCACCCGACCAGTCGCAGGTTATCATAGATGCGTATTTTAACGAATACAAGGGCGTAAGGGCTTATATAGATGATATACTGAACGGTGTACGGCAGACAGGGTATGTCGGTACGATCCTCGGCAGACGCAGGTATATTCCTAAAACGCTTGATAACCCGGCTTATCAGCGTATAGCCATCAACACCCCTGTGCAGGGCAGTGCCGCTGATCTGATAAAGGTGGCAATGCTCAGGGTTGACAACATGATAAAAAGAAAAGGGTTTGACACAAGAATGATCCTTCAGATACATGACGAGCTATTATTTGAGATCAAGGATGAACAGGTCGAAGCATTTTCAGTGGCTTTAAAAGAGCAGATGGAAGATGCGATGAAGCTGCTCGTTCCTCTTAAAGTATCCATAAGTTTCGGCAAGACATGGGCGGATGCTTAAAGAAATTCAAGATTAAAGATTCAAAATTAAAAACTAAGAACTAAGAACTAAGAACTCCAAACGTAAGATTCAAGATTGAGCAAATCCAATTTAAAAAAATTCCCTTGACACTTTTTTTTATAAGGTATATTTTGTATATTGTATACAATATTTAACTTTCCAAGAGTAGTTCTCGATAATCTTTATGAAAGGATAAGTGGGATAAATTATGGAAGGAAATACTCTGAAAGCTAAATGGCCTCATCCCTTCTTTTCATCGCATCCTCAATGGCGATGGTTTATACTGACAACTGTTCTAATCGGTGCATCCATGTCTGCACTCGATGTAAGTATAGAGAATATTGCATTACCTACACTTGAAAAGTATTACCATATATCCCTGCATCTTGATGAATGGGTCGCAATGGCATACATGCTTACGCTTACAATTTTTCTGCCGTTTTTCGGAAGGCTTGCAGACATGTTCGGAAGAAGCAGAATGTACAATCTTGGTTTTGTCATTTTTACAATAGGTTCTGCATTATGCGGCGTTGCACCGAACATAGAATTTATGATCATTTCAAGGGTGATTCAGGCTGTCGGCGGCGGCTTGTTGCAGGCTAATTCTGTTGCCATTATAACTCAATGTTTCCCGCCAAAAGAGCTCGGAAAGGCTATTGGTATTCAGGGTGCCGTGCAGGCTATTGCTATGTCGGTTGGTCCTTTTCTTGGCGGCCTGCTTATAAATCTGAACCTCTTCGGTACAAAATGGCGTTCTATTTTTTATGTAAACGTACCGATTGGTATTATTGGAACGCTGGCAGCTTTGTATGTTTTACCAAAGGATAAGAGATCAAAGATTAGAGAAAAGATGGATTACATAGGAAGTATTACATTTGCGGCTGCCTTATTGTTTCTTGTGCTGGCATTGAACGAAGGGCGTAAATTGGGCTGGGAGTCCGATACCATAGTCACCTATATTCTATTATTTGTTATTTTCTTCAGTGTATTCATCGTAGCGGAATTAAAATTAAGTTATCCAATGATGGATTTTAAATTGTATAAAATATACGATTTTTCAGCTGGTAATATTACAGGATTCTTTTCTTATTATGTTTTGTTCGGTATACTTTTCATAATGCCGTTCTATCTTGAAAACATAGCAAAATTCTCCGCGTTTACGGCAGGGACATTATTAACCCCTATACCCATTACCATGTCCATTGTTGCACCTATTGCGGGCGCACTTTCCGACAAGTATGGTCCGCCCATCATGACATCTCTTGGTATGTTTATATGCTCTATCGCATCCTTTTGCATGATCTTTTCCGGCAGACATCCTGATGTGGCTGTACTAATCATAGAATTTACAACACTGGGATTGGGTATGGGCTTATTTACCCCGCCGAACAACAGCGCTGTCATGGGAAGTGTTCCAGAAGAAAGACTGGGAAGTGCGGGCGGCATTCTCAACATGATGCGGGCAAGCGGAAGGGTGTTTGGTATAGATATTTCCGGACTTATCATAACCTCGATAACAGCGGCATATTTAACCACAAAGGGCTATCATCATATCAATATCAACAGTGCACCTCATCAGCTCAGGGAAAACGGTTTTATGCATGGGTTTGTAGTGGTAATTATCACCTATACGATCCTTAATTTCATTTCAGCCATACTTTCCATTACCAAGAAGGGCAGGGTAAAGATGGCGAAAGAGCATTTTCTTTCAGAATAGAAACCACCCAAAAGAGGGCGATTCACCCGAAAAATGCATTTTCGGAGTTAAAGTATTACATCATCATTTATGTAATAGTTTACGCAACTGCAGTCCATACTCTTGACACCGGGCATTTCTTCGATAATGGTTTTTATTCTATTGGCATCCTCGACATTTTTAACCCTGCCGCTGACTCTTACATTGCCGTCTTTTACCGCAATTTTCAGCATATAATCTTTCGTAGTATCATCGGCTGCAAGCCTTGCCTTTACCTGGCTCTCAAGTGTGAGATCTGCTAAAGCCTTTTTTGAAACCTCTGTGAGTTTGAATTCCGGGGCTGTTGTCATAACAGCTATCATATAACAAGCTGTTTGTATGCTCGTGTCCTTCAAATTTATGATAATATCGTACAGCGAAGGATCATTCCAGTCAATATCATAAAGAAACTTTGTCCATTGTTTCCTGTATTTGTCCATTTTTTTGATATAAGGAATCGCCGCTTCCCGGGAAATTTTGTTACGCTCCATGGCAAAGAGGATTCGCTGTTCCATACTTGCTATAACCTTGACCTTTATGATGGGGCATGCGTCTTTTAAAAGAAGATGACCTGCGTGCCCGTAATAAACAATGTTATCATTTTTTGCCGCTTCACATAGGGTGGCCTGTATAAAAGAAAGGTAGCGGAACCTGTCTATATTTAATGACAGTCGTTCTCTCATAGCAGGTTTTGCTTCCATGGCTGTTATTAATTTGTTCTCTGAAATACCATATTTTTCAGCGGCTTGTACAAGGATCTCCCTACTTATTGATTTATACTCTAATTTTTTGGCAAGGCATTCCGCCAGTTTTTCTCCGCCGCTGAATGTTCCTCTTGATATGGTTATTATGGCCATAACTTATTATCTCCTTTTAGTAAGTTTTAGTGTCTATAATCTCGAATTTATCTTATCTTTCATTTCTTTTACAGCATGAGTAATGCCTATAAATAAAGCTCTCGCTATGATAGAATGACCTATATTATACTCTGTTATTGCATCTATTCTGGTTATCGGTTCTATGTTGATGTAGGTAAGACCATGTCCTGCTGCTATCCCGAGCTTTAATTTCTCTGCTGTTATAACCGCATTGATTATTTGTTGTATATTTGTTTCGAGCTCTTTCTTTATTTTTGATTCGCTGTACCTTGCTGTGCTTATCTCCACCACATCAGCGCCTACCCTGTGGGCTGCTTTTATCTGGTCAAGGTCTGGATCTATGAAAAGACTGACAACAATATCCGCATCATGAAACAATCTTATGTATTTCTTAAACGATTCCATATTCAGGGCCACTTCAAGTCCTCCTTCGGTTGTGAGTTCCTCTCTGCGTTCAGGGACAAGTGTGACGGTATCAGGTTTTATATCAAGTGCTATCTTTATCATCTCCTGTGTCGGTGCCATTTCCAGATTTAGTTTTGTTTTGACAATCTTTCGTGCAAGTTCAAGATCTCTATCCTGTGTATGCCTTCTGTCCTCTCTGAGATGCATAACAATGCTGTCAGCGCCCGCAAGCTCTATGATACTGATTGAATTTACAGGATCAGGCTCGTTTGTCTTTCTTGCCTGTCTAATCGTTGCTATATGATCGATATTAACGCCAAGTTTTTTCATCATTGATTACTCCTTTAATTTCATAGTATCATAAATTGTCGTTCTGTTCCTACCATTTTCTTTGGCTAGGTAGAGTGACCTATCTGCGTGGAGTATAAGCTCACTTTTATTCTTTGCATCTTCGGGTATGGAGGATATACCTATACTTATGGTAAATCTGATGTTGTCTCCGGCCTCTGTTTTTATTATTAAAGACTCGATCGCCTTTCTTAACCGTTCTGCTGTCTTGTACGCCCCCTTCTTATCGGTATTGGGGAGTACTATGCAGAATTCTTCACCCCCATATCTTGCTGCATAATCGACATCCCTTATGGTTTGCATGATGATATCCGATAATTTCTTCAAAACTCTGTCTCCCTGCGGATGTCCGTATGTATCGTTTAATATTTTAAAATGATCTATATCTATCATGAGCAGGGTCAAGGGTTTATCATACCTGATTGCCTCTTTTATCTCGGCCTCTAAATACTCCTGAAAATGTCTGTGATTATGGAGATCCGTGAGTCCGTCTGTTATTGCCAATTTACCAAGTTTATTGAATAGGATAGAGTTATAAAGGGATATGGAAACCTGATTTATAAGTGTGTCGAGAATTATACTTATCCTTTCATTGATGGTGTTTCCCATGAATAAAACTATCAAGCCTACTTCTTCCATCTTTCCACGCAGGGATATTATGGCTGTATATTTTAGAGTTTTATCGGGTACATAAAGGTTGTACAATGCTGGATAAAGGAGTTTTATCTGAGATGTTGCAACCTGTGAAGTTACCGACAACTGACTTTCCAGTATACCGTCGTGTGTTGGTTCGGTGTCAATAAATAAATCTTTACCGACAATATTTTTATCGATATTATGGGTGAAAACTATATCAAAATTTTTGTGTTCATTCTTCGTTGCGAAAATACCCGCATTGGCATTCGTGATCCTTATGATCTCACTGAGAGATGCTTTCGCTATATCTGCCACATCTATATAATGAGAAAGAGTTCTTACAAAGGTATACATAGCGCTTTTCTCATACATATCGTATCGTAATCTGTACTGCAATTCTATGTTGTCAAGCAGATCTATGATCTGATTCGCTATTACGGTTAATATTTTTGTATGTTCATCCGTAAATGCCTGAACTTCAAGGCTGTCTACACATATAATACCTATTATATCATTTTCACGTAAAGCAGGTACAGCCATGAATGACTTAATACCTTCATTTCTGGAGTAGTATGGTATGCCTTTGATTTCGTCTTTTATCTCATTGAGGAGCATGTTTTTTTTATTCTTCAGTATCCAGCCGATATAGGAATCGTCCGCTGAAAGCGGTTTATCCATATCTATCCATTCACTGTTTGATAGTATTTCTCTGCCTCTTAATTTCATGTCATTGTCTACGAGGTAGAGTATCACCGTGAAGGGATGTATCGCGGAGCGGATCGTTTCTACGATATTGAATAACCTTTCGTTGAGCATAACCATAAGTCTGTTTTTTTCCTTTTTAAGTCCATCATCGGAAATGATTTCGGAATATTGAACATAATCACTCTTACCGCCCGGCTTTAAACTGAACTCTATGGGTGCCTCCTGAAGTGTGGAAATTTTATTTTTCAATCTCTCTAATATCTTCCTTTCGTAGGCTACCAACAACCCTATGGTTATAACAGAGACCATGGAAACGAGAGAATAATATATATAGCGATCATAAGGTATTGAATAAATGTAAGACTTTGTTAAGAACAATGCGGCACCGTATAAAACAGTGATAACCCCATCGGCAATACCGAACAACAGTGTTATAAGACTGAATATCAAATAGATGGAAGAATAAGCGTTAAACAGAAACGTAACTTCAATATAATCAAGCATTATTATGAAGGCAGCGACGATAAGCAGCGAAAGCATAATATTTTTTATGTTCTGTGGGATTTTAGTTACTATATAAGAAATAATTGAAAAAATAAAAAAAAGGGCAATAAAGGCTATAAAAAAAATATTGTCGTAATCATTGCCTGATCCTATACCCAATACATAGCAAGCGGAAGTAGCTGCGAGCATAATTGAGAATAGAGATATAATAAAAATATGTTTCTTCTTTCGGTCAGCCATAATATGAAAATATAGTTTTTATTTTTCGTTATGATTTACTGCAGGGAACTGAGGAGTGTGGTTGTTATCTTTTCTCAGATAGACTACTATATCATCTTTTCTTGCCATACCAAGCTCCTCACGTGCTATCTTTTCTATATAAAAATTGTTCGATTGTAATAAGTTTATTTGTTCTGCAAGGTTATCTTTCTCCTGCGTCAACAACGTATTCCTTGCCTCCACCTGTGCTATATTCTTCTTAATTTGCCATAGATCGTATACTCCACCATGCGAGGCGACGGCGTATACGGCCATTGCTATTATGAGAAGCAATAGAAATCTATAAAACCACTTCATTAATTTTTGACAGTGCTACCTCCATTTATAGCAGTGTAAAGGTGGATACCCTTCAGTATATCAAGTGCACGCTTTATTTCACTATCGCTCAATAGGTTCTCTGTCTTCTTTGTCTCTTTTATTTTCTCTTTTGGTAATTTATTTTGTGCAGGGAAATGCCCTTCAAGATCTTTTTCTTTTACACCAAAAATATTCTGTGATTCTTCTTCTACGATCTTCTCTTCGTGCATCGTTATGTTGGGTTGTATTCCTTCGGCCTGGATAGATTTGCCGTTTGGCGTGTAGTAAAGGGCGGTAGTCAGGCGGAGTGCAGAGCCGTCCTCTAACGGAATAATTGTTTGAACGGAGCCTTTGCCAAAGCTTGGTGTTCCAACGATTATCGCCCTCTTGTGATCCTGTAATGCACCGGCGACTATCTCGGAGGCGCTTGCCGTACCACCGTTAATTAAAGCTACTATAGGATAATCGGGTTCGACATTTTTACCGCTTGCCATAAACTTTAATTGTTGATCCGGAAGTCTGCCCTTTGTGTAAACAATAAGGCCGCTCTTTATAAAGCGGGAGGCAACAGCAACTGCCTGATCGAGCAGCCCGCCTGGATTATTTCTCAAATCAAGTATAACACCTTCAACGTCATTGCCTGTTTTTTTATGTATTTCGTCAAGAGCTTTCTGAAGTTCGCTGTTGGTAGTTTCCTGAAACTGTATAATCCTTATGTATCCATAATGTCCATCAATAACGTCGTATTTAACACTTTTAATTTTTATGATTTCCCTTGTTAAATCAAAAATCTTTGGCTGTTTCAATCCTTCCCTGATAACAGTTATCCTCACTTTCGTACCGCTCGGTCCGCGTATCATATCAAGGTCTTGTTCAAGGGTGAGATCATTTGTAGGTTTACCGTCTATCATGATAATTTTATCACCTGGTTCTATCCCTGCTTTTGCAGCAGGTGTATCTTCTATAGGAGATATTACCGTAAGTATGCCGTTCTTTAGTGTTATTGTCATCCCAACACCGCCGAATTGTCCCTGTGTGCTTACTTCGAGATCTTTATATTCATTGGGTGTCATGAAGCCTGAATGAGGATCGAGAGAGCTGATCATGCCCTTTAAAGCACCATAGATGAGCTTTTTCGTGCTTACAGGTTCTACATAGTCTTTTTGGACTTTGTTAAGAACAGATGTAAACAGACCAAGTTCTTCATATCTGGTTTCGTTACTCTTTTGAGGGAGTTCTTTATTGGCTACAATTTTAGCTGCAAAAGCTGAGGTAACAGCCAGAATAAGGATCACTATCCACCAGCTTCTAATCGTTTTCGGTTTCATTTGTTCCTCCGTATTGGATTTATTCATTTTTATATCATAAAGCCTTTTCTTTGAAAAGACAAGAGATTGAGTGCGTCCTGATTATTATATTTATTCGATGAAATTCAAGAAAGGAAAAACATCTGCCTCAGCCATTAAAAACTTGACAAGCTTAACCAACAACTTTAAGGTAGTTTAAAAGATAGCCGACTTCATTAAGTAGCCAAGATTAATCTTGGTATTTTAAAGGGAAAAGGGACAGGTTTATGGCTGAACAATTTATTAATTTAAGGAATTTAGAGTTCTTACTCTACGAAATGTTCGACGCTGCTCGGTTAACCAAATACCCATATTTTTCCGATCACAGTAAGGAAACCTTTGATCTGGTTCTCTCTACAGCGATGCAGATGGGGAAGGATATGCTCTTCCCTGCTTTTACCGAAATGGACAAAAAACCGCCTGAATTCAAAGATGGTAAAGTGTATGTCCACCCGCTGGCAGCACAGATCATGAAGGCCTGTGGTGAGGGAGGATGGATAGGGGCGGAGTCTTCCTATGAGTATGGCGGGCAACAGATCCCGAATATGCTTATGACAGCGTTTCGCGGCATTTTCGCCGCTGCTAATTACTCGGCTTCAGTTTATCCGTTTTTGACAGCCGGCGCAGCTCATCTGATAACCTCGTTCGGATCTCAAGAGTTGATTCAAACCTATGTGCAAAAGATGTTTGCTGGCCTCTGGCAGGGAACGATGGCCTTAACAGAACCCCAAGCAGGCTCCTCGCTTACCGATATTACGACGCTCGCGATCCCAACTAAGGAAGGCTTTTACAGAATAAAGGGACAGAAGATATTCATCTCCTCTTCAGATTATGAATCAATAGAAAACGTTGTCCATCTGCTGTTGGGCAGGATAGAGGGAGCGCCCATAGGAGTCAAGGGAATATCACTGTTTGTTGTCCCGAAAAAACGTCCAGAAAAAAACGGCGGATTGGTAACAAATGATGTAACCTGTATGGGTATCTACCACAAACTTGGCTACCGAGGTGCACCGATCACACAGCTTGCGTTTGGAGACAATGATGACTGCCGCGGTTGGTTGGTTGGTGAACCGAACAGGGGCTTGAGTTACATGTTCCAAATGATGAACGAGGCAAGGATCGATGTTGGTATGGGTGCTACCGCGATTGCTTCAGCCGCTTATTATGCCTCTCTCGAGTATACGAAACAGCGTCCTCAGGGAAGGCCGATCGCGTCTAAAGATCCGCTTACCCCCCAGATACCGATAATAGAACATGCCGATATAAAAAGAATGCTGCTTTTTCAGCGTGCTGTAGTTGAAGGCTCACTATCCCTTATTTTCCAATGTTCCCAATATGTTGACTTGGCCTTTGTAACTCAAGGGGAGGAAAAAGAACGATATGAGCTTTTACTCGATCTCCTCACTCCGGTCGCTAAGAGTTATCCATCCGAAATGGGAATTCTCTCGGTAAGTCAAGGTTTGCAGTGTCTTGGCGGCTACGGTTATTGCGACGAATTTCCTCTCGAACAGTACTACCGTGACGTACGAATTCACTCGATCCATGAGGGGACGACCGGCATTCAGGGGATGGACTTGCTCGGACGTAAAGTCGTAATGAAAAATGGCAGGGCCTTTTTGCTGTTTCTGGAAGAGCTTAAGAAGGCTATTGCGGCTGGCCATGAGATAGATGAGTGTAAAGATTGTGCAGGTTTGCTTGCAGAGGCGATAAAAATTTTGCAAGGCATCACAGAATCACTCATCGGTATTGCTCGTAAGGGTGAGACAGAATTTTTCTTGGCTGACGCCACGCTCTACCTTGAGCTCTTTGGTATCATTACTATAGCATGGCAGTGGCTTCTGCAGGCGACCAAAGCAAGCATAGCTCTTCGTTCAGCTTCCAATAAAAAGGACGATACTTTCTATAAATCCAAGATTCATACTTGCAGGTATTTTTTTACCTATGAACTTCCCAAAATAAAGGGCATTGCGGAAACCCTGGGAAAAGCAGAAGGGCTCACTCTTAAGATGCGGCCAGAATGGTTCGAATAATGAGGCGAGGCTACAAATTTTAAAGAGATAAGGTTTTTGGGTTAACAGAGTTTCAACAATATTATAGCAAAAACGGTAGCAGGAGTGAATTGAGACGTAGAGAGGATCGACTAATCTATTGAAAAGCAAAATGGCCAGAGACGGAATCGAACCGCCGACACGCGGATTTTCAGTCCGCTGCTCTACCATCTGAGCTATCTGGCCATGAAGACTTCATTATGTAGAAATTATTTTTATAGTCAAGTGTTTGAACCGAAAAATGCAATTTTTGCGAGTTAGCCGAAGAATATGGATTTTCTTTGCTTGAGCATTTCTGTTAACATTTGTTGTATACGTGTTCTTACATTTTCGGATAATCTGTTTATAAGAATATCGTCATCGATGTCATGCTCACTATACTTTTCCATGTCAATCGGTTTGCCGTATTTTATATACCACTTTGTTGGAAGTGGTATTGCTCCAATAGGTCCGAGCCATGGAAAAAATAGTGTTGTCGGGAGGTACGGAACGCCGAATATTTTACCAAGCCAGTCGATTCTTCCTATAATCGGATAGGCTTCTTCTGCACCGACAACTGCTACCGGTATAATCGGTGAATGTGTTTTTATTGCAAGTTTTATGTATCCACCCCTTCCGAATCTCTGCAATTTATACCTGTCCTTAAAAGGCTTACCTATGCCTTTTATGCCTTCCGGGAAGACTATGACAAGTTGTTCCTTTTCGAGTAATCTTTCCGCATTTTCCTGGGATGCCCTTACACTTCCTGTTTTTATAAGAAACGAATTCACGAACGGCATGTAATATGCAAAGTCTTCCACGAGTGGTCTTGCGATCCGTTTAACAGGATGTTTTTTGACAATGGATGTTACGATCATGGCTCCGTCTATCGGGATTCCCCCTGAATGATTGGAAACGAGCAATGCCCTGCCTGACGAAGGTATGTTATGCATGTCGATAGCTTCTATCCTCCACCATTTGTCATAAAGCAGATCGAAGAAGACCTTTGCTTTTGCCGTAAATATCGGATCGAGTCCGAATTCATCAATCTCCATAGAGGTTGCCCACATAGTTATACCGGATAGTTGCTCTTTGATCTTTTTTGTGGAGAATTGAGAAAAGAATTCCTTTACCTTTCCGGTTAAGGCAGGAGCAAGGGTAAACCCAGCGTGGGATCCCTTTGTATTTACAGAATGTTTTGTTTTTGAGGATAAAGACGGTATGTTGTTTTTGTGCATGCTTTTCCCCATGATTATTTTCAACCCACCAGCTTTAATTCCCTCAGACGATAGGTTCCCGTAAGACTTTTCAGTGTATCTTTTATTTTGTAGCGTGCTTCAAATTTCATTATCTTTTTTGCTTTAGCCCCATCTGCAAGCCATGTGTATTTAAGGAAGTCGAGAAAAGTTGGTGGTACCGGAGATAAATTGGCTGACCACAATACCCCTACCATTGAGTATGCTATCTTATACGGGATTGGGATGCCGATCTTACCGGATAGTTTTAGTATGGTACTGAACGGAAGAACACCCCTTCCCACTATATTGAATATACCCGGATAATCGTCCTCGACAACTACCCTGAAAATATCTATAACATCCTCCTCGTGTACAAATTGAAACAGCGGATCAAACCCGAGTATTGTAAGTATTACGGGACTTGCAAAGTAGGAAGTTAAAAAGTTTTTCACTGTCGGACCCATTATTGCGCATAGTCTTAAAGCAGTGACCGTGGCTTGAGGATTTTTTTCTTTAAACCTCTTAACAAGATATTCTACTTCTACCTTATCTTTTAGGTACTCCATCTTTGGGTCTGCCATTAAAGGATGTTCTTCTGTAAGAAAGTTTGGGTTTGTTGCGTTTGCACCGTATGCCATGGTTGTCGATCTTATTATGAATTTCTTTAATTTTACCGCTGATGACGCATGGAGTATGTTTAGCGTGCCTATTACTTCAAGCTCGTGTGAAAGGGAGGTATTCTTTATCGGTCCGGATAAAAATGCAAGATGTATAACTTCGTCAATACCCTCTTTTTTGAAGATCCCTGCAATTACGGCGTCAATCATTGGTTCTGTAAGATCGATCTTATAAAATTTGATATTTTTCCCGAGAAAGTCCGGTTTTCTTATATCTATTGCTATGATTTTGTACTTCGGATTGTGGGAGAGTTGCCTGGTAAGATTGCAGCCTATAAAGCTGTTTACTCCTGTTATGGCTATCTTTCTTATATTCTTGATAATTTTTGTATCGGCCTTTTTGTTCCGCATATAAATTTTACCGTGCCTTGAGTTAAAGAATCACTCTTTTGGTCTTTTATGTCAAGTTGGCGGTGTTGAAAGTAATGTTTGAAAAAAGTAATTTTTTTGTTTATAAGCATCCATATGAACAATATCTCGGTAATGCTTGTTGATGATCATAAGGTTGTCAGGGAAGGTATAAAGTATATTATAAACAATCAGAACGACATGAGAGTTGTAGCCGAAGCGAAAGATGGCGATGAAGTTCTGGGCATACTCGGAAAAATTAAAGTCGATGTGATGCTGCTTGATATAAAGATGAAAAATGTGGGAGGGATATCGCTTATCCCGAAAATTGTCAGAGATTTTAAGAAGTGCAGTGTGATTGTACTTTCAATGTACGATAACCCTAATTATGTTTTTGAATCCATACATGCCGGAGCAAAAGGATATCTTTTGAAAGACGTAAGTTCCGTTGAACTTGTTAATGCAATTCGCTCTGTTTATCATGGCAACGGTTTTCTTCAATCGGCAGTCACGCTCCCTGTTCTCAAAAAAATTGCTGTGGATATGCAGATAGAAAAGAGCAAGGTGTTGTCCAGCATAGAGCTTGGTATACTTTCGATGCTTTCGGACGGGAAACGATACAAGGAAATAGCAACAGCTTTCTCCATAAGTGAAGAGACGGTAAAAAGACATCTTAAAAAGGTGTACGAAAAACTTGGAGCCTCGGATAAAACGGAGGCAGTGGCAATAGCACTCAGACAGAGGCTTATAGATTAGCAGACAAATCATTTTTAGATCATTTTATTTTCTTTAAAACCTCCTGTTTTGCTGCTATATAATTAACTATATGAATATTCGATGTCCTGTATGCAAAAAAAAGATCGGTTGGGAAGGGAATCCATATAGACCATTCTGTTCCTATAGATGTAAAATGATAGATCTCGGTAAATGGCTTAAGGAGGAATACCGCGTGCAGGGACAAAAGCCGGATACGGTAGAAGTGAAAGATGAAAAAAAGAAAGACTAAGGCGTATATATTTTACGGCATCATCCTTCTGCTGATGCTTGCCATTGTTGTGATTTTAAGAACCGACGTAGTAGAAAATCTTTTCAAGGGTAGAATCGAAAAATTCATAACGGATAAAACAGGCATACATGTCTCTATAGGAAGAATAGATATATCCATTTTATCTTCAAGTGTAACCTTATCTTCGCTCCTCATAAAAGGTGATGCAAGTTATAAAGCCGAAATAGGAAAATTGACTGTTGTATTCGAACCGCCGAGCATACTCAAAAAAAAGCCTCAATTGAAGGTGGTTTATATAAATGATGCAAAGGTGTCACTCGTGATAAACAAAAAACTTCCGGGAAAAATGCATGGCAAAACAACAGCCATAGATATTAATAAAATAGCTGGAGAGCTTCCGGTTACCATTCAACATGTTGTTGTAAGCAATACAGCCCTTTCAATCAGTATGCCCGCTTCCAGTACCGATGTTGTAGCGAAGGATGTTTCAATGAATGTATATCCGGAGCTTGCGGGTAAAAGCGTAAACGGTGTCGTGGATATAAAAGGACTGTCTCTATCAAGGTACGGCAGCACTATTACACTATCGGACAGTGAGTTCAATGGTGCTATTATAAATAGAGATATATCTATAAACAGCTTAAGAATACGATCAAATTCATTCAGTTTTGTTGTCCATGGGAGTGTAAACGATTATGACAATCCATACCTCGATTTAAGGTTAAAAGCATCGGTTGATAACATACAGCAATTCAATACATTCATAAAAACGCTTCCGGTATCAATACCCGAGCTGAGCGGAGATTATAAATTTGACGGAAGTGTCAAAGGTAGCATACTAAATCCTTCCTCATCCGGGGATGTAGGTTTTCGTGATATGGGAATAGGACACATAAGAGGTGGTACGGGCGATCTATCCTATGTATTTAAGTCGCAAAAACTTTATATAAAAAAGGCGGATGTTTCGATAGCCAAAGGCACGGTTAAATTTAACGGGGACATAGATTTTTCGAATGATGAACTTCCTGCGGAATTCTCACTGGATCTTAAAGGTATAAGTTTCGGTGAGATGCTGTATGCTTTGACCGTACCTAATCCATATGTGGATGCAGATATAACGGGGCGAATAGAAGTTAAAGGTGAGTTCAATCCTGTGTATTTCTCCGGTGATTTTGATTTGCAATTCATAAGGTTTTCCGTATACGACGATTTTTTCAGGAGCAGGAAAAAAAATACCATTATGGTTGTCAAGCCTGTTGACATCCGATCAGGGCTTATCATTACCAATCAATGTGCGTATATCACAGAAACAACTATCAAATCCTCCGATTCTTTATTGCATGCAGATACGGCATTATATTTTACAGGTGCAATGTTTTCGCAGTTTGATTCAGTGCAAATGGACATGCATGATGTAAGCCCGATTGCTTCTATGTCTTACACAGGCATTGGCAGTGTTCAGGGATATGTGGCAGGCCCTTTTAAGGATATAGTTATTCACGGAGATGTTTCTTTCAATAATTATAGCATGGAACATATAAAATTGGGTAATGTAACGGGCGTAATAAACTTCAGTAAAAATGTTCTTTTTCTCAACTCCGTAAGGGCTGTCAAAGGCGATTCGAGGATGCACGTTGATGGTGGTATACAATTTACAAAAGATGTCGAACTGCATATGGATGCAAAACTTCAACCCGTTTTGTTGAAGGATATTGCCGATAACATAGGCTACAAATTTACCCGGTTGGAAGAGATGCAGACCAATACGCGGTCGTTTCTAAATGGGTTTACCGTGGGGGGCTATGTAACAGGCAGCGTAAGGTTTGATGGACCGATCGGGACGATGAGTGGTTATGCGGATCTTTCTTTCCTGCATCCGGACATTTACTTCCAATCATTTGACAGCGGCTATCTAAAAATGACCATGGATCATGGTGTGTTCAATATAGATAGCGCCGTGTTTAAAAAGGGTGAAGATAATCTCCACATAGGAGGACACATTTCAGAAAATGGTAATATAGCTGTAGATTTTGATACAGAAAGATTCAGCATCGATAATATGAATACAATAGTAAGACTGGACCCTCATGTAAAAGCTGTTTCATCTTTTGCGGGTGATATTACCGGAACGGTGTATAATCCCATCGGCAGCATGAATTTGAAATTAAAGAATATAACTTATGATAATGTAGGTATACCGGATTGTTCCGCATCTGTTAGTTTTTCAGACAGGGTGTTCTCAACCATTGCTGAAGTGTTTGACGGTAGTTTAGACATCAAAGCCGAACTTGATATAAGGGATGGGTATCCTTTCCGGCTCAGGACCCAATTTGATAAATTCAATGTGCATCCTGTATTGTCGATTTTATCCGGCATCGGTTTAACCTCTGATGTCACGGGAACATTATGGCTTGTAGGCAGGCTCAAAGATTTACCCGATTCTCTCGTTGGATACGTATATCTTAACAACGTATCATTTGGTGCTAACTTTGCAGTATTCGAGAATGATAAACCGGTGTTTATAGATATTGCAAAGGATAATATATACTTCAGAGAATTTTCCATAAAGGGTAAAAACAGCCTTGTTTCATTGAAGGGGTTTTTCAATTTAAAGGGTAGTATTGATACGCTTGTTGATGCAGATATTGATTTAAGCTATTTACCCGTTTTTACAAACATATTTGCCGGTGCAAACGGTAAATTCAAAATTAATGCAAGAATATATGGCGAAAAAGATAATGTTTTATTCAATGGTAATGCAGATCTGAATGGTAACGCTACATTAGCTGAACAGCCGATATCTGTTTCAGGTTTACACATATCCGTGCTTATGGCCGGCAACAATATAATCATAAAGGACATGACGGGGAATATAAATTCAGGGACAATGTCCGGTAACGGAAGGATTGTAATGGAGGGAGTGTTGCCGAAACTATTTGATATTTCTTTGAACTTGAAAGGTATCAGCTTTGTTTATGCCAACACAATTCCAATGCGGTTGGAGGGCGATCTCGACCTGCAAGGTAACTATCCCCAGCCTGTACTTGAAGGTAACATAAAAATCTTGGATGCGACATACACGGATTACATAAACTGGGAAGATGAAATGCTTAAATTTCAGCGCAGGAGATATGAACCTCAAATCATAGAACAAAAAAAAGGGCACCCATTGAAGTTGAATATTAACGTCGGAGCGGAAAACAGCATTTTTATAGATAATAATATCATAAACAGTATTTTGAGTGCGGAACTGAAAATTACAGGTGATGTGGATAATCCTGTGATAGTTGGTAACATCTCTACAAGCGATGGAAAGCTCTATTACAGGTCGACCGTTTTCGGTATTGATAATGCCGTTGTTACATATACCAGCGAACATTTGCACAATCCATTTGTAGATTTAAGAGCTTCTACGAGCCAGCAATTTATGGTAAACAATGAATATACGGAGTACAGTATATATCTAACCATTGCCGGAGAACTTGATAAATTAAATGTAAGTCTTACATCTTATCCGCCGAATCTCGATGAAATGGATATAATCAGCCTGCTTACTTATGGAGTAACGCCGGCTGATTTGATGAAGAGCGGAATAAGTTCAGCCGCAGCTTATGAGGTTGGGACAGCGGTGGGCAGTAAGTTAGCAAAGGACATCTTTTCTGAATTGGTTGGCAATCAAAATCTTAATAAATTCAGAAGGCTTTTCTGGATAGATAACATTCAGGTAGAACCATATTACCCGATAGGGGCATCTACAACAAGCATAAGGCTCACGGTTACAAAACGCCTTACCAATGATCTGGATATAATGTACTCTTATGATCTAAGCGGATACAACCTGCAGCGTTTTCAGAGTGAATACAGGTTAAGCAGAAGTCTTTATTTCGTGGGCAGCTGGGATAACAATATTTCTACAATGCAATCGAACACCTCTAACAACAATATCGGCAACTTGGGCGGTGATTTAAAATACAAGTTTGAATTCTGATGAATCGGTTTTTGCCAAAAATTCATTTGAAAATGAATCACGATTTTTTTTATGCTGTATTGTTGATATCGGTTATTTTATTTGTTTTTTCGGTTTACCCTGCTTATGCTGATTTAAACATAGACCGGTATAATGGTATGCTTATATCCGGAGTTACACTGCGGTTTCCTCCTGACGTAAAAACGGAAGGTATCAAAGAGCTTATAAAAACTAAGAATGGAAAGCCTTTTAGCATATTGGATGCCGATGACTCTATAAGGCTTCTCTACTCGACCGGACAGTGTTCGAACGTTCAACTTTATGTTAAATCAGAAGAGAATAAAATAAATCTTACCTACATCTGTAAACCTATTATCGATGTTTCAAAAATAGTATTTTATGGAGTAAAAAGTGTGTCGGTTAAGGAGCTTGAGCATGCTATTTATTTGCAGCCGGATACGCATTTTTACAATGAATTAATCGATGTCGTGAAAGAACGTGCAATAAAGTTTTATAACGATAATGGTTATATGACAGTGAATGTAAGCGTAACATTTACACCGACTTCCTACAATACCGTTGACCTGCAGGTAGATGTGAAAGAAGGATACCCGGCAAAAATAAGAAAGATAGATATTACGGGTGACCCTGAAATAAATAGTTCCATTCTTTTAAAAAAAATGAGGATAAGCCCGGGTGATATTGTCGTAAAGAGTAAAATAGACAATATAGCAGGTATACTCGAGTCGTATTATTATTCACAAGGTTACTGGCAGGCGGCTATACATAAACCCGAGATTGTGTACTCCGATAATTTTCTCGGAGCGTATATAAACATAAACATAACCGCCGGTCCAATGTATGTTATGGGATTTACGGGTAATGAATACTTAACCAAAAGTGAACTTATGGATATAATGGGAATAAAAAAGAACGAAGGATTCATAAATTTCGAACTTTATAAAAACAGGATTGAAAATGCACTCCGGGATCGGGGCTATTATCTTTGCCGGGTTGATTATAGTATTATAAAAAAGAAAAGAATACATGTTATCTTCGACATACACATGGGGCAAAAAATCTACATTGCCGGTATTTTCTTTAGCGGCAATACCCATATAAGCTATTCAGCTCTCAGAGCACAGATGCTCACATCTCCATGGAAAATGTATGCTTATGTCTACAACTACAAATACAATGGGATACTATCGCCAACAAGGTTAGAGAACGATCTCAAGGCTATTATCTATCTCTATAAAATTAACGGATTTCTCAATGTCAGAATAAAAGGTGTAAGAATAGATTTTATAGATAAAAGAAAAGAATGGATTAACTTAACGATTTCCATAGAAGAGGGTATGCAAACCATTGTGAGTAGTGTTGGTATAAGAGGTGTATCCGAGAATATGAATGACAGAGTAATGTCGTTGATAAAAAAGATAAAAATGGGCGGACCATTCAATATGTGGCAGGTGCAGGATATAAAAAGGCAGATAGAGCAGCTCTATTTCTCGCATGGTTATATAAATGCAGAGGTAAATTACAACTACACGATACACAATGATCAGGCATCGATAAACTTCGACATAACGGAAGGTAACAGAATACGTATAGGCAAAATTATAATAGCCGGCAATACCAAGACAGCGGACTGGGTTATAACGAAAAATCTTGATTTTAAAACAGGAGGATATTTTATACCCGACAATATCATACAGAGCAGAATAAATCTTTTGAGGACAGGTTATTTTGAGAGTGCAGATATAAAACCCATATCCGATACGATGCATAATAACATAGTCGATGTAGCCGTTATAGTGAAAGAGCGTAAAACCAGAGGTGTTTCATTCTCTATTGGCTATGGCACTGTAGAGGGATATAGGGGGGCAATAGACTTATACGATAACAATATAATGGGAAGCGCAAAGTCCATAAACTTTCATGTGGACGGCGGTGTGCAGCCCGTCGTTTATGCATTAAAACCCATGTTTAATCACAGTAATTACCTGACGAATCAACGTGTCATTGAACTCGGTTATACCCAAAATTATCTCTTCAATACCAATATGACTGGCAGGATAAATCTTATAGATTCATATGTAAGGAACTTCTGGATAGGATATGGGTTAAAGTCAGAAAGTACAATTTTGGGACTCGACAGAAATATCGGCTCAGCCGTAAAGCTCTCACTTCAGTATGAATTTGAAATAAGAGAGCCTATGGATGTGCAGCCGGGTGCCATTTTAACTCCTGCGGATTTCGAACAAAGGCAGCTTGGCATAGTATCTCCGATTATACTTATCGATGACAGGAATAATCCATTCAACCCTACGAATGGATATTTACAGCTATTCAGAGTCGATTGGGCTAAGAGTTGGTTTTTATCTCAGGAAGAATACGTAAAATTATATACTGCGGCAACAAAGTATATACCTATAAACGGCAGCTTGACCTACGTACTTTCTCTAAGGGGTGGTTATGCATGGCCGCTTGGTACGACGATTGACCTCCCTATAGAAAAAAGATTTTATCTTGGCGGTGGATCCACCATAAGAGGTTTTGCCGAAGATAGTGTCGGTCCTATGGGACCAGGGAATACTCCTGTCGGAGGCGATATCATGCTTAACTATCAGACGGAGTTTCGTTTAAAATTGATAGATAGTTTTGACGGCGTTGTGTTTACGGATGGTGGTAATGTTTGGTCATCTCCATCCGGTTTTGAACTGACAGGTATGCACGACATAAGGAAGAGCGCGGGTTTCGGTATAAGATATGTTACACCTGCCGGGGCTCTTAATCTTGATATCGGTTTTAAGCTTGACAAAAGACCGAATGAACCGCTAACAGCGTGGCATTTCTTCATAGGCACGATCCTGTAAGCGAAAGAATTATGGTTTATAACAGATGAAACGATATAAAATAACAAAAAAAATAATATTATGTTTTATATTTTCAGTTTTATTATTTATAAAGCCGTCTTATGCACATGCAGAACAGATTATGGTTGACAGTATAGTAGCCTCGGTACAGGGAGCCGGTGTTATAACAAATGTGCAGCTTGTGCAGTATGCCGCTGTAAGTGCGGTATTGAAATCCGGATACAGTGAAGCTGTTCAAGATCTTAAGGATCATCAGTTTATGAAATTGTCTTTGGACAGGCTTATAGATAGAACACTTATGCTGAAGGACGCACAATTGTTATCAATAAACCCGCCCGATCAGCAGGAGATTACGAATATGATTGCCCGGTTCAGAGCGAAGTTTAAATCGGATAATGATTACAATAATTATACGAAACAGTACGCCATAACAGAGGTCTATCTTAAAAAATACATGGGTGATACACTCGTAGTAAAGCAGTACCTCAACGATGAGGTAAAAATGCTCATTAATGTAACGAATAAAGATATCGAGCAATACTACGATAGTAACAGGGATAAATATAAGGGTATGAATAAGCAGGCTGCTGAAAAGGATATAAAGGAATTGCTTGAACAGAAAGAGTACAACAAACAATTAAAGTTATGGATTAAAACCCTTATGCTTCACAGACAAATTATCATAATGTACTGATGCATATACTTCTATTATCTAAAAAGATTGGCATATATTCTACCAGAAGACTTGCAGAAGCGGCGAGAAAAAAAGGGCATGCTATAAAGGTCATAGATCCCTTAAAGTTTAATATTGCCATACTCGATGAAAAAGCTCTTATAACATATAAAGATAAGATCCTTAAGCTTCCCGACATTGTAATACCTCGCATATCCGGCACGATAAACAGCTTCGGCATGTCGGTAGTTAAACAGTTTGAGCTCCTCGATATCCCCGTTATCAACAGATCATCTGCAATAGCACTCGCACGCGATAAATTCATGACCGCTCAATGCCTGCTTGCCCGTAAGATAGATGTACCTGCAACAGCAATGATACGCAATCCCGAGGATATTGAAACAGCTTTAAAACTTGTGGGCGGTCCACCAGTTATTCTAAAGCTTATCGAAGGTGCACAGGGGATAGGTGTTATACTTGCGGAGTCCAGAGATTCGATAGAGTCAACCATCAATGCCTTTTTCAGCCTTGGACAGAATATTATTATCCAGCAGTTTGTGGCGGAATCAAGGGGGAGGGACATCAGGGTATTGGTAGTTGGTGACATGGTGATAGCTTCGATGCGCAGGATTGCAAGGGCGGGTGAGTTCAGAACGAATATCCACCGCGGTGGGCAGGGAGAAAAGATAGTCCTGCCGCCGTTATATGCGGATATAGCTATACGGGCCGTCAAGACAATAGGACTCGATGTCGCAGGTGTTGATATTATAGAAAGTTCAGACGGACCAAAGGTATTGGAGATAAATCCATCTCCCGGTATCGAGGCGCTGGAGAAAATAAATAAACAGGATGTTGCAAAAGAAATAATAGCGTATGCAGAGACTCTTGTTGGTAGTTGACAAAACACAATGAGGAAATTTGCAAAACCATTTCTCATATTTTGCTTGCATTGATATAAATCTGTATGGTATAAAGTGAATGAATATTCATTCAAAGGAGAAAAAAATGAGTAAAGAAGACAAAAAAAAGCCTATTGGTGGTGGTTTCTTGCTTGAACCTACAACGGCAAAGGATATCTTTGTTCCAGAAGAGTTCACAGAAGAGCAATTAAGTTTTGCGGACACTGCGGATGATTTTATGGTAAAAGAAGTCCTTCCTCTGGAAGACGCATTGGAGGATCATGATAAAAAGATAGAATTAAATACCAAGCTGATGAAAAAAGCTGGGGAACTTGGTCTTTTGATGATAGAGATCCCGGAAGAATTCGGTGGTCTTGGAATGAATCTATCTACAGCATTGAGGGTATCCGAGGCAATAGCAAAATCAGGGGCTTTTGCCGGAACAGTACTCGCACATAATGGCATAGGTACATTGCCAATCGTTTATTTCGGGAATGAACAACAGAAAAAGAAATATCTTCCAAAACTTGCAAGCGGAGAGATGATAGCTGCCTACGCTCTTACAGAAACAGGGTATGGTTCGGATGCACTCGGCGCCAAGACCAAAGCTGTTTTAAGCAATGATGGCAAATATTATATCCTCAACGGTGAAAAACAATTTATAACAAATGCAGGTATTGCCGATCTTTTTATTGTGTATGCAAAGATTGACGGTGAGAAGTTTACGGCTTTTATTGTTGAAAAAACCTACGAAGGTTTGTCGACAGGCAAAGAGGAAAATAAAATGGGAATAAAGGGCTCATCAACAAGGCCTCTTGTATTGAGTGATGTAAAAGTGCCTGTAGAAAATGTACTTGGGGAGATTGGTAAAGGACATCAATCAGCCTTAGGAGTGTTGGATATAGGGCGTTTAAAGCTTGGAGTTGCATCAACAGGTGGTTCAAAAGAAGTGATAAAGCAAGTATCCCAATACACGAATCAGAGAATACAGTTTGGACAGCCCGTATCAAGTTTTGGTATGATCAGAAGAAAGTTTGCAGACATGATGATCAAGGTTTATGCCTCTGAAAGTATGTCGTACAGGACAGCAGGTATGATTGACAATGCAATACATGCACTTGACCATGGTGCACCGGATTACAGTAAGAAGGCTGCAAAGATATTTGAGGATTATGACATAGAGGCATCGATAATGAAGGTATACGGCTCGGAGATTCTCGGTTTTGTAGTTGATGAAGGAGTGCAGAGTCTCGGAGGGTATGGATATATAGAAGACTACAAGGTGGCAAGGGCGTATAGAGATGCAAGAATCAACAGGATCTTCGAAGGTACCAATGAGGTTAACCGCTTACTTATACCTGGTGCTATTGCAAAGAAATCCATGAAGGGCGAACTCGATTTTATGGGTAAATTCAGTGAAATAGCTACCGACATAGAATCCGGCAAGGTAAATAAGAAACCCGAATCCGGTCTACTTGGTATAGAAAAACTTGCAACGGATATAGCGAAGAAGCTGACCGTTTATACCACCGGGGTAGCTGTACAGAAATACATGGCTGCCCTTGCAGATAAGGCATTTCAATTTGGGAAGGGCGAGTATATATTCGAACAGTTGGCCAATATGATTATAGATGTTTATGGAATGGACTCGGTAGTACTCAGAACGCTCAAATTGAAAAATATGAAAGGCGATTCGGCAGTTACAATACCGGTACTTCTTACCCGGGCTTTTGTTTATGAAGCGCTTAACAAGATCACTCTTACTGCAAGACAGGTGCTTGGTGACGTGGCAGAGGACAATGCAAATGAGTTTGCCGCTTACGAAAAGGCACTGTCAGCACTCACGTTTACCTATCCTTTGAATGTATCCGGTATAAAGGATAAGATAGCTCAGCATATTATTGAAAAAGAAAGTTACTCGTTATAGGGAAACGCTGTTAAAGAGAATTTATTTTTAAATCTAAATTCCCAATATTTTGTTTGTTTCTATCTTCAGGGGTTCAAGGTGTTGGACCCCTGATTTTTTCATGAGGGAGTAGGTGGTATGAGTTCTGTTCATGATATAGAAAGATTATCAAAGCATTTAACGAATGATAACACCTCGGGGTCTGTACGGATAGCTTTAAATGCCATCGAACGTATAAGGAGCATTATCAAACGTAAAAATACGAGAGTATCTGCCCATTTATGCAAACTGATATCCGAACAACTTATATCTTCCCAGCCTTCCATGGGTATTATGCTTAATCTTGCATCCGGTATTGGGAAACTGGCAGGCACTGCTGAACGCAACAATATTTTACTCTATCTTGATAGGTTCGAAGCAGCAATAGAAACACATACCAATATTATTGCGGCAAAAGTATCGGGTTTGCTTAAAAAAAGTAAAACAGTGATGACATATTCATCGAGTTCTACAGTTCTTGCAGGTTTGAAATACGCATACGGGCATGGTTCAAAGTTCAGGGTTGTAGTCCTTGAATCAAGGCCCATGAATGAAGGCGCTCATATGATGATACAACTTGCAAATCTGTCGATACCCGTCACGTACGCAACAGACGCAGCGGGTATCAGCATGCTTGCTTCTGGAGATATTGATGCAGTCCTTATCGGCGGGGACGCAATTCATAGGGACGGATTTGTCTGCAAAACGGGTTCACTTGCAATAGCTGAAATATGTAAAAGAAGAGGGGTGCATTTGTACGGCTTGTGCGGAACGGAAAAGATCGTGCCGGAAGAATTAAGCGGCAGGTTTGTTATTTTGAATAAGCCTGCGGAAGAGTTGACGGAATTTAAAAATAAATTTATTACGATTTCAAACAGATATTTTGAGTTTGTACCGTTTAATATGTTTACCAGAATTATCACCGATTCCAAGTAATCAAACCTGCTGTCCAACAAAGCCATTCGATAGATACTTCTTGACAATTATATAACAATATTACATATTAACAATGTTATATATGCAAAACGAGACTAAAATAGCAAAAAGACTTTTGGAAATAATACCGCTCTCCATGGCGCGTGTACGTGCCGAGATGCGATCATGCATTCCAGCGGATTTGAGTGTTCCTCATTTCCGGATACTTGGTAGTATCATACGAGGAAGGACGCTCATAAACGAGATTGCACAGCACCACGGAGTGAGTCAGCCATCCATGTCCAGAAGTGTAGAAACTCTGGTAAGGCGAGGGTTCATAGAGAGAAGTCATGATGCTGCTGATCGCAGGAAGTCCCCTCTCAGACTGACAAATATGGGCATTGCACTTTTCAATCAGATAAAAACCGCAGCAGAAAATAGGCTCAGTAAAAAGGTTTCAATGCTGGATTCAAAAAACCGCAAAGCTCTTTTACAAGGATTAAACGAACTCGAAGGGCTTTTTTCAATTGATAATAAAGTTGTTCATGTACCGAGCAAAGATAAAAAAGTATAAGACAGGATAGAATCAAGATGTCGGATTCAGACAATAAAAAAATACCTCCACTTTCTTTATGGGCAATCGAAACGAATAAACTCACACGGAAGTTCGGCGATTTTGTTGCTGTCGATTCAATGGATCTTCATGTCCCGTATGGAAAGATCTTTGGTTTGATCGGTCCTAACGGTGCAGGTAAAAGTACCACGATCAAAATGTTGACGACACTTCTTGATCCTATGTCAGGCACTGCAATGGTTGCAGGTTTCGATGTAAATTTATCCTCAAAAGAGGTGAGAAAAAGGATTGGATATGTACCTCAGATGCTTTCTGCGGATGGAGGTCTCACTGCTTATGAAAACCTCATGCTCTCGGCAAAACTGTATGGTATGAAACGCTATGATCGAAAAGCAAGAGTTGCGGATGCACTCAATTTTATGAATCTCACGGAGTCTTCAAATAAGCTTGTAAAGACTTATTCAGGCGGCATGATCCGGAGGCTCGAACTGGCGCAGGCAATGCTTCACCTGCCTGCTGTTTTATTCCTTGATGAGCCTACCATAGGATTGGATCCTGTTGCACGTCGGGTGGTCTGGGAACGGCTTATCGCATTGAAGAAAGAGTACGGAATGACGATACTGATAACCACGCATGACATGGAAGAGGCTGACAGGCTTTGCGATGAGATAGCCCTCATACACCGGGGTAAAATTACAATATCCGGAAGCCCCGCTGATCTGAAAGCCTCCGTGGGAACAGATGCCAATCTGGATGATGTATTTGTCCATTACAGTGGAGGCGTTATAGAGGAAGGAGGGAATTACCGTGATGTCAGAAAAACACGCAGAACGGCAAACCGCCTGGCTTAGTTCTTTTTTCCTTGTTGAGTTTTTCAGAGAAAGCCTGGCCATCTCCGAGGTTGAAATAAAGAAGCTTGTTCGTGATCCTACCGAGCTCTTTACGCGTGCGGTCCAGCCTGTGTTGTGGCTTGTGATATTCGGGCAGGTATTCAGCCGGGTCCGGGGCATACCGACAGGTCAGGTAAGTTATATTGCCTTCATGACCCCCGGCATCCTTGCCCAAAGCGTGTTGTTCAGCGCCATATTCTATGGTATTGCCGTTATTTGGGAAAGGGACCTCGGAATTATCCACAAGCTTATGGTAAGCCCTGCACATCGTATTTCACTTGTCCTGGGAAAAGCGGTTTCATCAGGATTCAGGGGATTGGTGCAAGTGGTAATTATTTATTTTATAGCGCTTGCCATGGGTATTTCGCTGCGTTGGGAGCCATGGGCAATAGGCGGTGTTTTATTGAGCGTTGTTCTGGGATCTGCTATTTTTTCTACCTTTTCGCTGATAATTGCCTGCATAGTAAAAACCCGCGAGCGCTTTATGGGAATAGGGCAGATTCTGACGATGCCGCTTTTCTTTGCGAGTAATGCGATCTATCCGCTCGAACTCATGCCTCCATGGCTGCGGTGGTTTGCGAGATTTAATCCATTGACGTATCTTGTAGATGCTCTTCGTAGCCTCATGATTAAAGGCGGGCAGAGCGTTCACAGCTTTGGTTTTGATCTCGTTGTCATGGTGTTCGTTTTTATCGTTTTTCTCCTGACAGCAAGACGCCTGTATCCAACCCTGATACATTAACCCGAAAAAATGCATTTCTTTTGAGTTGCATTGACTTTTTCTACCGCATACAATAAAAAAAATCTATCTTTGTTGGCTATAAATCGGCACATATACGCATAGATTTTTTGAGAGCCTTTACGGCATGCTGCCCGAAGGTTTTGTCCTCATGTTTGATAATTATCATGAGATCAACGGTAACTCCGCGTTCCATAATGTTCTGAATGAGGCTTTGATGAGGATTCCCGCGAGCGGCAATGTCATGGTGATCAGCCGGACGGAACCTCCCGGCATATTCTCGCGTCTGAGGGAAGACAGCGTGCTGGCTGTCGTCAGCAATGAGGAGATCAAGTTTACGCCCGATGAAACGGGAGCACTGATCAAACTGCGTTCCGGCAATGGTCACAACCGGGAGACGGTAGAGAAGCTGCACAATTGGACAGACGGCTGGGCTGCCGGACTCGTGCTTATGCTTGAACAGCACAAGATGGGGGTAGAGGCCGTCGGAAAGGGCGGTCTGAAGGACTATCAATCGATCTTTGATTATTTTTCAGCCGAGATTTTCGATAAAACGGATCCGTCGGCACAGGATTTCCTCCTGCGAGCGTCCTTTTTTTCCGTCCATGACCGTGAAGATGGCGAATCGGATGGCGGGGAAACAATCATCCGATAAGATCTCGCTCACCTTATCGGCTCTCATTATTTTACCATCAAGCATCAGGACAATACCTACAAGTACCATGACCTGTTCAGGGAATTCCTGCTATCGAAGACGCGGAGCAGGTGGAATTACGAAAAGCTCACGGGAATTCAACAAAATGCCGCAAAGGTATTGGAAGAATCGGGATATGTTGAGGATGCGGTCACGCTTTTTTTGCAATCCAAGGACTGGTCCGAAGCTGTAAGGTTAATACTTAAAAACGCATTTGATCTTATTTCACAAGGTAGAAACCGTACGTTGGAGGCATGGCTTAAGGCTTTACCGGATGATATCATAGAGGGTAATCCATGGTTACAATACTGGCTCGGCGCATGCAGACTGCCATTCAATCCCGAAGAGAGCTATGTTCTTTTTAAGAAGTCATTCAAGCTGTTCACAAAGAATAAAGACAGGAACGGAATATTTATAGCATGGACCGGGGTTTCCGATTCCATCACGTATGGGTTTGGAAAGTTAAGGCTTCACGATCCATGGATCAATATTATGGAAAAGCTTGTGAAAAAATGGAAGGGCTTTCCTGCCACAAAAACAGAAGAAATAGCGGTAATCAAGATGTTTTACGCCCTGAATTTCAGACAGCAATACAATCCCAGGATTAAAAAATGGCTGAAATGAGCTGTGCTTATTTTACAAAACACGAATAACCCCGATATGAGAGTACAGTTAAGTACCAATATAGCCCTTCACTTCTCAACAATAGGTGATATCCGAATGGAGGAAACGGTCCTGCCACCGTTGAAAGACCTGGAGTATTCAAACCGGATATCTCCTATGACGTTCCTTGTATTTAAAATCATAGAAGTCCTCTACAACTATTATACCGTAGCTTCTGACCCTGAATTCAAGGCATTAAATGATGGGATACAGTTAGCCGAAACCACGGAGATACACGTCATGGATCATATGCTCATATCGTTTGGTGCCGCATGGATGATGAGCACCGGGAATATCCCGCTTGGAAGACAGTTTTTACAAAAGATTTCTAAAACCATAGATCAGACAGGAGTTTATGATCGTGCCACCTATTATATGAAATTAACCGAGGAGGCAATGATGAGAGAGGATTTTGCTTCTGCATACAACATCCAGAACATGGGCATGACCCCGGCTATCGAATCAGGCGACGTAAATCTGATGGTAATGAGCTCTGTACAAATGGCTCAGGTCTGCATGAACTTTCGGACGATACCATGGCATTGTACTATCTCAACAAAACGTCTCGAATCGTCAGCAAACAGAGGCATTTCAGATATATGTATCTTGTCGTAAAAGCCTTGTTTGCGTTTGATCAAAACAAAGAACGATCGGGTTTGAGATTTCTCCGCAGGGCAATGCAGCTCGGGCAGGATATGGGATATGTAAACTTTCCGGGCTGGCGTCCGTCTGTCATGGCACGGCTCTGTGTCAAGGCACTTGAGCATGGAATCAAAAAAGAGTATGTCAGAAGTCTTATAGAGAGGCGCAACCTTATGCCTGACACGCCTCCCCTGGGATGCGAAGATTGGCCATAGGCGTTTAGGTTTTATACCCTCGGCAATTTTAAGATTTTTAAGGAAGATACGCAGATTGCATTATCCAGGAAAGCACAGCTTAAGCCCATCGAGTTGCTGCAATTCATGATCATTAATTATGAAAGAGCAGTCGGGCTTGATCAAATAAGCAGCGCTTTGTGGCCAGAGGCCCAGGGTGATTATGCCCACCAGACATTGGAAACGACCATCCATAGGTTAAGGAAACTGCTCGGTTCCAATGATGCCGTGATTTCACAGGCAGGCAGGCTTATGCTGAATACAAAAAAATGCTGGGTGGATGTGCGGGCATTTGAGCATCTTTTAGACAAAATGGAGTCACTGTTAACCGGTAAGGACTTATCAAAAAAGCAGAAAGAGATTAAAGCCATGGAAAGGCGCATCTTTGACACATATAGAGGAGATTTTTTTACACAGGATGCACTCCCATCATGGGCTATAAGTTTTAGAGAAAAGTTGCACGACAGGTTTACACGTTTTATTGAACAATTGGGCATGTATTATGATGGTGCCGGAGAGATGCGCAATGCAATCTTAACATATCAAAAAAGTTTAGAAGCGGATAACCACGTAGAGCTTTTTTACCAGTGTCTGATGATAATCTATAAATCTCTGGGCCGCTATGCCGAGGCTGTTGCTACGTATAAGCGCTGTGTAGCGATCTTATCTCAAACGCTTGACATAGAACCGTCGGATAAAACAAAAGAGCTGTATCAAAGTATCATAAAATCAAAGAAGCAGGTATGAGAGTGTCAAGAGGTTTACCCCGTTAGAAAATATATGAATTAATGGTATCCGGGTCTGACGGCTTTTAAATGATAAATTATAATGCATGTAATAATGAGAATTTTCTAACGGGGTGGACTGTCAGGTAAAAAAGAAGTATATTAAAAAAATATGAAACAGATGTGCCGAATGAAAAAAATATCTATTATAATGGTAATATTGTCTGCGACGGTATTGGGTGCGACCGGTGTAAAGGCTGGTACGATTACCCTTTCTTCGGACAACCTTAATTTTTCACAGCCTCTGAGTGTGCTTTCAGATCCATCGACAACGTTTCAGCTCGGTTATGATTTCAACGTATACCATAACTGGCTTTGCATGGATCTCAGGGGAAGGACAGCGCAGCAGTCAGGCCAGACTATTATGGTGAATAATGGCGAGGGTGTTGCCGTGGACAGGATAACCGTTATGCCTTCGTTTGATGCCGGTGTCAGGGTAAACCCGATCAGCAACTACCCCTTTGATCCTTATGTATTCTCGCTGTTAAATTATACGACGATCAGTTCAACCACCGGGTATACAGACAGTACGGCAACCAGCGATAGTTCCGCTTTTGGGTTCAGGGCAGGCATAGGTGCTGATGTACTCATGAGCTCGCAATTACCAAGCTGGTTATTCAATATCGATATGGGCTATCAGTACCTGCCGGTAACGATAGCAAAGATAGACAGTATACATATGAACGGCATATTCCTCAGTATGGGATTCGGGCTCAGCTTTTGAACAAATATTATCCTATTTCTTTAAACATAAATAAGAAGCATTGCCTGGTTGTAGGCGGCGGTAGTGTTGCATACCGGAAAGTCGTACAATTGATAAAATCGGGCGCGCGGGTAAAGGTTGTTGCTCCGTTTTCTATAAAGCCCGTATTAAAATTAAAAATACAGAATAAGATTGAACTTATAAAAAGGCCGTACAGGTCTTCGGACCTCGCAGGTATGTATCTTGTATATGCGGCTACGAACGATACTTATGTAAACAAAAAAATTTTTCAGGATACAAGGCCACGGCATATCCTCACAAATGTTGTTGATACGCCTGTTTATTGTGATTTCATAATGCCTGCTATGATGAAAAAAGGCAAGGTTACAATAACGGTTTCAACAAACGGCCTTGCCCCTTATGCAACAGTACTATTAAAAAAAAGGATTGATAAATTGTTAAATACGGAATATATGAAACTCATTCATAGTATTATAAAGATTAGAAGCAGGTTGTTAAAAATAAAGAAAAGCGGAGTTAAAGTAAACATTGAACAGACGCTCAATAAGCTTTCTATTGGAAGGCTATCAAGATATATAAAAAAGAATGATTCAAAGTCGTTAAGGCGGTTTATAGATAATTTTATCTCATCCTTTACGGGAGATAAAATAGCCGGGCTTTAGTCGTGAAGCTTGAGGTATGAACATCGGAAAATAATAAATGCGGTTTTCAGGTTGATGAATTAAAATGATGATACTAACGCTTATATTTTATATCCTTGCTGCGGCAATGAGTATTGGGTATGCCTTTTACAGGGATAAAAAACTGGAAATAGCTGCACTTGTCGGTATTATACTCGGTGTTATCTTGCAGACGGGGATACTATTGTTGTTCTACAAAAGTTCGGGCATATTCCCCATTTTTTCATTAAAATATGCCATATTTATGTTTGCGTGGGCGCTTGCTGTCGGAGCCATACTCGTATCGGTAATATTCAGAGGAACTACCTCGATCATTGGTTTCTCCACACCGTTCGTTATCATACTGATCATTGTATTTATGCTGTTGAAGGGCAGCACAAAAGAATTAAGCCCCATCTTTAACACCGATATATTTCCCATTCATGTATTGCTATCGATAACATCCTATGGCCTTTTTGCGTTATCCTTCATTTCTTCAATCATGTATATTTTACAGGAGACATGGCTAAAGCATAAACGCATTATCTGGATTACAAAATGGCTGCCATCTCTTTTTATACTCGACGATCTGGCATATAAGACATTGACGATAGGTTTTCCGTTTTTGACCCTCGGTATAATAACAGGTGCCCTATGGGCTGACAGGATATACGGAAGCTACTGGAACTGGGATCCAAAGGAAACCTGGTCACTGATTATATGGTTTGCATATATTTTTATACTTCATGGACGCATAAGCCTTGGGTGGAGGGGGAAAAAGTTTGCGTGGGTGTCGATTTTTTGTTTCCTGCTCGTTTTATTCAGTTTTATAGGGGTTAACTTTATATTCAAAGGTTATCACAATTTTTAAGTTATGAAACTTCTTGTTGTAGGATTAAACCATAAAACAGCGCCTGTAGAGTTGAGAGAAAAACTCAGCTTTACGGAAGAACAGATTCCTTCCATTCTTAAGGAAATTTTGTCTTTTCCTGAGATAAGCGAGGCTATCATACTGTCAACATGTAACCGTATAGAATTTTATACCGTTTGCGAGGACGCCGAAAAAAACATGGATGTAATAATGAACATTATGAGCAGGTTCGGAGGTATAGATAAAAAATCACTCTCTTCTTATCTCTCTATGCATGAAGACAGGGATGCCGTAACCCATGTATTCAGGGTCGCAAGCAGCCTTGATTCTATGGTTATTGGAGAGGCACAGATACTCGGACAGACAAAAGACGCTTATAAGATCGCATCATACAATTCCACGACAGGTCCGATATTAAACAGGCTTATGCATAGGGCGTTCAGAGTGGCAAAAAAGGTAAGGACGTTTACCACGATTGGGTTGTACACCGTTTCCGTGAGTTCCGTCGCCGTGGAGCTTGCAAAAAAAATCTTTGGCAGATTGGGCGGAAAGAATGTACTCCTTATGGGTGCAGGAGAAATGGCAGAGGATGCAGCAAAGTATCTCAGGGATGCCGGTGCAACGAAACTGATCGTATTGAGCAGAACATATACGCATGCGTCTGAGCTTGCGGGACGATTAAAGGGCAGTGCAGTTGAATTTGACGAGTTGTACGATCAACTTATGGATGTCGATATTGTTATATGCTCCACATCAGCAGATCATTACCTTATCACGAACGACAGAATGGCGAAGATAATAAAGGCACGACAGCATAAACCGCTTTTTTTTATAGATATATCGGTACCAAGAAACATAGAGCCTTCGATATCCGCATTTGAAGGCATATTCCTTTTTGATATAGACGATCTTAAAGGTGTTACAAGCCAGAACATGAGGGAAAGGGGAAAAGCTGCCGGAGAAGCAGAGCGGTTTATAGAGGAAGAGGTCAACAGGTTTCTGAACTGGCTTGGCGAGTTATCATTGGTTCCAACGATCGTATCTTTGAAAGATAAATTCGAAGCTATACGGCAGCAGGAATTGAAAGAGGCAATATCAAAGTTGGAAAAGCCTGCAAAAAAAGATATAGAAGTGCTTGATGCCATGTCAAGAGGTATAGTAAATAAGATCCTGCACGAGCCTATTACGGAGATAAAGAATGTTCATAGAAGAGGTGAAGTTTTGAAGGATATAACGTTGTTGAAGAAGATATTTAAGATATGAAGATACGGATTGGTACAAGAGGTAGTAAACTTGCCCTATGGCAAGCAAATTATATAAAGACGCTTCTCGAAAAGACGGACATCGCCATAGATGTAGAATTGGTTATAATAAAGACATCCGGAGATGCCATACAGGATGTATCGCTGACCGATATCGGCGGCAAAGGCCTATTCGTTAAAGAGATAGAAAAAGCACTCCTGTCAAAAGAAGTTGATATTGCCGTACACAGTATGAAGGACATGCCAGCAGAGATACCGGACGGACTATACATAGCTGCAACACCGCCTGCTGAAGAGCCATGGGATGCCATTGTTTTCAATAAGAGGACAACACTCGCTGCTTTAAAAGCTGATGCTGTTATCGGCACAACGAGCCTGAGGAGAATAGTACAATTAAAGAGGATGAATGCGGGGCTAAGGTTTGATATGCTCAGGGGCAATATTGATACAAGGATAAGGAAATTGATGGCGGGACAGTACGATGCCATTGTCATTGCGTATGCAGGCGTGAACAGGCTTGGTATAAAACCGGAATTCATGGAAAAGCTGGACATAATACCTGCTGCAGGGCAGGGGATCATAGCCGTAGAAGCACATAAAGATAATAGCGCCCTAAAAACTTTTATCGATAAATTAAATGATAACAAGACATTTTATAGGGCTTCTGCAGAGCGTGGGTTCGTAGCACGTCTGGGAGCCAGTTGTCAGATACCAGCAGGTGCACATGCCGCTATAATTAATAATGATATTGAAATGACAGGATTTATTGCAGATACGCAGGGCAATGCTTTTTATCAAAGCAATGTTACCGGAGCAAAGGAACAAGCATATAACACAGGTGTCAGGCTTGCAGAAGAACTGTTGAAGTCAGGTGCATCAAGGTTGGTTGGTTTATAGATATGAAGAGAGGTAAAGTATACATAGCCGGTGCAGGTCCAGGGGATGCAGAACTTCTCACTCTGAAGGTTATAAATCACATAAAGACTGCGGATGTGATAGTGTACGATCATCTCATCAACAAAGAGGTGCTCAGATATGCAGGTCCTTCAACCGAGCTTATATACGCTGGGAAAATGGCAGGGGAACATATAAAGTCTCAGGATGAGATCAACAGAATACTTATAGATAAAGCAATGGCCGGTCATAATGTGTTGAGACTTAAAGGCGGAGACCCATTCCTCTTTGGAAGAGGAGGGGAAGAAGCCGTTGCGCTTGCGGAAGAGGGGATCGAGTTTGAGATTATTCCCGGTGTATCATCGATAAATGCAGTTCCTCTCTATGCCGGTATCCCGCTTACCCACCGCGATCTGTCGTCTTCTGTGGTGATAATAACCGGTCATAAACATACGGCAGCCGGTATCGATGAACACAACTGGGATGCCATTGCTAAAATTGACACGATTGTAGTGTTGATGGGTGTTGCGCAGATAAAACAAATAACACAGAAGCTTGTAAGCAAAGGAAGAGACATACATGATTCCGTAGCTGTTATCCGATGGGGCACAATGCCCATGCAGTCGACCTCTGTATGTACATTAAAAGATATACTTGAGGAAAGCCATAAGCCTTTCATTACGCCGGCGCTTATCATTATTGGTAAAGTTGTTACGCTGCGTGATAAACTGAACTGGTTTGAGAATCTCCCTTTGTTTGGCAAGAAGGTGCTAATCACAAGGATGGAGACGGACAGCTCAATCTTGAGGCAGTCTCTCGAATGGCTCGGTGCATTTGTTATAGAGCAGCCAACCATACAGATTGCAACTCCTGATGATTCTATGCCTCTTGATAATGCCATAACAGAGCTTGATACTTATGATATAATAATATTTACGAGTGCAAATGCAGTCGGTAGGTTTGTAGACAGGTTGTGGAGATCCGGAAAAGATATAAGGGAAATTGGGAATGCAGAGATAGTGGCAATCGGTCCTAAGACTGCACAGGCAATAGAAGATCTAAAAATAAGGGTAAATCATGTGCCGGAAGAATTCAGGGCAGAAGGACTTATTACCTTGCTAAACGGTGAGGTGCACGGTAAAAAAATTCTTATACCGAGGGCTAAGGAAGCAAGGATGATCCTTGTGGATGAACTTAAAAAAATGGGAGCCAAGGTGAATGTTGTCGCTGTTTATAAAACAATCAGGGCAGAAATAAGACAGGATATACTGCCTTATCTAAAAGAGGGCGTGGATATCGCTGTTTTTACCAGTTCGTCAACGGTAACCAATTTTTTTGATATGTTCGGGGAGAATGCATTTCATATACTCGAACATGCCGATATAGCCTGCATAGGACCTATAACTGCAAAGACTGCTCATGATATGGGGCTTGAAGTCAAAATTCAGCCTTCGTCTTATACTATAGAAGCGTTAATTCAAGAAATTATAATAAATTATAAAAATGAACGATGAGCTTTTTAACCCGAAAATTCCCCCTACCCTCATTCTCTTCGGGTAGGTACACGGAGCGAAGGAACAAACCTCCCTATTGCATTTTTTGGGTTAAGAATATGATTGACCGTCCTATAAAAAAAAACTTAAAATAATGATATGCGGGTAATACTCTACACAGGAAAAGGCGGGGTTGGCAAGACCACAGTATCTGCCGCTACTGCTGTGCTTGCATCTGAACTCGGACATAAAACAATTGTTCTGAGTACGGACGCTGCTCATAGTCTTTCCGATGCGTTTTCGATCCAGATAGGCAATACCCCTCAGAAATTAAAGGAAAACCTGTATGGTCAGGAAATAGACATCTATAAAGAGATAGCGGATAACTGGGGCAAAATAGAATCTTACGTAAAGACCCTGCTTCAGAGTCAGGGGCTTGACGAACTTATGTCCGACGAGCTTGCAACACTCCCGGGCATGGAAGAATTATTCAGCCTCCTCAAGCTGCTTGAGTTTAAACAGGATGGCAATTATGACACTATAATCATAGACTGTGCACCGACAGCCAGTACCATAAGACTGCTGAGCTTTCCTGAAATATTTCAATGGTACATGGATAAGTTTTTCAATATAGGCAGAAAAATAGCAAAGATTGTAAGGCCTGCTGCCGAAAGGATAACACGGATCCCTTTTCCAAAAGATGAAGTTTACGGTTCTATTGAGAAGCTGTATCTCAAAATGATAAAAATCAAAGGATTGCTCTTGGACAGTAATATTACGACAATAAGGCTCGTCATAAATCCTGAGAAGATGGTTATAAATGAATCTCAGCGTGCGTACACGTACCTGAACATGTTCGGATTTACGGTTGATGCCCTTGTGGTAAACAAGGTCTATCCGCAGGAAATCAATAACTCTTACCTGTCCAACTGGCTTGGTATACAGGATAAACATATCAAGCATATAGCCCGGGTGTTTCATGGAACTCCTATTTTCAAATCAATCCTTTATGACAGAGAGATGGTTGGAATAGCGTCGCTGTTAAAATTTGCACAAGGTTTGTTCAAAGAAGACGATCCTACGACATGTTTTAATAAAGATGCCCCTATCAAGATAAGCAAGAAAGGGGATCATTTTCTGCTTATGATAAAGATGCCGGGTGTTAAAAAAGAGGATATAGGACTTATTACAAGCGGAGACGAACTTATAATTAAAATAAAAAATTTTCAGCGTAATCTCATGCTGCCGAGGGCTCTTCAAACGAGACAGATAAAAGAGGCAACTATAGAGGGCGATTGGTTAAAGATTGTTTTTATATGAAAAACAAGGGTACAAAAGGTAAATTGAATCCCGCCGCGCTGCAGTCGCTTCGTTCTGCGAAACAACATTTTTTGACTGCAAATAGAGAAGACATACTTGCGCTGGACGATGTTATAGAGTTCGTAAAACAAATAATCGAAGGTTACGAGAATATGCCTACCGCAAAGGCATTATCATCACTCCTTACAACTATGCAATTAATTTTAAATGTCGTAATAAAGAGGATCATAGATCCTTTACGAATAGGTGAAATGCCGGCAGATGCCGGGGAAATAATATATATGATAAACAACATGGTAGACGAGGAGCTGACAAAATTAGGAAAAGAAGATTCAACAGACCCGAGGATGCAGGTACTATGGAGCATAAAAGAAATACTCACCGGCAAAAAGAAACAGAAGACTATCAAGAAATTGAAAAGAATTACAGTTGAATAGATTTGATAACTGTGCTTAAATAAAAAACAAATGCTTAATAAAGGTAGATTAAAAAATACTCCGTTTCTGAAACTTCTTATGAGTTTACATACAGCTAGGGTTAAAGGCATACTCAGGCTGACAAACGGCCCTGAGGTTAAGATAGTGTACCTGTCAAATGGTAAGCCTATTTTTTCGGCTTCCAACCTGCCTTCTGACAGAATGGGCGCAATGGTATTAAAATTAAACATAGCAACAGAGGAGCAGCTTGATATTGCACTGAAAGAGGTAATGAAAACGGGTAACAGACTCGGAACTGTACTTGTAGACATGAATATCATAACCCCTGAACAACTTTTCGATCTTGTCATAAAACAGGTTTCGGAAATCATTTATTCGATATTTGAACTCGATGATGCAGAATATAACTTCATAGAAGATGTGCACTTCAGCAATGAGGTCATAACCCTTGATCTGAGCTTATGGGATCTCATGATAGAAGGTGTAAAGAGAAAATTCAGTCCTGACAAACTGAAAGAGATCATCGGACATTCGAATGTCATTATGCGGAAAAATACAGCTATATCCGAGGGCCTGAATATTATAAAGAATACGAATGGAGAGAAGTTCTATAATCTTATAGATGGTACCAAAACCCTGAGTGATGTTATAGCGAATGCAGGCATGGGTGAGTTAAAAGCAATACAGATCATAGGTGTCTTAAACCTACTCGGTTTTATTTATCCAGGCGAGGAAAAGAAAGAAACAACCACAAATGCCTCACTGAAGTCGGAGATAGAGGATAAACTTGAGAAATTCCAAACAATGAATCTTTTTGAAAAGCTCGGACTTGATATGAGTGCCACAAAAGAGCAGATTCTCTCATCTTTTACACTATTATCAAAAAATTATCATCCTGATAGATTTGCAGAGACGGATGATAAAGATATAAAACCGCTTGCATTGCAGATGTACAATCAGATACTCGAAGCATTTACAATCCTTTATAAAGATTCGACAAGAGAAAAATATACAAAAGAGATAAGTGAGCAGGATAAAAGTATATTATTTACGGAGACCGACCCTGTACTTGCAAGACAGAGTTTTGAAAGAGGAAGGGTTTACGTAAACGAGAAGAAATATACCGAGGCTTATAAAATGTTCAATACGGCTATAAGCAATGATCCAAACATCTCCGAGTACCATACGGGATTGGCTATCCTGGAAACCATGAGTTTTAGCAATCATCCTGTTAACGTCGAAGCTGCCGAGCGGTCATTCTCAAAGGCTGTAGAACTTAATCCGACCGAGGCACGTAATTATTACTATCTGGGCATTATATACAAAAACAAACAGGATTATAAGACTGCAAGAGGATATTTTCTCAAGGCACTTGTGCACAATCCGAATCACAGGGAGTCAAAAAAGCAATTGGAACTACTCGAAAAGGTTGGATAATGTCGATCTACAAGATATACAGATATCCGGAAAAGATACTGAAGCGTAAGGCTAAAGAAATAAAAGATATAAATGGCGAGCTGCAGGGATTTATAGATAATATGTATGAGACAATGCATGTTGCATCAGGTATAGGTCTTGCTGCTACGCAGGTAGGAAAAGAAAAAGCATTGTTTGTAGCGGATGTACCTATTGGGGACGATAAAAGGCGGATCATCGCTGTTATAAACCCGGTTATTGTTGAATCGGAAGGGGAGTCTTCTCTAGAAGAAGGATGTCTGAGTGTACCTGATTTTCGGATAGAGGTAAAAAGGGCGGCGAGGGTTGTGATAAAAGGCTATGATAGGAATGGCAAGGACCTGATTTTGGAGGCTACGGATCTGCTTGCAACTGTCATACAGCATGAAATGGATCACCTCAATGGTATTACGCTCATTGAACATGCATCTCTTTTAAAAAGAAACGCATATATAAAATCCCTTAAAAAAGAATCGAAATCAAGCAAGGATTAACCCCAAAAATGCATTTGGAAAATAGGGGGTTTGTGTAACGAGCGAAGGGGGTCCCCATCAGGCACCCAAGTGAAGCTTGGGGTGGATGAGTCGTGCGATCCACTTTCTTAACTATTTAAACAGTTTAAACGGTTTAAGCCGCTCACAGCTTCTTGAAAGCCTCGTATGCATATTTTATCGTCCTGTCTATGTCATTGGTTGTGTGCGCCATTGAAACAAAATGGGCCTCAAACTGTGATGGTGGTAAATAAACGCCCCTTTCAAACATGAGATGAAAAAAACTGGCGTATTGCTTTGTGTCGGATGTCATGGCTGATTGCAGGTCTTTTACAGGTCTGTCTGTAAAGAAAGGCGTGAACATGGATGCTATTGAGTTTACGGTTATCTTTTTTTCTGCAAGCCTTGCAGCATCCTTTAAACCATACACGAGATGTTCTGTTTTTTTCTCCAGATCTTTATAGAACAATGGTTTTGATTTTATCTCTTTTATAGTAGCTATGCCTGCTGCCATTGCAACAGGATTACCAGAGAGTGTTCCAGCTTGATAAACCGGTCCTTCAGGCGAAATAAGCTGCATAATGTCTTTTCTCCCGCCGTAAGCCCCGACAGGTAAGCCGCCGCCTATGATCTTTCCGAGTGTTGTCATATCAGGTTTTATGTTGAATCTATCCTGTGCTCCTGACAGGGAAATTCTGAATCCGGTTATTACCTCGTCGAATATAAGGACTATACCATGCTTTATGGTCAGTTCTCTCAAAGTTTCAAGGAATCCTTTATCCGGCAATACGACACCGATATTGCCTGCTACAGGTTCTACTATAACAGCGGCGATCTCTTTTGACTTTTCCGTAATAAGTTTTTGAGCGGCATTTAAATCGTTGTATGGTAGCGTTCGTGTCGTTGCTGCAAATGCCTCCGGCACACCGGGACTGGATGGTGTTCCCAGTGTTGTTAAACCGGAACCAGCCTTAATGAGAAATTGGTCTGAATGACCATGATACCCACCTTCAAATTTTACGATCTTATCCCTTTTTGTATATGCACGTGCCACTCTTACAGCACTCATGGTCGCCTCTGTGCCTGAACTCACCATGCGCACAAGCTCTATCGAAGGGTAAGCATCTAAAATAAGCTCTGCAAGCCTTATCTCTGAAGGACATAGTGTACCAAAGCTTGTGCCATTCCTTATAGCCTTTCTTATTTCGTTCAGCACCTTTATATTCCCATGACCAAGGATCATCGGTCCCCAGGACATGCAATAATCAATATACTTGTTGCCGTCTGCATCATAAAGCCTGTTGCCTTTTGCACGGGTAACGACAATAGGATCGTCTCCTACAGCCTTAAAAGCCCTTACAGGACTGTTGACCCCGCCCGGCATGAGATCTTTAGCCTTTTTAAAATAATTACTGGAATGTGGTCTATCCATACTCTAACTCCTTTGTGATAACCATAACATTAAAACAAAAAGTATTGTCAAGGGATAAAATTCTTTGCAAATTTTGAATTATAATGTATATATTTTAACGTATGGACAATAATTTTATTGTAAAAGACGGATGGGTATACATAGGATTTTTGTTTATACTCGCAGTTATAGGGTTCCTGATAAGGCATGGATATATTTTGTACATACCTTCGATATTGTTGTTGGTATTTGTGATGTTGTTTTTCAGAAATCCAGAGAGGAATACCCCGAGTGGTGATTATGTTATCTCTCCTGCGGACGGTACAGTTATTAAGATTGCAAAAAACAACAAGTATGAACAATTTATGGGAAAAGACGCTGTGTGTCTCAGTATTTTTATGTCCGTGTTTAATGTGCATGTAAACAGGTTTCCTGTTCACGGAATTGTAATTGAGAAGAAATATAACCCGGGTATATTTCATGTTGCTTATGCCGACAAGGCATCGGAACTGAACGAACAGACGGCATTATTTATAAACGATGAAAAGGGGCGAAAGCTTGTGGCCGTGCAGATTGCGGGATCTGTTGCACGAAGGATAGTGTGCAATGCGGATAAGGGATCTAAGATGACAACCGGTAAAAGATATGGTATGATTAAACTTGGTTCAAGGCTTGACGTTTATGTTGAACCTGATAGAGAGATTAAGGTACGTATAGGTGATAAAGTAAAAGCAGGCGAAACCATAATAGCTGTGTAATGTATGAATGAAAAAAATATTGTAGAAATAAACAAGACTTACGAAAAAGAGACCGTGCCAGAGAAGAGACCGGCAAGGGGTATGAGCAGGGGCATTTATATACTGCCAAACCTGTTTACCTCTGCAAGCCTGTTTTCCGGTTTTTATTCAATTATAGCGACATTTAACGGCAGCTATTTCTATGGTGCAATTGCTATTATATTTTCCATCTTTTTTGACGGCATTGACGGCAAGGTGGCAAGGCTTACCCATACGACGAGTGCTTTTGGTGTTGAGTATGATTCGCTCTCTGATCTTGTAGGGTTTGGTGTGGCTCCGGCATTTCTCGCATATTCTATTGCACTGAGCTCGTTTGGAAGGGTTGGGTGGGTCATTGCATTTATATATGTAGCATGCGCTGCAATAAGGCTGGCGAGGTTTAATACTCAAATAGATACTGTAGAAAAGAGTGTGTTCAACGGTCTGCCGTCTCCTGCTGCAGCAGGACTCGTGACGACGACTATTTTACTCTATGTTACACCGTCAACAGGTCTTGACGAAGATAAGAAGGCATTGTTTTCTTCCATGATAAAGCACCCGATTGATCTTATATTGAACAAACCGATCGATTTTATACTCTCACAGCATTTTACAATACTGCTGCTTGTCCTTATATCCGGACTGCTCATGATAAGCACTGTAAAATATAAAAGTTTTAAAAATGCGGACATGATAAAGGAAAAACCTGTTTCATTTTTGATGCTTGCAATAATAATGATGTCTTTGATCGTGCTTGAGCCGATCAAAATGTTGTTTGCCATATTCATTATTTATACGGCATCCGGTCTGATCGCCCTCCTACTCCCCCAAAGGGGAGCAAAGAAACTAACTATTTAAAATAGTACCATTTTTAATTTTTTAATACCCGATTTAAACAAGTGGATTTCAATTCGCATAGAATGACGCATCAGCAGGATGAACTGAATCCCATATTAAGAGGACGAAATGATAAAAAGGAGGATAAAATGAATAATAGAATTTTAATATTTGATACAACATTAAGAGATGGAGAACAATCTCCAGGTTCAAGTATGAACATACAGGAGAAGTTAAAGATAGCCCAGCAGTTAAAGCGGTTGAATGTGGATATCATCGAAGCCGGTTTTCCGATAGCATCGATCGGCGATTTTGAGGCTGTTAGAGAGATAGCCTCCAATGTAAAGGATATAACCATTGCAGGGCTCGCAAGGACAAACAGGACGGATGTGGAAAGGGCCTATGAGGCATTGAAATCTGCAGACAAGCCCAGGATACATGTTTTTGTTGCAACCTCCGACATTCACCTGAAGGCGAAACTGAAGAAGACCAGAGATGAGGTAATACAGATGACCGCCGAGTCTGTTGCACTTGCAAAAGGGTTTGTCAAAGACGTGGAATTTTCGGCAGAGGATGCAACACGAAGCGACAAAGACTATCTTATGAAGGTATGTCAGGCGGCGGTTGATGCCGGTGCAACAACCATAAATATTCCCGATACTGTTGGATATACTACCCCTGACGAATTTTCTGAGCTTATAAGATATGTAAAGGCGAATATAAAAGCTCCGGATTCGGTTGTTATCAGCGTACACTGTCACAATGACCTTGGTCTTGCGGTTGCCAACTCGCTTGCAGCCCTTAAGGCAGGAGCGAGACAGATAGAGTGTACCATAAACGGCATAGGTGAGAGGGCTGGGAATGCTGCTCTTGAAGAAATAGTAATGGCATTGAAAACAAGAAAAAACTTTTTTAATTTCTACACCGATGCCGTTACAGAACAGATCTATCCGTCAAGCAGGCTGCTCAGTCAGATTACCGGTATATCGGTACAGCCGAACAAGGCTATCGTCGGTGCAAACGCGTTCGCACATGAGGCAGGCATCCATCAGGACGGGGTATTGAAAGAAAAACTCACCTACGAGATAATGACGCCTCAATCGATAGGTTTACCCTCGAACATGCTTGTTCTCGGCAAGCATTCAGGCAGGCATGCGTTCAGAGAAAGGGTAAAATCACTCGGGTATGAATTGACAGACGAGCAGATAGACAACGCCTTTGTTGTCTTTAAGCAGATAGCGGATAAGAAAAAAGAGGTTTACGATGAGGACATCGAGGCTATTATAGCGGACAGGGTTCTTAAGTGGGCCGAGAAGTATAAACTTGAATCTGTGAATGTTTCCTCTGGAACGGATATGCTCCCAACAGCAACGGTAAAGATAAATATGGATGGGAACGTTGTGACCGAGAGCGGCAGTGGTGATGGGCCTGTTGACGCTGTTTATAAGACCATTACCTCGATAACAAAAACGAAAAGCAGGCTCATGAGATATCAGGTAAATGCGATAACGGGCGGAACGGATGCGCAGGGCGAGGTATCGGTCAGGATAGAAGAGGATAGTCATACCGTGAGCGACACCGGTTCTGATACGGACATCATTGTTGCAAGCGCCAAGGCATACATAAACGCTTTGAATAAGCTTGAACAGAAGAAGGCTAATAGGATAAAAGGATTTTAAATACACCCCCTTTTAATTCCCCCTTGGTAAGGGGGAAAATAAGGGGGCATAAACAAAAAACAGAAAGAAAGGAATTTAAAATATGGGAATGACGATTACAGAAAAGATTTTGGCTCAACATGCAGATTTACAGCATGTCGAACCCGGGCAGCTCATTATGGCAAATGTGGATCTGGCTCTTGGAAATGATGTTACAGCACCTATTGCCATAGATGAGTTTAAAAGACACGGCGGTAAAAATGTTTTTGACAAAAGCAAGGTAGTGCTTGTTCCGGATCATTTTGCACCGAACAAAGATATAAAATCGGCAATTCAATGTAAGATACTGAGAGACTTTGCGAGAGAAACCGGGATTGAAAACTACTTTGAGGTGGGCAATATGGGAATTGAGCACGCATTACTGCCGGAATCAGGGCTTGTTGCACCAGGTGATCTTGTTATAGGGGCAGACAGTCACACCTGTACTTACGGTGCTGTCGGTGCTTTCTCAACCGGTGTAGGCAGTACAGACCTTGCCGCAGCAATGATGAGCGGCAAGGCATGGTTCAAAGTTCCGCCTACAATAAAATTCGTATATCACAGCGATAAAAAGGGGAAACTCAAGAGCTGGGTATACGGCAAGGACGTGATACTTTTCACGATAGGAGAGATAGGCGTTGACGGGGCGCTTTACAAGGCGATGGAATTTACCGGTGATGTCATCGATGCCATGAACATGAGTGAAAGATTCACGATGTGCAACATGGTAATCGAGGCAGGAGGTAAAAACGGGATTGTCATACCGGATCCAACGACGGTAAAATATGTGAACCAGAGAGTAAAGAGGGCCTATACGGTTTTTACCTCAGACCCCGATGTAAAGTATGAACATGTTTATGAATATGATCTTTCGAATCTCAAACCGCAGGTAGCATTCCCGCATTTGCCTGAAAATACAAAAAACATAGATGAAGTCGGCAAGATAGGCATCGATCAGGCGTTTGTAGGTTCATGTACGAACGGATGGATAGAGGACTTAAGGATTGCGGCATCTATTGTAAAAGGCAGAAAGGTGAATTCGAACCTCAGGATGATCGTGATCCCGGCAACCCGTACAATATATCAGCAGGCATTGAAGGAAGGGTTGATTGAGACCTTTGTTGAGGCAGGTGCAGTATTCAGCACTCCGACATGCGGTCCGTGTTTGGGCGGGCATATGGGTGTTCTTGCACCGGGAGAAAGGGCTGTTGCAACAACGAATAGGAACTTCAAAGGCAGAATGGGAGATCTGAAGAGCGAGGTTTATCTTGCTAACCCGGCAATAGTGGCTGCTTCTGCTGTACTTGGCAGGATCGGGTCACCCGAGGAACTGGGAATAAAGGGCAATGGATAACAGTTTGCAGCTCATATTGTTAAATTGTCATTGCGAGCCAAAGGCGAAGCAATCCCTCAATACCGGTAGATTGCTTCGTCGCTCCACTCCTCGCAATGACATTATAAAAAAATTAGGAGGCAAAGAATGATAATAAGAGGTAATGCACATGTATTTGGTAATGATGTCGACACGGACGTAATTATACCTGCACGGTATCTCAATACCTTTGATCACGATGAGCTTGCGAGGCATGCAATGGAGGGTATTGATCCTGATTTTTATAAAAAGGTGGCAAAGGGCGATATTATAGTCGGTGGTTCAAACTTCGGCAGCGGCTCATCGAGAGAACACGCGCCTATTGCTATAATGGCGGCCGGTATATCACTGGTAATAGCGAGGAGCTTTGCAAGGATATTCTACAGGAATTCGTTCAACATAGGATTACCTTTGCTTGAGGTAAATGAGAATATCGATCTCGCCAACGGCGGGATAAAAACAGGTACACCCCTCGAGGTTAATCTTGACACAGGACTCATAAAAGAGCTTTTAACTAATAAGGTTTATAATGCTACGCCCATTCCCGAGTTTATGCAGAAGCTCTTGAGTGCAGGCGGATTGATGAATTATATGGAGAAGAAGGTACGCTAAGTAAATAAAATACAATGGAGTGTTGATATTATGAAGAAACGGATAGTTATATTGCCCGGGGACGGGATAGGGCCAGAGGTCATAGAACAGGCCAAAAAGGTGCTTACAAAAGTAGCGAAAAAAGGTAATATAAAACTTGATATGCAGGAATTTCCTATTGGCGGGGCAAGCATAGATATTTACGGTGTACCATTAAAAGATGAATATCTAAGGGAAGCGAAAAGGGCGGATGCTGTACTGCTCGGTGCAGTCGGAGGTCCGAAGTGGGATGTTGTAGAACCTTCAATCAGGCCTGAAAAAGCTTTGCTTGCACTCAGGGAAGGACTCAAGACTTATGCAAACCTAAGGCCTGCAAAGCCCTATGCTGCCTTGCTAAAGGCGTCTACATTAAAACCAGAGGTGATAAGCAACGTAGACATACTTGTTGTACGAGAGCTTACCGGCGGCATATACTTCGGCAAGCCAAGAGGTATAAAGGAGAATAAAAAAGGCTACAACACGCTTGTATATTCGCGCAAAGAGATTGAAAGGATTGCAAAAAGGGCTTTTGATGCTGCAATGCTCAGGAAAAAGCATGTAACAAGCGTTGATAAGGCGAATATACTCGAGACTTCGATGTTCTGGAGACAGATCGTTAAAGAGGTTGCAGTACATTATCCCGAGGTAAGGCTTGATCATCTCTATGTCGATAATTGTGCAATGCAGATCATAAGGAATCCGGGACAATTTGATGTAATACTCACCGACAATATGTTCGGTGATATTCTCAGTGATGAGGCATCCATGCTTACCGGCTCACTCGGCATGCTCCCCTCAGCAAGCATCGGTGATAAAAAAGGGTTATATGAGCCGATCCATGGATCAGCCCCTGATATTGCAGGTAAGGGCATTGCTAATCCTATTGCCACTATTGCATCTGTTGCAATGATGTTCAGATATTCGTTTAACAGGGCAGATCTTTCTGATATGATTGAAAATGCCATACAAAAGGCGCTTAATGACGGTTTACGTACAAAGGACATAGACGATGGGACAGGGAGACCGGTTTCCACATTGGAAATGGGCGAGGAAATATTGAAAAGGATAGAAGATTAAGAAATTAAAGATTAAAGATTCAAGATTCAAAATTAAGGAATAAACATTCAATAAAAGGAGTTAAGGAAAATGGGAAGTAAAAGTTATTCGGTTGCTATTGCAGGTGCGACCGGTGCGGTAGGCAACGTAATGCTGCAGTTGCTTGAGGAACGTAAGTTTCCGGTCAGGGAATTAAAATTGCTTGCTTCAAGCAGGTCAAACGGCAAGACCCTCAAATTCAAGGGAGAGAACATATCAGTGGAAGAATTGGGACCCAAGTCCTTCACCGGTGTTGAAGTAGCCCTTTTTTCTGCCGGTGCTTCAAGAAGCAAGGAGTTCGCAAAAAATGCGGTTGATGCCGGTGCTGTCGTTATCGACAACAGCTCTGCATTCAGGATGGAGCCTGACATACCGCTTGTCGTACCGGAGATAAATCCGGATGCGATAAAGCAGTACAAAAAAACAGGTATTATCGCAAATCCAAATTGTACGACTATTGTCACACTCATGGGAGCCGCACCGCTTCACAGGTATGGCAAGATAATAAGGATGGTAGCAACAAGCTATCAGGCAGTTTCAGGTGCAGGTGCAAAGGCAATGGCAGAGCTTGAGACTCAGGTAAAGGCATGGGCAAAAGGAGAGCCTTTGAAGGTAGAGGTGTTTCCCTATCAGATTGCATTCAATGTATTGCCGCATATTGATGTTTTTCTTGAAAACGGATATACAAAGGAAGAGATGAAGCTTATTAATGAATCAAGAAAGATATTGAACGATCAAACCATAAAGGTTTCTCCGACGACTGTCAGGGTACCTGTTTTCAGGGCACATTCAATTGCTGTCAATATCCAGACGGAAAAGAAAATAACCAGACAAAAGGCCATAGAACTTATAAACGCATTCCCGGGTGTACAGGTTGAAGATGACCCAGCACACAAAAAATATCCAATGCCGCTGTTCATAGCAGGCCAGGACGATTGTTTTGTAGGCAGGATACGAGAGGATGATTCTGTTGAGAACGGCTTAAACTTCTGGGTTGTCGGTGATCAACTGAAAAAGGGCGCTGCTTTGAATGCAATCCAGATAGCAGAGCAGATGATAAAGGACGGATTGTTGTGATAGAAAAGAGTGGAAAATTATAACATGAGCAATTGCTTAAGCGATTGTTCTGGTGGGTTGTCATTGCAAGGAGTGGCGCCGAAGGCTTCACGACGAAGCAATCTCATGAATACAGAGAGATTGCTTCGCTTTGCCCGCAATGACAGGAGAGGAAAGTTGCCGTGATAGATCAGGATAGGCGATATAGTCTGTTTGAAGATATACATAAGAGGGGAATTGAAAGAATGGGTAAATGGATTCCGAATATACTCATAATAATAGTTTGTTTAATAATGTACACCGGTATTGCATACGCGTTTCCCAATACCAAGGTCGCCTCCATACCGGTTGGCAGCGGGCCTTATGGTATTGCTGGCAACGGAACGTATGCCGTTGTTGCAGAAAGCCTTACCGGAAGAGTGGACATTATCAACCTTTCAAACAACACGCTTCTTACTACAAGTATTTTTGCCGGTACAAACCCGTCCATGGTTGCTGTGACACCCGATGGGACAATAGCTTATGTTACAGGCTATGTAAGTAATGGAACGAACAGCACTATTTATGCTGTGAGTCTGAACAATTCTGCTAATTTTACCACATCTACAGTATCGGTTGGCAATAACCCTATCGGCATTGCTATAGCATACAATACAGTATTTGTAACAAATTATGGGGATAACTCATGGTCTTATTTTCCTCTTGGCTCTTCTTCTTCTACCACAGTGAATTCATGGGGAGGCGGTCCGATAAGCATAGCTGCAAATGCAAGTGCAACTGAGGTTTATGTAGCGAACAGCACATCGAATGCTGTGAATGTGTTTCTATATAATTATAATGTCACAAATACATACGGAGTAACAACAACCATTACCACAGGCTCATATCCCGATGCACTTTTATTAGTACCAAATTCAACAACTCTGTATGTTGCCAATGCAAACGATAATACAATCTCTGTTATAAATACATCTTCCAATAATGTTGTGGATACAATCACATTGCCTTCGGGCGGTCATCCAAACGGCCTTGCACTCACACCTGATAATTCAACCTTGATGGTCATGAATTCCCCGGCAGGCGGCATTACCTATATTCAGGTATCCAATAACACAGTAATCAACAGCTTATCCTTAGGAGGATCAGACCTTGAGCAAGCTTATATAACTTCTAATGGTGCTAATGCATATGTTACGGATTACGGTACGAACACGGTTTACGAACTCTCGAGTGTAGTAACAATAGCATCGACAAGTCCTTCTGCTATCAACGATACAAACAACAATGTATCTACAATTACATGGTCATCAACCATGGCAGGGACCTATGAGGCAGAGATAGGGGGAAACGGCACACCGGGCAGTGGGTTCACAATACCAGGTGTAAGCGGCTCTGTGACAGCAGGTCAGACAATGACGTTTCCTGTTTATGCCTCCGACCTCATAAATCTTGCAGGAGGTGCAAACGGTCCATACACGATATACATATATGTAAAAACCACGAGCGGCATTACAGCATACGCATCAACGAGTATTTTATTGTTAACTGTTCCGCCCCAGTCGGCTTCCAATCTTTCTGCCATACCCAATGAGAGCAAGGCTTATTTGAGTTGGACAGCAAGTCCCTCTGAGTACGTTGGCGGATACTCTGTATATTATTCTACATCACCCTTCGACATAAACAGTCTTCCCTCAACCGTTGCTGATGCAGGCAATACCACGTCTTATACGCTGAACGGGCTTACCAACGGAACACTCTATTATATAGGCCTTATCACGTACGATTTAGCAGGCAATACAAGTGGATTGAGTAACACTGTGACAGTTACACCCGTCCATATTCCGAGCCCGGCTGAGCTTGCGGGTCAGAAGGGCAATTGTTTTATTGCAACAGCAGCTTATGGTTCTTATGATCAATTTGATGTGTGGGTATTGAGGCAGTTTAGAAACAAAGTGCTTTTAAAGAATGCTGCTGGAAGGTTATTTGTAAAGGTATACTATGCAACAAGCCCGCCAATCGCCCATTTTATAGCAGGGCATGATACATTAAGGGCCATTGTTCGGGTTATGCTTAAACCATTTGTATTCGGGAGCATGGTTGTACTGTATGGAACAATGATGCAGAAGTTTTTTACACTCTTTTTGTTTATAGTAATATTTGGGATAGCAATAATAGGTATAGAGCAGAGGAAAAAATTATTATCCTGTCATTCCCGTGAAAACGGGAATCCATGAGAGTATTTATGACCAACTCCTATTCTGTTTACATATTAGCAAGTAAAAGAAATGGAACTTTATACATTGGTGTTACTAATGATTTAATAAGGCGTACATATGAACATAAAGAAGGTATTGTAGAAGGTTTTACAAAGCGATATGATGTTCGTACGTTAGTATATTTTGAACAAACCAATGATGTAAATAGTTCATTATTAAGAGAAAAACAATTAAAGAAATGGAATAGAAGATGGAAGATAGAATTAAGAGAAGGATTTAATCCAGATTGGAAAGATTTAACGAAAGACTGGATTCCCACTTCCGTGGGAATGACAGAGGTAAGGCTGGCTTCCCACCCCCGATTGTTGTCGAGGGCATGCTTGCGTGGGAATGACAGAGGAAGATGGTAGGATAAAAAGTTGCTCTTTAGAAGGGGAAAATAAGAATGATTAAAAAAATTTTTATTATGTTATTATTTTTTGGTTTTGTGGCGGTACCGGCCCACGCCTCCGATAACGTTCATTACGAACTCACCCTCGGTGCGGGTGTAGTCCGTTTCACAAAAGACCCTGTTCTGCAATCATTCTATAAAAACAATTATGTTCCTCTGTATCAGCTTAATGCAGGTGTTTTATTCTATCATTTTGTAGGTATTGACGGTTCTCTCGGTTTTGTTTACGGAACAAATACCATATATGCCGAGCCAGGCGTTGGACAGCAGTATACGCTCATGATTTACCCGGCAAGGCTTGATGCTGTTTTACAATTGAGATTAAGGGATGATCAGCCCGTGTACCCATACGTTGGTGCTGGAGGTGTGGCAACTGGTTTTTATCAAACAGCCTCAGGAGGAGGCAAAACAGTCAGCGGGTATAAATATGGATATAACTGGATAGCGGGCATACATTTTGTGCTTGATCCTCTCGATAGGAGACATGTCGGCAATCTGCGTACAGAATACGGGATAGATCACGTTTACATCGACATAAGGATTGGTCAGGATATGGTAAACGACTTCCATAAGAGTGATACCGGGTTCGACTTATCCACGCAATATATAATCGGTGCCTTTGGCTTTGAATTTTGAATTTGATTTCTAATCTTGAATTTTTAATTTTGAATCTTTAATTTTCAATCTTTTAAAAAGATGCGCAACATAAAACTTATCATCGAGTACGACGGCACAAACTACAAAGGCTGGCAGACGCAAAAGCCGGGGAATGCAAAAAAGCGGAAAAGCGAAAGCCCGGGAATCCAGAATAATATCGTAACAATTCAAGAAATAGTTCAAGAAGCGATTTGCAGGATAACGAATGAGGATATAAAACTAACAGGTGCCGGTAGAACCGATTCCGGTGTGCATGCACAAGGGCAGGTGGCGAATTTCCATACCTCATCGGATATTGCGGTGCAAAGGTTTCCGTTTGCCATCAATGCATATTTACCTCCTGACATTGCTATAAAATTTGCAGAGGGAGCACCATTGAGTTTCAATGCAAGGAGAGATGCAAAAGCCAGAGAATACATGTACGTAATCAACAACAGCAAATTCAGAAGTGCACTGGAAAGGCTTTACAGCTATCATGTGCCTTTGGAATTGGATATTCAGGCAATGAAACAGTCTGCCGACTATTTAAAAGGAGAACACGATTTTACGGGATTTATGGCAACAGTGGATAAAGTTTCAGGGCGGGTGAAAGGAGAGAAAGGGGGGATTAGGAACATCATGAAGCTTGATATAGAAAAGAAGGATGACTTTATATATATAACTGTGAAAGCAAATAGCTTTCTCATGCACATGGTAAGATATATGGTAGCGGCATTATTGGAAACAGGTAGAGGAAAAATGAAACCAGAAAATATTCAATTATATCTTGAACCGTCACTCAAGAAATGGACGCATTCAAGGGCACCGGCAAGAGGATTATTTCTGATGAAGGTGGAGTACTAATATTAAAAGCCTCCCCTTAGCAAGGGGGGGATGGGTAGGGTCAAAAAGAAGACGACCACAATTCCTCCTTACCTCCTTATAAAGGAGGGCATTATGGGAAGGTGAAATTAAATGACAAAAATATATAACAGGATGGAAGAAAAAATTAAACGAAAACAATTACGAAATAATATGCCTGAGGCAGAAATTATATTATGGTCTAAACTAAGGAATAAAGAAAGTGGTTATAAATTCAGGCGGCAGTATAGCGTTGGACCATATATAATAGACTTCTATTGTCCTGAGCTAAAATTAGCTATAGAGGTTGACGGAGGTTCTCATTATAATATGGAAGCAGAACTGAGAGATAAGGAAAGACAAAAAATTGTAGAATCTTATGGTTTTATTTTTTTACGATTTACGAATAAAGAAATTTATGAAAATGTTGAAGGGGTGTTGATTAAAATAATACAGTACATTAATGGAAAAGAGAAGACCACCCCAACCCCTCCTTATAAAGGAGGGGTTTTGAAGAATCGGTTTAAGAGAGAGCCTTATTGATGGACACTGCACATATCAGAAATTTTTCTATTATAGCACATATCGATCACGGCAAATCAACGCTTGCGGACAGGATCCTCGAGCGTACAGGCGTGCTGTCCATACGGGAGAAGAAGGACCAGTTTCTCGATCAGATGGACCTTGAAAGGGAACGGGGGATTACCATAAAAGCATCGCCAGTAAGGATTGATTACCATGCGAAGTCCGGTGAGGATTTTATCTTTAATCTCATAGATACGCCGGGGCATGTTGACTTTTCGTATGAGGTTTCAAGAAGCCTTGCAGCATGCGAAGGTGCATTGCTCGTTGTCGATGCAACACAGGGTGTCGAGGCACAGACCCTTGCAAATGCATATCTTGCCATAGACAACAACCTTGAGCTTATACCTGTTATAAACAAGATTGATCTTCCAGGTGCGGATCCCGAAAGGGTGAGGAAAGAGATAGAGGATATAATAGGTATAGATGCATCGACTGCCATACTTGCAAGCGCCAAAGAAGGTATAGGCATAGATGAAATACTTGAGGCCGTTGTGACAAGGATACCGTCTCCAGAGGGTGACCCGGCAAAGCCTTTGAGCGCCCTGCTGTTCGACAGTTGGTACGACAGCTATCAGGGTGTCATCATGGTTGTAAGATTGTTTGACGGCTCTGTCAAAATAGGAGACAGGATAAAATTATTTTCTACAGGCCGTAGCTATGAAGTTACAAATCTCGGTATTGTTGCGCCTCTGGTAAGAGAGGTGACAGGGCTATCGGCAGGGGAGGTCGGTGTTATTATAGCAGGTATAAAAGACCTGCACGAGACAAAGATAGGTGATACGATAACACTCGAGAGCAATCCGGTATTAACACCTCTTTCCGGATTCAAGCATATCAAGCCATTGGTATTTGCGGGCATCTACCCGGTCGAAAATAATCAATATGAGCCTCTGAAGGCTGCTATTGAAAAACTGATCCTCAATGATTCTTCTTTTACGTATGAACCGGAAACGTCAACTGCACTTGGGTTTGGATTCAGGTGCGGTTTCCTTGGATTACTCCATAAAGAAATTATCCAAGAGAGGCTTGAAAGGGAATACGGGCTTGAACTCATTTCAACCGCACCGACGGTTGCTTACCATATCTCTATGCAGGATGGAGAGATGGTTTCCGTTGATAATCCTGCCAATTTTCCCGAAGACAGGTCTGTTCAAAGGATAGAGGAGCCTTATGTGGTTGTAACAATCCACATACCGTCGGAATATGTCGGTGCTGTCTTGAAGTTGTGCGAGGATAAAAGGGGTATGCAGAGAGAGATGAAATATCTCACACAGAACAAGGTTATGATCATTTATGAACTGCCGCTTTCGGAGATGATCAGTGATTTTTACGATAAACTTAAATCGTTGTCCAGAGGTTATGCGTCCATGGAGTACGAGTTCCTCGATTATAAGACATCAGATCTTATAAAATTGAATATACTCATCAACGGAGATCCCGTTGATGCGCTGTCTTTGATTGTTCATAAGGATAATGCCTATTACCGGGGCAGAGCACTTACCGAAAAGCTCAGAAAGGTCATACCCCGCCAGCTTTTTGAAGTAAACATACAGGCTGCCATAGGCTCCAGGGTTATTGCAAAGGAAAGCGTCAGAGCAATGAGGAAGGATGTGCTGGCAAAGTGTTACGGCGGAGACATTACAAGAAAGAGGAAGCTGCTTGAGAAGCAAAAAGAAGGCAAGAAGAGAATGAAGCAGGTTGGCGTTATCAACATTCCACAGGAGGCATTCCTGTCGGTGTTGAAGACGGATGAGTAGGGTAGAAGGGTATAATGAGTGGATGCACGCACCCCCGGTATTTATCATGGAGATCGGCATTCCATCCGGTTAAAAGATTATGATTACGCAAATGCTGGGGCATATTTCGTGACGATATGTACAAATGAATCAAATTCATAATACCTCCGGTGTTTCTTTCTGGCAGCGTAATTATTATGAGCACATCATACGCAGCGAAAAAGAATTGACAGAAATCAGAGAATACATCATAAACAACCCATTGCAGTGGGAACTGGACAAGGAGAATCCTAACAATGTAAGATGTCCCAATTGAATAGATTTAATGGTAGGGGCAACCCTTGCGGTTGCCCAAAAAAGAAGGCATGGCATGCCATGCCCCTACAAATAATATGAAAGGTATATAAGGTAATCGAATCATGACAAAAGACAAAAAGAAAAAAAGCATTGTACGGGAATATGCAGAGGCATTTGCAACTGCGATCATACTCGCACTTATTATCAGGGCGTTTATTATTCAGGCATTCAAGATACCGTCCGGCTCAATGGAACCAACTCTGCTGATCGGGGATCATATACTGGTAACCAAATTTATCTATGGCACACACATACCGTTTACAAACGATGTTGTTCTTCCGATACGATCGCCGAAAAGGGGTGATGTTGTTGTGTTTGAGTATCCCAAAGATGAAAGCATAGATTTTATTAAAAGGGTGATTGGTTTGCCGGGTGATAAGGTACAGATAATAAACAAACAGGTTTATATAAACGGTAAAAAGCTTTATGAACCGTATGCATACTTTGGTGATCCGGAGATATTGCCTGCCTCGGAGTCGCCAAGGGATAATTTCGGTCCGATTGTTGTCCCCAAGGGTGAATACTTTATGATGGGTGATAACAGGGATTATTCCAATGATTCGCGATATTGGGGGTATGTGAAAAGAGACCTTATCCTCGGGCAGGCTGAGATCATATACTTCTCATGGAACCCGAAGACCTTGCACATACGGTGGAATAGGTTCGGGAAGATTATACATTGAAAATATAAAAATAGTATTGATAAGAGGAAAGTTTTGCAGTATCATAAAAAAATGAAAAATTATATTAAATTCCTTGGATTTTCAATGGCAGCGTTGTTTGTTATGGTTGTGGCCTATGGTTGTGGCAGTAGCAGTACAGCGCTTACAACAGCACCGCCAATATCGGTAACATTAACGCTCATACCGACATCAGGTACACTCGATGCAGTAAATGTTGGTTCTACATTTTCTGAGGTTATCCCTGCATCTGCGGGTATTGTAAATCAGTATTCAATTCAGATAGCTGTATTGCCGTCTTTCCCGTTTACAGCGCAAACATTTCCTAATTATGTTGACATAATACCTACAGGGAATTTACCAACAGGAACGACATTCAGCATAACAACAAATTTTTTGACTATTCAAAATAATACTCTGTATGCTGCAACTGCATATAACACATTCACAACATCAACTGCACCATAAGAGATTTTGATTAACCAAAAAAATGCAAGAAGGGAGTTTGTTCATTCATTCGTCCCTGCGATCCACCCGTAATCCCCCTTACCCTCCCTTTACTAAAGGAGGGTAAGGGGGATTTGTTATAAACGAGGGTTAAGTCCTCTGTTTTTATCTTTTTTACAGAATCTTCAAGATGTTCAACACATAATTTTACTTGACGCTCATCAGTATACATGATAAAAAATAAAAAAACTAAAGGAGGAAGGTATGGATAAATTTGTCTTTAAACTTCTTGGTCTTTCAGCAGTTGCGATACTTATCGCGGTGGTAGGCTCTGGTTGCGGATCCAGCAGTAGTTCATCAGGTCTCAGTGCAGCACAAGTAGCCGAGTTAACAAATACAGGTTCTGCTGCACTTACAAATGGAAATCCTACAGGTGCACAAACTGCATTTAAACAGATACTTGGATCGTATCCTACAGACTGTACTGCAAATTGGGGGATGACACTTGCCGATGTGCAGGATCTTACACAAAACCAGCTTCAAACACTTGTTGATTTTTCTAATATAGAAACTAATGTTTTGGGTGATAATTTAGGGGCTTTTTTGGCAGGTATAAGCACGGATCTGGCAGATATAACAATAAGAACACCGGTAATAGAACAAGAGGCTTGTGAGTTCACATTACCAATTCTACCGGTCAATGTACTTATGGATCCCACATCACTCATAAGCGGTTTGAGCAGTTTCGGTTTACCACCTACTGATACAGCTTTATTAGCCTCACTTAATCTGGACTATCAAGTTGAATTTGAGTCGCAGTGGGGGCCTGCAGAGGCAAGAGTGCTTGGTGCAACATCGAATACACTACTTGCTTTCGTGAACATTATCAGTGCCCATTCACTTGATGCGTCAGCTCTTGTATCCCTATTTTTGGGAGGGAGTAATCCACTGAGTAATCTGAATCTTTCTGACCCTATAGGCCTCTTGAGAGGCTTAGCTGGTATATTTGCAATAGCACCCACGCTTCTCGAGTTTAACAATCAACGAACCGGTCCAGCAGATATAAAGGCTGCAGGCAATGAGCTTGCTGCTGCATTAACGGAATTAAAGGGTTTGAATGCCAGCCTCCAGCTTGATGCGGGCAATCTTAATAAGGTAATTGCTTACACCTCTCATAATACGGATGGCGTAGTCGAAGCCGGAGATACATTCACAGTTGGATGCTTATACTACACAACCTCAACATGGGTGAATTTAGTTCAGGACTTAACAGGCAATGATACACTTACAGTGCCTGCAAGTATTTCTGCGGGTATGGTTCCTTCAGCAGAGACATTGATAACAAAGTTTATAGGCAACCTGACATCTGGTTCACCACCCTTTGTGGTGCCTATGGATGTGAATCCGCTTTTGAGTGCCATTGGATTAACTGCAGATGCATTCGCGACAAACGTAATAAGCCTTAATCCTCATGCCATATTCACCAATCCTGTACCATTAAGAACCTTTCTCCCGACACTTGCAACAGCAAGTGGAGAATTCCAGATAGAGGCGGAGGTTTCGAATGGAGATCCTTATGGGTTAACATCTATAGGATGGTACTACACAGATACGGATTCTACCCACTTTACAGACGGGACGAATTCTATAGTTGCAGACGGTATTTCAGTACCTGCAACAGCGTCGCCATTTAATATTCCTTTAATTGGTCAAACGCCTCCTATGATTTTTTACATATCTTTTAATGACCCAACGTTTCATAATTCGCTTTCAATTGACCTGAGCCAGATGCTCGGGTTCTGCGAAGCGCAGGGAGCAGATCCAGGTACGCTTGCATCAGCATGTCCTGCAGCTCTATCTCCAAGTTTCGTAGCAGCTACGAATTACTCATTAGATAAGGTCATTGCAGGGGCTATGTATGGGTTCTTTACTGATTCAACAACCGGTATGCCATTTACATCAGCGCCACCGGATTGGTAGAAGGTTATATAAATAGTATGAGTTCAAAAGAGGGGGCTTTGCCCCCCTCTTTTTTTTGAAGCCTTTGCTGACCACACCCCAACCCCTCCTTATGAAGGAGGGGATCATAGGAAGCCTCCCCTTAGTAAGGGGAGGTTATGTAGGATATGTTCTTTGATCATTCGCTCCTACTTTATGTTTTATCTTGACATAATTTTTACAGTATATAATATATTTATTTGCTTATGCATTTGGTTGAGAGCCGCTAGCTCAGTCGGTAGAGCATTTGCCTTTTAAGCAAAGGGTCGCCGGTTCGATCCCGGCGCGGCTCAATTTTTAGAAGAGATTCTTCGTGGCGTAGATATGCCACTCAGAATGACATCACGTTGTTTTGTCATTCTAAACGAAGTGAAGAATCTGTATAGAATTGTAGTTTAAGAGTTGGTGAGTTGAGGAGTTAACTTCATAACTCATGAACTATGAACTGTATTTATGTCCCCATCGTCTAGACCGGCCAAGGACATCACCCTTTCAAGGTGGTAACACGGGTTCAAATCCCGTTGGGGACGCCATTTTATGATTAACCCGAAAGAGATATAAGCGGGTTCAATTTCAGCCATTGTTGAAATTTCAACCCTATCCCCTTGGAAACAATCCGAAGTTAAGAACGTTTGTTGAAAATACAGTTGCAATTTCAACCAAAATACTTGACAAGCAAAATTTTTTATATAAAGTGTGTAATAACAAATATCTAAAAGGAGGGGTTTATGAGCGTAAAAAAGTTCCTTTTGCTGGTTTTTGCTTCTTCTCTTTTCTTAGGTTCAGCATATAGCTGGGCCGATAGTTTCAGGTCTGTATATCCGTATAATGGACAAACCGATGTGTATGGAAGCAGTCGTATATTAATAAGTTTCACAGACCCTATAAATGCTTCATCACTCAATGTCAGTCTTACAAGCGGAGGTGTTGCTGTTCCAGGTTCTACAACTGTATCATCGGACAACCTTAAGGCAACATTTACTCCTTCACAACCGCTTATACCTGGAGAAACTTATCAGGTGGTTTTGAGCGGAGTGGTTGACCAGAATGGTTCCCCTGTGACACTGCCGTCCGGAGGGATAGCATCCGTGTTTACTACAGGTACGTGGCGTGTGGAAGCCGGTACTGGTGTCACTATAACTAATATGGATCCTGCACCGAACAATTTTTATGATTTTTCGACATTAAGGGTGGAGTTTTCAGAGCCTGTTGATCCAACAAGTGTGGTCTATGGAAGCAGTTTTAATTTTATAGATACATCTGCAGGAGGTACGCAGGTACCGGGCAGTCTTCTGGTCATAGGCAGTCATTTAGTTTTTCAGCCCAACAGCAACCTGACAGACGGGGATAATTACCAGATAGTATTTACCAGCGGAATTAAAGGCGTAAACGGAGTGTCTATGATTCCTCAAAACATTGATGTTTCTCCGATAGCTACCACAGTAGCAGCCGTTATGCCATTCGCAATTAGTCCGGACATAAATTCTGTTGGAGGCAATCCGGGTTTACTGCCTACAGCCGGCATGGTAGATCAGACTATAAACTCATCAGCGATCTATTCTCAACTTATAGGGACATCCAATACATATCTCAGTGGGATAATGACAACGGAGTTAATAACGGGAAACAATCCTAATTTGATTTCAATTGTAGTTCCTAAAGGGCAGGTTATAAACGTAAGTGCCATCCCTGTACAATTAGGCGGACAGATCAGCACAGGGCTTAACACAGGTACAATATCCATGACGCTTTTATCAAACGGCACAGGGTATATGATTCCTAACCCTTACAGTGCTATAAACCCGAATGCATCACCGCTTTCAACCTACCTTACCCTTGATATCTGTGTTACAGCGCAGAACGGGTTAGCAAATTCAATTCTCAATCAGGACATGATGGACCTTAAGCTGTATGGTGAGACAACAGTCGACGCAAGTGGGAACTTAATTTTGAATGCAATTGGAGAGATTGAAATGAATATTATGGGTACTGAGAAGGCACCTGTGGTCATTGCGATGCAACTCTCTGTGTCTCCAGCAAACCCGCCTGTTGATAATACACCACCCGTGGTATCGTCTGTTTATCCTTCGAGCACAGATATTGGGGTAAATTCGCCGGTAGTTGTAACATTTTCAAAGCCTATCAATGCATCGACCCTTGCAGGCAATATAAATGTCAAAGACCCTAAGGGTAATATTATTGCAGGATCCCTACGAACTGATGGATCAAGTGTAATCTTTACTCCGGCGTCTTTGTTGGCACAGAATACACAATATACCGTTTCTGTAAATCCAGGCATACAGGATGTTAACGGGAATACACTGATTACAGGTTCAACAACGTCATTTACAACAGAGCCGTTGAGTACAAGCAGTCCTGAAGCAACTATGGTGAGCAGTATTAATTCTGGAGTGCCGTGCATATTAAGCAGGGGGAAGTGCAGTCCATTTGATAATACTGCATTTGGTACGTTTGTACTTCCGTCAAATCAGAACATCGAAGTATACTTTACCAAGCCTATCAATCCGGCTACAATAAACCAATCCTCTTTCTCGGTTCTGGATGTCAATACCAATACACAGGTGCCCGGCAGTAGGATTGTTTCTTATAACCAGGTCACCTTTATTCCTAATGCTCCATGGATTCCTGGAGAACATTATCAGTTGACATTAGTTAGTGGACCGGATGGAAGAAACATCTGCGGAACAGGTGTGATCTGTGGAACAGATGGTTTACCGCTGAACACCGATATCGTAAATGACAGCATGAGCAGTTGGAAAGAGACCCCTGGCGGTCCCAATATGGTGATTCCATTTGTAGGCGGAGCATACAGTCCTAATGCTGCATTGGGATTATCCATGTACAGAACAACAGATACCAACAGTAATGGTATAGTGGATTCCACAGAGACAAGGTATGCAGAAAATAGTACAAAGATGACGCCATCATTACCAATAGCGTCCATAAATGACAAGAGCTACTTATCCGGAACTATGCTGTCTACCATTGGCGCATTTAATACATCAAACAACTCGCTGCCGCTTGTACTTTCTGCGGGCAACTGGATTTTTGGGACAAGTACTACGCTGACTATTTGGATAGGCTTCCTCCCCATAAGTTTGAGCACTAATCGGGTAATCATACGGCCGACCGGTGCGGCAACAGGATATATATCCAGCCCGGCGAGCACAGACTCTGACCAGCGTCCAATATTAAACGTTACATTGACTTCATGGATAAATGTGGAGAATGGTCTTGTTGAATTGCTTCTCCAGAAGACCCCTGTAATAATGAAATTAACGGGAAGGATTAATTTCCTGTCTGATGGCAGAATGGAAGCAACATTGACAAACACAAACAAGATCTCACTTTCCGCTACATTGCTTGCTTTAATAATGAATCCAGGGGACGTGAATATACAGATTGTTTCCTCGCCTGTTAAACTGCTAAGCTTATATTGATTCGATTCTATAAGGGGCGAGCGTTAGCTCGCCCCTGCTGTTTTTATTATTATTGCATTTTTGGATTAGTGTTCTGGTATTTTTTCTATTGCTTCCACAATTATTTCAAGTGACGGGTCTGAATTATAAGACAGTGCAAGCCTTTGAACACGTTGCAGCAGGCGTGGTATGTATTTCATAAACTTATCATTACCCTTGACAAGTTTTATGTATCGGAATCTTCCGGCCGCTTTCAGCATACGCTGGATGCTTATCAGCGTAAAAATATCTTTGAAACCTGTAGCTGCATACGGACTTTTTGAAAGATAGTATTCGACCATCTGGTCTACAAAATCATCCGTAAGCTCGACATAGGCGTCCCTTAATAGTGAAGCAAGGTCGTAATGCGGGGTTCCTATCAGTGCATCCTGAAAATCGATCGTATATAACTGCTCCTTAAAATAGAGCATGTTTCTTGAATGATAATCCCTGTGGACGAATATGGTGGAGTATCTTTCAAACAGCACCGACAATCTGTGAAATAATCTCTGGAGCTTTGACATAATAATGTGCGGCAGTTCAACCCCCGCTTTAACGATGCCGTACTCTATGAAGTGATCAAACTCAAAATCATAAAGATTGCTGTTAAACCTATTCAGCCTTGCATAGCACCACTGAGGTATATGTTCCTCTTTGATCTGAAATCTTATCATCATATCTATTGCCTGCTTGTAAAGCCCTGCCGACAGACCTTTTTCATTTATAATATTACCGAGCAGACTATTCCCGAGGTCTTCGAGTATCAGTATTCCTTCTTTCTCATCGTTATAATGAACCGCAGGCACATGTACGCCCAATTGGGTAAGATACCTTTGTATGTTTATGAAAGGGAGTTCATGGAAATCTTTTGTATGCGTTGCAATTTCCTCTGAAACAATGGCTTTATCCGATGCGGCATTTACCATGGCAATATAGCTCTTGTCATTGTCAAGATAACATCTGTAATAGCTCCTGTTTGAGGCATCACCTGCGAGCTTCCTCATTGAAAGGACATGCTTTAATCCTGCGTTTTCAAAAACAGATAGTATCCGTTTTTCTGTCGCTTCGAAGTCGTTGTTCATCATCATTTATCTCTATGCTTAGTTCTCAGTATATGATGTATTAGAGTTAAAGTGTCAATATAAAGGGGACGGTTCTAATTTTTATTAAACTGGCCTGTCAAGTCATGTAAAAATCTAACCGAAACATGTATCATCTTGTCATCCAGAAATCTAACCATGAGCGGGAGCAATAAGCTCTCCTTTCTTATTCCTGATATATACGTTCATACCAAAGATTTCAGTTATAGCATCTAC
>CAZJPN010000049.1:0-29523 GCA_964547905.1 uncultured Pseudomonadota bacterium | reverse complement strand
CTTATGGGTGTCTTAGTTGCGTTGATTACAATAGTTCTTTTATTAGCTACGGCATTTGGATTATTTGAATTTAGGAAATGGAAGTCGCTGCGTAAAGAAATAGAAGAATATAGAGTTACTGCACAGAAGGATGTCGCAACGACGGATAAGTTGCTAAAAGATGTAGAGCCTATCATTAAAACAGTTAAAGAAGCAGAAGAATATATAGATCGGTTTAGAAATAAAGCTGAATCTATATCTCTTACAGAAAGTCCGTCAGAAAATCTTAAAAAGAAACTTGATGAATATGGCAAGAAAATAGAACTGCTTGAAGCGTTTGGGATGCCATTAAAACCAGAAGATTATTTTAATCATGGAATTGATCTCTATTTTAAGGGTAAATATGAATTGGCACTCGAAGCATTTAATAAGGTGATAGAATTGAAACCTGATTTTGCGAATGCATGGAGTAACAAAGGTGTAATTCTTGGGAAACTTGGTCGATATGAAGAAGCACTACAAGCAATAAATGAGGCAATAAAATTAAAGCCTGATTTAGCTGAAGCATGGGATAGTAAAGGAATAATTTTTGGTAAGCTTGGAAGTTATGATGAAGCATTACAGGCTTATGATAAGGCAATAGGGTTGAAACCTGATCTTGCTAATGCATGGTATAATAGGGCTTGTATTTATACCTTAAAAGGGAATAAACAGGGTGCACTTGGTGATTTATCAAATGCAATAAAATTGGACTCGAAATATAAAGAAAAAGCAAAACAAGATAAAGATTTTGAAGCTCTCTGGAATGATGAAGACTTCAAGAAAATTGTTGAATAATTAAAAATAGCCTTTCCAATCATAATTGGTTCCCGCTGCTCTTCATCTTCGCATCCGTCTTCCTCCTTCTCTTTGGCTCGTTTGCAGTGCAGGCAATGCGGGGAAAGCTGTTTTGAGAATACTTGATTTTCTAACGGGAATAGGTCGAATATGATCTATAAGACTTATTTCGACCAAGGAGCCGGGAAACCAAACATTGAGCGGTATAATCAATAAAGTCCGTCGGGAGCTGAGACAAAACAGCGATGGGAATACCCTGAAAAGCAGCCGGCGTTTTTTTAAGGAAAAGATCCGGTTGTACGGCGTGAAGACCCCGGTTGTAATCAAAATCGGAAAAGCATTCTTGAAAGAAATTAAAGACAAACAGAAAACAGAAGTTTTTGATTTATGCGAAGAGTTTTGGAGATCGGGCTACCTCGAAGAATCATTTATTGCATGCCTCTGGGCATATTCTATGCGCAAGGACTTCAGACCGGAGGATTTCAAAGTATTCGAAAAATGGGTAAATAATTTTGTCGGTAACTGGGCATCGTGCGATATCCTTTGCAATCATACGATCGGCGCTTTCATGGAAATGTATCCTGAACAGATGCCGGGTTTAATAGATTGGGCAGCATCGAAAAACCGCTGGGTGCGCCGGGCATCTGCGGTGTCGCTTATTGTTCCTGCCAAACAGGGGAAATTTTTAAAGGATATTCTGGCGATTGCCGATATCCTGCTTGCGGATCAGGACGACCTGGTACAAAAGGGCTATGGCTGGCTGCTCAAGGCTGCAAGCCACACACACCGGAAAGAAATTTTTGATTACATCATGAAGAAAAAAGCTATAATGCCCCGTACGGCTCTACGGTATGCCATAGAAAAAATGCCCAAAGGACTCAGGATAAAAGCTATGAAGAAAGAGAAGGAGGATTAAAATGAATGATAAGGAAGTGTTAAAAGACCTGGAAACAGAGGGCAATATATTAAGACATCCTGCAAAGACCTTTGACTTTTTTACGGTCAGCAAATACCGCAGCATGCAAACGCTCAAAGTACTGCCGCCGCAGCAGGGCGACCGTGTCCTTGATGTAGGCTGCGGCACGGGAGAGCTTGCCTGCCTGATCAAGCCCCTTGTAGGAAAGCAGGGCACGGTTGCAGGGATCGATCCGTCTGCGAACATGATCGAAGTTGCAAAGCACAAAGCGGACAAACTGAAATTAATGATAGATTTCAGGCTTGCTGCAATAGAAAACCTTTCCTTTAAGGACGCTGCCTTTGACAAGGCATATTCCACGCTCATGGCGCACCACCTTCCTGTTAGCGTAAAGAAAAAGGGGTTCCAGGAGCTCCGGCGTGTTCTGAAGCCGGACGGAAAATTCCTTATCTTTGATATAGGGGAACCTTCGAACGTCTTTATAAAGCTGATGGCATCGCCATTTTTGTTCTTCGAAAAGCACGCCTATTCAAACAGTGACGCAGTTGATTCCAATATAAAGGGAGAGATACCGGCATTGCTCAAGCAGGCAGGGTTTGCAACCGTGCGCAGGTTAAAAAGGGATTCACTCCTGCTCTTCGGGTTGATGGAATACATTATTGCGGAATAAACCCCGTTAGAAATGCTCTCCTTCGAAATGAATACCTGAGGCTATATCGTTTCGCACTAATTTACGACATTTCTAACGGGGCTGGCTCAGGGATTTGAAGTATGTTTCCAGGACCTTTTGTCCGTCCCCTTCGAATTCCAAGAACTGGACACCCATACCGGCTACCCTTTTGTTGTCGAGGAGTTTCGCCTGCTCGCTCCCGAAAACGTGTACCACTTCGGCGATAATTTTCACCTCTTTCTGGACATCCGGCAGGGACAGGATAAGCTCTATTTTTGATTCCAGAGGAAGCGGCTTGTCCGTGGCCACGAACAACCCGCCCTTGGAAATATCCTTTGCATATTCCTCCATGAATTGTTCTTTTGATTTAAACGTAACCTTAATGGAAATGCTGTATCTGGGGTATTTTCTTCCTGCTGTTGCACTGGTCCTCGTGAGGATACTTTTTATCGCAGCCGGAATGTCAAAGTCCCCGGTAAATTTTACGTCTGAAGTCAAGGGCAGTTTACTCTTAAAAGCCTCTCTCTCCTTTTCCCCCATCATCATCAGGTTAAACATCTTTGCCTCTAACTTTTCAGACCATAACGAAATTTTATCAAGGTAATGCGGAAGAAAAGAAGAAAAATCAAAAGACAGGGATATTCCCATGGTATCGCTCGAAGACCAGCTGTACAGTTTCATTTCTTTGAGCACGGAAGGCGCGTATTCTTTCTTTGTATTCAGCAAGAATCCTTCCCGCATCTCAGACTTCTGGGACACATAAGGAACAATCAAAGCGATTTTAAACAGCTTATCCATAGAGAACTCTTACAAAAAGACTATCACAATAACGAACATAAAAGAAGCCCTTTAAATCTGCTGGGTGTAAAAATTTATCATGTCTTTTATAGTTTGTTCTATCGGTATATCTGCCGACCAGCCAAGCTTCTTCAGTCGTTGGTTATTACCGATAAAGAGCACGGGGTCGACAGCGCGTTTCAGTGAATCCACCTGTTTGATCCGGATCGCATGACCGGTAAGATTTTTAAGATAGCCGAGAATATCATCGATTGAATATGTCTTGCCGGAGCAAACGTTATAAATATCCCCTGCTCCGGCTTTCTGCATAACCATACTGTAAGCCTTTACAACATCGCGCACATCCGTGAAATCCCTTTTTGTATTTGTATCTCCAAGTCCTATCTCTGATTGCATGAATGCAAACGCCTTTGTCAATTTTGGTATTATAAATGACTCTGACTGTCCTGGCCCGGTGTGATTAAAAGAGCGTACTATGATAATCCTCAAGCCGTCCGCAATATACTTATGGGAGATCATTTCTCCTGCTGCCTTACTTGCTCCATAATGATTGACGGGCATAACGGGCTGGGTCTCGATAATAGGCTGTTTGTCCTCAGGCACTATACCGTATACGTTCGAGGTGCTGACGTATAAAATCTTCGGATTGCCGCCCGACTTTTCAACTGCATCGCAGAGGTTTAATGTTCCCAGTGCGTGAACGTTATAGAAATCGCCGATATTCCCGTATGCTACATTTGCTATACCTGCAAGGTGATAGATCTCGTCGGGTTGTATCTCTTTTACGATATTGCCCAGCTTGTCTATGGCTCTTATATCCGCCTCAAAAGTATCTTTATTATTACTATGATGGTCAATGCCGTAAACATTATAGCCTATCGAGAGCAAATGCTTTTTGAGGTACTGCCCTACAAATCCGTTGATACCGGTTATCAGTGCCTTCATTTTTTGAGCAGGGAAACCCTTTTCAGATCAGCATCTGTCATAATCTCAACGAGCTGTTTGAAGTTTGTCTTTGGCTTCCAGCCAAGCACTTTTTTTGACTTTGTATAATCTCCAAGAAGCGCATTGACATCCGCGGGTCTGTAAAATTTCTTTATGCTTCTTACCAGTACTTTTCCGGTTTTCTTGTCTCTCGCAACTGTTTTATAGCCCTCGCCGTTCCACTCAAGATCGAACCCGGCATATTTAAATGCGTTGGTAACGAAATCCCTGACGCTGTTGTTCTTGCCCGTGGCAACCACATAATTGTCAGGCTTTTTTTGCTGGAGCATAAGCCACATAGACTCGACATACTCGGGTGCATACCCCCAATCGCGGCAGGCATCGAGGTTTCCGAGTTCAAGCACATTCAGAAGTCCGTACTTTATCCGTGCAGCGGCATCCGTAATCTTTTTTGTGACAAATTCGATGCCCCGCAGCGGTGATTCATGGTTGAACAGGATACCCGAGCATGCAAAGATATTGTAAGCCTCCCTGTAGTTTATGGTCATCCAGTGGGCATAAAGCTTTGCCGCTGCATACGGGCTTCTTGGATAAAACGGCGTGTTCTCGTTCTGCGGTGTTTCCTGCACTTTCCCGAACATCTCGGAGGACGATGCTTGATAGAATTTGATTGCGGGATTCACTATCCTGATTGCTTCCAGGATCCTTGCTGCGCCGAGTGCCGTAACCTCGCCGGTAAGTATCGGTTCTTCGAATGATACGGCAACAAAGCTCTGTGCCGCAAGGTTGTAAATTTCTTCCGGCTTTATCTTTTCCAGCACTCGTATAATGTTTCCCGTATCATGCAGGTCCATTTCGATAAGCCTTACATGGTTGTCTGCCCCAAGCTCTTCAAGCCTCCAGAAGCTCGGCATACTCAGCCTTCTGTAAGAACCATATACCCTGTAGCCTTTTTCGAGGAGTAATTTTACAAGATATGCACCATCCTGTCCTGTGATACCGGTGATTAATGCAGTTTTCATATTTTTATCCCTTTTTGTTAATAATTAGCTCTATATACTTATGGATGTATAAAGGCAAGCTCCATAGATATATATACAGGTAAGGGTAATACTATTATAAAACAATCCGCAGCAGTTTTGAAAATAGACTGTAATCAGGCACATGGATTGCTTTTGCCGGGATGAAATGATAATCAAATAGACAGCATAAAAGGATAAATTATGAAGATATTTGCAAAATACTCGCTCAAGGAAGCACATAACAGGGTACGATGCGAATTGTGCCCGTATAACTGCCTTATAGCCGAGGGACACAGGGGTGTTTGCGGCATAAGAAGCAATAAGGACGGTGTGCTTGTTGCAGAGACGTACAACACGATAAGTGCAATGAATCTTGATCCCATCGAAAAAAAGCCTCTGTATCACTTTTATCCGGGTTCATCCATCCTGTCTGTAGGTACCATTGGCTGTAGTTTTCACTGCATGTTTTGCCAGAACTGGGAGCTTGTAGAAGGCGAAGTACCCACGCATGAAATAACCAAGGAGCAGCTCTATGAGCAGGCAAAACAGATGGATTCCATAGGGCTTGCCTATACGTACAATGAGCCGTTTATCTGGTTTGAGTTTGTTTATGATACTGCAAAATTTTTACACGAAAAAGGCATGGTGAATGTGCTTGTTACAAATGGATTTGTTAATCCAAAACCTCTTGAAGACATTACTCCGTACATCGATGCAATGAACATAGACCTCAAGGCCATGGATGATGATTTCTACAAAAGACTGTGTAAGGGCAAGCTTGACCCGGTAAAACATACCATCGAATATGTCATAAAAAAGGGCGTACATGTCGAGCTGACAAACCTGCTTGTTACAGGTTACAACACATCCGAGGATCAGATAAAAAGGCTTGTCGATTACGTTGCTTCCCTCGGTAAAGATACGATCCTTCATTTCTCACGCTATTTTCCCGGCTACAAGCTTGATGCGCCCACTACACCGCTTGAGGTGCTCGAATTTGCCTACAATTATGCAAGCAAGAAGCTCAACTATGTTTATGTAGGCAATGTGATAGACAGCAAAACAGACAGCACCTATTGTCCTCAATGCAAGAACCTTCTTATCGAAAGGGTCGGTTATACTGTCAGGGTCAAAGGATTGAAGGACGACCGCTGCGGTAAGTGCGGGGAGCGGATACCGATAAAGGTTTCATGAAAATTATTGCGGATCTGCATGTCCATTCCAGATACAGCAGGGCAACAAGTAAGGAGATGGATGTTGACAACATTGCCCTGTGGGCGCACCGGAAAGGTATAAATCTTGTAGGCACAGGGGACTTTACCCATCCAACATACCTGAAAGAACTGAAGAAAAAACTTGTTCCCGCGAATGGCGGGGTTTTTGTATTAAAGGGTTCAAAAAAAGACGTTCACTTCATGCTGACTACGGAGGTAAGCAATATCTACTCGTACAAGGGCAAAACAAGACGTATCCATAACATACTCACTGCGTCCTCGGTTGAAGCAGTTGATACGATCAATAGGGCTCTTTCAAGGTTCGGCAGGCTTGATTATGACGGAAGACCCATATTCGGATTTAATGCAAAAGACCTTGTCAAGCTTGTCTTGGATGCCTCTCCATCTTGTATGATTATACCGGCACACGCATGGACACCGTGGTATTCCGTGTTCGGCTCAAACTCAGGCTTTGATTCCATTGAAGAATGCTTCGAAGATCAGGCAAAGCATATTTATGCCATCGAGACCGGACTTTCATCAGACCCACCCATGAACTGGAGGCTTGCAGCCCTTGACAGGATCACGCTCATTTCCAATTCGGATGCCCATTCACCGGAGAAACTCGGCAGGGAGGCAAATGTATTCGAATGCACAATGTCCTATAATGATATAGTTACAGCTATAAAAACCAAAAACAAAAAACGGTTTCTCTCTACGATCGAGTTTTTTCCCGAAGAGGGAAAGTATCATTTTGACGGACACCGCAACTGCAAGATCAGTTTCTCGCCCGAGCAAACCCGGCAGCATAATGGGGTATGCCCGGTTTGTGGAAAGCCGTTGACCATAGGTGTTTTGAACCGGGTTGATAAACTTGCGACAAGAAAAGACGGTGTTATGCCGGACAATGCAATACCGTTTAAACATCTTATACCTCTCAAAGAAATCATGGCAGGGGTACTGGCAGTAGGCGTTACTACAGCCAAGGTAAATAAGTTATATACAGAGGTTGTTATAGACAAAGGTATATCCGAGCTTGATATTTTACAGGATATGCCTGTATCTGAGTTAAAACGTATGCTGCCGGAAAATATCTTGAACGGGATCATGAAAGTCAGAAACGGTAAGGTAAACATTGCACCCGGCTATGATGGAGAATACGGCAAGATTAGCATACCGTCGGATGCATTCGAGGGTGCACAGCCAACGCTATTTTAGCTGTTTAGCATCTTGCTGGTCCGTTTATCACATAGACAATCGTTCATGATTGTGGTACACAAACAACATGATGCCTGTAATAGATCATATTTATAACCTTTCTGTAAAAATCGGCAAACGGGGGACAGCTACAGAGGGAGAATACAGGGCGCGGGATTATATCAAGGATACGTTTGACCGCCTGGGTATTCAGAATTCCACGGAGCAGTTCAAAACAATAACATCTTTTTCTTACCCGTACATAGTGATCTATCTTACCAGTGTTATCGGAGCGATCTTTCTCTTATTGCACCATCCAATTATTTCTATTGTCCTGACCGGTATCGGGGCGGTGACATTCTTTCTGGAGAACACATCGTTTGCCCTGGTCGCATCTTTGCTGCCAAAAAGAACATCGAACAATGTAATAGGGTATATACCTGCCGGAAAGCAAGCCAAAAACAGGATAATAGTAACTGCCCATTATGATTCCTCACGTTCCGGCATTATGTTCTCGCCCAGCTTTGTAAAGGGCTTCAGGAATACATTTATAGGTCTCGTCATATCCATTTTTTCGATGTTCATTCTTACGGCCATGTACTGGATCACCCACGTTGTATGGCTCAAGGTACTTGTTGCGATTTTAGCTATTGATCCGCTTGTAACAATCGGTCTCCTGGTACACAGAGAATTAAAAGGTGATTATACGCACGGTGCGAACGATAATGCATCCGGTGTCGGCGTGCTTCTCGGTATGGCGAAAAGATTCAAACAAGAGCCGCTTGCAAATACCGAGCTTTACCTTGCGGCAACCGGGGCAGAAGAGGTCGGCATGGTGGGTATGGCAGCATTTGTAAAGCAGCACCAGCAGCTTTTAAATGATGCGCTTATCATCAATATAGACAACTGCGGTACAGGGCAGGTCGCCTACATCGTTGAAGAGGGGATGATAAAAAAGTATGCTGCCGACCACGGCATGGTCGCAATTGCAGACCAGCTCCGGAGCAAAGGGTTTGATACCGTCAAACCAAGGGTGTTTACAACCATGTCCACGGATGCGCTTGTGCCGCTGGCAAGGGGATATAAGGCGATGAGCATCATGGCGTTCGACAACGAGGGCATATTGCCCAACTGGCACTGGGAAACCGATATTTTCGAGAACGTTCAGCCCGCGGCCGTTAACCTTGCGTACGAGTTCACCTCAGAGTTGATAAAGACGATTGATGCGAAAACCTAAACTGGGAATATAAAAATGAGAACAAAAAATCTCACAAAAGATAAAATAATAAAACAGCTAAAAGCATAGAAGAAAAGCAGTTTGAAAGGAGGGTCAAACTATGGCCACATTAGAAATAAGCAAGCTTTTGAGTATAGTTCCAAACCTTATGCAGATACCTTATAAGAACATTTGGTACAGCTATGATGCTGAGGCCGACGTCCTCTACCTGAACTTTAAGAAACCCAGCCATGCAGACGACCGATGACGATGTAATATACGCTATGAAAAGGGCGAGATAATAGGCATTACAATATTGAATGCAAGCAAAAGGGGCCAAAAAGCCGCATAAAATGCAAGCGCGCCCCATGCGGGCGCGTGGATTGAAAAAGGTCCTTTTCTTTTTTTAATAGATGCACATAGTTTTAAGATATGGTATAATAAAATATAAAGGAGGTGAAAAAAATATGACTGTTGTAGAAGCAACTTCCAATGTGTTTTTGACAGCATTTCGGGCTTTACCCAAGAAACAGAAGGAAGCAGTGGTTGAAAAGCTACTCAATGATAAAGAATTCCGGGAAGATTTAGTAGACATTGTTCTTATTGAACAGCGTAAAAAAGAACCTTCACGGAGCTTAGCTGAATACCTTTTAGAAAAAAGAAAAAGGTAATGGCTTTCATTGTTAATTTAAAAAGGTCGGCAGAAAGAGAGCTGGAGTTGTTGCCGAAGAACATTCATGATAGAATTGTAACTGCACTTCTTTCATTAAAAGTTAACCCCTTCCCCAATGGTGTTAAGAAACTTTATGGACGTGAAGGCTATAAGATACGAGTGGGGAATTACCGCATATTGTATCTTATTGAAGAAGCTCATAAAAAAGTAGAGATATTTTCAATTGCTCATCGGAAAGATGTTTACCGTTAAACCAATAGAAGAATAGCTGGTATAGTTATGATGCTGGAACCGAGACTTGCTTTCATTCGCACCAGTATGGAATTGAAACGGATAAAAAGCTGCTATATGTTGTCGCGCCCCATGCGGGCGCGTGGATTGAAACGTGCCGGATCAACCCCAATCCTATCGGCTACCGCACTCTCAGACAGTGTTCCATTAAAACAAGGTCGGATAAGTCCGGCATATCCTTATTGCTTTGCTACTTCAGCAGTTCCCGTGCTATAATGAATTTCTGGATCTCGGATGTACCTGCGCCGATCTCAAGCAGCTTGGCATCCCTGAAATATCTTTCAACCTTATACTCCCGCATGTAGCCGTAACCGCCCATGATCTGGATTGCCTCGCGCGCAGCCCTGTTTACCATATCCGAAGCAAACAGCTTTGCAATGGAAGCCTCCTTTGTGATCCTTCTACCCTGAACCATGAGTTCGATCAGGTTATAAACATAATGACGGGACATCTCAAGTTCTGCAGACATGACTGCAAGCTTTTCCTGTATAAGCTGAAATTCCGATATATACTGGCCAAATTGTTTTCTCTGCTTCGCATATAAGACCGCTTCATCAAGACATGCCTGTGCAATACCTATACTTGAAAGCGGCGTATACGCCCGCTCAACATCAAGGGATGCAAACATATCCTTAAATCCATTGCCTTCTTTGCCGAGTAGGTGATCCTTTGAAACCCTTACATCTTCCAGTATAATCTCCCCGGTTGGCGAACATCTGCCTCCGAGCTTTTTGAATGGCTTGCCCGTTGATAAGCCTTCCATCCCTTTCTCAAGTATAAACGCACAACCACCCTCTGCTTTTGTTGAGCCTGGTTTCCTCGCTATCACGATAAAAAAATCCGCTATGGGTGCATTGGTTATAAATGTCTTCCCGCCGTTGATGATGTAATGGCCGTTGTCTTTCTTCCATGTTGTTTTTATTGATAGCGCATCAGAGCCAGCATCAGGTTCCGTCAATGCCCAGCAACCGATCTTCTCGCCTTTTATAATAGGAGGAAGATATTTTTGTTTCTGTTCATCATTGCCGTGTCTGAAAATATTGTTTGCAAACAGCAGGTCGGAAGCGTTCAACGAAAGATTATATCCGAACGACACCCTGCAGTTCTCCTCATACACAACAGCCTTGGCATAGTAATCGCCCATGCCACCGTACTGCTCCGGAAGGTGCGGTCCTACATAGCCAAGATCCGCCGCATGCTTGAGTACGTCAAAAGGAAAGGTCTCTTTTTCATCGCACTCGGATGCCAAAGACGCAAATTCTTTGAGATTGAACTTCCGCACTTCATCTCTCAATTTTATATATTCTTCTTTATCCGCAAACATTATTTCTCGTTTTTATTCAATGGTTACTATCAGCATACTCAAAAAAAACAGAAAGGGCAATCCATGAGTTACCCCTCCTACCGCACTACGGAATAAAGTGCTCCTTTCTTGATAAGAAATCCATCTTCGCCGAGTTGCATGAGAATTTTTCGGCTCTGTTCAGGGTCAAGCGTGAACATTCGTGAAATCGCGGCTGAAGTTGCCGAACCTTCGATAAGGGCTCTTAATATTTTCCCTCTCAGCTGCCTGTTCGATCCTTGAAAAGGACTCTGCTTTTGATAATGGGCACTCCTCTGATTGAGCTCCGGGAACCGCTGTTTTAACATAACGCCATAATCCATAAGCGCATAATACCACTCTCTGGGATTACGCCTATTCAGTGTTTTTCCAACAAGCGGGAAAATGTCTGTATCTTTGACACGGTAGTTGTCCTTGAAAAAGAAATAGATGAAAACCCTCCGGATATTTGTTTCTATGAAAACAGCCGGCCGGTTGAACGCAAAAGCACAAATCGCAGAAGCAGTCACCCTGCCGATGCCAGAAAACTCTGCAAGTGTATCCGCAGAATCAGGAAGCATGCCGTTGAAATTCTGTACCACCCTTGTTGCAGCCGCTTTCAGAGCAATGGCACGGCGGTTATATCCCATGCCCTGCCATACACGGAGTATGTCTTTGAGGGAAGCTTTCCCGAGCGATGGAAAATCCGGAAACGCTGCGATAAACTCCGCATATTTCGTGACGACCCTCTCTACCTGCGTCTGCTGGAGCATCACCTCCGAAACAAGGATATGGTAAGGGTTTTTTGTCCTCCGCCACGGCAGATCCCGTCCATGCTTTTCATAGTGCCGTGAGATAATTGTCCGAAACTTTTTTATTCGGACCGATGTCAGGTCTTTTGGCTTCACGAGTTAAAAATATGAAGGAAGAGTATGATTGTCAATGACTTAAACGCGGGAATAAATTTGTTTGCACAACCAGATTTGTTCTGATATTGATAAAATAATCAAGAGTTTGCTTTAGCAGGGGCAATTCATGAATTGGCCCTATGTGTACAGGGAGGGTATTATGGCAGACGTGTTTTTAAACGAATCACAGATAAAGCTCCGCGAGCAGGCAAGGGCTTACATGGCACAAGAGGTAACACCCCTTGCCGAAAGAATAGACCGCGACGATGTAGTGCCCGAAACACTCATAAAAAACCTCCTTGCTCCCCCCCTGCGCCTCACCGCCATGTCAATACCAAAAGATTACAACGGCATGGGGCTCAGCACGCTTGATGTCTGTATTGTAGCAGAAGAGGTCGGCTATGCATGTCCTGCCCTGATACCGCTGGTAGAGATCGCACAGCTGTTTGCACACGGCCTGCTTTTTGGGGGCACTGAACAGCAAAAGAAAAATTACCTTACAAGACTTGCAAACGGTATGGTCGGATGTTATGCGCTCACAGATGAAGGACCGGGCTCCGATCCCGCAGGCATGAAATCCTCGGCAACAAAAACAAAAGACGGTTATCTTCTGAACGGGAAAAAGAGGCTTGTCACGTTTGCCGACATATCGGAATTTTACATCCTTTTTGCAAAAACATCACCTGAAAAGGGCGGAAAGGGCATCAGCGGTTTTATCCTCGAGGGCAAGCCGGAAGGACTTGTTTTCGAGAGCCATGCACAGACCATGGGACTGAGAGGGCACAGGGCATTCAACGTACGGCTTGACAACCTCTTTGTTCCCGGGCAGAACCTGCTCGGCAAAGAAGACGAAGGGTTAAAGCTCGCACTCGAGATCCTGAATACGACAAGGATAAGCCTTGCTGCGGGCTTTACCGGCCTTGCAGCCGCTGCATTTGATACGGCCGTGAAATTCGCAAAACAGAGGATAGTTGCCGGCAAACCTATCATAGAAAATCAGGCAATATCATTCCCACTCTCGGAACTCGCGGCAAGGATAGACGCATCGAGACTGCTTACCTACCGCGTTGCCCTGATGCACGATAAGGGCATGAGACACAAAAAAGAAACATCCATGGCGAAGTTCTACGCCGCTGAAACGCTTGTCCATGCGGTTGAACTTGCAAGCAGGATACTCGGGGCCTACGGCGCATCTCCGGATTATCCGGTTGAAAGATATCTAAGGGATGCATTTTCATGGATTGCGGCGCAGGGAACCATTGAAGTACAGAAGTTTGTTGTTTCAAGAGAGCTGTGATGAGAAAGGTAGGCGTCGCCGGCATAGGCACAACGCAGTTCAGATCCCGGTGGATTGAAAAGACTTACTTCGAGCTTGCGTTTGACGCGGTAAAGATGGCTCTTGATGATGCAGGCATAGAAAAGGATAGGATAGACTGTGTTGTGTACGGTATCTACAATGATTTTTTTGAAAGGCAGTTCCAGCCCGACCTGTTTGTTCACGATTATCTCGGTATGGCTCCAAAGCCAGCGATAAGGGTTTCTACGGGCGGGGCAACAGGCGGCAGTGCGATAAGCACCGGCTTTGCACAGATTGCGTCCGGGCTTTATGATGTGTGCCTTGTGGTAGGCGTAGAAAAATCCGCTGACTGTTTTGATTATGAAACAAGCAAATCAAGTCCTGAGGTACTGAAAGCTATATCCTATACCGCAGACATGACATACGAACAGCCTACCGGCAGGACTGCGGCAGGCTCATTTGCACTTACAACCATTGCACATCTTGAAAAATACGGGACCCCTACAGAGATACAGATGGCAAAGGTTTCTGTAAAGAACCACAATAATGCCTTGCTGAACCCTGTAGCGCAGAGTCCTATTGCGCTGACTGTTGATGACGTTATGAGGTCACCCATGATCGCATATCCGTTCAAGCGCTATGACAACTGCCTTTATTCGGAAGGCTCTGCAGTACTCATCCTTGCGTCAGAGGATGTCGTAAAGGCATTCAAAAAGCCTCCTGTATGGATAAAGGGCATAGGCGCTGCACTGGACTGGGCAGTCATAGGCAACAGGAAAGACCTGTACAGCTTTGAATCCAGCAAAATAGCTGCAAAAAAAGCCTATACTATGGCGGGCATTAAAAACCCTCTTGGAGAAATAGATCTTGCAGAGCTGCACGATGCATTCACCGGCACAGAGCTTATTGCTTATGAAGACTGTTTTTTCTGTAATGAAGGAGAGGGCGGCAGGCTTATCGATGAAGGTATTGTTGAGCACGATGGAAGACTGCCCGTAAACGTAAGCGGCGGATTGATAGGGTGCGGTCACGCAGTCGGCGCAACAGGGATCATGCAAACAAACGAGATCGTTCTACACCTAAGGAACGAGGCAGGAAGGCGCCAGATCAAGAACGCAAGGACCGGGCTTGTGCAAAGCATAGGAGGGCCCGGCGCTGCATGGACAGTGTGCCTGGTACTGGAGAGGGATAAAATGTAAGGAGTGAAAGGATCGATTAGAATGGATAAACAAACGTTTTTAAAATGGGCGGGCAGGAATGCAAAACGAATCGGCGTAAAAAAAGAGCAGGTCATACAGGCATTTGAGAAGGATATGACCACACAGCTAAATCCAAACGCGCCTCTTGAGATCCCTGACACCATGCGCGTAAACATGCGGTACTCTTATGGAGGACAGTCACGGTTTTTCCGGGAGATCATGGAGAACAAACGGATCATGGGCGCACGCTGCAACATGTGCGGCAAGGTGTTTTGTCCACCGCGCTCACACTGCTCGGACTGCTATGAACAGACAGCATGGGTAGATCTGAAAGGGACCGGGAAACTATTGAGCTATACAACCGTATACTTTGCAACATCCTCCTCTGTCAAACAGGTACCGTACATCGTTGCATACATAAAACTTGACGGTGCTGATACTGCAATCCTTTCCAACGTAGAGATGAAGGACATTAAAAAAGCAAGAGTTGGCATGAAAGTAAAAGCGATGTTCCGCAAACAGAGGGACGGCAGGATCACGGACATTTATTTTAAAGAGGTATCATGATCAACAAGACATATAAATCATCTGTTGAGGCAATTCATGACGTAAACGATGGTGCTGCGATAATGTTCGGAGGCTTTGGTCTTGCGGGCATACCGCAGAACCTGATCCGGGCGCTCTATGAAAAGGGTACAAAAAACATTACTGTTATAAGCAACAACCCCGGTTCAAGGCTTGGTGATAACGAATACGGACTTTCAATCCTCTTCAAGGCTGGAAAGGTAAAAAAATACATAGGCTCATATCCTACTGCAACAAAATCCTTTAAAGAGTTGTACGATGCCGGGAAGGTCGAGCTTGAGCTTGTGCCTCAGGGCACGCTTGCAGAACGTATCAGAGCAAGAGGTTCGGGTATAGGGGGGTTCTATGTCAAGACGGGTGCAGGGACTTTGCATGCAAAGGATAAAGAAAGTCGCATTATCAATGGTGAGCAGTATATACTTGAACAGCCCCTGGGGGCTGATTTTGCCTTTGTAAAGGCGTACAAAGGCGACCTCTACGGCAATCTCGTTTACCGGTATACGGGTGCAAACTTTAATCCTCTTATGGCAATGGCTGCTGATGTTACCATAGCAGAGGTTGAAGAGCTTGTTGAACCGGGTATGCTTGATCCGAATACAATCCATACACCGGGCATATTCGTGAAGAGAATCCTCAAAGGAGAAAGATATGATCGCTGGTATGAATGAGAATGAAATGGCGCAGCGCGCCGCGTCGGAGATCCGGGACGGTGATTACGTTAACCTCGGCATCGGCATGCCGACCCTGGTGCTCGATTTCATACCGCCGGGGAAAACGGTGTTTTTTCATACGGAGAACGGCCTGCTCGGCATGGGCAGCTTTGCCCGGAAAGGGGAGACGCATCCCGACCTCGTCGATGCCGGGAAACAACCGATAACGTATAGAAAGGGGGCAAGTTTTTTCCCCAGCGACATTTCTTTTGCAATGCTGAGGGGCGGGCATATCGACCTTGCGATCATGGGCGCTTATCAGGTATCGGGAAAAGGAGACCTTGCCAACTGGACAGCTCCGGGCATGCTGCCCAGCATAGGCGGTGCAATGGATATTGTCGTGGGTACAAAAAAAATTATCGTTATGATGTCACATACAACCAGGGATGGAAGATCGAAGATCGTACAGAAGCTCACCTATCCTGCCACAGGGTTTAGGTGTGTTTCTATGATTGTAACGGACCTCTGTGTCATTGATGTTACAGACAAGGGGTTGTTATTAAAAGAGCTTGCAACCGGCGTATCCGCTCAAGACGTTATAGCCAATACAGAGGCATCACTCATCATTCCTGATAAGTTTTCTATAAAAACTTCTTTTCATGTTAAAACTGAAAATCCATTATAATCGTTTCCCCCATGCCCTCCCCCAGGACGCGGTGCACAGATATCTCTGGTCATTGGTTTGACACTGACTTTAAAAGGGGTATAAAGAATGGTAGACTGGTTAATAAAAGGAGGGTAAATAATATGCTTAAGAAAAATGCGTTCGGACTTGCGTGCGGCATAGTAGCAGGTCTGATTTTGTTTCTACTAACAAATTATATGGTTTTTCTTCATCATGGTGGACAAACTTTGATAAAGCTCAACCAATTTTACTGGGGCTACTCAATAACATTTGCAGGCTCCCTTCTTGGGCTTATTTATGGGTTTATTGACGGTTACATTACTGGTTGGCTTATCGCATTATTCTACAATATCTTTGACGGATAAAAAGTATATTATACTGTAGGGTGTTCGCAAGACAACGAAAGAATCCTGAGCCGTAGCAAATTCATATACGTCATTTCCGAAGGCGATCTGCTTCAAGCATATATCTCCTATGGTAGCAACAGATAAGGCGTGGCTAATTGGTTTAAGCATTACCTGGGGGTATTTTATGTATGGCGGAGCTTAGATCGTTGTGTGTAAGCAAAAGATATAATTATGCATAATTAATTGTGATCGCTTTTGTGATCAGAATATGGCTTAATGAGTGAAAACAGGTAGTAATAGGTATTACTACATAAAAGACCGCTAATCCGCTTGTAATAAGGGTTTGCAGAGAATTAACCCTATAAACCAAGACCTTATTGTGAATGCCGAAGGCGGGACTCGAACCCGCACGGTGTTACCCGCCACCCCCTCAAGATGGTGTGTCTACCAATTCCACCACTTCGGCACGAGATTATTTCTGTTGTGTTGAAGGACTCACCGGCATTGCATTTTGCGGAGGCATTGGCGTTGTTGCTGTCTGAGAAGGTACCATCTGGTTGAACAATCTGTTTTGTCCGTTTTCTCCACTGAGATATGCAAGGGTGAGCGATGTAATGAGGAAAAGTATTCCTGCAACTATGGTAGCTTTCTCGAGAAAATTGCTCGGGCCCGAGGAACCGAAGAAACTCTCACTGGAACCCCCAAACGCTGCTCCCATACCTGAACCCTTGCCAACCTGCAATAAAACCACCATGACAATTGCCACAGCAAGCATGATGTGCACCAGAAGTATTAATGTATACATCTATCTCTCCCTTTTTGATATAGAGTTAAGTATACTTAAAAATTTATCAAGGTCAAGGCTTACTCCACCTATAAGCGCTCCATCGATTTGGTCCTTTTCTATAAGTCCTGCTATATTATCCGTATTAACGCTGCCGCCGTATAAGATCCTTATCCTGCTGCCAATACCTATACCGAAGTGTTTTTCGAGCGATTGGCGTATGATTTCATGCATATCTTCTGCTTGTTGCGGGGTAGCAACATTGCCCGTACCTATTGCCCATACAGGTTCATAGGCAATGGCAAGATCATCGGAATCCCGGATCTGCAGATCGAATAGTGCAGCAGAAAGCTGAAACTTTACAACATTATACATAATTCCTGTCTTGCGCTCCTCAAGCCTTTCGCCGACACAGAGTATGGGTCTTATCTTGTTTCTTAAAAGGGCGGATGCCTTCAGGTTGACCATTCTATCGGTCTCATTGAAGTACTGCCGCCTTTCTGAATGTCCGATTATGCAGTAGGTTACGCCGAGTTCTTTGAGCATAGGTACTGAAATTTCACCGGTAAACGCGCCTTTATCTTCCCAGTATACATCCTGCGCACTTATAAAAAACCCATCCGCTTTTACGGCAGACAAAGAGACGAACGGCGGTGCAATGATAACGTCGACATTCTTTATAGAAGCATTGCCAAGATACTTTGATAAGCCATCAGAAAATGCCCTTGCTTCTGCGGGACCTTTGTTCAGTTTCCAGTTTCCTGCAATTATATACTTAGGCTTTGACATCAGCTCTTGCTTAAACAGTCTTCGAGTGCCTTGAGTGCCGGCAACTCTTTACCCTCGAGCAATTCAAGGAATGCACCTCCGCCTGTGGATATATACGATATGTTTGCACTCTCACCGGCCTCATGTATAGCTACATCAGTATCGCCTCCACCTACTATGGTAAGGGCGTAAGAATCAGCAACATGGGAGATCATGGATAAAGTACCCTTTGAGAAACTTGCCATTTCGTATACTCCCATAGGTCCGTTCCATATGATAGTTTTTGCACCTTGAATAGCAAGAGAAAACAATAGATTTGTTGCAGGACCTATATCCATAGCCATCCAGTCATGCGGTATCTCTTGAATCGTAACAATCTTTGAATCCGCCTTTGGGTCATATTTATCAGCAATAACACAGTCAACAGGAAGATACATTTTAACCCCCTTTTCTCTTGCCTTCTGCAGCGTATCAAGTGCGGTCCTGAGCATATCATTCTCTACAATGGATTTTCCTACCTCGTAGCCGAGTGCCTTCAGAAACGTGAAAGCCATCCCACCACCAATGATGAGCTTATCAACCTTATCAAGGAGGTTAGACATGGCACCGAGTTTACTTGAAATCTTTGCACCGCCTATAATCGCAAGAAACGGCCTTAAAGGATTTTCAGTCGCCTTTGTGAAATAATTAAGTTCTTTTTTCATGAGGAAACCGGCAGCACACGCCGGTACATACTTTGTTATGGCAGACACGCTTGCATGGTTACGATGGGCAACCGCAAAGGCGTCATTGATGTAAACATCTATATTCTGTGCCAGAAGCTTTGCAAATGTATCATCATTGTTTTCCTCCCCGGGGTTAAAACGAAGGTTTTCAAGCAGGAGGATTTCTTCCTTGCCCAGGTGCTTTTTGTATTCATCTACTGTCGACCCGCTGCATTCATTGGCAAAAATAACCTCTTTATCGAGGAGACGCGAAAGTCTTTTTGCAACGATCTGAAGAGAAAATTTTGGGTCCTTCACCCCCTTTGGTCTTCCCATGTGGGATGCAAGAATGATGGAGGCACCTTCATCAAGCGCATAGTTAATAGTCGGCAATACGCTCCTTATCCTTATGTCATCTGATATTGCGCCATCCTGTGTCACGGGAACGTTAAAATCAACCCGTATGAATAAGCGTTTATTTTTTACATCAACGCTATCAATATATTTTAAATCTTTGTAATTTACCATGGTTGTATCCCGCTGCTGACGAATTCGATTAAATCAACCATACGTGTCGAGAATCCCCATTCATTGTCATACCATGAAAAGACCTTGACCAACGTTCCGTTTATTACCTTTGTTAACAGGGAATCGAATACCGTTGAAAAGTGTGTGCCTCTGTAGTCAATCGAAACGAGCGGCTGATCGGAATACCCGAGTATACCTTTCATATCACCATCCGACACCTTTTTAAATATGGCGTTCACTTCTTCCACGGAAGTTGATCTTTTAACCATAGCGGAGAGATCTACAATAGAAACATCAAAGGTTGGAACCCTTATGGATATGCCGTCAAGTTTTCCCTTCACTTCAGGAATGACGAGATGGAGTGCTTTTGCAGCCCCTGTCGTGGTTGGTATCATTGATATTGCAGCGGCACGAGCCCTTCTCAAGTCTTTATGCGGTAGATCGAGTATCCGCTGATCGTTGGTGTAAGAATGCACGGTTGTCATAAAGGCGCTTTCAATACCGAGGTTATCGTTTATTACTTTTACTATAGGAGCAAGCCCGTTTGTTGTACATGATGCATTGGAAATAATATTATGTTTTTGGGGGTCATAAGCCTTATGATTAACACCCAAAACAATAGTTATATCTGGATCCTTTGCAGGTGCCGAGATGATTACCTTCTTTGCCCCGCCCTTAAAATGAAGCTGTGCTTTTTCTCTGTCTGTAAACAATCCAGAGCTTTCTACGACAACATCAACACCAAAGTCCTTCCACGGTATGTCGCCAGGATTCCTAAAGGATGTAATTGCAGCCCTTTTCCCGTCTACGACAATAGCATTCTCCTCGACCTGAACAGAGGCGTTTAAAGCACCATGAACAGAATCATATTTTAATAAATGTGCAAGTGTCTTTGAATCCGTAATATCATTTATTGCCGAAACCTCTATTCCCTTTCTCTGAAGTGATATTCTGTGTATAACCCTGCCTATTCTCCCATATCCGTTTATACCAACTTTCATAGTGCCTCCTTAACTTTTTGTTACAATTACAGGTTTTTGAGTGTTCCTTATTACATATTCCGCTGTACTGCCCAATACAAACTCAATGATCCTCGAGTGTCCATGCGCCCCCATTATCAAAAGATCGTATGCTTCATCATCCAGCATGGATTTCAAAACCTTTTCCGTGTTACCGGTTTTAATGGCAGTGTCAAAAGCAATGACGTAAGGTTCTATGTAAGATTTTACACTGTTCAGTATTGTCATAGAAGCGGTTGCGTCTTTATTTACATTAACAATGCTTAAAGGTAAATTCATATCTTTACAAAATCCTACTGCAAACTCCATAGCCTTTTTTGCAGCATTACTGTCATCATACGCAAGAAGTATATGGCTTAGCTCCTTAAACTGTTCCGGGCTTATGAACAGAGGTTTTGTCAATCTTCTTGTGAGGCCTTCTGTCGTCGAACCCAGAATCTTCCTGTCGAATTGCGAGTTGACGCCTTTCTGTCCTATTATGACAAGATCAACAAGTTTTTCCCGATCGCAAATTTCCTTTGTTACAATACCTGTATCAAGATATGTCTTGCATTCGATACCGGCCTTCTTGCAAACGGCCACTGCGTCCGAGAGTATCTGATTCCCCCGCTGCCGTAGTATATCGTTTACCTTGCCTGAGAAATCCATGAATGGTTCGAATCCCATTGCTCCGGACAGATCATGCAGAAATGGATTTTCAAGAAATACTACGTCTATAACGTGCTGGATGTGCAAAGCAGTATTCAGCCTTTTCGATAGATAAATACCGTATGTCAAAGCCGTATCACTGTTTGCAGAACCATCGATAGAAACAAGTATGTGTTTTATCATGTATCCCCCGTTTCAATAAATCTTTGGAATTCAAATATAGTACTAACCACCAATTCCTTATCCATATCTACAGATATAACATGAAAGGATTTGTTAAGTACCACTGTATTCTTTATAGTAGACCTAATTTTTCTGTCAATTCTTTCTACAGCATCATTTGCTATGGTATGATCGTTTATTGAATACACCATAAGTACAGGTACCACGACCATATCAAGCTTATTCAATACCAGCCTCCTTAAGTGCTCAAACTCCACCAGCGTTTTCAAGGGTATTTTATTGTACGCCCCATAGTTCTTTTTTTCTTCGGGATCAGCAATATCGGCCCCGTTTACCTTTGTATAATAAATATCAGGTATGGGTAAAACCATGGAATATACGTAAAGTAAGGACATAAATAATCGGTTTAATCCCCCGTAAAGCCTTATGGCGGGTGACAACAGGGCAATACCCTTTATCTTATCAGGGTACTTTTCCGCACAATGTAGCGAAAGCAGTGCGCCCATTGACTGACCCACTATAAAAACATCCTGTGCGCAGGTATTGATCTGCGACTCTACTTCATCAATCCAGTCCTGCATTTTGATTGAAAGCAGCGCTTCAGGTTTTGTCCCATGCCCCGGCAAAGAGACATTTAAAACCCTGTATCCTGCACCAACCATTTTATCAGCTATGCATTGCATATCTGCCGTGCTGCCTGAAAGGCCATGTATAAGCATTACATCCGTCATATCTGATTCAGGAATAGGATCAAAAATGCGAATTATCAAGAGATATAATAGACACAAAATCAGAAATAAGCTAAAAGAATGTAGGCAACGTAAAAAAGACGGCAGCCTATATAATCGGAAGATAACCGGGCATCTATAAAAAATGCTGCAACAGTAGCACTAATGTATAATATGGGAAAAAATACATATATTCTTGCCATGCAGAGACGTATAAAACGGGTTGAATATAAACTTATACCGCATACAGCTGATATATGCATTGAGTTGAGCGCAACCACGCTCAAACAATTGTTTGATAGATCCGCATCAGCCGTAACAGAGCAGATGGTAAGTATCGGTAAAAAGGGCCCGGGGATAATGAAAGATATGGTTGTTGCAGCATCCGATAAAGACCTGCTCTTTGTTTACTGGTTGCAGGAAATTCTGTATCAATTTTATTTGCATGGATTGATATATACCGGCAGTAAGATCACTGCATTGAGCAATACAAAGCTTAAGGCAAAGGTAGCCTTTAATAGGTTTAACCCAAAAGAGCATACCCCAAAAAGAGAAATCAAAGCTGTTACGTATCACGATATTCATATAGAAAAAACTCGTGGTAAATATATCGTGCGGTTTGTGGTTGATATATGAGATTGTAATTTTTGGTTTGCGGTATCAATATGGGTGACATTAAACTGAAAAAGATAGACGAATTCAAATGGCAGATACAGCAGGAACCTGGTATGAACGCACCTGGTATTGTGTATGCCGACGAGAAAATGATCTCTACCCTGTTGCACGACGAGTCTTTAAGGCAGGTTTGTAATGTCGCCATGCTTCCGGGTATTATAAATGCATCCATTGCAATGCCCGATATACACGCAGGTTATGGCTTCCCCATTGGCGGAGTTGCTGCCTTTGACAGTACGGATGGTATTATTTCTCCGGGTGGTGTTGGTTACGACATCAACTGCGGCGTAAGGCTGATAAGAACGGATATACCGAAAAATTCAATCTTCAAGACTCAAGATTCAAAATTCAAGACAAAAGACTCGATAATAGAAAGGCTTGTTAACAGCTTATTTGAAAATATCCCATCCGGCGTTGGCTCTCACAGAAAAGACATACGGTTTTCAAAGACGGATCTCGACAGTATAGCTTTCAACGGGGTTAAAGAGATCATTTCAAAAGGATACGGCTTTCCTGAAGATATACATCGCATTGAAGAAAATGGCACAATATCCGGTGCAAACCCCGATAATGTAAGCCAGCGGGCAAGGGAACGCGGGCACGATCAGCTTGGAACGCTTGGCTCTGGAAACCATTTCGTAGAAATTGGGTTTGTAGAAGAGATCTACGATCAAATCGTAGCAAATGTTTTTGGCCTCATCAAAAACAATATATCCGTGCTTATTCATACAGGCTCACGAGGTTTCGGCTATCAGATATGCGATGATTACATAAAAACACTGCAAAGCTATGCATACAAACAAAAAATCGTCTTACCGGACAGGCAGCTTGTTTGGGCATATTTTCAATCAAAGGAAGGCCAGCAGTACTTTAGTGCAATGAACGCAGCGGCGAATTTTGCATTTGCAAACAGGCAATTGATCACCCATTGGGTCAGGGAATCGTTTGAGCAGATCATTGGTGAAAAGGCAGATAAGCTCGGCATGCATATAGTTTATGATGTTGCCCATAATATCGCCAAAGAAGAAATATATACGATCAACGGTAAGCAAAGAATGGTTATTGTTCATAGGAAGGGGGCAACCCGCGCATTCCCAGCCGGACATACCGGAATACCCGTGGCATACATAAAAACTGGACAGCCGGTGCTTATCCCCGGAGATATGGGCAGATATTCTTATGTTCTCGTAGGAACAGAACGAACCATAAAAGAAACCTTTGGTACCGTGTGTCACGGTGCAGGCAGGCTTATGAGCAGGGGACAGGCAGTACGTTCTTCGAAGGGCAGGCAGGTATTAAAAGAACTTAGAGAAAAGGGCATTATTGTAAGGGGCGCAACAATGGCTACGATCAATGAGGAGATACCCGAGGCTTATAAGGATGTGGCGAATGTGGTTGATATCGTGGAAGGTGCCGGGCTTGCAAGGAAGGTTGCAAAACTACGCCCACTGGGCGTGATTAAAGGTTAACCCGAAAATGCATTTGCAAAACTTGTCCATACCTGCGTCATTGCGAATCCGCCTCTGACGGATGAAGCAATCCCTCTGTATACCTGTAGATTGCTTCGTCATAACCACCATGCTATAGAGCCTGTGTCATAATAGGTAAAATGTCATGCTGAACCCTGATATTCATCAGGGCAGGCCCGTTTCAGCATCTAATAAAATCAAGAGATTATGAGACCCTGAAATTAAATCAGGGTGACAAAAAAGGTGATTGTGACACAGTCTGATAAAAAGGGCAGCCTCAGAGGGCTGCCCTTTTTTAAGATTAAATTGTTTTATTTGCTTGCTGCCGCTGCCGCGTCTTTGAGCATCTGAACGGTGACGGATTTCGGCCTTTCGAGCGGTGCACCTACTGCCCTGTCCCATACGATCTGGGCTGTGATGCCCATTGCTCTGGAAACACCGAAAAGCACTGTATAGAAATCTTCTTCTGTTACTCCGTAATGCTGCTGTAAAGCACCTGAGTGTGCATCTACGTTTGGCCATGGATTCTTTGCTTTACCGGCTTTTAATAATACGTTTGGAACTACTTCAAACACATTGCTCACGGTCTTGAATATGGGGTCCTCGGGTAAATATTTTAGAGCAAACTCACGCTGAGCCGTGTATCTCGGATCTGTTTTTCTTAATACTGCATGACCATATCCAGGAATGACCTTGCCGCTGCTGAGCGTGTCGTTTGCGAATTTCTCAATCTGCTCTTTTGTAGGTACTCCATTGTAAAGCTTCATAAGATCTACAATCCATTTCAGACATTCCTGATTTGCAAGTCCGTGGAGCGGGCCTGCAAGGCCATCCATTGCTCCGGATATTGAATAATAGATATCAGAAAGGGCTGTTGCAATTAAGTGGCCTGTATGTGCACTGACATTGCCGCTCTCGTGATCGCTGTGGAGTATCAGATATAATCTCATAAGGTTTTTGTACTCCGGATTATCAACACCCATCATGTGAGCAAAGTTCGCCCCCCAGTCCAGAGAAGGATCAGCTTTTATAAAAGTATCATCCTTGTAGGTATGTCTATATATGTAGGCAGCTATTGCAGGCAGCTTTGCCAGCAGATTCATTGAGTCTTCAAGCATGGGATCCCAGTACTCTGTTTTTTTCATACCCTTACTGTATCTTGTTGCAAAAAGAGATTCTCTCTGCAGAACCAGTACTGCAGTTGAAAACTGAGTCATTGGATGGGTATCGACAGGCATTGCCCTGATAACGTCGAAAACGTACTGCGGTACTGTTGCCCTTGCTTTGAATTCATTCTCTATATCCATGACATCATCTTTTGTTGGTATATCACCTGTTAACAGTAGATACCACAGGCCTGTAGGATAGGCTTCGCTGCTGGCATCCGGTTTCGGCAGTTTTTCACGTACCTCGGGTATTGTATAATTGCGAAAACGAATACCTTCCTGTGGATCAAGATAAGATGTTTCACAGACCATCGATTTAATATCCCTCATACCTCCGGTAACCTGATCTATAATAACCTCATCGAACTTTACCTTTCCGTGTTCTTTTGTAAGTTTGGTTACGTCTTCTCTCCATGATGGAATCAACTTTGCTAATTTATCCTTGAGTTTACTCATATGTTTTCTCCTTTCAATTTTTATTGTATACAATATACATCCATATATTTCAATGTCAACTAATACCATTTTTGAAGCACAAAATTTTTTTAAATGTTTGACATTCTAATCAAACAACGCTTCAATATATAAAATGCAAAAAAATTTGCAAAGTACTTAATAAAAAGGAGACAGACGATGGTTGGTATAGTATCTTACGGCGATTACATACCCAGACGCAGGTTGAACAGAATGTCGGTGATTCAAGAGATGGGATGGTATATACCGGCGTTGATGATGGTTGCCAATGGAGAGCGCTCTATGTGCAATTGGGACGAGGACAGTCTTACAATGGCAGTTGCATCGGCCAGAGACTGCATCTCGGGATTTGACAAATCGAAGATCGACAGCGTGCTGCTTGCGACAACAACCCCGTCATTTGCAGACCGCCAAAATGCTGGCATTGTTGCAGCAGCACTCAATCTAAGAGAGGATATCGTTACTGCGGATTTCACATCTTCTTTAAAATCCTCAACCACAGCGTTGATTTCCGCAATGGAATCTTTAAAGAGCGGTGAAAAAAAGAATGTTCTTGTAGTTGCTTCGGACCACAGGAAAACAAAATCCGCAAGTTTTTATGAGATGTGGTTCGGAGATGGTTCGGCATCCCTCCTTCTGGGCGGCGACAATGTTATAGCAGAGTACAAGGGTTCGTTCTCCCTGTCCATTGATTTTGTAGACCACTATAGAGGTGAATCGCAGGTATTCGATTATACATGGGAAGAAAGGTGGATCAGGGATGAAGGTTACGCAAAGATCATCCCGCAATCGATAAACGGGCTTTTTAAGAAGTACGGGCTGTCGATCAAGGATATTTCAAAGGTTGTTTATCCATGTTTTATCTCAAGAGAACATAAGGGCATAGCCAAAAAGATAGGCGCCTCAAAGGAGCAGATTATCGATAATATGCATGAGGTTACCGGTGAAACAGGTTCAGCACATCCACTTCTAATGCTTACTGCCGCCATTGAACAGTCAAAACCCGGAGACAAAATCGTTGTTGCAAGCTTTGGACAGGGCAGTGACGCACTCCTGTTTGAAGTAACGGAGAATATAAAAAAGTTGACTCCAAGAATAGGCATTAAAGGCTCGCTTGCAAACAGAAAAGAAGAGGCGAGTTACGCAAAGTTTTTGAAGTTCAATGAACTTATCAATGCTGAAACCGGTATACGGGCGGAAGCTGCAATGCAAACCGCACTGACAACACTGTGGCGCAACAGGAAAATGATACTCGGCTTCGTAGGCGGAAAATGTAAAAAATGCGGTACCGTGCAATACCCGAAAACAAACGTCTGTGTAAATCCAAAGTGCAATGCGTTCCATACGCAGGAGGATTATGAGTTTTCGGATAAGGAGGCAAAGGTCATGTCCTTTACAGGGGACTACCTTGCAGTGGCTGCAGAGCCTCCAGTTATATATGGTATGGTGCAATTTGACGGCGGCGGAAGAACGCTGCTTGATTTTACGGACTGCGATCTCGAGAACATTCAGGTCGGCCAGACAATGAAGATGTCCTTCAGGAAGAAGTACTATGATAAAGAGCGCGGTTTTACGGGTTATTTCTGGAAAGCAACCCTAAAATAGTTTAAAGGAGAAAAAACATGTCAACAGGCATTAAAGATAAAGTAGCGATAATAGGAATGGGATGTACAAAGTTCGGCGAGCGATGGGATGCCGGGGCTGAAGATCTTATGGTGGAGGCTTTTGAAGAGGCCATTGCGGATGCCGGTATAGAGAAGAACCAGATCCAGGCCGCATGGCTGAGTGATTGTTTCGAAGAAATACATATCGGTAAAAGCGCACTCCCGCTGTCCATGACACTGAGACTGCCGAACATCCCCGCAACAAGGGTGGAAAACTTCTGCGCAAGCGGAACCGAGGCTTTCCGGGGAGCTGTCTACGCGGTTGCTTCAGGTGCCTATGACATTGCACTTGCACTTGGCGTGGAGAAGTTAAAGGATATCGGATACGGAGGTCTGCCGAACTCGGGTTCCAACAGCGGCTCGTTGAACTGGCTATGGATGCCGAATCTGACAGCACCCGGTGCTTTTGCCCAGCTCGCAACGGCATACGCTGCCAAGTACAAGTATTCTATCGATGATTTAAAACGCGTTCTTGCACACGTTTCCGTAAAAAGCCATGCGAACGGCGCGCTGAATCCAAAAGCACACTTGCGTGCGCCTATAACCGAGGACCAAGCCATATCCTCCCCCATGGTAGCACATCCGCTCGGGCTGTATGACTGCTGCGGTGTGAGCGACGGGGCTGCTGCTGCCATTGTTACAACACCGGAGATTGCGAGAAAACTCGGTAAAAAGGACCTTGTTACCGTGAAGGCGTTGCAGCTGGCACTCAGCAACGGAGAGGAGATGCAGTTCAATGAATGGGACAGCACCTACTTTGTAAGCACCACAAAGGCGAGTGCTGTTGCCTACAAAGAGGCAGGTATCAAAGACCCGAGGAAAGAGCTCAGCATGATGGAACTGCATGATTGTTTTTCTATCACAGAGCTTATTACCTATGAGGACCTCGGTATATCTCCCAGAGGCGGAGCGCCCAAAGATGTACTGGATGGATTTTTCGACCTGAGAGGCGGAGGTATTCCTACACAGGTGGACGGCGGTTTGAAATGTTTCGGACATCCGATAGGAGCATCGGGGCTTCGTATGCTTTATGAAATGTATCTGCAGCTTCATGGAAGGGCGGATCAGCGGCAGCTCAAAGAGCCAAAACTTGGCCTGACACATAACCTTGGAGGATTTCCATTCATGAACGTTGTCAGTATAGCAATTGTCGGCAAAGAAGGCGTGTAAGCAACAAAAGCCGATTGTAGAATTGGGGCGTCCCGCCTGCGGCGGGACGCCCCTTCATAATCTGACCCAAAAGAGAATTGACTTACAAAGCAGTAGTGGCAACTCATAAATTGTTCTGATCCATCCGGCTGTCCGTGACCCGGTGCCTAAAAATCACACTGACATACTGTTGGCACAGCCTTATGATAGCTAAAAAAAGAGCCATCACATGGAATACGATTTTAATTCAGAAATGTGTTATGCTTTGAGGAACTCTTATGGTCAATAAGACCGCATTAAAATTTGCAAAACTCAAAAAGAGCGCGGGTAAGCCTGCCGGTATATCGGGCAAGGTCATAAATCTTCTTACCATGTATACGCTTATTGCCCAAAACAAATTCCCTTCCGTCGATTCACTTGCAGAGCGATGCGAAACTTCGAAGCGCACGATCTACAGATACATTGAGATTATAAATATGATAGATCCTGTCGAATTCGATAAAGACAAAAATGGCTATAAATTTGTCAATGGTGACCGGATAAAAAAGGTTTTTCTAACGGACGACGAACTGCTGATGCTCCTTATAACGGGAGAGACCGCATCCAACCTCGGAGGGTATTTCAAAAAATCCTTTCAGGATTTTGTTGCAGATATAGCAAACATACGAAAGCTGCCTTCGGATACTGTCCCGCTGGTTATAAAAACGCCCGTGGCCATAAATACAGAGTTGCTTGATGAGTATTTCAAAACAATATCGGACTGCATAGCAAACAACCGTTCCATAGATATCGTGTATACCCCGCTCCACAATAA